>CAMDKK010000001.1 GCA_945901045.1 Limnohabitans sp. Rim8
GTTTTGTGAACATGAAGAAAAGTATACCAAAGCACGAGGCGCATTGCAACACATATTACCAACACAAATAGCAAACAATATTGCCACTACATAAAAATCAGAAAATCAACTGTAAGTGCTTGATTTTATTGAAGTGGAACAGTCAAAAACTCAGTTTGGTGTCGAACTCGCGTGGCGATTAGGGCGGCAAGAAATGCAGCCGCAAGTTCTCGGGTAAGGCGAAGGTCTTGCTCTTGTGCCAGCCCGCGCCATCGACCACCATGACAATGTTTTCCTCAGGATAGCGCTTGCCAATTTCGGTGATGAACAGTTGCATGCACTCTGTGTTGACCAAGGGCAGCACCAGTGAATCGAATTTCCCGTCCAGAGGGGTGACAGCGCCGTAGGCATAGGTGTACTGGTAGGTGAGCATGGCCTTGACCATCGGTCGCATGGGCCGACGTGCCCAGCAATAGCGCGTGTCGCTTATCCGCCCGAACCTGGCTTCATCCTGGAACATCAGACGCATAGGCTTGATCTTGGCAAAGCTCTTTACGATCTCGTCCAAAGCGCTGGGGAGTTTTTTTTCCAGTCTTGCCTCGCTTCGGGGTCACCCTGCGGATGATGGGTGTCGGGGGCGAGCTTGCGCCAGCCGTGACGTGCCAGCATGCGGTACACGCTGGACAACGCCAAGGTCTTTCCCAGCTTGGCTTCGATGGCTGGTTTGATCAGGGGGATGATGACAACACCACCCGTGGCGGCGTCAGGTAGAACTTGATCGAGAATTTGTCGCTCACGCGCGAGGTTGGTGTTGGCCCTGTTGCGTAACTCGCGCTTGCTACGAGGCGCGAGCATCTCGCCGGCCGCCACCTTGCCAAAGCGCGTGCGCATGGTACAGGTGGCGCCACTGGAACGCCCAATGGCCAGCGCGGTCTGCTCGATGCTTAGCCCCAACGCCAGGGGCAGCAGGACCGACTGCGCCAGGCGCAGATCATCGGCAGTGCGCGCGGATTTCAACAGTTTGCGTGCGGCTTCTATATGCTCGACGCCGCTTGCAGTTCTGGCCATGATTTTTTCTCCCTGAAAACTTGGCTATATTATTAATGTTTTTAATGCAAATTAGAATAAGTGAGTGTGCAGTTCGGTCTGAATGAATTGAAGTCGGCCACACGTTAAAATAAGTACTAAACACTTTCAGCACGGCCCTTGCCGTGCGCTTTAAATTGCAATTACATGGTTCAGATCACACTTCCCGACGGTTCATTGCGTGAGTTTCCCGGCCCCGTAACTGTGGCCGAAGTGGCTGCGTCGATTGGCGCCGGCTTGGCCAAGGCGGCTTTGGCCGGTTTAGTCAACGGCCAAGTGGTCGATACGAGCTATCAGATGACAGCCCATGCCGCTTTGGCCATCATCACCGCCAAGGACGAAGCCGGTTTGGAGGTGATCCGCCACTCCACCGCGCACTTGTTGGCTTATGCGGTGAAAGATTTGTTCCCTGCAGCACAGGTCACCATCGGCCCCGTGATTGAAAATGGCTTTTATTACGACTTTGCCCATAGCCGACCCTTCACGCCCGAAGATTTGGTTGCCATTGAAAAGCGCATGAGCGAATTGGCTAACAAAGACGAGCCAATTGTTCGACGTGTTTTGCCGCGTGACGATGCCGTGGCCTATTTCAAAGGCATGGGCGAGCACTACAAGGCAGAAATCATTGCCAGTATTCCGGCAGATCAAGACGTCAGTCTGTATCGCGAAGGTGCTTTTGAAGATCTGTGCCGTGGCCCCCACGTACCCAGCACCGGCAAGCTTAGGCATTTCAAGTTAATGAAGGTCGCCGGCGCTTACTGGCGTGGTGACAGCAAAAACGAAATGCTCCAGCGCGTGTATGGCACCGCTTGGGCCAGCAAAGACGATTTGCAACAGTACTTGACCCGCTTGGAAGAAGCCGAAAAGCGCGATCACCGCAAGCTCGGCCGTGAGCTGGACTTGTTCCACATTGATGAGCATTCGCCTGGCACCGTGTTTTGGCACCCCAAGGGCTGGACCGTTTGGCAAGAGGTGGAGCAGTACATGCGCCGCGTTTACCGAGATAACGGTTACCTGGAAGTCAAAGGCCCGCAAATTCTGGACAAAGGTCTGTGGGAAAAAACCGGCCACTGGGACAAGTACCGCGAAAACATGTTCGTCACCGAGTCGGAAAAGCGCGATTACGCGCTCAAGCCAATGAACTGCCCGGGCCACATCCTTATTTTCAATCAGGGCCTCAAGAGCTACCGCGACTTGCCTCTTCGCTATGGAGAGTTTGGTCAATGTCACCGCAACGAACCTACGGGTGGCCTGCACGGCATCATGCGTGTACGCGGCTTTACGCAAGACGATGGCCATATTTTCTGCACCGAAGCACAGATATTGGCCGAGTGCGTGAACTACACAGCACTTTTGCAAAAGGTCTATGCAGACTTTGGCTTTTCCGACATCATCTACAAAGTGGCCACACGACCTGAGCAGCGGATCGGCTCTGATGAAAGCTGGGAACGTGCCGAGTTGGCCTTGATTGAAAGCCTGAAGGCTTCTGGCTGTAACTACATCATTTCACCTGGCGATGGCGCCTTTTATGGCCCCAAGATTGAATACACCCTCAAGGATGCGATCGGCCGACAATGGCAGTGCGGCACTATCCAGGTTGATTTCTCCATGCCCGAGCGCTTGGACGCAGAGTATGTCGGGGAAGATGGTGCGCGTCACCGACCGGTGATGTTGCACCGCGCGATCGTGGGCAGTTTGGAGCGTTTTATCGGTATTTTGATTGAACAGCACTCGGGTGCTTTGCCAGTTTGGTTGGCCCCAGTGCAGGTCGATGTGCTCAACATCACCGATGCGCAGTCCGATTATTGTCGTGAAATCGCCGAAAAACTGCAAAAATCAGTGACAAATCAAGGCCTTAGAGTCAGCTTGGACCTGCGCAATGAGAAAATCACGTATAAAATACGAGAGCATTCATTGCAAAAGCCACCTTACATCCTTGTCGCAGGCGACAAGGAAAAAGTGGCAGGTACCGTCGCTGTGCGCGCCCGGGGAAATATTGACCTCGGTGTGATGTCGATTGAAGCGTTCATTGAACGCATCACTTCCGACATTGCTTCTAAAGTTTAAAATCCTTTACCTTTGTGGTTTGTTTTTTTAAGCTTTAGCTCGCGAGAGCAGGTCGGTTTGACTGTTTCTAACAGTCTCTAATTAGTAAAGGATTTGAGCCATCGCTACCGAATTTCGTGATCGTCGCCAGCGCGAAGAGCGCAAACATCGCCTGAACCGTGAAATCAGCTTTCCCGAGGTTCGCCTCTCGGGTCCCGACAACGAGCCCATGGGCATCGTGTCATTGTCTGAAGCGCTTCGAATGGCTGGTGAGCTGGACGTGGACTTGGTTGAAATTGCTGCCACAGCGAACCCCCCGGTTTGCCGCTTGATGGATTACGGCAAGTTCAAATACCAAGAACAAAAACGTGCTGCTGAAGCCAAAGCCAAGCAGACGGTCATTGAGATCAAGGAAGTTAAATTCCGCCCTGGTACCGATGATGGTGACTACAACATCAAGATGCGTAACATCAAGCGGTTTTTGGCCGATGGTGACAAATGCAAGATCACTTTGAGATTCCGTGGCCGTGAAATTACGCACCAAGAAATCGGCATGGCTTTGCTCCAACGCATTCGCGATGAGTTGGTGGATTTGATCGTTGTGGAGCAGTTTCCTAAGTTGGAAGGCCGCCAAATGATCATGATGATCGCGCCGGGACGTAAAAAGCTGGCAGGTAAAACAGCCTCAGAAACTGCGCCAGCAGTGGCTGTGGAGTCTTGAACGATCAAGGTTTGTGAAAGGCCGCAAGTTCTTTCCAAAATAACAGTTCACTTCGGTGAATTGTTGAAAAAAGTGGCTCGGGGCCAACAAGGCTGCAAGGAGTTTGCAGACGCCTCACGAGCACAAGTAAAGGAGCATGAATATGCCCAAAATGAAGACCAAGAGCAGCGCTAAAAAGCGTTTTCGCGTTCGTCCAGGTGGTACCGTTAAACGCGGGCAAGCCTTCAAACGTCACATTCTGACCAAGAAGACTACCAAGAACAAACGTCACCTGCGTGGCTCAACAAGCGTGCATGAGACCAACATGGGTCACATGGCACAAATGCTGCCATCTGCTGGCCTGTAATTCACTGACGATCAAGGAGAACACACATGCCTCGCGTTAAACGTGGTGTAACGGCACGCGCCCGTCACAAAAAAGTCCTGGCCCTGGCCAAAGGTTTCCGCGGTCGCCGCGGTAATGTCTTCCGTATCGCTAAACAAGCGGTGATGAAGGCGGGTCAGTATGCATACCGTGACCGTCGCGCCAAAAAGCGCGTCTTTCGTCAGTTGTGGATTGCCCGTATCAACGCTGCTGCGCGTGAATGCGGTATGACCTACAGCCAATTTGCCAACGGCCTTAAAAAGGCTGCTATCGAAATCGACCGTAAAGTGTTGGCGGATATCGCCGTGCACGATAAGGCTGCTTTTGCTGGCATCGTGAATCAAGTAAAAGCCACACTGGCCGCCGCTTGAATTCACGAGCGACAGGGGCTCTTTAGCCCTCGTTTCGCGCAGTAAATAAAAGGGGTTGAGGCTTGCGAAGGCTTCAATCCTTTTTTTATTTCGAACTCCCTTTTTGAGCTTTGATCAGCTCTTTGAAAAGCACCCTTATGAACGAGTTGGACACCCTTGTTGTCAGCGCCCGCCAAAGCTTTGCGCAGGCCCAAACCCCTGCTGACCTTGAGAACGTCAAAGCCCTTTACATGGGTAAATCCGGCCGCATCACCGAGATGATGAAGGGCATGGCGGCATTGAGCGTGGACGAGAAAAAAACACTTGGCGCCGCCATCAACTTGGCCAAACAAGCCATTGAAGGCGCGTTGATCGAACGCCGCCAAGGCTTGCAGGACGCCGAGTTGCAAAGCCAGCTCAAAGCAGAAGCACTGGACGTCACCTTGCCTGGTCGTTTGCGTGGACAAGGTGGCTTGCATCCCGTGTCCATCACATTGGAGCGCATAGAACAAATTTTTGGCTCCATGGGCTTTGAAGTCGCGCAAGGCCCTGAGATCGAAACCGATTGGTTTAACTTTACGGCGCTGAATACGCCCGAAGACCACCCAGCCCGCTCCATGCACGACACCTTTTACGTCGAAGGCGGCTACTTGTTGCGCACCCACACAAGCCCGATGCAAATCCGCCATGCGGTGCAGCACGTTAAGCGTTACCGCAACCAACTCGATGCCGGTCAAGGCATGCCAGAAATTCGAGTGATTGCCCCTGGCCGCACCTACCGCGTGGACAGCGATGCCACCCACTCGCCCATGTTCCATCAATGCGAAGGCCTTTGGATCGGCGAGAACATGAGCTTCAAAGACTTGAAATTCGTGTTCACTGATTTTTGCCGCACCTTCTTTGAAAGCGACGATCTGGTTCTGCGCTTTCGGCCCAGCTTTTTCCCTTTCACTGAGCCCAGCGCCGAGATCGACATCCAGTTCCAAGCGGGCCCCTTGGCGGGCCGCTGGCTCGAAGTGGCTGGCTCCGGTCAGGTGCATCCGAACGTGGTGCGCAACATGGGACTGGACCCCGAGCGCTTCATTGGCTTCGCCTTTGGCATGGGGCCAGACCGTCTGACTATGCTGCGCTATGGCGTGAACGATTTGCGTTTGTTCTTTGATGGCGATATTCGCTTCCTGAGTCAATTCCAGTAAAGCAACCCGCCCCTTACATTCCTGCGCAAATGACCGAGCAAATTACCGAGTAGAGACCATGCAATTTCCTGAATCCTGGTTGCGCGAATTCTGCAACCCACCACTCACCACCCAGCAACTGGCTGACACCTTGACTATGGCCGGTTTGGAGGTAGAAGAACTTGAGCCTGTGGCACCGCCGTTCACCCACATCGTCGTGGGCGAGATCAAAGAAGCGGTTCAACACCCCAATGCCGATCGCCTGCGCGTGTGCCAGGTCGACGTCGGTCAGGGCAGCTTGCTCAACATTGTTTGTGGCGCGCCCAATGCCCGAGTGGGTATCCGCATTCCATGCGCCATGGTCGGCGCCGAGTTGCCACCGGGCGAAGACGGCAAACCCTTTGTCATCAAGGTTGGTAAGCTGCGCGGTGTCGAAAGCCAAGGCATGCTGTGCTCGGCCAAAGAATTGCAAATTGCCGATGACCACGGTGGTCTGTTGGAACTGCCCGTTGACGCGCCCTTGGGCCAGAACATTCGCCAGTACTTGAACCTCGACGACACGCTGTTTACCCTCAAACTCACGCCCAACCTGGCGCATTGCTTGAGTGTGTACGGTATCGCCCGCGAGGTGTCGGCTTTGACCGGTGCGCCGCTGCAAGAGGTCGCATTTCCAGCAGTTCAAGCGACCGTGGCCGATAGCCTGCCTGCCAAAATAGAAGCCCCCGATTTGTGCGGTCGCTTCAGTGGTCGAGTGCTCAAGGGAGTGAACCCCAAAGCCACCACCCCTTCCTGGATGGTGGACCGTCTGGCCCGCTGTGGCCAGCGCAGTGTCAGCCCTCTGGTTGATATATCTAACTATGTGATGTTCGAGTTCGGTCGCCCCTCGCATATTTTTGACCTCGACAAAATCCATGGTGGCCTGCACGTGCGCTGGGGTCGTGAGGGCGAGCAACTCAAGCTGCTCAACGGCAACACAGTCACCGTCGACAGCAAAGTGGGCGTGATTGCCGACGATAACCAGGTTGAATCCCTCGCTGGCATCATGGGCGGTAACGCCACAGCCGTGTCGGATGACACACAAAACATCTACATCGAAGCCGCATTCTGGTGGCCAAATGCTATTGTTGGTCGTTCACGCCGCTATAACTTTTCGACCGATGCAGGTCATCGCTTTGAACGTGGCGTGGACCCACAACAAACCGTTGAGCACATCGAACGAATTACCCAGTTAGTGATCGACATTTGCGGCACCCCGCAAACGCAAGTTGGTCCCATTGACGACCAAATCGTCAACCTGCCGGTGCACCCGCCTGTGACGCTGCGCGTGGCCCGAGCGGTCAAAGTCATTGGCATGCAGCTCACGCAAAAACAATGCGCCGACGCTCTGCGTGGTCTGGGCTTTGCTGTAATCGAAGGCGAAGGCAGCGTCACGGTAAACCCATCTAGTTGGCGCTTCGATTTGCAAATCGAAGAAGATCTGATCGAAGAAATCGCCCGCATGGTGGGCTACAACAACCTGCCGACCACTCCTCCATTGGCACCCATCACCGCCAAGATTCGCGCCGAACAACACCGCAGTCCCTTTGCTGTGCGCCGCAGCTTGGCGGGTCTGGGTTACCAAGAGACCATCAACTTCAGCTTTGTCGAAGAAAGCTGGGAAAACCAATTGGCGGGCAACGCTCACCCCATTCGACTGCTCAATCCGATCGCCAGCCAAATGAGTGTGATGCGCTCGAGCTTGATCGGCTCCCTGCTGCAGGTCGTCAAGTTCAATTCCGACCGCAAGGCCGATCGCGTACGCGTCTTCGAGTTGGGTCGGGTGTTTCTGCGTGACGACAGCGTGCGAGACACAGACACCACCGTCAAAGGCTTTCATCAGCCTGTGCGCGTGGCGGCGATGGCCTGGGGCCCGGTTGAGCCCGTTGGCTGGAGCGGCAAATCGCGCAATGTAGATTTTTATGATGTCAAAGCCGATGTGCAAGCGATGTTGGCCCCCGTCCAAGCCAAATTTCAAGCCGCAGAGCACCCTGCACTGCACCCTGGTCGAAGTGCCCGGGTTGAGATCAACGGTCAAGTCGTGGGCTTTATCGGCGAGTTACACCCCCGTTGGCGTCAGGGCTGGGAATTGGCCAGTGCACCTGTCGTTTTTGAACTCGATCTTGACGCTGTCTTGCGAAGGCCTGTGCCCATGGCGCAAGCTGTACCACGCTATCAAGCTGTCGAGCGTGATGTTGCTATCATCGTGGCCGAAAAAGTAAACCACGCTGAGCTCATGGCGGCAGTCTGGTCGGCACCCAGTCAAGGTCTTCTGCGCGACGCTGTTTTGTTCGATGTCTACCGGCCTCAACCCGATAAGCCTTCTGCAGGCGGTTTGAATGAAGGCGAAAAAAGCATGGCTGTGCGCTTGACCCTGAACAGCGATGAAGCGACACTGACTGAAGCCCAAATCGAAGCTGTCATGACAGCGCAAATTACGCAACTGACTGATCAGTTGGCTGCGCGCTTGCGTGGTTGAATGGCCTTGAGTCTTTGAAAGAACAGCATGGACTTTTCTGTTGAAAGTATGGAAACACCTGCGCTGACCAAGGCGCATCTGTCCGATTTACTCTATGAGAAAATCGGCTTGAACAAACGCGAATCGAAAGACATGGTCGATGCTTTCTTTGATCTGATATCGCAAAGTCTGGTGCAGGGGACTGACGTCAAAATTTCTGGTTTTGGAAATTTCCAGATCCGTACCAAAGCACCTCGGCCGGGTCGCAATCCACGTACTGGCGAGCTGATTCCCATTCAGGCACGCAGCGTGGCTACCTTTCACGCCAGCCTCAAACTCAAGGCGCAGATACAGGGAGACTCCGTTGAGGGTCTTGAGCCTTGAGCATGTTGGGATACGCCGTTATGCATTATTGCGTTCAATTGTTTTACATTAAAAATTACACTGGACGAAGATAGCTCTGTTGGAGTAAGCTTAAAAGTTATTCACGCAAGTTACTGATTCCAATGGAGAAGTTACTCCCGCCCATACCCGCTAAACGCTACTTCACAATCGGTGAAGTTGGCGAGTTGTGTGACGTTAAGCCGCATGTGCTTCGGTACTGGGAGCAGGAGTTCACGCAGCTGCGTCCCGTCAAGCGACGCGGCAATCGCCGCTATTACCAACACCACGAGGTGCTGATGATTCGGCGCATCTCGGACCTCTTGTATTCGCAAGGCTTCACGATCAGTGGGGCCCGCAATCAACTTCAAGAACTTCTGCAATCGCAAAAAGAGGACCGTAAAAACGGTCAAACCACCGTTGACGATCTGGAAATACCAGCCAATGAAGAGCACTGTCCAGAGCCAAACGAGATGCGCCCCTTGGGCGCAGACTTCTCGAGGCAAATCAGCTTTCAAGGCAGTCAAATGTCTGATTCGGAATGGGGCAGTCTGCGCAGAGAATTGTTTGAAATCCGAGAGCTTTTGGCTCTTTAAGCGTTCAAGGCAGGCTATAATTTAAAGCTTGTCGGCGTGTAGCGCAGCCTGGTAGCGCACTTGCATGGGGTGCAAGGGGTCGCGAGTTCGAATCCCGCCACGCCGACCATTTTTTTAATTGAAATTAACGGGTGCAGCTCACAAGCTTGTTGCTCTTTTTTTTCGTTGTCCTTCTGATTTTCGAATTTCCCCACACATTTCCATACACTCAAAAACTTAAATAGAATTTTCGCTGGATAAGTCAGGTGCATATTTGTGACCCCACATAACTTCCCCCAAAATGCCCCTGGCACTTGTAAATTCAGGTGGTCAGCTTAGCGCTGTCGGCGTTTCTCCATTCGCCTGACACAGCAAAATCAAGTTTTTCAAAGCTGAAAATTGAATCTTAAATCTATCAATCCTTGGGTTAAGTCCGTCAACACGCCTGCAAAGTTCACATCGCTGAATTTGCTCTAGGCGCTCAATTGAAAGCCGCGGTAGTTGTCGCTCACCACCTGGTTGCAAATCTCGGTATACCGCGCAAAGCCACCGGCATATGGCATGAACACCTGAGGCTTGCCTGGCACGTTGGCGCCCCAGTACCAAGAGTGTTTGACCTGGGCCAGCAGTGTCGCGCTGGCAGCCTTGTTCACTTCTTCGCACCAGCCATCGCTGGCTTGCTCGCTGGCTTCAATACGCTGCAGGCCTTTGTCGCGCAGCATGCGAATACAGTCAGTGATCCAGTTGACATGCTGCTCAATGGCCGGGGGCAGGTTAGAGAGCACTGAAGGGCTGCCCGGGCCTGTGATGGTGAACATATTGGGAAAGCCGGGCACTTGCAGACCCAGATAATTGAGGGGTCCATCGCGCCAAACCTGTTTCAACAGGTGACCATCGCGGCCTTGGATGTCCATTTTCAGCAAAGAGCCTGTCATGGCATCGAAACCGGTGGCAAAAATGAGGATGTCCAATGGATACTCGGCCTGCGCGGTTCGAATGCCCTTGGCCGTGATGCGCTCGATGGGCGTAGCCCGCAAATTCACCAAGCTCACATTGTCACGGTTAAAGGTCTCGAAATAATGAGAATCCACAGGCGGGCGTTTAGCGGCAAAGGGGTGATCGATGTCGCTCAGCAATTCCGCAACCTCAGGGTTAAGGACAATTTCACGAATTTTTTTCCGTATGAAGTCGGCCACCAACTGATTGGCTTCAGGGTTGATTAAGGTGTCATTGAATGCCGCACGAAATTCGAGACCACCCTTGATCCAGGCCGTCTCCATGATGGCCTCACGTTCGGCAGGATAAGTAGCTGTGACAGATCGATTGACCATCCTGAAAGAATGGCCATTGGTATTGGTGTTCATGATGTGGCGAATGCCCTCAGAGTGGTCTTTGGCAAAGCGCTTGAATTCCTCTGACAAAAGTGCATTGCGCGCCGGAATACTGTAGTTGGCGGTGCGCTGAAAAACCGTCAAGTGCTGGGCTTGGGCCGCCACAACGGGAATGGTTTGAATGCCGGTAGAGCCGGTGCCTACCACCCCGACACGTTTACCCGCGAAGTCCACCCCTTCATGGGGCCACTGCCCGGTGTGGTACCACTGGCCTTTGAAATCACTCAGACCCGGCAATTGTGGCAAGTTGGCAGAGGACAGGCAACCCACGGCCGTGATCAAGAAGGGCGCGACAAAGTGCTGACCTTGTTCTGTGTAAACGTGCCAACGGTTCGTGGCTTCGTCAAAGTGGGCTGAATTCATGCGCGTATTCAGCAAAATATCCGACCGCAGATTGAAGCGATCAGCCACATGGTTCAGGTAGCGCAAGATTTCAGGTTGCTGTGGGTAGCGTTCAGTCCAGGCCCATTCGTTGACCAACTCTTTGGAGAAATAAAACATGTACGAATGGCTTTCCGAGTCGCAACGCGCACCGGGGTAGCGATTCCAGTACCAGGTGCCACCCACGCCGGCACCGGCTTCCAATACTTTGACCTGCATGCCCAGTTGGTCTCGCAAGCTGAGCAGTTGGTACATGCCTGAAAAACCCGCACCTATGATGACTGCATCGAGGCGAATGGTTTGTTCAACTTCAACGGGATGTGCTGATGCTGGTGTGTTCATGCTGAAAATAGTAAGGGATACACCTCATCAAGGGCTGTGATTTAGGTGACATGACTTGAAACTGCTTGGCAGGTATCTGTGAACAGCGCTTTACCAGAGTCTTCAGCGGAATCGGGGGTTCAGGGCTCAAGTTGCTTACAAAAATTTAAGATTCAAGTCGAATGGATCAAAATCCCTACAACATGTGCGTGATAGATTCCAAGCGCTTCAAAGGATCTAATTCACCCAGAAGTTGCAGCTTGAGCTCCGCGCTAATGGGCATCGCCTCCGCGTAGCGGTTAGCCAGCCACCCACATTGGTCCAAGTGGTAAGGAGGAAAGATAGGCAGTTTGTCTATCACACCCTGTTGCTGAGCAGATGCGATAACTTTGCCAAGCCGGTCCGCGTGGGCTTGCATAGCGGCGGGCACTTCGACTTCGGGATCTTGTGCCAGATACTTCACGCTGCCTTGCCACACGCCATAGGGCCCGGGTTGCACGTCGTGCAATTGAAACCGCAAACCGCCCTGGCACACGATGCGAAACAATGTGGGCTGAACTTGCTCTAATTCTCTGATGTGCGCCATGCAACCCACATGATGAAGCTTCGGTACTTGGCCAGGCACCTGAACTTCGCTGCCTTGTTGAATCCAAGCCACGCCAAAAGGCTGTTGCTGTTGGTGGCATCGCTTGATGAGGTCGAGGTAGCGCACTTCAAAAATTTGAAGCAGCAGCATGCCATCGGGAAATAAGCCGTTTGAGAGAGGGAAGAGGGGAATGGTGTCCTGCACGGTCGGGTCTATGCTTTGAGGTTCGGTTTATCGGAGTTCAATGACATCACTGTTGGGCATTCAACAATTATGATCCGAACTTCATGACGAAGGAAAAGCCTTATGACACCGGAAACACTTTTGCAGCACATTGACAATGGAAAGCTTTGGACCGACGGTTCGTTGGCCAGCCTTCCAGCAGATGCGGCGCAGGCTTACCAAACCGCTTTGCAAGTAAGGCAACTCCGGGTAGTTCGGGGTGAACAGCCGCGGGGCTTCAAGATTGGCTTTACCAACCGTAGCATTTGGGAGCGTTATCAGGTGTTCGAGCCTATTTGGGGCACGGTGTGGAACACCACCCTCAGCATGGCCAATGAAGTGGGCGAGTGCAGCGTAGACATTTCTCGCATGTGCCAGCCCAGGCTGGAGCCGGAGTTGGTGTTTGCTATGCGTTGCACACCGCCTGCCGATTTAACGCTGCAAAGTTTGTTTGAGTCGATTGAATGGATGTCAAGTGGTTTTGAAGTGGTCCAATCGCATGCTGCCGATTGGAAGTTCAAGCTGGCGGATACCATTACAGACAGCGGCTTGCACGCCCATCTGGTAGTGGGCAAGTCAGTTCAGGTGGCGAATGTGGCAAGCAGCGGTGAAGCTTTGCACGCAATGCTGGTGGGTATGTCGCTTGAATTGATGCAAGCAGGGCAGAGGGTAGAGAAGGGTGCTGCGTTCAATGTGCTGGACAGCCCTTTGATGGCGCTGCTGAACTTTATGAAGGCGCTCAGAAGCTGCCCTGGTGCACCCGATGTTCAAACGGGGGACGTGATCACCACGGGAACTTGGACAGACGCTTGGCCGTTGGTCGCAGGGCAAGTTTGGCAAAGTCAATACGAGTTGCCCCTCGTGGGCTTGACTTTGAAGGTGGTTTGAAATTAGAGCTTCAAACCACCTTAATTTCGCTGATTTGCATCACGGCTTGTGAGTCCGTGAGGCCGCCCAAGGGGTCGTGGATGTGGCTGTCGGCCTCAGCTTGGTAAATGAGCAAGTCGCAATTTGCAAATTGTGTTTTTATTTTTTGGACCAGTCCTTGCATAAACTGCTCAGCCTCTTAGGCCTGAAAATGCCGGCGCTAGTGGGCCACTTGTTTGGCCAGACCCAGTTTGTCGATGATGGCTTGGGTGCTGTTGCCCCAGTGCATGTCCAGATCCAATATGCTAATTTTCCGAGCGGCATTTTTCGTTAGCAAATCCTGTTCTGCTTCCATCAATCCCTCGAAGGTGCAAAAGCCGCCACCAAATCCGTATCCGGCATGGTGGAACCCAGAACAGGGTGCAACAGCGCCGACGCGATTGGTCAATGCAGCCCAATAGGCGTTCAGCATGGCGCTAAAGGTAGAGGGCAATGACGCAGCCATTTGTGCAGACCGATTGCCAAATACTTTGGGCAAGATGTAGTCCAAAATCCTGTCTACATAACGGGCGAGGTGCGCACGAACCAGTTGTTTGCGGCTAATTGGGCAAGGGGCTGTGACTTGCATGGGGATGCCTACCAACCCCACGATTGCACCAATTACTCGGGCTTGGCCGCGCTGGGTGAATAGCTGATGTTGACAGTGACAATTTGCGATGAAAAAAATGGGAATCTACATACAAACCTCCAGAATGGTGATGTGGACGTTGCAAGTAACCGCGCTTATATCGCCATTTTTGATGCGGCTCAAGCAGCTTTGCTGATGTCGGGGGTACCTGCACCGGATGCATTGGGTAAGACATGCCGCGGCTTGATCAATACCTTCAGCGCTTATCTGGTCAAGGACGGACCAGTCAGCAAGAAGTTGGGCCGTCAACTTAAGCGAGCCGAAGACATGCGCATGGTCGATGACTGTAACGGCGAGTCAATTACGCAGGCAGATGTGGCAGATGTGGTGGCTAAGGCCGAGGTGTTTGTAAGCACTATGCAGATCATATTTTCCGAGGGTAAGGCCGCACCGGGTGATACTGCGCAGGCCGGAGATGTGTTGACCGACGTCCAAATACCATAGGTCAGTGATGCGTATGACGAACGGCGGTTCGTTGGGCGCGAATGCGATAGGCTTTGTGCCGCTGTGAAAAGGTGTAGATAACGGGGACACAAATCCCCACAAGCAAGATGCAAAGTTGGCTTGTGGGTCTCATGTGGATGTTGTGCTTTTTCAGTGGGTGGGATGCAACTGTGCTGCGATCAGCCTGGCACACACAGCGTTTGCTGGGCTTGCGTCGAGGTTTGCTGATGGGGCACGGGTCTGTTTTGCAGCCAGTGGGTCATGTCTTGCAGTGGCTCGCGGTTACGAAGTTGGCGTGTCAGCAGGTGCCAGCCTTCTGGGTAGATCACGACATTGATGACGCCGGTGCTGGCCGTTGTGGTGTTGAGGTGCGTCAGCCAGTCGCACACGGGGTGTTGCGGGATGATGCGGTCGCGCTGGCCGTAGAGCACCAGTGTGCGTTGGGGTGGCAGGTTGGTTTGGGTTTGAGCGCGGCCCATGAGTTCGGTCACTCCGGCGAGGCTGCCGACGCGGGTGGCTTTGATGAACAGCGGGTCGCGGCTCAGGTCGCGTGAGACTTCAGGGTCGTCGGTGGGGCGAATGCCCAGCGATTGCAAGCCTCGGCCGGTGAAAGTCATTTCTGGGGCCATGGCGTTCATGACTTGCAGGCTTAAGCGTTGGTACCACGGCATGCTTTGCGCACCCCACACGGCAGGGGCTTGAAGGATGAGTTGGTCGGCTGTAAGTCCAGGCACTTCACTGGCGGCCACCATCACGACAGCGCCGCCCATGCTTTCGCCCAACACCGTCAGGGGCAGGCCGGGGTGGCGCTCGCGCAGTTGTGCGGCGATGTTGCGCAGGTCGCTCAGCAGCG
The DNA here is from genome assembly GCA_945901045.1 of Limnohabitans sp. Rim8. Classification (GTDB taxonomy): domain Bacteria; phylum Pseudomonadota; class Gammaproteobacteria; order Burkholderiales; family Burkholderiaceae_C; genus Limnohabitans_A. The sequence continues at coordinate 14,925 of CAMDKK010000001.1, forward strand.
TGTGCGTTCCGGGCCAGATGCCCGGTTCGGGGTTGGCCCCAAAGCCGCGTTGGTCGTAGGCGTACACCGTGGCTTGAACAGCGTCCACCAGGTGCTGGGCGAGGGGCTCAAAGGCCTTGCTGTAGTCGTTGAAGCCGTGCACGGCCAGCACGATGTGCTGGGGCTGGGGGCTGACCCAGACCCTTGCAGCCAAGAGGTTCCCGCTCGGCAAGCCGAAGGTGGTGGAATTGGCTGGTACCGGATTGGCCTTTGTGATTTTGTCCGACACCGTGGGCACCATGGTCACTGTAATGTGCCCCGTGGGCGCCGAGCAAGCCGTCAGCAGCGCAATGCACGCACTGGCGAAGCAGCGAAAAAGGCCTATGTGGGTTGGTGTCATAGCTGTTGTTTAAGTTGAAAAAATGGCCTTCGCTAGGCCTTGGGGGCAAGGCGCTTGAACAGGCCAGTTTGTTCGATCCAAAGCCTGGCGGGCAAGAACCCCGTCACCCGTACGATGTGCACTACATCCACCCGCATTTGAGCACGGGTGAGCCCTTCGAGGAGTTTACTTTTGTCGTTTTCGGTCAGAGTTTCAAATTCGACTTTGTACAGCACCATGCTTGTATTTTTACGCTGGATTCGTGTTTGTTCAAGTTGGGTTGGATGTTTTCCATAAAAACGCATGAATATGTTGAGCCAAAAAAAACACACTTTCAGCATCGGCAAATGAGGCCGACTGATGGCCCCAGCGAGAAGGGATTTCAATAAACTTACAATTTTGAATGTGTTGTGCAGCCCAGTGAGCGCTTTCAGCGGGGTTGTACAAATCCAATGGGGGAGCAAGGATAAGGGTTGGGGCACAAATACTGGTCAAAGCCGATGCCGTCGTGTTGTGTCCAGGTGTCGTGCCGACGTCATGCGCATCGTATGCATGCGTTTGACACAGCCAGTCCCAGACAGAGTATTGCTGCTTCTGCCAAGTTTTAACGCGTTCATCAATGTCGTTCAGCAAATCTGAAATTTCCTGATACAGCGCATCCCAATGATCTGGTGTGCGGGAATTGATCATCTGCATCAGAGGGACCCAAGCTGACCAGGCTTGAGGATCATCATCGCGCCAGCCTGGGTGTGCTTGTAAAACTCGACGTGATGTTTCGTTCATTAGCCTGGCCCATGTCGTTGTTCGTGCCATGGGTGTCATTGCCACAACATGATGAACCCGCTGTGGTTCGCTCACGGCCCATTGAAGTGCTTGCATTCCGCCCATGGACGCACCTACAACAGCGTGCACTTGGTCAACGCCCAAAAGATTCAACAGTTGCGACTGGCTATTGACCATGTCTCGGACGCTGATAAAAGGAAACTGATCCCGAGGCTGCGATTGCGAATTGGATGGCGAAACACTCAAGCCGTTACCCAATGCATCAACAGCAATCACCGTACAGTGTGACGGATCCAAAGCCATGCCTTTACCAATTAGAAAATCAAGACGATGGTGCGTGCTGGCAATGGCGCTTGGACACAGCACGACGGGCCGACCTGATTGCAAGTCACCATGTATGACGTAACTTAGAAATGCATCGCGTATGAATCCGCCCATTTCTGTTGGGAAATCTCCCAAGGACATGCGCAGGTGAGGGCGATCGATCCATCCGGGCTGCAAAGGAGGGTGAGACATGTTTACATTTGAATGACGGCGCGAACAATTTGGCCCTGGGCCAAGGCGTCAAACCCGATGTTGATGTCTTGAAGTGGCAAACGCATACTGATGAGTTCATCCAGTTTGAGTTTGCCATTTAAATAGGCTCTCGCCAGCCAGGGAAAATCACGCTGCGGTCTCGCCCCGCCATAGCTTGATCGAACAATACGCTTGTCGCCCATCAAAGAGCCAAAGCGCAGGCTTACATTGCGGTTGATTTCGGTTTTACCCAGAATGACCAGTTGCCCCCCGGGTCGCAGGGCCTCCAATGCAAGGCGCAAAGTGACTTCCTGTCCAACACATTCAAATACATAGTCTGCGCCACGCCCTTGGGTCAGCGAAAAAACCTCTTCACGCAACTCCTCTGCGCATCCATGCAGACAATGCGTGGCGCCCATTTGGGTCGAAAGTTCATCACGCAGCATGTTACTGTCAATGGCCATGATGCTTTGCGCATCTGCAATGCGTGCCCCTTGGATAACATTCAGTCCGACAGCCCCACAGCCAATCACCAGCACATGACTACCTGCTTGAACTTGTGCATGCCGCAAAACTGCACCAACACCGGTCATGACGCCGCAACCGATAAGACATGCACGGTCTGCCGGTAGCTCTGAGGGTACAACTATGGCACCGGATTCGGGAACGACAGTGAATTGTGCGTGGGAAGAAACCACTGAAAAGTGGTGCATTTTTTCACCGCGCCAAAGGTAGCGGGATGTCCCGTCCATGAGATGACCGGCTGGTTGATGGCGACTGAAGGGTTCGCACAGTATGGGCTGACTGCGAACACAGTAAAAACAATGCCCACAAAAGGGATTCCATGAACAAATGACACTGTCACCGACCTTGACGCTGGTCACCGATCTGCCAATCTCTTGCACAATGCCGGCCCCTTCGTGGCCTAAGATAATGGGCAGTGGATAGGACAATGCGCCATGAATAACTTCATAATCTGTGTGGCATAGACCACTGGCCTGTATTTTCACGAGCACATCGTGTGGCTGTAGCGGCAAGCACTCAACTTCGTCTACCAACAAAGCTTGGCCGGTTTTCTCCAAGATGGCAGCTTTGAATTTCATTCATTCAATCCGGCAATTTAAGCCACACCATAGACCAAATCTGGAAGCCACAATGTGATGATGGGGAACACTGTCAGTAACAACAGAACTACTAACATCGCACCCAAAAATGGCAGCACTTCAATGGTGTAGTCTTCCATCGGTACACGCAATACCTGAGAGCTGATGAACATCATTTGCCCCACGGGCGGAGTGATACCCGCAATGGTCAAATTGGTAATGAGCACGATCCCGAAATGGACGGGATCCACATGCAATTTGAGCAAGATTGGCACGAAGATGGGCGTCAAAATGATCAATGCCGATGTCCCCTCTATGGCTGTTCCCAAAACAATCAGCGTCACGTTGATCAGCAACAGCAGATACAAAGGGTCTTGGGTCACAGTAATCAGCCATCCTGCCATTTGAGGTGGAATGCGTTGCCAAGCGAGATAAAAACCAAAAGCAGAGGCGGCGCAAATCATCAGCATCACTGAACTGGTGTCTAAAGCCGTTTCTTTCAGCACGCGAGGCAAATCTTGCCAACTTAGGCTTCGGTAAGCAAACAGTCCTACGCCAATGGTGTAGATGACGGTCATCGCACCCGCTTCGGTGGGAGTGAAAATTCCATAGCGAATGCCCACGATGATGAACACAGGAATTGACAGGGCCCAGATGGATTCTTTGAAAGCCGCCCAGACCGCAGAGTGACCCGCGTAATGATCGCGCAGGGGCAGATAGCCCCGTTTTTTGGAAACGTACCAGGTGACCAGCATGAGTGAGGCCGCCAGTAAAAGTCCTGGAATAATGCCGCCAATAAAGAGTCTGCCCACCGAAACATCGGCAATGTAGCCATAAATGATCAGACCGATTGAGGGTGGAATCAAAGAGGTGATGATGGCCGCACTCGAGGTGATGACCGCAGCAAAGGCAGGACTGTAGCCCGTTCTAACCATCTCCGGTCCCAAGACTTTGGCCAGCATGGCCGCGTCAGCAGAAGAAGAAGCAGTCAAGCCGCCAAGCATGGTTGCCAAAAGTGTGCACATTTGAGCCAGAGCACCCGTCATATGTCCAACCATGGCATCTGCCAAAGCCAACAGTCTTGAAGTGATGCCAGCCTTGTTCATGATTGCCCCTGCAAGGACAAAGAACGGAATCGACAAGAGTGGGTAGGAGTCCGTTGCGCTGACCATCTTTTGCGCAAATATTTTCAGGGGTATGCCGTCATCCATCAAAAAGAAAGACAGAGCTGAGATAGCGATCGCAAAAGAGATTGGCGTCTCCAATGCAAATAAAACCAGCATCAAGATGCCAGGAAACCAGTCAGCCAGCATGAGTTTCCCTTTCAGGGTCTATTTCCCATGTACGACCCCAAACAACCTGCAGATAGCGCAGGATCATTAAGGCAAAACAAAAGGACACTGGCCCATAAAGTACGGTCATAGGCAGCCTCAGTACGGGGCTTGGATTACCCCAGGAGCCAATCGCAAACATGGTGCCGTAGACCGCCATAAAGGCGCAAAAGCCCAGGACCAGCAAGTGGTTCATCCAGCGGATCAAGGTTTGCAAAGTGCTCGGCATGGACTTCACAAGCATGTCAATGGCTGGATGCAGTTTGTACTTGATACAAGCGGTTGCACCAAAGAAAACCAGCCAAGCAAATGAAAGAGTGGCAATCTCGCTCGCCCAAGCAGCAGGCTGCTCGGTGATGTAGCGTGTGATAACCCCCCAACAAACAGAAATGACAACGACGATCAGAGAGCAACTGGCTACGATTTCCTCGAATTGATCAATCAAACGCCTTAACACAGTCACTCCTGTTTCAATAAATAAAAGCCCTTGCCCATCCAAAGGGGCGGGCAAAGGGCTAAGGGCGTTCGGGCGTTCACGCCTTATTTACGTAATGCCGCCATAACTGTGTCGTGAAGGCCTGGGGTCCACTTGGGAAATGCCTTATAGACCGATGCGGTCACTTTCTGGAATGCAGGCAAATCTACATCGCCCACAAATTGCACGCCTGCGGCCTTGAACTTGTTGACATAGTCGTTTTGCAATTCCAGTGTTAAGCGGGTCATTTCATCGCCACCGCGCTTACCCTCTTCAAGCAGGATGCGCTGAACATCCATGGGTAGCTTGCTGAAGTAGCCGGCATTGATGGGCCACATGGTGAACGCGGTGAAATGGCCCGTCATGGAAATGACCTTTCGAACCTCGTGCAGCTTGGACCCCCACAGTGATCCCAAGGGCGCTTCAGCGGCGGTAACTACGTTTTGCTGCAACGCGTTGTAAACCTCTGACCATTGAACGGTGGTCGGACGAGCGCCCATGGCTTTGAATGTTTCCAACCACATGGTGTTGGGTGGAACCCGTACCGTCATGCCGGCCATGTCTTCGGGTTTACGCACTGGTTTGTTGGAAATCAAGTGACGTTGGCCAAAAAAACCATTCGCCATAATCAAGGTAAAGCCTGCTGTTTCTAATTTTTTTTCTGTGGCCTTGTACCAGTCCGAAGCTAAAAGTTTGTTGTAGTCCTTAGGGTCGCTGATCAGGTAGGGACCGTTCAGAACCCCTATGTCTGGTACAAAGTCAGAGAGGTAGCCTGGATCAGTGATGTTCATCACGTTGGCCCCTTGTCGAATCATTTCGTTGACTTCTTTGCCAGATCCCAGTTGCTCACTCGGAAAAACCTGAATCTGGACACGGTTGTTGGTTCGTTGCGCTACGTTTTTAGCGAAGAATTCGGCTGCGAGGTGGGCCGGCTCACTTGTTGACAGCGAATGGGCCATCCTGATGCGGATGGTTTCTTGCGCCATAGATTGGCCGCCCAGTGCTGTGGCCGCAACCAAACTGGTGAAATCACGTCTTTTCATGGTTTGTCTCCTGGTTAAATGTGATGGACTGCTGAAAAAAATAAAGGAATGATTTTTAAAGCTTTCGCTTTTGTGCGCCGGCATACAAAATCGCCAGTTGCCGGTCGATCACCTGCTTGTGCTGTTCGAGCGCAATGTCTGAAAACTCTGCATCTGGAGCGGTTTCATGTTCAAAATGATGGTATTCATCTATACCTCTGACCAAGATGGCACTGTCGCGATCTCCTGCTGTCTGACGCACATGTGTCGGCACATAGCGAATGGCAAAACCGACGCGAGGATGGTCAGATTTGTTAGGCTCAGAGCCATGAAAGATCATCACATGGTGCAGCGACATTTGTCCTGGCTGTAGCTCTATAGCCACCACTTCTTCGGGCGAAACCGTGACAGCGATTTCCTGTCCTCTAGAAAGAAGGTTGTCCTCTGCATAAGTATCGATGTGCTGAGCATGTTGGACCTGCGTTCCTGGTACAACATTCATGCAGCCGGATGCCAATGTACTGGGCGTTAAAGCGACCCAAGCGGTGACCACGTCTATCGAAGATAAACCCCAGTAGTTTCCGTCCTGATGCCAGGAAACATAGGCTTTGTCGCCTGCATCTTTGGCAAAAAACTGGGAACCCCAGCAGAAGAAATTAGGGCCTATCAGTTGCTCGACAGCGTCAAGAATTCGCGGATGCCGGATGATTTGATCGGCCCACGGAAGAATCAGATGGGGTTTCTGGTTGTATCGGCCTGCAATTTTTCCGTTCAAATTGATGCGATCGCGAAAGTCCTGCAGTTTCAGATTGAGGGTTTGAATTTCACCCTGATTTAAAACCTCAATGGGTGAGATGTAACCATCACGGGCATAGTGCTTAACCTGCTCTTCGGAAAGTACCTGACTCATCTCGATGTCCTTTCAAGGATGAAAGTTGAATTTATCTATGGTTTTTTTTATTATTGACACTTGACTCAGATCAAAGAAAGGGTATTAACCCTAGCATCAAGTCTGAGGGTCAAAGCCCGCTTGCTGTGCTGTACCTTTAATTTCGTCCTAGACTTGATTCATGGCTTCCATTAAAAAATCCTTGGTTTCAAAAAATGACAGTCAAATGCGTGGCATTTCAAGTTATTCTGCGCCCGCCCTTGAAAAGGGGTTGGACATCTTGGAGCAGTTGGCAAGTGTTAATGAAGGTCAAACCCTCCTTCAATTGGCAGCTCATTTGGGTCGTTCGCCAAGCGAGATATACCGAATGCTGGAAGTATTGGTCGATCGGGGGTATCTCAAGCGAATAAACGGCACCTTCAGCCTGAGTCTCAAGTTGTTTGAATTAGGAAAGGAGGCTTTGCCTATCCGGGACTTGTCCCAAATTGCTTCATTGCATATGCACGAGGTGGCGCAAAGGACAAGACAGTCTCTGCACTTAAGCATGCATCAAGATCAGAGACTGATTGTTGTCGTGTCAGTCCACACACCTGAACCCTTGGGTTTCAGCGTCAGACTTGGGTCACATTACCCTTTCAGGCCAGACAGGACTTCTGCACGTGTTCTGACTGCTTTTCAGCCACAAGAGATTGCAAATTTGATGGTGGAAGAAATGCAGCGAAATGCTTTGCCTGAAAAATTGAATCTGCGTATATTGAAGCCCAGACTCAGGGCAATTCGTGAACGTGGCTATGAGCAATCGGAAAGTGACACGGTACCTGGTATCACAGATATGGCATTTCCGATATTTGGCAGCTCACACCCAGGCGCCATTGCTTCTCTGAATATGCCTTACCTCAAACAACGCGACGCCACGATGTCTCTTGAACAATCTCGTCAAGTTTTGCAATTGGCTTCCCAAAATATTACTGAATTGATGGGAGGTGCAGGTCATCCTCTAGCGGGCGCTTGATGACGTGGAGTTTGAATCAAGGCCTGAAAAATTTGGTTTTATTTGTCGTGTTGTAAATTCAGTGATCGTTTGATAACCACAGGCTTTCCGCCAAGCTGTTTCTTGCACATCCAATGGGATAACGCCGAATCCAAATGAGTGACATGCCCTGGGAACCATTTGGCCAATTCGTCGACCAATGAAGCGCCAATGTCTAATCGCCCCTCAGCAAGCAACTCACGAACCTCTGCTACAGACTTCAATACGGCCATGTGTTCATCGATGTGACATTGCCGAGGTGGAAATTGCGTTTCTTCCATCATTTTATTTTCGGAGTCGAAATGCGCATCTGCAACATCTGCAAATTGATCTAACAGCGGGGGCAGTTCATCAGCTCCCGCATTCTGCATTCGTTCAATCATCTCGACAAAGGCATGATGCTCATCGTCCATGGGCTTGAAGCCCACGAGCATGTTATCTGACCATCTGATTTTTTCTGTGGTTGTCATTTTGGTAATGTATCAATTTACGAACGATTTAAGGCGCAATAGATTTTCATTTTTTTGCAAATCCATATTTGGTCAAAACTTCTTTTTGCTCTTTAACTGATCGCTCAGCAAAGGCCTTGAAGGTTTTAGCATCTGTAAACAAAGGCTTTTGCTCCACACCTTGAAGCATTGCAATCACACTGGGTTGTTCCATTGCGAATTTAAATGCAGCCTCCAGTGTCAGGGCAACTTGTGGGTCCAAGCCTTTGGGGCCAGCAATACCCCAAAGATTATTGACAGAGATGGCAGAACCAAGTTCCCGCATGGTTGGTATTTGAGGCCAACTGGGCAAGCGTGCATCTGTCGCGACAGCCAGTATGCGTAATTTTCCACCTTTCACGAGCGCTGCAGTTCCTGCAATGGTGTCAACGGTAAAAATGATTTGTCCGCCGAGCAGGGCTTGAATACAGTCTGTAGTGCCTCTGAATGGAACAGGGGTCCATTTCAAATTTTCTTTGGATGCGACTTCTTCTACAAACAGATGGGATGTGTTTCCCAATCCAGCTGCAGCACCGTACATCATTTGATTGGGATTTGATCTACCCCAAGCGAGTAAATCTTTCCATGTTTTGAAAGGGGAGTCTTCCTTGACGACAACGCCAAATGGAATGTCAGTGATCCCAGCCAGGTAATGAAAATCCTGCAAAGGATCAAAGCTGACATCCTCAAGGACGGGCGCCCTGAATGCTGTGATGGTCACAGGCGCGATGGTATAGCCATCAGGCGAGGCAATTTTTAAAGCGTTATAAGCCAATGCGCCACTGGCGCCAGATCGATTTTCAATCATTAAAGCTTGGCCTAATTTTTTGGAGGCTTCAATCGCGACGGCTCGCATGACCAAATCAATGGCGCCGCCGGCTGGAAATCCCACCATAACTTTGATGGGTTTAATTGGAAATTTATCTTCCGCTGCAATGGTACTTTTTGAACTAAAAAGAGGGCTTGAAGCAAGCGCTATTTGGAGAAGAGATCTCCGAGTCACAGTCGATTTATTTTGCGCGTTCACAGAGCTCATAAGTTTGTCTCAAATCATTTTTCTTCAATTTCTTTGATGAATCGTGTTATCAATTCACCAACGTCATCTTGAGGGCTGCCAATGCTCAAAACAGTGGAGACATGGTTATGGTCTTTAAGCCATATCAGAGGAGGGCTGGTTTGCAGTGTTTGAGTCAACTGACTGGCCAAAGCCAGTGTCTGCAGCGCCATTCCAGCGGGGTCATATTGTGCAAGTGTTAACAGGCATGGGGTCTTGATACGGGAGGTAGCCAGGATCGGTGATCTTTCTTCGCACTGTAAAGTGTTGTCGCCGAAATAAGATCTGGCTCCAGGGCTCATTGAGCCACGCGCATCGTAAAAACCACTCATGAGAACTGCACCAGAGATATGCCTTGCGGCATGCGCATGAAAATCTTCGCCCGTGAGATAGGTCGCCAAGTGGCAAGCGCCTGCAGATTGACCAATGATGTAAATGCGTTGATTTTGAGATCGGTTTTCTTTAAGCCAGTCGACAGCTTTCGCTATGTCTTCGGCCGCTTTAGGCCAGGCAAATTCAGGCGCTAACCGGTAGTTCATCAATGCCGTCGCGAAGCCTCGGTCTGCAAAATACTTACCAAGATTGCTGTAGAACTTGTCGTTGATATTTTTGCCACCACCTACAAATCCACCACCATGCACATAGAGCAAGATGGGAGATGGGCGTTCGCAGGGGTAAAAATCTAAAACGTTTCGAGGGTGCGAGCCAAATGACAATTCCCGCTGTACAGATTGTGTCGATGGAGCTGCCTCCACATAAGGTTCATAAAGCGCTATTGTTCGCTCGAGAATTTCTTCGTTAAAACGGGAACCCATTTCAGCTACACCCTTCTTCAGGGTGTTAAGAATAGTATCTTTATGACTTGTCTGCACTGTGAAGCCCCTGTTGAGATGCGTGTTCACGCCAATGAGTACCGTCTGGTAGGTCTATGTCAAAACCAATGACATTGGTCATGTCTTCTAAATTCAAACCAATAGGTTCCTCACCTATTTCTATTTTCTTTAAGCAATCAAGCAAGCGTTTTCGAAGGCGAACGATGGCGGCATCCGCGGCAACCAAATGCTCTTGAGTTCGGTCGTAAATCGGGCCCATCGACGTAGATATCACGGCATCTTCTTGGGTAATGCCTTTGAAACCACTCCAATTGAGTTTCTTTTTCATGGCATTGCGATCTTGCCAATACCCGAAATCCCAGTTGGCGACAAATGTGTTGTTTGAGTAAAAACGTTCCTCGGTCATACCGGACCTTTTTAAGCGCTCTTGCAAATCAAGTTGACGAGTAGCACTGGCATCAATCAGATAACTGGCCGTGTGTTCATCGTCTATCGGCACATCAAAAACAGTTGTAAAGAAGTCCGGAAATTGAATGACTCGGCCATGTGGCAAAAACAAGGGCACAAGTCTGACGTTATGCCTTGGATTCGGTCCTCCGACTCGACGGATACTGGCGTAATGAAATCCAAAAGCCGTGTTTTCTATGTCGAGTTTAGGCGACATATCGTCCCAGGCATCACTGACCATGTCATTCAATTCGGGTGCAGCAATATGCTCTCCCGCTGCAAGCCAGCCAGGGCGCGTGAGATTGCTGTGCAAAATACCGACGTGAGATGAATCTGTGCCACCTTCCCACATTTGAAGGTAGTTGGCGTTGGTATTGACGCGAAATAAAATGCGATTGGCCTCGGGCACTTCATCCAAAGCAAGGGTTCTGAAAGGTGGTTGTTTTTCTTTTGGGCCTATGTAAGTCCAAATCAATCCGGATCGTTCAACAACAGGGTAGGCCGGTGCTTTTAATTTTTCGATGTAAGTCGAGTCGGCATTGTTGGACATGTCCATGATCGTGCCATCCACAGCAAACTTCCAGCCATGGTAGATGCACCTGATGCCGCCTTCTTCAACACGTCCCAGGGCCATGGAGGCACCACGGTGCGTACACAGTTCATTAAGTACTCCTACTTTGCCGTGTGTGTCGCGAAACACCACAAAATTCTCACCCAGTAAGCGTGAGCGAAGGGGATCGCAATCAGGATGGGGTAGTTGTGCTGAAGTGGCTATTGGATGCCAATAACGCCGCATCATCTCCCCCATTGGAGTGCCTGGCCCAACTTGCGTAAGGCGGTCGTTTTCTTCTCTGCTCAGCATAGACAGCTTTCAAAATGCGTACGTTAAATACGGGACCACTAATCAGCTTTTGCGCCTGAAGTTTTGACAACAGCACGCCAGCGCTCAGTGTCTTGACTGATGTAGTCTGCAAATTGTTTGGGTGTTCCGCCGCTGAGCACTAAACCTTGAGACGTCAAGGAGTGACGTAAAGCGGGATCAGTCAGCGCCTTATTGAACTCTATGTTTAATCTCTCGACTACCGCGGCCGGCGTGCCTGAAGGTGTCATGATGCCTTGCCAGCCGACAGCCACATAGTCTTTCAATCCGGCTTCGGCCATGGTGGGAATTTGTGGCAGTGTTGGTGCCCGGGTTGATCCTGTATAGGCCAAGGCTCTTAGTTTTCCGGACTTGACATACTGGGATCCTGTCAGCATGTCATTACAAAGTACCTGAACGTCGCCAGCCAATAGGGCATTCAATGCAGGTGCTGCACCTTTGTAAGGTATGTGTGCGATCGAAATACCCGCTTGCATTTTGAAGAGCTCGATAGCCAAGTGTGGAAAAGTTCCACTGCCAGCAGAAGCATAGTTCAGGGACTCCGGTTTGGATTTTGCTAATGCGATGAGCTCTTGGATGGTATTTGCTGGAGTTTTCTCCGAAACCATGATCAGTGAAGGCACATAAGCAAGCAATAGCACGGGTGCCAAAGCTGTTGAAGTGTCGTAAGGTAACTTGTCGTATAAACTTGGATTTATCGCAATGTTGGTGTTGGCAAATAAAAGGGTATGCCCATCCGGATTTGATTTGGCAACAAAATCGGCCCCTGCTATGCCACCAGCGCCGGGTTTGTTGTCAACCACAACAGGTTGCCCCATTGACGTTGTGAGCTTCTCACCAAGGGCTCTTGCAAGCAAATCTGCAGAGCCACCAGGTGGAAATGGAACTACAATTCGAATGGGACGCGTGGGAAAGCTTTGAGCCTGGCTTGTGCTCACCATGGCTAAAAGTAAGGCCACGCTCAGAACACACCTCTGAAAGATGGATTTCATTCTTCAGCCTTTAAAAGAGTTAATCAATTTTGAAATTTGAAGACTTGATCAATTTTCCGTATTTGGCATGGTCCCGTTGCAATATCTGTCCAAATTGATCAGGCGACATAGGGAAAAAGTCCAAGCCCGTCTCTTGGTACTTTTGTTTCATCATTTGCGACTGCAAAACCAAGCTAATTTCTTTGTTGATTCGTTCAGTGATTTCTCTGGGCGTACCGGCGGGCATGACGATCCCTTGCCATGGAATCATTTCAAAACCAGGCAATACTTCATTCAAGGTGGGTAACTCCGGAAAGGGCGGCCTGCCTTTCGTTGTATTCAGTACGGCAATAGGTTTGACGTTGCCGGCTTTGATTTGAGGAACCGCGGTGTTCATCACCTCAATCATGAGGTCAACATGGCCCCCCATAAGGTCGTTCATGGCGGGAGCAGATCCTTTGTAGGGGACTACGGTCAGATCCATCTTGCCTTCTACTTTGAAATTTTCACAACCCAAGGCCAATAAGATGGATCCGCCCCAAGCGCATTTAACTTTGCCAGGGTTGTTTTTGATGTGGTCAACAACCTCGGTCAGATTTTTAGGTTGAAAGCGACTGCTGGCCAGCAACATTATTTGCAATTGATTGAGTTGAACCACTGGAACAAAGTCTTTCAGTGGGTCCCAACTGAGCTTGTATAAATGAGGGTTGGTGACAAAGCCCGCCACAACAAACAACATGGTGTAGCCATCGGCTGCGGCTTTCGATCCAGCTTCAAAACCAATGTTGCTGTTTCCGCCAGGGCGGTTGTCAATAACGACAGATTGACCAAGACGTTCTGACAAAAGAGGGGCAATTTGCCGTGCAGTTAAGTCGGCAGGGCCTCCTGGCGGAAAGGGGACTATCCATTTGATCACTTGCTTTGTGGGCCAGGATTGCGAATGACTGAAGGTGCTGAAGATTGACAGCAGGGTCAATGTCAGGATTTTTAAAATTGCTGTTATTTTTCTCATGACAATCATCAATTCCGGTTGAGGGGATCAGGGAAATGGCTGGGCATAAGAAACTCGAGGCGATTGGCGGGCCAAGCATCTTCGATGTCGTTGACGTCCCAATCCAGATCGAAAGGTATAGAGGCTTCCATCCACATCAGTACCAAATCAAATAACCTGCGATGATCAGAATCTAATAGATCAGGATCATTCACGGTTTGAGTGTTGAGGTAGTCGATCATTTCTTCAGCGTGCGCTTGAAGGGCAGTCACAAATTTGTCCAGGTCCTCCATATCAGATGCGACGCGTTTATTGAAGCGACCTGCTTCATGCGGAATTGACCATTCCGGGACCCATTTTTCAAAGTCCTTAAAGGTGGCTGGTAGGGTGAAGCTTTTCACAGTTTTCCTTCCATCATCAAACGGTTTACTTTGTAGTGGTGTCGCAAGGCCATTTCTTGTCTGGACAAAATAACTTCTTCCATGACGCCGCTGCTTAGAGCGGCATGTTGCGCCTCAATGGTGTTGAGGTCTTCTCTGAAAACATCCCTCACCCTTGCTCTGAAATAAGATCTGCTGATTCTTTCACCTAAATTTTTGGTTTTATAAGCCCAAGCCTGATTGGTGATTAATGTCTTGCCTTCATCAATGGGCCAATAGGTGATTTCGTTGTGCCAACAATTGCCAATCAGCATCACCACATTGGGGAAAAATTCAATCACATCGAATGCCCATTTATCGTGTTTGGAGGGATTAATTCCCGGCGGCAAACCTTCTGTGTTGAAGTCAAAAGCGGGAATCATCAGGCGTCCATATTTGGCGGCAATTTTTTCACCTCGAACAAAAAATTTGTCCGGATTTCCTGGTGCGGAATATCGATGGTGCCGATCAAAAATTTCAATTTGTGGGCGGTGTCTGTCTGGGTTTGTTTTTCCGCCTTGGTAGTCTCTGGCTGTACTTTTGTGCAAGTACAGGGTGTGGTAACCCTCTGTGAAAGCGTTTACAGCAAGATGCCAATTCCCATTCACGACAGCTTTGAACGAAGCCACTTTTTCTTGATGTTCAAAGTAATCGTTGTACTGAGAAAACATCGGGCCCAACCATTCTTGCAATGAGCAGTGCGGTTTTTCAGCCAAGTTGATAAAAATGAATGAATTCCAAATTTCAGAATTAACCTCTATGAGGCCCAATTGATCCGGGTCGCAATTTTCAAATTCTTTGGCGTCTGTGATGTTACGAAGTTTGCCGTCAATTCCAAAATTCCATCCGTGAAAATTGCATGTGAAAACTGTTTTTTTACCAGATCCTTCACGGATAATTTTATTTCCTCTGTGGCGACAAACATTATGGAAAACTCGAACTTTTTCGTCTTGACCTCGAACTACCAGCAGTGAAAGTTTGAAAGTGGGTATGTCATGGACAAAATAGCTGCCTTTTTCAGGGGCATCCATGGTGTGTCCTATAGACATCCATGCTTTTCGCCAAATTGTTTCCTTTTCTTTTGCAAAATTTTCTGCAGTAAGAAGTGAGCCCACATTGATACGAGATGGCAGGTCTTCAACGGTTCCTTGGAATACAGAATCTAAATGCGCTCGCATCGGATCTCCATTAATTTTAAAAAACTATACTGCTCAATATCTAAAGCTTTGTCAATCCTGAGATATCCCTCCTTGACTTGAAATTAATTTAATCAGGCGCAGAGGGCGGTAAATTAACACTGTATTTCCCGAGGCATTTTTGACTGTATTTTGTGTTCTCACCAATCCTCTGTCTGCCTTTGACGTCAGCTTGGACTCTATGACCTCGCAATGCACATAGATGGTGTCACCTACAAAGGTCGGGCCTTTAACGTCGACATCGACATTCAGAAACGCCAACCCAGTACCATCGATTGAAGGCAGTATGAGCCCTTCTGCCATTGCAAAGATCATGGCCAACGGGGCCGGGCGTCCCGCAATGGCTGCAGATTCCCGCTTATCCAAATTGGTAAACAAGTCTTCGTGAAACCATGCAAAATTGACGAAGGTGGCCAAGTCCGATTCCAAGATGGTGCGGCCTGCACTGCGCCATTGAGTACCCACCGCACAGTCTTCAAAATACAACGCACAACTGAGGCGTCCGAGGTTTTTCATGATGTTCTTTGAAACAAAAAATTTCAGTACGATCGTGGCAGACCCAGTACTTTTTCCGCTATGTAGCACATGACCAGTTGAATACTGATCGGTGCAATGCGCAGGAGCATGGATTCCCTGAAATAACGCTCAACGTGGTATTCCTTGGCATACCCAAATCCGCCGTGCGTTAAAACAGCCGTTTCGCAAGCATGAAAACCTGATTCTCCCGCCAGGTATTTCGCGGCATTGGATTCGGCCCCGCATGGCAGGCCTTGGTCATAACGCCATGCAGCGTTCATGACCATTAAATTGGCGGCTTCTAACTCCATCCAGCATTTGGCCAGTGGATGCTGCACGCCTTGGTTCATGCCAATAGGTCTGTTGAAAACGATGCGTTCACCTGCATATTTCGCAGCTCGCTTAAGCGCTACCCGGCCAAGTCCAATGGCGCCTGCGGCTGCAAGGGCGCGTTCTGGGTTGATGCTGTGCAAAATAGAGCGAAATCCATCACCTTCCTTGCCAATCAAATCGCATTCTGGAACGGGAAGGTTGTCGATGAACAGTTCGTTGGAGTCCACCGCCTTTCGGCCGAGCTTCTCGATTTCGACCACGTCGATATAGCGGCGGTCTAAATCGGTGTAAAAAAGGCTCAACCCGTCAGTCGGGTTTTTGCACTCTTCTAGCGGTGTGGTCCGTGCCAGCAGCAGCATTTTTTCAGTCACTTGTGCTGTGCTGATCCATACTTTTCGACCATTGACAATGTAGCGATCACCTTCTTTTTTGGCGAAGGTTTTCAGCTGCGTGGTATTCAAACCCGTGTTGGGCTCGGTCACCGCAAAACACGCCTTTTCTTTGCCCGCAATCAAGGGTGGCAGGATGCGCTGCTTTTGCTCTTGCGTGCCATAAATCACCACGGGGTTGAGGCCAAAGATGTTCATGTGAATGGCAGAGACGCCGCTCATCCCCGCGCCAGATTCACTGATGGCCTGAACCATGATCGCCGCATCCAGGATGCCTAGGCCAGAGCCACCATATTCTTCTGGCATGCAAATGCCCAGATAACCTGCATCGGCAATGGCTTTGTGAAAGTCCAGCGGGAAGCCGCCATTGCGGTCGCGATCGAGCCAATAGGCTTCATCAAATGGCTTGCAAACTTCGAATATGCCATCTCGAATGGCTTGCTGCTCTGTGGTCAAGTTAAAGTTCATGGTGATTCTCCTTTAATCCAGTTTGAGGCCCAAATCTTCAACAGTCTTTTTGTAGCGATCGAGCTCATCTGCAAAAAAACTGGCGTATTGTTCAGAGGTGCTGGCGATGGCATAAGCCCCTTGGGCTGCCAGCGTGTTCTTCATATCTGGCGTTGACATGGCTTTGGCAATTTCTGCCGCCATACGTTGAACGATGGCTACCGGTGTTTTGGCGGGCGCCATGACGCCTTGCCACGCGGCTGCATCAATGGGCTTAGAGCCTCCTTCCACCAAAGTTTGCACCTCAGGCAGTACAGGTGAACGCTGTGAAGATGTGACAAAAAGGGGCTTAAGACGTCCACTCTTAATCAGGGAAAGTGGAGAGTTCACAGAGTCGAACTGGAACTGGGTCGATCCCCCCAAGAGTCCTTGCAAGGCTTCACTGCTGCCTTTGTAGGGCGCATGAACTGCGTTCAAGCCATTGGCTTTCAAGATGATGGCTACAGCAACGTGTGCCAAATTGCCGATGCCCGGACTGCCGTAGTTGAATTTGCCAGGGTTGGCCCTTAAGTGTGCAGCCCATTCGCGAAAGTTATTGGCTGGAAAAGCGCTCTCAACAATGCACACCAAAGGCAATGCCGCGGTGCCATTGACAGGGACCAAATCCTTGAGTGGGTCAACGATGTTTTTGGAATAAAGCGCCGGACTTAAGGCCAAAGAGGAACTGTTGTACAAGAACACGCTGCCATCTGGTGCGGCGCGTGCGACCGCACTGGCCGCAATGTTGCCGTTGGCACCAGGTCGATTTTCTACAATGACTTGCTGCTTGAATTGGTCAGACAAGCGCAGTGCCAATGCGCGTGAGACCAGATCATTGGGGCCACCAGCCGCAAAACCCAGCATCAGCACAATGGGCTTGTTGGGCCATTCGCTTTGTGTCCAACCCGGAGAAGCAATCGCTCCGGCGGCCAGGGTGAGGGCTTGACGACGATGGATGAGTTTCATAGGTGTCTCCTAGTGGGGTGATTGAACAAGGCTTGCGTTGGCAATGAGCTGAGCGATAGACAGTTCATCCATTCCAATTTCTGTCATAACTTCACGACTGTGCTGCCCCAGTCGCGGCGGGAATCTGGTTGTTGCGCTCTCGCCCTCAAATCGCAGTGGGGCCGCTGTGGTCACCAGGGTGCCCATGTGGGGGTCTTGCATCTGTTGAAAAAACCCTGAGGCAACCAGTTGAGGGTCATGCTCGAGATCGCTCAGGCGGTTATAGGGAGCGCTGGGAATGTCCAGTTTTTGGCAGGTGTCCAGCCAATAAGCTGTACTTTTCTGACGCACATGCGCAGCCAGTGCGGCGTAAAGTGCATCGATGTTTTGCGTGCGAGCTGCAAGTCCCTGAAAGCGTGGGTCATTCAAAAACTCGGGCTGACCCACGTCATGGAAGAATTGCTGCCAGTGCTGGTCCGTGTAAGGAATGATGCAGACATAAGCATCCAGGGTTTGGTAAGGACGTCTCCAAGGCGTGAGGAGTCTTGGATAACCAGGCTCGCTCAAGGGAGGGCGAAAATGCTGCCCGTAAAAGTGTTCGACCAATGTGAAGTGCGTCATGGTCTCGAACATGGGCACTTCCACAAAGCTGCCATGTCCGTCCCGGGTTCTGGCGATCAATGCCATCAAAATGGCTTGGGTTGCAAAGACCCCGCAGACCTTGTCAGCTGCGACGGTGGGCAAGTAGGCGGGCTCCTGACCTTTCATTTCTGACAGGGCGGCCAGACCACTCATGCCTTGGATAATGTCGTCATAGGCCGGTCTGCCTTCGTAGGGGCCACCATTGGCGAAACCGTGAATGCCCACCACGATCAGATTCGGGTTGTGTGTTCGCAAGACTTCTGGCGCCAGATTCAGAGATTTCAATTTTTGTGGTCGCATGCTGTACAGCAGCACATCGGCTGTGTCGATGAGCTTGAGCAAGGCCTCGCGCCCACCGGCTTGCTTTAAATCCAAAACGATGCTTCGTTTGTTGCGGTTTGCGCCTAAAAAAGTCGCCGCCATGCCTTGTTCTGTTGCAGGCCCGGTGCGCCTTGTGGAGTCGCCCTCCGGGGCCTCGATCTTGATCACATCGGCGCCATAGTCCCCCAACATTTGTGCGGCAAAAGGTCCCAGCATGACCGTGGTCAATTCCAATATCCGGATACCTTCAAGGGGTGGTTTCATTTTTTTCACTTTGGGAGTGCATGCGGTTTTTTGAATTTTCTATTGTTAAAGCGATGCGCTTGCCGGGCAGAAAATCTTGACAGCGTCTTGAAGTAATTCTTTAAAGTAATTTTGTTTTTCGCGAATCAATTGACTGGAACCACCAATGCCGATCGCCAGAGGAAATTTTTGGACTTGGCTTGGCAAATGAATGGCAACAACCCCTTCTCCCGGACTGACTTGATCCATGGAAACAGAAACGCCTTCCTTGCGTATGGAAAGAATTTCTCTGCGGATGGTTTCGGGGTTCAGTTGGCGACCTTCTTTGGCTTGATGTTTGTTGTAAACATGGACAATTTCAACGATTTTTTCATCTGGCATTTTGGATAAAAAAAGCCGACCGAGACCGGATGTAGGGTAAGGGCGTACGGCCCCCGGTGAGACGTACATACGCATGGTGCTGGTTGCCGGTACAACTCTGATGTAGCGAACTTGAACCGGTTCTGGCACGGCCAGCACGATGGTTTGACTGCACTGTGCACCTACCCACTCCATCATTTTGAGCACGGACGCTTCGGGTGCAATGTCAGACGCAACCCAGGAGCCCAGCAAAGCCACTCTTAAGCTGGGCCGGTACTGCTTGTTGGTCTGAGACAAATATCCGACATCGACCATGCTTTTTAAAAGCCCGGAGGTGCTGGACAAGGGGTAGCCCAGAAGGCGTGATATTTCACTCAAACTGGCATCGCGTTTGATATCGTCGAAGTACTCCAAAACTTCAAAAACACGTAAGGCTGATTTGACTTTCATTTCATTTGCGGATTTTCAATGGATTCAATGTAGCTAATCTTTTCTTATTTGTGAATATAGTTTTCGCATACGTGAAAATTATTAACCTGTTCTTGACCCATGTGTTCAGGAGTGATGAACGTTTACCCTTAATCGAAGGCCCAAGTGATCGATAATCAACTTGATATTTTCTAAACGGATTCACCATGCCACCCATGATTTCTTTTCCCAGTGCGCCGGTACTGAACGTTCAAAACGGTGTCGCCACCATCACCTTGAACCGGCCTGCACACCGAAATCGGCTGGAAAACGACGATCTGCGCACCTTGCTCTTGCACTTTGAAAAGGTAAATCAAGATCCTGAAGTTCGCGTGCTGGTGTTGACGGCCAATACCGAGGGGCAGCCAAGGCCGGTTTTTTGTGCGGGCTACGACATTGGCAGCTTCGGTGAAGCAGACCCCCATGCCGTTGCTTTTGAGCAAGTGCCTGATGCTTTAGCCGCGTTGCGACCGATCACCATTTGCGGACTGAACGGCAGTGTCTATGGCGGCGCCACCGATTTGGTTCTGGCTTGCGATTTGCGGTTGGGTTTGCAAGGCGCGGAATGGCGTATGCCTGCCGCAGCATTGGGTTTGCACTACTACCCGAGTGGCTTGCAGCGCTACTTGCGTTTATTTGGCGAGTCGGCGGCCAAGCGAGCCTTTTTGTCTGCTCGCACCTTCAATACACAGCAATTGGTTCAGTTGGGTATTTTTGAAGAGTTTGTGAGTCTCGATGAATGGTCGCTGAAATTGAGCGCATGGGTTCAAGAACTTCAAAGCCTAGCGCCATTGGCTGCTCAAGAAACCAAAAAGTCCCTCAATGAATTGGCTTCAGGCCAAGTCAATCTCCAAGTTCTGGCTTCAAGGCAGGAGTTGACCAAACACAGTGCGGACTTTGCTGAGGGTCGTCAAGCATTCATGGAACGACGCAAGCCCATATTTAAAGGGCTCTAGGCTGTGACCAGCCTATTTTTAATTTGCGCGACCAACTCAATCAGGAGAGTTGCAAATTGTTGGAGCAGGGCGTTTCAGCGTCTCCCGCTCCCACCGGGAAACTGATATTGACTGCACATGTCCTGCCGCTGGGTGAAGGGATTGGCGCCGCCGCCGCACCCATGCCTGCTTGCCACTGTGCATAGCAATAAGCCTTGACGCGTAAGTTTCGCAGTGGTTTTTGAATGGGTAGTTTCATTTGTTGCCATTCATGCGGACGGGCGGAACGTTTTCAGCATTTTTTCTCGTTGCGTTGAATCTAAACCTGCCAAAAAAGCGCAACCCAACGAGGTGTCTGCAATGGGGGTTCGGCTGCCCTCAACCATTCGCCGGAAAATGCCTTTGCGGCTGAAAAGTACAGACTCCAAATAAACCATTTCATCCAGATCGGCGATTGCAACGTCCACATTGACTTGCCGTCCTTGGGCGAGATCGCGCATCAAACGCAAGGCAGTTTCCAGTTCGGGCTCAGCAGAGCGAAAAGACAAAGCCAAGCTCAGGCTGGCAATGCTCAAGCTATAGCCACGGCGATGCGTGACGTATTCTAAAAATCCTGATTCCAGGAGCATGCGGCACAACCTACTGACAGTAGGGCGCACGAGACCCGATCGTCAGGCGATGTCGGCATGGGTCAACAGGTCCACACCGGGTCGGAAGGCTGTCATGATGTTCAAGCCCCGCTCCAGGGATTGACTGCCCGGCGTGGTTCTCACACATAAGCCCGTTTGGCGTGTTTGTCGGCGACTGCAGGGCAAGGAGGGCGATGGCATGGTCGGTAATAATTTTGTATTGCGAAATTATTCTATTGTGTTTGAACAAGCACAAATCCATACTTAAAATGGCACAACCCAAAAATTAAGGCATACAGTGGAATGGTCAGAACTTAAATACACCGTCCGGGATGGGGTGGGCCTCATGACATTGAACCGTCCGGACAGGCTCAATGCGTGGACACCGAATTTGGAAATTGAGCTTCGATCGGTCATAGAAAATGCACAACATGATGACGCTGTCCGCTGTGTGGTGATCACCGGCGCTGGCAAGGCTTTTTGTGCCGGCATGGACATGGCTGTTTTGGGATCCTCTGACCGCACAGCCTTCATGACGGAATCCCAAGATGATGTCTTGCAGCGCTATGGCTATCTGTTTGATTTTGACAAACCCCTCATAGCGGCCATCAACGGTGCGGCTGTGGGCGTGGGTCTTTGCCTGGCGTTGTATTGCGATGTGCGATTTATCGCCAGCGGCGCCAAAGTGGCCGCCCCCTATACACGAAGGGGTCTGGTCGCAGAGCACGGACTGGCTTGGTTGCTGCCGCGCCTGATTGGACCTTTGCACACGGCCGATTTGCTTTTGAGCGGACGTACTATCGAAGCCCAAGAGGCCAGCCTGATGGGTATGGCCTTGCTCCGGCCCTCTATACGGTCATGGCTTATGCACAAGAGCTGGCTTCGTCATGCTCGCCCCGGTCTGTGCGGGTTATCAAAAAGCAACTGCTGCAAGCCCGCTACCAAACCTTTGGACAAGCGACACATACAGCGGACAGAGAAATCGCCTTGTGCCGAGGAACCCACGACTTCAAGGAAGGTGTGCAGCATTTTCTTGAAAAACGCAAACCGAATTTCACAGGTCAATAATTATGCAAGCAGCCAATCTGCCCTTAAGCGGTATACGGGTCGTCGAGATGGGGCAGAACATTGCAGGCCCCTATGCGAGCGAAATTCTGTCCTCATTGGGGGCGCATGTGGTGAAAATCGAGCGACCCGACACGGGTGACGATGCCCGGGGCTGGGGCCCGCCATTTTGGCAAGGAACTGCAACCACTTTCCAGGCCATGAACCATGGCAAAAAAAGCATTGCCTTGGATGTGAAAAATCCCGAGCATATTTTGTGGCTGAAGCACTATTTGTCCGAGGCGGACGTCTTTGTGCAGAACATGCGTCCAGGCTTGCTCGATGAGCTGGGCTTAGGGTCTGCGCAAATGTGTGCCTTGAATCCGCGTTTGGTCTATTGCTCACTCACCGCGTTTGGTCACAAGGGGCCCAAAAAGCTAGACCCGGGTTACGAGCCCATGATTCAAGCCTTTGCAGGATTGTTCAGTGTCAATGGCGATGCGAATGGACCCACTTCACGCGTGGGCATGCAAGTGCTGGATTTGGGCACGGGCATCTGGTCTGCCCTGGGATGCATTGCCGCCTTGTTTCAACGCCAACAGTCCGGCAAAGGCTGTGTGGTGGACACGTCGTTGTTTGAAACGGCAATGGGTTGGTTGCAGGTGATGATGGCGGGTTATCAGGTGACGCAAAAGCAGCCAACACGGCACCGAAGCGGCAATCCCAATGTGGTGGTGTTTCAAGCGCTCCCGACCTCGGATGGAGAGGTCGTGGTGGCGGCTGCGAATGACAGGCTATTTGTCAAATTGGTCACTGCATTGGGCCGGGAGGAATGGGCGCTTGATCCTATGTATGCCAGTAACGCACTTCGCGTCAAAAACAAGGCGACCATCATTCCGGAAATGGAAGCTATTTTCCGAACGCAGACGACCGACCATTGGAATGAATTGCTCGAAAGCCTTGGCATTCCTTGCGCACCGATTCACAATTTCGAGCAAGTCATGGCACAACCGCAAACCCACGAGATCGGCATTTTTCAGAGTATTCCGGACTTGGACCTGAAGGTCGTGGGTTTGCCTGTTTCTTTTGATGGATTACGCCCGCCAGTAGTTCACCGAGCGCCCACTGTAGGCGAACATACACAAGAGATTTGCAATAATTTTTCGATACAACTTGATGGAGCATCAAAATGAAAAGACGGCAATTTGCAGCTTGGGTGGGGGCCTTGCCTTTGGCGGCTATAACGGATGCCTGGGCGCAGCCTAAATCAATCCAGATCATTGTTCCCTTTGGTCCGGGTGGTTCGGGGGACATTTCTGCGCGAATGTTTGCTGACTTCATTACACGTAAAACCGGACAAACTGTGGTTGTGGAGAACCGGGCCGGTGCCAACGGAGTCATTGGCGTCGAACTGGTGCGCAAAGCGCCCGCAGATGGTTCAGTTTTGTTGCTTGCAACAACCTCAACCCATTTAGCCAATCCGAGTTTATTTAAAAAATTACCCTACGACCCGGAAAAAGACTTCCGATTGGTTGGATCTTTTGGCACAGGATCCACTTACATGTTGGTGCGCCCAGATGCTCCGTGGTCCACTTTGCAAGAATTTGTTGCCGCCGCCAAGGCCGCTCCGGGTTCCATCAATTACGGCCATTTCAACGCATCATCGCAAGTCACATGTGCAATGTTTGCAAATACCGCTGGCATTCAGTTGACGCCCATTCCCTACAAACAAGTCAACCAAGCGATGTCGGAATTGATCGGGGGTCAGATACAGGTCATTTTTACAGACACAGTCCAAGGCGACTCCTTTGTGGCATCCAAGGTGGTGCGTGCATTGGCAGTTCACAGTACCTCGCGTCTGAAAAAATACCCGACCGTGCCCATGATCACTGAGACCTATCCCAACTACAGTATTCAAGGCGGGTTCTTGGGTATCGCGGTGCCCGCAGCTACGCCTGTCGAGATACAGCAGCGCTTGAATGATCTGATGAATGAAGCCGTGACCACGGACCCCATGAAGTCGCGACTGGAGGGCTTTGCTTTTGCGCCACAAAAATTGAGCTTGGCTGAATTGCTGGCCGGTGAGCGGCGGGAACGTGAAAAGTGGCGGACTTATGTACCGATGGCGGGTATTGAAGTTCAGTGAGTTTTTCGAAAGACGCCGGAGCCGGCAAAACGGGCTTGCGCGCCAAGTTGTTCTTCAATGCGCAGTGCATGGTTCCACTTGATCATGCGTTCACTTCTTGCGAATGATCCGACTTTGAGTTGACCGACATTCCAACCAATTGCCAGGTCGACGATGGTGGTGTCTTCGGTTTCACCTGAGCGAGCGGACACGATGGCTGAATAGCCCAGCTCTTGTGCCACCTCCCACGCTAGCAAGGTTTCGCTTAGCGTGCCGCGTTGGTTGGGTTTCAGCAGGACCGTGTTGGCAGCGCCTGAATCGGCAGCCTGTCGAATGAGGCTCGAATTGGAGACCAAAAAGTCATCGCCCACAATTTGCAATCGATGGCCAATGGCTTTGGTAAAGCGGGCAAACCCCAGCGGATCGTCTTCAGCCAAAGGGTCTTCTATAGAGATGATGGGGTATTTATCAATCCATCCCAACAGCATTTCAATCATGCCGTCCGAGTCGAGTGCCCGAGATTCAAGTCCCAGGCGGTATTGACCCTGTCGCCCAAATTCGGATGCGGCGATATCCAAAGCGATCGCAACTTGATCACCCGGAATATAGCCTGCGCGTTCAATGGCAAGCACCAGCATCTCCAAAGCTTGCTCGTTACTTGAAAAGTCAGGCCACCAGCCCCCTTCGTCAGCAACGCCAAAGAGTGAACCACGTTGTGCCATCAGTAATCCCGCATGGCGGTAGACTTCTGCTGTCCACTCCAAAGCCTGGGCGAAACTGGTGGCGCCGGGGCAAACCACCATAAAGTCCTGAACATCGACACGCCGACCAGCATGCGCACCACCGCCAAAAATTTGGATTTGAGGCATTGGCAGCCGCCCAATTTCCCCGTTTCCAAGGTAACGGTATAAGGGCATTTCCGAGGCGGCGGCCATGGCATGCGCTGCAGCCATAGACACAGCCAAAGTTGCATTTGCGCCCAGTCTTGACTTGTTGACGGTTCCATCAAGGTCAATCAGCGCCTGATCAAGAACAGACTGGTTGTCAGCCTTTGTCCCCACGAGTGCATTTGCAATTTCACTGTTGATATGCCCGACCGCTTGCATCACATCAAGTCCACCAAACCGATCACCCCCATCCCTTAATTCAAGTGCCTCACGCGAACCTTTAGAAGCGCCAGCCGGTGCGATGGCTCTGCCCAGCGACCCCTCGTTGAGCGTGACCTCGGCTTCAACCGTTGGCCGTCCACGACTGTCCCAGACGCGTCTTCCGTATATAGATTTGATGGTGTATGGCGTCATGTCTAGAGGTCCTTGGCCCATGCATGGGCTACTTCTCGCAAATGGGTTGCTGGCTTTAAAAGTAACGTGGTCGCCACCCTTCTGATGTGATCGCGTTGATGCTCTTCAGTGACATATTCGACAGGTGACTTGCCATCCACTCTGGCCAGCAAAAGTCCGGGTAGCAGTCGCGCTGCTCTTGCTTCAAGAGCATCAGGCAACTCCCAATCTACGGATTGCAAGTAGCTGTTGCTCAGAACTTCAAAGCAATGCAAAAATCCCGATGCGGACGAAGGCGCCCACAGACATTTGAGCAACAAGTGGTTCAGGCAAAACGCCAAATCAAATGCGGGGTCACTCCAAGTGGCGCATTCTGCATCTAACAACACAGGGCCCTGTGACCCTACTAAAATATTTTTGGGGCTGACATCACCGTGCACCAAAGTTTTTGCATTGTTTTGAGTTTGCATGAGCAATTGTTCTAATGCATGTGCCAGTTTGGGATGGCGTTCTGCGGTGGCGAGTAAGTAGGGCGCCAGTCTGATCTCAAAAAATATTTTGTCAGTTGCAAACTCTTTTGCTAACTGGCTATTTCTTGCTGCATAACTGTGAATGCGCGACAGTACTTGCCCCACAGCATTGGCGGTATGCGCGTCAGCTTTGCCAGTCTGCAGTTCGTGTTTCCAAAGGCGATAGTGCGCTGGATCAAGGTACTGCATGACCAATACCCCCAGTTCTGGGTGTTGGCCTAATAATTTTGGCGCACAACCTGCTGAGGCCTGGTGAGCAACTTGCAACCATCGGGCTTCAAAAAGGTTGCGCTCCACGGGGGCATGCCAATCGGCAGCAACCCGCAATTTGGACAAGGCACGTTTGGCGCATACAAAGCCTTTTTCTGTCTCAATGCACCAAATATCTGAAGAAACGCCGCCTGTTAGGGGGGTGCCATACAAGGAAGTGGCGTTTGAAAGCCCCAGTTCGTTCAAAGCCTGAATGAACTCTGTGGGGACTTCTGCTTTAGCCATGAGGTGTGTAAGTGGATTCAACCAATTTGACCAATGCGAATAAGGCTTGATTAACAGGAGTCGCCACCCCAAGCTCCTGCCCACGCCTCACAATGAACCCATTGAGATGGTCAATTTCACTGGGTTTAGAGCGCGCCATGTCCTGTGCAGTGGACGATTTTTGGTTTCCCATCGTGGCATATATTTGTGCGACTGCTTGCAGGGCGACAGGCTCAGATAAAGGGATGCCATCGGCATGGGCCACAGCAATGACTTCCTTAACTAAAGCGGCCTGGGTGATCCGAATTGACTCCAAGGCCCCAAGTTTTTCGTATTGAATTTGGGCCAAACCTGAAATCGCATTGAAAGCGCAATTGATCATCAACTTGGACCATAACTCGGCCATGACGTTTTGCGAAATCTGAACCGGCACCTGCGCTGAATCAAAAAGATCGACTATTTTCTTTAAAGTTTTTGGCGGATCGCTGAGGCGCGAGTCCAGCATCGTCCCGATCACAAGCTCACCACGGCCATTGTGTTTCACAAATCCCGGCGCAGGAAGTTCTGTGGCCACATAGACGACTGCAGGGATGACAGCATTGGGTAAATGACGTGCAATCAGGGATGCATTCTCCACACCGTTTTGCAAACTCATGATGACAGCTTGCGGTGTGATGTGCGGCGCAATTTGAAGGGCGACCGAAGCGCTGTCTGTTGATTTGACACAGAACAAAACCAAGTCCGCTGTCCGCAAGCTGGACAAATCGCTGCTTGCCTCTAGCCGGATGATCTCTGTTTCAGAGGATGTTGCCAAATCCAATTTCAAACCGTCGCGCTCAATAGCCTGCACATGCGCAGGTCGACCGATGAGCGTCACCCTGTGCCCGGCGCGGGCTAGCATGGCACCATAAAAGCTGCCAACGGCGCCTGCGCCTACGACTGCGATGTGGTTAAAGATAGGTGTGTTCAAGCTGTGCTTAATTTTCTGAAAATCCATTGTTGCTTTTTTTAATTGTTTAACAAAAGATCATTCTATTCATTGCTCAAAGTTGGACGCTGTTGCTTAAGCGACTGGACTTTGGCCGCTGGTTTCAAGTGCTTGAAAGTGCGAATTTTTTTAAAGTGTCCTTTTTAAAATACTTTAAAAGAGAGTGCATGAGTTTTTCACCAAGGGAAATTACCTATCTCTCAAAAGTTACAAATGGGTCATACTGAAATTAATAATGAAACATTTGATTCAAAATCAGCTGAGTACAGAGTTGCTAAAAGCTTTGGATTGGATGCAAGCCAATCCACAATCTGTAGCTATGCAATCGCTTCGCGAATGCGCCCGGCGTGCTGATCTTGCGCCAACGACGTTGACCCGCCTTTCAAAGGCGCTCGGTTTTGAAAGTTACGCTGACCTTAAAAAATCCTATCAAGATGATTGGTCGCTCGACAAAAGTTTCAGTGTTCGTAACGAAGCTTTACAAACGCAAGCCAAGCACAGTGATGATTGGTTTGAGCAGTTGAGCTTTTCTCAGCATGCCCATACGGCTTGTGTATCCGCACTGAATTCTCCCAGCAGTTTATCGAAGGCGGCGCAAGCCGTTTTAAAAGCCAAAACGATTTACGTATTCGGCCTTCGAGCGAGTCATGGCATTGCTTTTCACTTGCAATACAGTCTGAATTTGTTGTTGCCCAATGTGGTCTTAGTTCAAGACATCGGTGGAACTTTGTTAGATCAGATCGCACGAATTGATAAACAAGATATCCTGATTTCAATTTCACAATCACCCTACACCACTCAAACGATTCAACTCACAGAGCAGGCTGCTCGCCAAGGTGCAACCATCGTTGCATTGACAGACGGCGCATCATCTCCTTTGGCGCTTTATGCAAAATATGTTCTGTGTTTCAGTGCGCAAAGCAACAGCTATTTTCAGTCGATGGTGGGTTTGTTGGCCTTTGTCGAGCTGTTTCTAGAAACGGTTGCCGTTACAGCAGGTGAAGCAGCACTCATTCATTTCCGAACACGGCAAGCCCAATTGGCCGATCAAAATGCCTACTGGACAGATTCATCAAAAAAGTAAAGCCATGACACACGTATTCCATCGCTCTCTGAAAATCAAGCCGCCTGTTGCCGTCAGCGGTTCTGGTGTGTATCTTGTGGATTCAGCCGGCAAACGTTACATTGATGCTTCGGGAGGCGCAGCCGTCTCTTGTCTGGGGCATGCTGACCCCGATGTATTGAATGCGATGCATGCCCAGATTGACAAACTCGCTTATGCACACACCAGTTTTTTCACCACAGACATAGCTGAAGAGTTGGCCGATCGGCTCGTTGCAGATGCACCCTCGGGGCTAGAACACGTTTATTTTGTCAGTGGTGGATCTGAGGCAATGGAGGCCACGCTGAAGATGGCACGCCAATACTTTGTTGAAATTGGCAAGCCTCAAAGAAAACATTTCATTTCGCGCAAACAAAGCTATCACGGTAACACCTTGGGCGTATTGGCTGTAGGAGGAAATGCTTGGCGACGCGAACCATTTGCCCCCATGTTGATGGATGTCACCCATGTCTCGCCTTGCTACCCTTATCGAGAAAAGATGAGTGACGAGTCGGACGAGGCTTACGGGCTAAGGCTCGCCAAGGAGCTTGAGAGCGCTATTCTTCAATTGGGTGCGGATTCTGTGATTGCATTTGTGGCCGAAACCGTCGGTGGTGCAACGGCGGGTGTTTTGGTGCCCGTTCCGGGTTATTTCAAAGCTGTGCGCGAGGTTTGCGATCGCTACGGCGTTTTACTCATTTTGGACGAGGTGATGTGCGGAATGGGGCGAACTGGGACATTGCATGCCTGTGAGCAAGATGATGTTGTGCCTGATTTGCTTGCAATTGCCAAAGGCCTGGGGGGTGGCTATCAACCTATAGGTGCGGTGCTGGCATCCCATACTATTGTTGAAGCCATGCGAGCAGGCAGTGGTTTTTTTCAACATGGCCATACCTATTTAGGTCACCCTGTGGCATGCGCTGCTGCTCTGGCCGTTCAAAACGTGATTCGAGACAAGCAACTTTTGGCGCAAGTGAAGTCAAGAGGAGAGAAACTGCAGCAAGCCCTTTCTAGCGCATTCAGTTCAAAGCCTGATACAGGTCAATACTTGGGAGACCTCAGAGGACGAGGATTATTTTGGGGCGTGGAACTCGTACAGTCGCCCCTGACTAAAAAGCCTTTTGATCCCAAGCATCAACTTCATGCCCGTATAAAACGTGAAGCCATGCACAGGGGCCTCATGGTTTATCCCATGGGAGGAACAGTAGATGGTCGTTATGGTGACCATGTGGTGCTTGCACCGCCGTTTGTGATCAGTGAGGCGCAGATTGAGGAGGTGGCTCATTTATTGGTCGAATCGATCTCTTGCGCTATTCAAAGTATTTGAGTTTTAACTTTTAACTGGAGAATATTGAAATGAAAAAATTGAATTTAAGTCTTTTGACCTGTGCTGCAGTCCTGGCCAGCACATTTGCATTGCCTGTCATGGCGCAGCAAAAATTTGTGACGGTTGGCACCGGCGGGGTCACTGGTGTTTACTATGCCGCAGGAGGCGCCATTTGTCGCTTAGTGAACAAGGATCGGGCAAAGCATGGCATTCGTTGTTCGGTCGAGTCGACAGGAGGATCTGGTTTCAACATCAACACCATCAAGGCCGGTGAGTTGGACTTCGGATTTGCGCAGTCAGATGTGGGCTACAACGCGGTTAAGGGACTGGGTGCATTCAAGGAGGGTGGCGCGCATGGCGATTTGCGGTCCGTCTTTTCCGTTCATCCGGAGCCCTTTACTGTCCTTGCCCGCAAAGAAGCCAATATCAAGAGCATGGCCGATTTCAAAGGCAAGCGGTTCAATGTAGGCAATCCTGGCTCGGGGACCCGCGCTTCCATGGATGAATTGATGGAGGCCATGGGCTGGAAAATCAGTGATTTTTCGCTCGCATCCGAGTTTAAAGCAGATGAACATGGCCCGGCACTTTGTGACGGAAAAATTGATGGTTTCATCTTTGGCGTTGGCCATCCCTCGGCCAATATTCAAGACCCAACAACCTCTTGTGGTGCCAAACTCGTTTCGATTACAGGCGCCGCTGTTGATAAACTCGTTGCAGAAAAACCTTATTACGCCAAGGCATCCATTCCTGCTGGTCTCTACCCCAACAATCCTCAAGTGACCAATACCTATGGTGTCTTAGCAACCTTGGTGTCTTCAAGTAAAACGCCTCCAGAAATGGTTTACCAAATCACCAAAGCAGTTTTTGATAATTTGGATGAGTTCAAAAAATTGCACCCTGCATTTGCCAACCTGTCAGCGACCAATATGGCCAAAGATGGACTTTCTGCACCCTTGCACGAGGGGGCTGCTCGCTATTACAAAGAAAAAGGTTGGATGAAGTAATCCCCCAAAAAGTCCAGCATGAATCAACTAAACCAGCACGCCTCTGAAGCCATTGAACAGATAGTCAAAGAGGCCGATTTGGGTGGTCGGGAACCCGATGGAAAAATTGGATTGCTGCTTGCGTTGATTGCTGGACTTTGGTCTATTTTTCAAGTTTGGTATGCCTCGCCTTTGCCCTTCACATTGGGGGCAGGTATTTTTAACGATACGGAGGCCCGTGCCATTCACTTGGCATTCGCAGTGTTTTTGTCTTTTTGTGCTTATCCAGCATTTCAAAACTCATCTCGAAAAGTCATACCCATTACTGATTGGTTACTGGCCTTGGTAGGTGCATTTTGTGCGGCTTATTTGTTTCTGTATTACAAAGACTTGGCTATGCGACCAGGTTTGCCATCCCGTATGGACATTGTGGTGGGTGTGCTGGGGGTGGCCATCATGCTGGAAGCGACTCGCCGCGCAATGGGATTTGGCATGTTGCTCACCACAGGGCTCTTTATGGCCTTTGTGTTTTTAGGCCCTTATATGCCCGAAGCGGTTCAACACCGAGGGGCCTCAGTTTCCCGGTTCATATCGCATATGTGGTTAACAACTGAAGGCGTGTACGGCGTTGCGCTCGGTGTTTCTGTTCAATTTATTTTTCTATTTGTATTGTTCGGTACCTTGTTGGATATCGCCGGTGCTGGCAACTACATGCTGCAAGTCTCCCTTGCTACGCTGGGTCATTTACGCGGTGGACCTGCGAAAGTCGCGGTGGTTTCATCCGCGTTGAATGGCATCGTTTCTGGTTCATCTGTATCGAATGTGGTTTCCGGTGGTATTTTCACGATCCCACTCATGAAGCGAACGGGCTACTCGGGGGTCAAGGCCGGAGCCATTGAGGCGGCTTCTTCAGTCAATGGTCAAATCATGCCGCCTGTCATGGGTGCAGCTGCATTTTTGATGGTGGAGTACGTTGGAATTCCCTATTCTGAAATCATCAAGCACGCTGCATTACCCGCTTTGATTTCGTACATTGCACTTTTTTATATCGTTCACTTGGAAGCTTTGAAATACGACATACAACCCTTGGTGCGAGAGCGCCAGCCCACTTGGCAGGATCGCTTGTTGGGCTGGGCGCTGGGAATATCGGGTACTTTTATAGCTTGCGTTGCTATTTACTATGCCATCACAGCAGTTCAAGCTGTAGCTGGAGAAGCCACAGCTTGGGCGCTCGCGGCGCTTGCGGGTATTTCGTATGTGATTCTCATGGCGTATTCTGCCCGCTATCCCGATTTACCAAAAAACGATGACATAGATGTCAATGTCCAAGACATCCAACTGCCTCTGCCTTGGCCAACCGTGCGAGCGGGCTTGCATTTTTTCATTCCTGTGGTGGTCTTACTTTGGGCGCTGATGATCGAAGAGCTTTCACCTGGACTTTCAGCATTTTGGGCCACGGTCACGACGATTGTGATGGTTTTGATGCAGCCGATTTTGCTCTCCATTTTTAGGCCTGATGGAACTCTTCAAACGCTGACGCAGGGCTTGTTCCAGGGTGCGTCTGATCTTTGGCGTGGCTTGGTCCTGGCCGCTCGAAATATGATTGGCATTGGCGTGGCTTGCGCGAGCGCGGGTCTGATTGTGGGGGTGATTACGCTCACAGGTATGGGCCTCATGATGACGGATTTTGTGGAGCTGGTCTCGGCAGGCAACGTCTTAATCATGCTGATGCTGACGGCCGTGATTTGCTTGCTTATTGGCGCAGGTGTTCCCACAACGGCAAACTACATTTTGGTTGCAACTCTCATGGCACCCGTGATCGTGGAGTTAGGCGCTCGCAGCGGTTTGGTGATTCCCTTGATCGCTGTACATCTGTTCGTTTTTTATTTTGGCATCATGGCCGATGTCACACCGCCGGTAGGGCTGGCATCGTATGCCGCGGCTGCCATTTCTGGCGATGACCCCAATGCAACTGGCTGGCAGGCAACATGGTACAGCTTGCGTACAACTGTCCTTCCTTTTGTTTTTATTTTCAATCCTCAACTTCTTTTAATTGGTGTGGGCTCGTTGCTTGAGGTTGTACTGGTGTGTGTCACAGGCACGATCGCCTCTTTGCTATTTGCTGCAGCCACCATGAAATGGTTTCGAACACGCTGTACCTGGCCTGAAGTGGGTCTTTTGTTGCTAGCCACCTTTTTGTTCTTTCGCCCCGATTGGGTGATTGACCAAATCGCTCCAAAGTACGTCAGTGCCCCAGCTGCCGATATTTATAAAGTTGCAGACACACTGCTCGAAGATGAATGGCTTGTTGTGGGTATTGCGGGTGAAAATATAGATGGCAATCTGCTAACTAAAACGGTAGCCATTCCTATGGGCAAAGGGGCATCAGGTCGAGAGCGTTTAAGAGACGCCGGTGTCACTTTGATTCAACAAGGTATCGATTTTGAGGTTGCCAACGTCAAGTTTGGTAGCCGCGCTAAAAAGTTAGGTTTGGAGCAGGGCTATAAGATTCAAGAACTCAAATTGCCAAATCCGCATCGGCCATCCCAATACTGGGTGTTTTTACCCGCACTGCTTTTAGGTGTTTCAGTTTGGCGCATGCAAGGTCAAAGGATAAAAAAGCTTGAAAAATAGGCATTGAAATGCACGTATGTGTTTTGGGGGTCGGTATCGTGGGTTGGACTACGGCGTAAGAACTGAATACGGATGGTTGGCGCATGTAGCCTTTTAGCCCTTTGCTTTTTGCAGTGCAACCCAAATTTTGGCCCCCGTGAAAGGCATGTCCATTTGGTCGATACCGTGGGGACGCAAAGCGCTCATCACGGCATTGGCTAATGCGGGTAAGGACCCTGTGCAACCTGATTCGCCCACACCCTTGGAGCCCAGCAGGTTAAGTTGGGTTCTTACTTCATAGGTTTCGTTTTTCAAGTGGGGGACGCAGCCAGCCCGTGGCATGGCATAGTCCATGAAACTGCCGGTCAGCAACTGGCCTTGATCGTCGTACACCACCTGTTCACAGAACGCTTGTCCCCAGCCTTGAACAACACCACCATGCACTTGCCCGCGAACAAGTTGAGGCGAAATCACTTGCCCCAAGTCATCTACTGCACAGTAGTGAAGCAAATCAGTCACACCGGTTGTGGGATCAATTTCTACTTCCGCTATGTGACAACCGTTCGGATACGTTGCGCCTGAACTGGCTTCTCCTAATGCATTGAGCGCGGTTTTATCTTCGCTTGCCAAAGCATCAACCACTGTGTCCGTTGACACGCGAAGACCATCAGCGATCCAAACACCATTTTCAAAATGAAGCTTGTCAATTTCGACCCCCAAAGTCTTTGAGGCGTGTGGTTTGATGGATTCGAGCATCTTATGGCACATGGCCAGAATCGCACTGCCTGCGCCATAGAGAGAGCGTGAGCCCCCTGTGCCGTTGCCTAGCAATTTATGCTTGGCGTTACCCGTTTCGTAGCGGACACGGTCTGCAGGCCAGCCTAAAGCTTTTTCGATGATGCTGGCAAACGATGTGGAGTGGCCTTGACCAGAAGGCCCTGTGACGCCATAGACATACAAAAACCCATTGGCATTGAATTCACCCCACGCCTGATCCTTGGGTGCGTTGCCTGCACCAGAGGCTTCAAGGAATGTAGACAGACCGATGCCACGGTATTTACCTTGACTGAGAGATTGGGCGCGCCGTTTTTCAAATCCAGCGTAGTCAGAAAGTGCCAAGGCGCGGTCCAGCAGCTTGCCGCTTAAACACGTGTCAATGGTACTGCCGTTGGCCGTTTTGTAGGGAAATGCATTTTCTGGAATGAAATTTTTTCGACGTAAAGCTATGGGATCAAAGCCATGTTCGTGCGCAGCAAAATCAACCAAGCGTTCAATGGCATAGGCAATGTCTGGGCGGCCCGCACCTCGGTAGGCCGAAACGGGTGTGGTGTTGGTGTAAACCACCTCTGACTCCATGTACAGCGCGGGGACCTGGTAGACCCCACCCATGGTGATCGACAAATTGCGCGTGCCAATGAAGGTGCTCATCATGCAGTTGTAAGCCCCCGCATCCACGCGGTCCTTGAACCGAATGGCCAAAATGGCGCCCTCGGCGTCCAATGCAATCTCTCCATTCAAAATCAAGGCGCGACCATGCCAGTCACTGAGGAAAATTTCGCTGCGCGAGCCAACCCAGCTCACTGCGCAGCTAAACTGACGTGCAGCCAGAACCAAAGCTGCATGCTCGGTGTAGGCCCCGCCGCGCAGACCAAATGACCCCCCCACATCGTTGGCGTCAATTGCCAGTGTTTCAGGCGAAGCCCCTGAAGCCATTGCTAAAAAATTGCGCATTCCCAAAATGCCTTGATGAGGCGTGTGCACTGTGGTGACACCGGTGGCCGCATCGTGGATGGCAACTACGGCACGCGGCTCCATCGGAACGCCCATAAGCCTTTGGCTTAAAACCCGCAGTTGGCTGGTGTGAGCGGCTTTGGCAAATGCTGCATTCACTGGTTCTGCATCACCTGATGAAAAATGTACAGACACATTTCGCGGTGCATTGGCATGCAATTGAACGGCCGTAGACAGAGTGGTTTGTTCTGGGTCGACACTGGCTTCGAGCACTTCGTATTCGATTTCAGCAAGCTCGGCTGCATCTTGCGCACCCAGCGCTGAAGCCGCAAACACCATGGCTATAGGTTGCCCTACAAAGCGAACAGTACCTTCAGCCAACAAGGGCATGAGCGCCTGTATTTGGTCCTCGCCCTCTTTGCCTTTGACGGTCACGGGGTTGGCAATCGTGCCCGCACCCAGGGCTTTCAAATCTTCAGCGGTCGCCACCCATCGTACGCCAGGGTATGCGCGCACGGCATCCAGATTGAGATGCGTAATACGGGCATGTGCATGCATGGATCGAATCACATAAGCGTGCAACATGCCGGGGTAGTTGTGGTCCGCAGTGAAATGACCTTGGCCTGTGATCAGAGGCAGATCTTCTTGGCGAGAGGGCGTGAATCGGGCATTCATGCTTGCATCTCCTGCAGGGTCTTGGCGGCTTGTTTGACCGATTCAACGATGTGAATGTAGCCCGTGCATCTGCACAAATTCCCGGACAAGCCTTCATGGATTTGCGCATCGGTGGGTTGGGGGGTGTTCGAGAGCAAACCCGCAGTGGCCATGATCATGCCAGGCGTGCAAAATCCGCATTGCAGTCCGTGGCATTGCGAAAAAGCAACTTGAATGGGGTGCAAGTCAGGTCCTTTGGCCAATCCCTCGATGGTTGTGATCTGGGCACCATTGGCTTGCACCGCCAACACGGTGCACGACTTCACCGCATCACCATTCATGAGGATGGTGCAGCACCCGCATTGGCTAGTGTCGCAGCCGATGTGCGTGCCGGTCATTTTCAAGTTGTCGCGCAAGACATCTGCAAGTAAAGCGCGGTCTTCAACTTCCACAGTGTGGGCGTTTCCGTTGATATTCAGTGATATGGGGGTCATGGTGTTCAATTCATTTCAATGATCAGGCTAAGCGAGAGATGGCTTGGGCATACAAAATTTGGACCAAGTTAGACCGATATGCCGATGGGGCATGAATATCGTCCAACACGTTGTCGTGCACAAAACGCAAGTCTTCTGGAACTTGGCCTGCAGCGGCCTCTGCCTCGTGCCATCGGCAAACACCGTCAGTTGCGCCTGTAACTGCGACGCGCCAGACGTTGTTCGACATTTGCGCGACAAAAACGCCTGCCATGGCATAACCGGTGGCCGCGTGGCGGAACTTGGCGTAGGCGCTTTTCAAAGGCTGGGTAAAGCGCAGACCTTGGATGATTTCGTCACTGGTCAGTGCAGTGGAAAACATGCCCAAGAAAAAAGCATCGGCTGCAATTTCGCGTTTTTGGGTCACGATGGTGGCTCCCAGTCCCAGAACAGCAGCGGGGTAATCGGCAGCAGGGTCGTTGTTGGCCACTGAACCACCTATGGTGCCTCTGGCACGAACCTGTGGATCACCAATCAGGCCTGCCAGTTCGGCCAAGCCGACGCTGAACTTACGCACATCAGGATGACGCGAAACGCTTTGGTGTGTAGCGCCCGCGCCGATCCACAAATGCTTGTCTTCCATGCGTATGTCACTCAAGCCTGGCAAGCCGGAGATGTCAATGAGCTCGTCGACCTGAATCAAGCGGTGCTTGAGGGACGGAATCAAGGTCATACCGCCAGACAGCAGCCGGGAAGCATCGCTGCGGGACAAGGCCGCAGCGGCCTGCGCTACAGACTGTGCTTTTTGATAGTGGAAGGAGTACATGGTCAGCCGTCAAAAATGATGATGGGTAATCTTCAGCGTTTTCAACATGAACGGAACAGTTCCGATTGAGGTTAACTGATACCGAACAGATTAACCGAAATGGGGTGTCAACGGCAACCCGTGACCGTCATCTATGTTGCAGTCAGGATTCACGATCGGATTTAGACTGTTCTGTAAAGTATTCATACCATCCCAAACGAAGATGATTCATTCGGGATTAACAAATTAAATAATACAAAGGTACGCAATATGAGTGGCGCTTTAAGTGGCTTACGGATCCTGGACTTGTCCAGCGTACTGATGGGGCCCTATGCCACTCAGTTGATGGCTGACATGGGGGCGGACGTGATCAAAATCGAGCCGCCAACGGGTGATACCCTTCGCGGTATTGGGCCGATGCGAAATCCGGGGATGGGTTCGAATTTCCTGCACGTCAATCGCAATAAACGCAGTCTGGTGTTGAATCTTAAAAAAGCCGACGGCCTGGACGCGTTCCTCAAATTGGTTGAAACAGCCGACGTGGTGGTCTACAACATTCGGCCTCAAGCCATGTCTCGATTGGGTATTGATTACGAACGGCTTCAAGCCATCAACCCCAGAATCATTTACGCGGGACTTTACGGTTACAGCGAGAAGGGCCTCTACGCCGGAAAACCCGCTTACGATGATTTGATTCAAGGTGTTGCTGCGGTGCCCAGTTTGATGAGCAAGGCCAGTGGAGGCGAACCCCGCTACGTACCTTTGACACTTGCTGACCGTACCGTTGGTTTGATGGCCTGCAACGCGATATTGGCGGCCGTGGTCTCTCGCTATCAAACTGGCCTGGGGCAATCGGTAGAGGTGCCTATGTTTGAGACTTTGACTCAATATGTTCTGGGTGAGCACATGTCTGGTGCTTCCTTTGATCCGCCTTTGGGGCCCACGGGCTATGCACGTTTACTGGTTAAAGAAAGACGCCCTTACCTCACACGCGATGGATACCTGTGCGTTTTGATTTACACAGATCGTCATTGGGAAAAATTTTTGGAATTGACAGGCCAGGGCGCGTTGTTCAGTGAAGATCCCAGGTTTGCCAATATCGGCGCGCGTTCAATGCACATTAACGATCTGTATGCCATGGTCGCTCAGGCCATCTCGACAGACACGTCTCAGAACTGGATGGACCGGTTGAATCAGGCGGATATTCCTTGCATGCCTATGCATGACATAGAAAGCCTGCTGAAGGACCCCCATCTGTTGGCGGCAGGTATGCTGCAATATGTGGAGCACCCTAGCGAGGGACGCATGCTGGAAATCGGTGTGCCTTGCAGTTTTTCAGGTACACCTGGCTTGTCTGTTCAACAACCTGCACCCCAGCTGGGGCAGCACAGTGTGGAGGTGTTACGCGAGGCAGGCATGGATCTCAATGCGATCGAAGCCCTGCAGATGTCAGGTGCAACCAATCGATGAAATCACTCCGCTTTGGCGCCAGAGTCTTTAACAGCCTTGGCCCAACGCGGCATTTCTGTGCGCAAGTAAGCCGCGTATTCTGCTGGCGTTCCTCCCAGAATGTCAGCGCCTTGTGCTGCCAATCGCGAACGAATGTCGGGGTGAGCCAGTGCCTTGTTTACTTCCGCATTGAGCTTTTGAATAATCTCTGCAGGTGTACCCGTGGGCACCACAATACCCTGCCATGCCGCAGCCTCAAAACCTGTAATGCCTGATTCAGCCAGTGTGGGCAAGTCGGGTAACAGGGGTGAACGTTTGCTGCTGGTCACCGCCAAGCCACGCAGGCGATTGTCACGGACGTAGGGCAGCACGGTGTTGATGGTGTCAGTCATGAACTGAGTTTGCCCTGAGGCCAAATCAACCAAGCCTGGCGCGCTGCCTTTGTAGGGAATATGTTGCGTCTGAATACCCGTTTGGGTTGACATCATGGCACTGGCCAGGTGGGTGATGGTTCCCGTGCCGGATGAACTGTAATTGAGCGCACCAGAACGTGATTTGGCCAGATCCAGAAACTCCTTGAGCGAACGGGCCGGCAGCTGGGGATTGACAACCAACACCATGGGCACACTGGCCGTCAGCAGAACGGGCGCAAAGTCTTTGAGCGTGTCGTAATTTACCTTGCCATACAAGGCGGGGCCGATCACGATGGCCGAGGTGTTGTAGAAGATGGTGTAACCGTCAGGCACTGCTTTGGCGGCCATTTCGGCTGCAATATTACCGCCCGCACCGGGTTTGTTGTCAACAATTACTTGCTGTCCAAGTTGCTCTGACAGTCGTTGCGCCAGAACTCTGGAGACCAAGTCAGTCGGTCCGCCTGGTGGAAAAGCGATGATCATGCGTACCGGCTTGGTGGGCCAGCTTTGCGCCCACAATGCGCTGGGCATCCATGCCAACAAAAGACCCGACAGTAGTCGACAAAGCAATTTCATAAAAATTCCTTAGGAATTGAATTGGTCTAGAACCGCGCCAGGTCCGTGTTCGTGGGCCACATAGTCTTGCCCATCGTGAACTTTGACGCCGTTAACCCACACGCCATGAACACCAGTGGCTGTCCGTACCATGCGCGTGCCCCCACCAGGTAAATCTTGAAGAGGTAAAGGTTTTGAGATGCCTACTGTTAAGGGGTCAAACAACAACAGGTCCGCCGGCAAACCGACGGCCAAGCGGCCTCGCTCGGGAATCCTGAAACGGTCGGCTGGTTCGCTGGTGATTCTGCGAATACCTTCACTCAATGTGAAATGCCCAGTGTCTCTGACCCAATGCGACAGAAAGTAAAGGCCAAATCCTGCATCGCACATGTAGCTCAAATGGGCACCAGCATCAGACAAGGTGATCACACTTGCTGGGTGTTTAAGTGAGGGGGCAACACCTTCATCGTTGTTGTTGAAAAATTTGCCCACAAAATGGGTGCCCAGATCTTCGGACAATGCCAGATCGAGAAATACGTCTACCGGGTCTAAGCCCTGTTGATCGGCCAGGGCCTGAATGCTCAGGCCTTCCAACGTCTGGTTTTCAGGCCGAACCGTTTGTCCGACCTCTATCTGTCGCCAGTTGCCTAAAAACAAAATGCCTTCTTTGGGTTGCTTCAGGTTGTGACGAAAAGCCTCGCGAAACCCGGCTGAGCGGTAAATACCTGGCAATGCTTCGACGGTTGAACTTTTGACAACATCAAAAGCAGAATGACTGAGCAGCATGTAAGGATCCGTCAGACTGAAATCAAAAGACAGCGGTTGGCAGCTGGTCAAAATATACAGTTCATGACCCCTGGCCAATGCCTGTGCGCATCGCTCGTAATAGGTAGCCGCCAATGAAGGATTGCCTTCGTTGTACATGGTCAGTACAGTGGAGATGTAAGCGGGACGCCCCGTCTCCTTGACGATAGATTCCATGATGTCGGGGCTGCCCCTGGTCCCCGTGGCCATCATGAAGACCCCTTTCTTCTGCTCTCCCAATACCGAAGTCAAGGCCCGCAGTTCGCTCTCTGAGGCGATGGTTGAAGGCATTGGAATGCCGCCGTAGCCACTGTGATTGGGTGAGAATGACGAGGCAAAACCGATGGCCCCATGGTCCATGGCGTCTCGCACCATG
Organism: Limnohabitans sp. Rim8; assembly: GCA_945901045.1. Classification (GTDB taxonomy): domain Bacteria; phylum Pseudomonadota; class Gammaproteobacteria; order Burkholderiales; family Burkholderiaceae_C; genus Limnohabitans_A. The sequence goes on from CAMDKK010000001.1 coordinate 55,704, forward strand.
GTTTGCATGGCTTGCAGTTGTTCGGGGGTGGGGTCGGCATTGACAGAGCCGTCCGCGCCCATCACGGCAGTACGAATGACAGAGTGACCTGCAAAGACTGCCGTGTTGACATAGGGACCGATGCGCCGCAACTGATCCATGTATTGGCCAAAAGATTCAAACTCCCAATTCACACCCGTGAGCAAAGCGTTCAAATCCATGCCTTCGACCACTGACAGATTTTTCAGCATGGTCTCTCGCAAAGGCGCAGGGCAGGGCGCTATGCCAAAGCCGCAATTGCCGATGACGGCCGTAGTGACCCCCAGCGCGGGTGAGGGAGACATGGTGCGGTCCCAAGTGACTTGTGCGTCATAGTGCGTGTGCAAGTCCACAATGCCTGGCATCAGGGCCAAGCCCTGAGCGTCGATGATTTCTTGTGCCGGATTGGTAACCTGCCCGATGTGCGTTATGAGCCCGTTGGACACAGCCACATCAGTGAGCACAGGCGGAAGACCCGTGCCGTCATAGACCTGCGCGTTGCGAATGATCAAGTCATGCATATTTGTCAATTCCTAAGAGCTGAAACACCCGCATTGGACCCATTGCCCAATGAATCTGTCACAGGATTACTTGGCTTGGAAGTGAGGTTCCCGGCGCTCCGTCATGGCTTTAACGCCTTCCTTGAAGTCGTCAGTTTTGAATTGCCAGTTTTGTTCCACACTTTCATGGGCCACGGCTTGTTCCAGTTGTTCAACCAATCCTTGGCGCAGCGTGGCGCGTGTGGACTGGACAGAAAGCGGCGCTGAGACAGCTATTTCTTGTGCCAATTTCATGGCTTGCGCACGGACATCCGATTGGGGAACCAATGTATCTGCCAGCCCCATGTCGAGAGCTTCTTGGCCATTGACGCGTCGACCTGTGAAAAAAAGCAAGTTGGCTTTTTGGATGCCTACCAAACGGGGCAGCGTCACAGACAAGCCAAACCCGGGGTGAAATCCCAAGCGGTTGAAATTGGCGCTGAACCTGCCTTCTGGACACGTGACACGGAAATCAGCAACCAAAGCCAAGCCCAGGCCGCCGCCAACGGCTGCGCCTTGAATCGCAGCAACGATGGGTTTTTTACAGGAAAAAATGCGAATCGCTTCAAAATAAAGGGGGTTAGTGCCTGGATTTTCAGGTCGACTGATTTTGTCGTTCGGGCTGTTGAAATTTGCACCGGCGCAAAAGGCGGTGCCTTCTGAGGCCAGCACAATGGCACGGCAGTTGGGGTCTTTGTCCAAGGCCTCAAAGGTGCTGGCAATTTGCTGGATCAACTCAAAGTCGAAAAAATTGTGGGGTGGACGGCAAATTTCAACGAGGGTGACATGGCCTTCGTGTGTGATTTTCAAATCGGATGCGGTGCTCATTTAGTGGATTCCTGTTTCAAATGGGTTGGTGTTCAATTGTTATTTACCGTTGACGATAGCGCGTTGATTCACCAGCAAGTCAATCTGGTTTTGGCTGTATCCCAAGTCGGTCAGGATCGATTCGGTGTCTTGTCCTAAGCGCCTGGCTTGATGGCGCACTTTGGCAGGCGTTTTAGAAAATTTGACTGGAGGGCGCACATACCTTATGGCCCCGACATCCGGGTGCACATCGTCTGTGAATAATTGGACAGCTTGGAGTTGGGGGTGCGAGGGCAATGCTTCCAAGGCGTAAATGGGCGTTGCAGGTATGTCCAGTCGATCGCAGATTTCGATCCATTCGGCGGTTGTTCTGGTAGAGGTTATTTTGTGCAAAGCGGCATACAGACCTTGAATGTTGGCGTTGCGTGTGACGCGGTTGGTCACGCCCAGCTCTTTGCCCAGAGCCTCTTGCCCGGCATCCCTAAAAAAACTTTCCCAATGGTGGTTGGTGTAAGGCAGCATGGCAATGTAGCCATCTTGGGTGGGGCTGGGCTGCCTGCCACCGGACAGGACACGGCTGTAACCAGCGTTCTGCGTTGCGGGGTTGCGTGTCAAGCCGCCCATGTGCTCTACCAAGGTAAATGCCACCATGGTTTCGAGCATGGGAACTTCTACATACTGCCCTTGACCGCTGCGTTCTTTGGCCAACAAGGCTGCCAGCACGGCATTCACCAGCGCCATCCCTGTGGTTTTGTCTGCAACCAGCGTAGAGATGTAGTCGGGACGTGATTTCCCAAGACTGTTAACGCTTGCCAAGCCACAGGCCGCTTGAATGATGTCATCAAATGCAGGTCGGTCTCGGTCAGGTCCGTCTTGGTCAAAACCTGTCGCCGCACAATAAACAATTTGAGGATGGAGTTTGACAACCTCGTCATAGCCAAAGCCAAGCTTTTCGATGGCGGACACACGCATATTGTGCACAACTGCATCAACGCGGGGAATCAATTGACGCAGAATTTCTTTCCCAGCTTCGGTCTTGAGGTCAATCGCAAGCGATTGCTTGTTGCGATTAATCGACAAATAAATCGAGCTCATGCTGGGAGACAGATTCACCCCGTTGGAGCGCATCAAGTCACCTTCAAGACTTTCCACCTTAATGACCTGCGCACCATAGTCCCCCAAAATTTGAGTGGCCAATGGACCTAATACGACAGAAGTCAGATCCAAAATTCGAATGCCGGTCAGCGGTCCATTCGACAAGTCCATGCTTGTGTTCATTCTTTTGATTTCTTAGGTTTCAGGCTTTCCCATGTGCTGTCGGGCCACTGCTGCATGTTGTAGGCCGATGCCCCAGCAGTGCCCTGCAACCAACGCCCACCGTCGATCACGACCGCCTCACCTGTGATGAAAGCAGCGCTCTCAGAAATCAAATAAACACACAGGTCCGCCAATTCATGGTGCTCACCCACGCGGCGTAAAGCAACACCCTGTTCAATAGGGGCTTGCCCGATTCGTTCTTGAGGCATCAATCTGGACCATGCGCCTTCTGTCGGGAAGGGCCCAGGCACAACGCCAACGGTACGGATGCCATAAGGCCCCCATTCCACGGCCAAACTTCGGATCATGGCCAACGCGCCGGCTTTGGCCATGGCTGAGGGTACGGTAAAAGGCATGCCCGTCATGGCTGACTGTGTCAGTATCTGCATCACTGTGCCTTTGTGGCCCGCATCAATCCAGCGACGTCCCACATCCATGGTGCAATAAGCGGACCCTTTGAGCACGATGTCAACGACCGCATCAAAAGCGCGTGTCGATAAACGTTCTGTTCTCGCTAAAAAATTACCAGCCGCATTGTTGAGCAAAACATCCAGAGGTCCGGTAGCCCAAATGGCGTCCATCATGGACTCAACGGCTTTGGCATCACGCACATCACATACATGCGTTTCAACAGTGACCCCTAAGGTGTCTTTGAACTCTTTAGCGGTCTGTTCAAGTACTTCTCGTCTTCGTCCGCATATCACCAAATCAGCGCCCAATTCAACATAGCGTTTGCCTATGCTTTTTCCCAAACCTGTTCCACCACCCGTGATCAAAATGCGTTTGCCTGAAAGCAAATCAGACCGGTACATGCTCATGCGAGTGTCTGTCATTCAGGTTGCATCCCCGCCATTTTGGCAATCCGGGTAAAGCGCTCTAACTCGTCTTGCTGGAACTTTTGCATGCTGTCGCCAAAAAAGGGCATCCTGTCCGAGCCCGTCGAGCTCGTGAAATCAGCCCCCTCCTTGGAGTCGCGAATTCTCACAAGTGCATCAATGAGTTTTTTCTTGATGGCTTCGGGTGTCCCCGCCTTCACATAGAAAGAAGTCCATGCATAGTTCACGTAATCTGGAAAGCCGCTGTCGATAAAATTGGGCACATTGGGGAAGTCGGGATGCCTTTTTTCGCCTGAAACTGCGATGGCTTTGAGTTTGCCTGCCTTAATCAATGAGGCCGCACCCCCTAAATCTGCAATGCCAATGTCCAATTGATCGCCCATGAGGTCTGTGTAAATTTGCGCCCCGCCTTTGTAGGAAATGTGATTGAACTTGACATTGGCCATGCTGGAAAACCATTCGCCTGCCAAACGATAGCCTGCCGAATAATTGGCCAGACTCAAAGGCTTGTTGGGGTTATTTTTGGCGTATTCGACCACGTCTTTCAAACTGTTTAATTTGGAGTTGCCATTGACAACCCACACATTCATATTGCGAGACAGTCCAGCCAAGGGCGTGAGGTCGGTCATCGGGTTGTAGGGCAGGTTCTTGATGCTCACCGGGTTGACTGATATCGGTGAGTTGCTGGCCAACAAGATGGCATGCCCATCGGCAGGCAATGCCAGTAAGGCTTGAACAGCAATGATGCCACTGGCTCCTGGCTTGTTCTCGACCAAAGCCGTTTGACCAAATTGTTTGGCCAAACGTTCTCCGTAAAAACGAGCTGATGTGTCTGAACCGCTGCCCGCTGTGAAGGGCACAAAAACACGAAATGGCTTGGATGGAAAGTCTTTGTCTTGCGCAAAGACGCTTGCATTGAATGACAAAGCCGTCAAAGTGGCTGTGATCAGTAAGTTTCGCTTGAGCATGTCCATTTTCCTGAATCGGTTGAAAATTACAAACTGGTAAGGAAGGGCCAGAGTCTGTCAGGACCCTGTTGAAGAGCCATCTCCCCAATGCGGGTTTGCCAATGGGTTTCGTTGCCAAATTCATCACGCCAAGCCCAAAGCCGGCGTGTCAGATGGTGCAAGTTGTGCTCGCGCGTAAAACCCATGGCGCCGTGAACTTGGTGCGCGATTTCTGCGCCTTTGCCCGCCGCTTCGCCAGTTCTCGATTTGGCAACGGCAATGAAAAATGGCTCTGGTGCTGCTGCAGAAACCTCAATGGCTGCATCTGTTGCGGCTGCCGAAGCTGCCACATGACCCGCCAAAACCGCGAGCATGTGTTGCACGGCTTGGAATTTACCAATCGGTCGCCCAAATTGAACACGGTCATTGGCATACTGCAAGGAGTACGCTAAAGAACGTTGCAAGGCGCCGGCCATTTGCACTGAGCGCATCAAGGCGCCTTCGCTCAACAGACGTTCTTTGGCATCAGCCAAGGGGGCAAATGCGATGACCGGGGTATTTGTAAAATCAAATTGAACCCTTGGTTCGCCCGCCAAGTTTTTGACCGATTCCGAAGCGCTGTGGGCAAGCGCTTCGCGCGCGAGCAAAACCACAAATTGCTGACCATCGCGTTCAGCGACCACCGCCAGATGGTCGCAAGACAAGCCCCAAGGCACTCGGTGCGCATGACCCGATAGAGTGGGGGAGTTATGACTCCCCTGCAGCTCTAAATGGTCCTTGGCATGGGATACGCTCACCGATAAAACACCTCCTGGCACCTGAAGGCCTGCGGCGGACAATAAACGTCCAGCCAAAAAAGTCTCTGCCAAGGGAACGGGCGCGGCATGGTAGGCACTGCGCCGCAACACAAACAAGGCTTCTTCGAAGGACAGGCCACTGCCGCCTTGTGCTTCAGTCAAACAGGCTTGAGGCAGTCCCACCTCTTCCAGTGCGTGCCAGAGCGCTTCAGGCCAGGCACCATTCTCGCTCGACATGAAGACCTCTTTGAGGCAATGCGCTTCACATATGCGGTCAACTGTTTTTTCCAGATCGTCTCGAATATCACTCATCTCAGTCCCAATCCTTTGGCAATCATTCCACGCAAAATTTCACGCGTACCACCGCGTATGGTGAATCCGGGTGCTTTGAGAACAGACATTCCCAACAAAGCATCAAAGTCTTTACTTTGGTCATCCATCAAAGGTTCAGAGGGAATCAGTTGGCGGAAAATTTCGGGGATTTCTCTTTCAAATGCAGTGCCAATGTCCTTGACGAGCGCTGCTTCTAAAATGGGCTTTTCCCCCTTTGTGAGCATGCCTGCCACCGAAGTCGACATGCGGCGCAAAGTGGTCAAGTGTGCAACAAAACGTCCAATTTCATTGACTGAACGAACATCTGGCGTTTCACCTAATCGTTCCATAGACGCCAGAAAAAGCTGGTAAGTGCTGAGGAATCGGTCGGGCCCCGAACGCTCGAAGGCCAATTCACCAGTCACCATGTTCCAGCCGCCACCCACTTCGCCAATGACCATGTCATCAGGCACAAAGCATTCGTCAAAAACGACTTCATTCCAGTCGTGTGCGCCGTATATGTTCAGGATGGGGCTTAACTTCAAGCCTGGAGATTTCAGGTCCACAATGAATTGCGTCATGCCGGCATGTCGGTCTTCTTCTTTGGGCGCTGTGCGCACCAAAGCGATCAGGTAATGTGCTCTGTGCGCGCTGCTGGTCCAGACCTTGGTGCCTGAAATTTTCCAGCCACCTTCAGCCCTGACGGCTTTGGTTCTGACTGCTGCCAAGTCCGATCCAGAGTCAGGTTCACTCATACCAATAGCAAAAAAGCATTCTCCTGCTGCAATTTGGGGCAGGATCAATTCACGCGCTCGCTCGCTGCCGTGGCGCAAAATTTGGTTGCCACTTTGCCGGTCGGCTACCCAATGTGCGCCCACGGGCGCACCACCAGCCAACATTTCTTCCGTCATCACATAACGGTCGAGAGCGGTTCTCTCTTGTCCACCGTATTTTTTTGGCCAAATCATGCCAATGTAGCCAGCTTGTCCGCACTTGCGACTGAACTCGGCATCGCCATCAGACCAAGAGTTTTTACGAGGGGTGAATGTACCCGCATCCTTCTCTTTTTTGAGGAACTCGCGCACTTGCTGTCTGAGCAACCTTGCGCTCTCAGGCAAGGTCACTGCAGGAAAAACAAAGTCATGCATTTATTTACTTTCGCCAATGAAATTAAAGTTCTTCTATCTTGATGCCTCCTTTGGGGATGTCAAGGAAGCATGAGACAACTAGGTGACTCTGATTGGGTGTGATTACCCGATGATTGTGAAAACTTTCAAACCCGATTTTTGAAAAGGAACAATATGCGTTCAGGCATTTACAGCTACCCCGCTACACAGAGGATCATTTTTGGAACACCTTTTGATGAGGCGATTTCCAAAGAGCTGGAGACTGTTGGCGCAAAGCGTGTTTTCGTCCTGGCCAGCGGCAGCCTGTTCCGCCAAACTGATCTGGTCAATCAACTCAAAACCGTGCTGGGTACAAAATGTGTCGGCGTGTTTCATGAAATGCCTGCGCACACGCCTCGCATAGCGGTCTTCAAGGCAGCGCAGGAAGCCCAACTCGCCCAAGCCGATTTGATCCTGACGTTGGGTGGTGGCTCCATCACGGACGCCGGAAAAATGGTCACACTCTGCATGAGTAACAGCATAGACTCGCCACAAGACTTGGACCGATTGGCCACCAAAGTGCATGCTGATGGCCGCATTGAGCGGCCTGAGTTTATTGCGCCCACTGTTCCGTGTTCTGTGATTTCAACAACTCTTTCGGCTGGTGAATTCAGCGCTCTTGCCGGGTGTACGGATACGGTCAAAGGGATGAAAGAGAATTTTTTGCACCCTAAAGCGTCTCCGCGATCGGTTATTTTGGACCCCGCATTGACTTTGCACACGCCGGAATGGCTATGGCTTTCGACAGGAATTCGTGCCGTGGATCACGCCGTAGAGGATTTGTGCTCAATCAACACGCAGCCCATTTCGGAAGCCACCTCATTTCAGGCCTTGCGCTTGCTGGGCAGAGGCCTTCGTGCCGTTAAAAAAGACCCCGCTAATTTGGCGGCTCGACTCGATTGCCAATTGGGTGCTTGGATGTCCATCATTGGCTCCAGTGCTGGTGTTCAAAAGGGTGCCAGCCACGGTATTGGTCATGTATTAGGAGGAACAGGAGGGGTGCCACATGGCTACACGTCATGTGTCATGTTGCCGCATGTTTTGCGCTTTAACCAAAGCGTCAACGAAGCGCAACAAAGGCTGGTCAGTGAAGCCCTGGGGGATCCCCACAAACCGGCCTGTGAGCTTGTTTCGGAGTTGGTCGCTCAACTGGGCCTGCCAAGCACCCTGCGTGAAGTGGGTGTCAAACCAGAGATGCTGGACTTGATCGCAAAACATTCAATGCATGATCGCTTGATTCACAGTAACCCGCGAAAAATACAGGGCCCAGAAGATGTTCGGCGTATTTTGGATGCGGCTTGGTAGGAATAGCTTGTGAATAAATTGCAAGGCAAGGCGCTGGTCTGGGCCATGTGTATCGGACAAGTAGGCAATTTGTTGCCTCATGTGGTGGTGCCCGCGGTGATGGTCCAGCACCTGATGCCTTTGTGGGGCATGACCAACGCCCAAGCGGGCTTGCTTGCTGCAGCTTATGCTGCCGGTTATATGGCCGCAGTTCCCCTCTTGAGCGCCTTGACTGACCGCTACGATGCAAGGCGTATTTTGCTGATAGGTTCCTTGTGCAGTGCGCTCAGCACACTGGCCTTTGCGGTGTTGGCTACGAGTTGGTTGACAGGAATGGTCTGTTGGGCCTTGGCAGGCGCAAGCTTTGCTGGTGCTTATATGCCTGGTTTACGTGCTTTGACCGATAGATTACAAGCTGAGGACACATCACGCAGTATCACTTTGTACACCTCCAGTTACTCCATGGGGGTGGGTTTTTCATTTTTGGTTTCACAACTCGTAGCTGAGGCCTTTGGATGGCGCTGGTCTTTTGGTGTCACAGGATTAGGCCCTCTGATCATGGCCTTTGTGGCTTGGCAAATGATTCCCATTCGGCCACCAGCGCCAACTGGCGGACACCTGCTCGATGTTCGTCCTGTTTTGCGCAATCGTCCTGCGATGGCCTATATCTTGAGCTATGGCGCACATTGTTTCGAGTTGTATGGCTTCAGGACCTGGCTTGTGGCGTTTTGGACTTTTGTGATTGCACGCCATCAGGTCGGCTCATTGCCAGAGCCCGTGACAGTGAGTTTTTGGGTCTCCTTGTTGGCCATGCCGGCGAGTATCATTGGCAATGAGTTGTCTTTGCGTTACGGACGAAAGCGCGCCATTGCTTGGATTCAGGTGACTTCAGCCCTGACAGCATTGTCTTTAGGGGTGTGGGCAGGCGGTTCTGCCTGGGTGCTGCTGATTTTGATCCTCTTTTACGCCATCACGGTACCCGCAGACTCGGGATCATTGACTGCCGGGATGATGTCTCATGCACAAGCTCAGTTCAAAGGTTTGACCTTGGCCGTGCACTCCACCGTGGGGTTTGGACTCTCAGCCCTTTCAGGCTGGATGGTCGGGTTGGCGCTGGATTCTCAGGGCGGCGCGCAAGAGCCACAAGCATGGCTGGCCGCATTTGGCGTGCTGGCAGCGGGGATTATGTTAGGGCCATTGGCTTTGAGATTTTCAAAGCACTAGACCCTTGCACAGCACGTTGGTTGAAGTGAACCTGTCAAATTTTGGCAACCACCCGCCCCAGCACGGTTCCGGCTTTGAGCCTGTCCAGTACGCCTGAGATCTCCTCCATCGAGCAGGTGGCAATCGGAATGGATTTGAGTTTGCCCGATTGCGCCAAGGCCACCACCTCGCGCAGCTCCTGGAGGGAACCCACGTAGGATCCTTGGACGGTGATCGCGCGTTGGGCCATGGTCACAAGCGACAAAGGAATTTCGCCGCCGTACAAACCGACAACCACATAACGACCTCCTTTGCGCAAACAGGCAATGCCGAGGTTGGCGGTGCTTTGGGCTCCGACCAGATCAATAACGCCCCAGACGCCGCCTTGCAGCGTTTGAATTTTCCGTAAGCTGTCTTCTTCCAGGGGATTGAAGGTTTCTTTGGCCCCCATTTCGCGCGCGGTTGACCATTTGGATTCATCGATCTCGCAAACTGCAATATTGTCATGCCCCATGGCTTTGAGCATGGCCACGGCCATCAGACCGAGTCCGCCAGCGCCCATGATGACAATCCAGTCACTGGGTTTGCAAGGCATGAGTTTGCGCGCAGCGCTGTAAGTAGTCAGCCCGGAACAGGCCAAAATGGGGGCATAGCTTGGATCAATACCCGTTGAGTCGATCAGGTAGCGTGAGTGCGGAACCAGAAGATGATCGGCATAGCCCCCTGGCGCTTGGACGCCAATGTAGCGAGGGGCTGGACACCAATTGTCTATGCCTTCTGCGCAGCGATCGCATTGGCCACATCCCGTCCAAGGGTAGACCAAACGATCTTCCCCAATAGGCAGTGCTCCCGCTTGCGGGCCGCCTGATAAAACGGTGCCAAAAGGCTCATGGCCCAAGGTAACGGGTAACTTCATGCCCCGCTCAGCCATCTGAAATTTACGACCGCCCCCAAGATCAAAATAACCATCACGGATGTGTACATCCGAATGGCAAACGCCGCAAAATTTGACTTTGATTAATACCTCTGTGCCCTGGGGTGAGGGCGTTTCGCGCAGAGCTTGTTGCAGTGGCTTGCCCCATTCAACAATATTTTGGCTGATCATTATTTAATCCTTTAGTGAAGGTTTGAGGATACACAATTACATGGAAAAATAAAAGTAAACATTCATACGTATGCGCCTAATGCCTTCTTCTCGACCTGGATGCGTCCTCATGTTCACCCTGAACTGTCGTAAATTCGTTGAGCTTGAGACGCCCCCAGGCACAGCATCAGCGTTATAAAAAGATGGACCAACTTGAAAACTTGGTTTCATTTCATGGCGCATTGAGTTCAATAGGATAGAAAATATCTTAAAAGCTGTGCCCGTGCATGCGATTTACATTTGATTGAAAATGTAAATGTACGGACGGCTTGTTTTTTTACCCGTATGGTGTTTTTTAGAATTCAACTGGACACTTATGAATATCCTCTTTCGACGTTTCGCTGTGGGTCTGCTCATTTTGCCGCTCGGCTTTGGGATGTGCGCGCGTGTTTTTGCCCAGACGGGGGATTACCCCAGCAAACCCATTCGAATCGTTGTGACCTTTCCCCCTGGGGGCAGCACCGACACCATGGTTCGCATGCTGTCCCCCCGCTTGAATGAGAAATTCGGACAGCCATTGGTATTGGACAATCGGCCAGGTGCTGGGGGCAATATTGGCCTGACAGCGGTGGCCAAATCGCCCCCTGATGGCTACGTGCTTGGCATTGGTGCTGCCGGCGCTTTGACTGCCAATCCCAGTCTCTACCCGCAAATGCCTTTCGATGTGGCCAAAGATTTCGTGCCCATCACCATGCTCGCTTCGATTCCTTTTGTTCTTGTTGGACACCCGTCAGTGCCAGCCGACACTTTGCAGCAGGTGGTGGCCTTGGCCAAATCCCAGCCTGGCAAGATCTCTATTGGGCACGGCGGCAATGGCACTGCCATGCATTTATCGACTGCTCTATTTATCCAAATGGCCGATGTCAAGTTGATTGAAGTCCCCTATCGCGGATCAGGGCCTGCAGCAATGGATGCTTTGTCAGGCCAGATACAGTTGTCAATGACGGACCTGGCCGCAGCTTTGCCACACATCAAAGCGGGCAAGCTTAAGGCGTTTGCAGTGACCAGTCTCAAGCGCTTGAGTAACTTGCCTGATGTTCCAACCCTCTCGGAGGCTGGGCTTGCGGGTTATGACTCGACAGGTTGGTTTGGCCTCGTGGCCCCAGCGGGAACCCCTCAATCCATAGTGCAACGTTTGAATGCAGAGTTCACCGCCGCGCTCAATGATGAAGGAATCAAAAACCAAATGCGACAAAGTGGCATGGAGCCAACCCCGTCCAGCATTGAAAATTTTGAGGCCTACATCCGAAGCGAGAGTCAAAAGTGGGCGAAGGTGATCCGTCAAGCGAACATCAAACTGAATTAATCCCGCGACACGTTTACTGTCAATTTTGCTAGCGTGCACCGTCTGATGGCTGCGAATTTTTGGCGTTCTTTTGTTTTTTACTTCCGAGACATTTTTGTTGAATGCCGCTAGAGCCTTGCCAAATAAGGGTTTATCAGCATCTTTTTTTTGAAACAAAATGACTTGATTGTCTTAAACTAGTAAGAGGCTTGAGCCTATCTGTGACAAAATCAGCCCAGTTCATTGACAAGGAGAATAAACATGAACAAGAGTGAATTGATAGAAGCGTTGGTCAAAGAAACCGATATGAGCAAAGCGGCGGCTGGCCGCGTATTGAACTCCTTGATTGACATCATCACCAAGACTGTTGCCAAGAAGCAAGACGTTCAGTTGATCGGCTTTGGCACTTTCAAAGCAGCTAAACGCGCTGCACGCAAGGGCAAGAACCCCCGTACAGGCGAGCCCTTGAAAATTGCTGCCGCAACAGTGCCTAAATTCTCTGCGGGTGCGGCCTTCAAGGCTGCTTTGAACAAGAAGAAATAATTTTCTTCTTTCATACGGGGGCGGCCAGGTTCAACCTCGCCGCCTTTTTTTGCGCTCGACTTGTTACCAGGTGTCTACGAATCCATTGTTGTTCGATCCTTTCAAAGACAAGCTCGAATCCAGCCCTCTGACGATCCATTGACGGGTTTCGCTGGGGTCAATGACAGCATCGATCTCAAGTGTCTGCGCCATATTGATGGCTTTTCCAACGGCATAGCGATCGGCCACCAGCGCATTGAAAAGAGCATCCCGCAGCGGGCCTTCAGGTTGGGCCTCCAACTCCTTGCGAAATCCTAAGCGCACGGATCCTTCGAGGCCCATGGGCCCGAATTCCCCGGTCGGCCATGAAATGGTGAAAACGGGGGCGTCAAATCCTCCCGCGGTCATAGCCTGAGCACCCAGTCCGTAGCCTTTGCGCAAGACAACCGCGAAGAAGGGCACATTCAATTTAGCGGCCACCACAAACATCCGGCTGGTGTGGCGAACTTGTGCTTGCGCTTCGATCTCGGGGCCGACCATGAAGCCGGGCGTATCCGTCAATGAAATCAAGGGCAGGCCATGCGCATTGCATAACTGCATGAAGCGACTCGCTTTGTCAGCGGCCTCGACATCGATAGCGCCGCCAAGGTGCATGGGGTTGTTGGCAATGATGCCAACCGCCCGCCCCTCGATACGGGCCAATGCCGTCATCATCCCCAGCCCAAATGCTTGACGCAATTCCATGACAGAGTCTTCGTCGCACAGGGTCTGAATCACAGCGCGAATGTCATACACACGCAGCCGATTCTCGGGCACAGCAAATCGCAACTTGCGTTGGTCATCACATGTCCAAGCTGATGTCTTACCCTGAAAGTACGAGAGGTATTGCTTTGCCTTGTCAACGGCTTCAATCTCGTCCTTGACCAAAAGGTCAATGACGCCGTTGCGTGATTGAACATCACTGGGACCAATTTCTTCAGGGGCATAAGTGCCTAAACCGCCACCTTCAATCATGGCAGGGCCTCCCATGCCGATATTGCTCGACTGGGTTGCAATGATCACGTCGCTACAGCCGAGCAGGGCGGCATTGCCTGCAAAACACCGGCCGTGCACAATGCCGACCACGGGAACCAAGCCTGAGAGTGCTGCAAATTGGCTGAAGGTGTGGTTATTCAAACCGGCAACCACAGGGCGGTCAACGTCACCTGGCCTGCCCCCGCCGCCTTCTGCGAAGAGCACAACTGGCAGTTTGAGTTTGATCGCCAAGCCCAGCATCCTGTCTGTTTTTTGGTGGTTGCCTGAGCCCTGGGTGCCAGCCAAAACCATGTAGTCATAGGCCATCACAACGCACCGTGACTTGCCAGGGCCATGCAAGGATGCATTCACAGTGCCGATCCCCGTGACCATGCCGTCTGCGGGCGTGTTCGCAATCAAGTCTTCCAGGCTTCTGCGGCGTGTCTGTGCGGCGATTGCCAATGCACCGTACTCCATGAAGCTGCCCTCGTCACATAACTGAGCAATATTTTCCCGCGCGGTTCGGCCTCCTTGGCCGTGGCGTTTGTTCACAGCAGTCTTGCGGTTGTCGTCCCATAAAAAAGCATGTCGCTCTTGCACACTTTTCAAATCATCTCTGACTGCCTCAAGGTTTTGCGCTTTATTTTGCGCATCGTTGTAGGCTTCAACTTGAGCCAGCTCAAGGACCACCAGCACGTCATCTGCGGCAATGAAGGCTCCCGCTGATGCCATGATGGCGCTCACACGCCCTGAGCTTTGGGCGAGGACGACATGTTCCATCTTCATCGCTTCGATGATCGCGACTTGTGCACCCTTGGGGATGAGGTCACCCACATTGACGTCAATCTGAATTAACTTCGCGGCCATGGGCGAAACCACCCCCGCTTGGTGGGCCTTCAGTGCGAGTCTGGTGGGTGGGGGTTGTGTTGGCAAGCTGCTACTGTCATTTGATGAATTTTCTTTGGCTAAAGTGGCGGCTCTGCTGATCAGTGTATTCAGATTTTCTTCAATGAATCGGGTGTGCACCGATTGATCGACGAAATCAGGCATTTCCAAGAGTGCTTGCAAAATATCCAAGTTGGTCTTGAGACCCTCCAAATGACATTCGGTCAAGGCTCTGAGCGCTTTGCGAGTGACTTGTTCAAATGAAGCCCCTTTGCTGCTGACGATCAATTTGGCCAGCAAGGTGTCGTAATGAGGGGAGGGCGAGGCGCCGGTAAAACCGTGTGTGTCGACCCGAATGCCTGGACCCGAAGGCAAGTCAAAGCGCGTTATTGTGCCGCTGGATGAAAGTGTATTTCCATCTGAATTTAAAGTTTCTGCACAGATGCGAAGCTGGATCGCGTGCCCCTTTTGCAGAGGCGAATTTTTTGGATCTAAGCCAACATCTTTGAGGCGCATGCCAGCGGCCATCTGTATTTGCAATTGAACCAGGTCCAAGCCTGTTACTTCTTCTGTGACGGTATGTTCAACTTGAAGGCGTGGGTTGGCTTCTATGAAAACCCATGGCAGATCGGTCGCTTGGGTGTCGACTAAAAATTCAAATGTTCCAAGGCTTCGGTACTTGCAATGGGCGGCCATTTGCAATGCGGCCTGCGTGATTTGCGCGCGCAGGGCGGGGGTGATACTCGGACTGGGTGCAATTTCGATGAGTTTTTGGAATCGTCGTTGCAGGGTGCATTCCCGGTCGCCCAAGCTCATCACATCAGTGCCGTCACCGAGGATTTGAATTTCGATATGCCGAGCGCGCCCCATTAAGCGTTCGACATACACACCTTCCACCCCAAAGGCCGCTCGGGCTTCAGAAACGCATCGGGTGTAAGCCGCAGGCAAGTCCGCTGATTTGAAGACGGCGCGCATGCCCCGTCCACCCCCACCCCCAATGGCCTTGATCATCACGCCAGCGCCCTGTTGCGATTCAAAAAAAGCCTGCACCTGCTGCAAACTCACGGCCTCGTTGAGTCCCGGCATGACAGGCACTTTGCAACTCAAAGCTAATTCTCTGGCGCGGGATTTGTCGCCAAATAAGCGCAGATTTTCAGGCTGAGGCCCAATGAAAGCGATGCCGGCTTGGGCGCAAGCTTCGGCAAAATCAGCGCGCTCACTCAAAAATCCATAACCCGGGTGAATCGCATCGCAATTTTCTGATTTGGCTGTCTCTACGATTTTTGCGATATGCAGATAGGCATTTGGGCCTGTTTCTTGCAAATTGACGGATCGGCTCGCCAATCGGACATGCAGGGCATGAGCGTCATCTGAGGCAAAAATGGCAACGCTTTGAATGTCCATGTCATGCACAGCGCGAATCAGACGGACCGCTATTTCGCCGCGATTGGCGATCAAAATTTTCTTGAACATCAACATGGCCATGGATGGGGTCCTTGCGCTTGCATTGAGCCTCTGAATTTTGGGCTGACAGTGATCTCAATATAGCGTACCGTTGTGAGGAGCCGCAGCCCCTGTCAGAGCTTTGTGGGTTCAAGCTGTCGCCATTCAGACTGCCACCGCTTTCTTCAAGGTTCAAAATAGGAATTAACGTTGTGAAGGAAAAAAGCATGGACCTCAATTATTCAAATGAAGAACAGGTTTTTAGAAGTGAAGTTCGAGAATGGATTGCGGGCAACTTGCCTGATGACATTCGCGAAAAAGTTCAAAATTACCGCGGACTCCCTAAAGAGGATTACCTGAGGTGGCACAAAATTTTGGCCGCCAAGGGCTGGTCTGTGCCGCATTGGCCTCAGGAGTGGGGTGGCACAGGTTGGAACATTACCCAGCGCTATATTTATGACGAAGAATTCGCCTTGGCGGGGGCGCCCGGATTGCCGCCTTTTGGCCCCGCCATGTGTGCCTCAGTTCTGCTGAAATTTGGCACGCCGGCCCAAAAAGACCAATTCCTGCCCCGTATCCGCGAAGGCGATGATTTTTGGGTACAAGGCTATTCTGAGCCTGGTGCGGGTTCTGATTTGGCGGCACTTAAAATGCGCGCAGAACGCGTTGGTGACCACTACGTCATCAATGGCCAAAAAATATGGACGACCCTGGGTCACTATGGCGACTGGATTTTTTGCTTGGTGCGTACCGACAGTCAAGCCGAAAAACGTCAAGAAGGCATCAGCTTCATCTTGATGGACATGAAAACACCCGGCATCACGGTTCGTCCTCTGATCCTGATGGACGGGGGACATGAGGTGAATGAAATTTTCTTCGACAACGTCAAAGTGCCTGCACAGAATTTGGTTTTCGAAGAAAACAAGGGATGGACTGTTGCCAAGTATTTGCTGGGACATGAGCGAATGGGTTCTGGCAGTGTCGGCGCCAGTCGGCGCGAGTTGGCCGCTTTACGCGCTTTGGCCGGACGTGAGCTTAAAAACGGCAAGCCCCTGCTGGAGGACGTGCGCTTTAAAGACAAGTTATCGCGTGTCGAAATTGAAATTGATGCGTTGGAAATTACTTCCATGCGCTTTTTGGATCAGATGCGACGCACCGGCCAGCCCCCGGGCGCAGATGTTTCGATGCTTAAGATCCGCGGGACTGAGGTGCAGCAAATGATCACCGAGTTGGCGATGCAGGCCGCAGGTCCAAATGCCCAGCCATTCAAGGCTGTGGACAATGGTTCGATTGACCACTTTACCTCGCGCTTGGCGCCCCGTTATTTCAATTTTCGCAAGGCCAGTATTTATGCCGGTTCCAATGAAATTCAGCGCAACATCATTGCCAAAATGACCTTGGGTCTGTGAGGAAAAAACTATGAACTTTGATCTCACTCCTGAGCAACAGCAATTGGCCGACTCGGTCAGCAAATACCTTGCGAATGAATACAGTTTTGAAAAACGTAAAGCCATCGTCCATTCCGATTCAGGCGTAAGCGAGACTGTTTGGCAGACTTTCGCCGAAATGGGCTTGACGGCCATGACCCTGTCCGAGGCTGACGATGGCTTTGGTGGTGGTGCGATGGACCTGATGGCGGTGATGGAGTCCATGGGAGAGGCCCTGGTTGTTGAACCATTCTTGGAGAATGTTGCCTTGGCTGGCCGTTTGGTTTCACGTATGGGGTCTGCTACTCAGCGCGCAGCCCTTCTGCCGGGTTTGATCGATGGATCGGCACGCTTGGCGTTTGCCAGCTTAGAGCCAGGACGCCGTTATGCTTTGGCACCCCAGGCCACCCTGGCCAAAGCGGGTCCCGGTGGTTGGGTGCTGAATGGCCATAAATGTATGGTCACGGGAGCTGCTTCAGCGCATAAGTTGCTTGTTTCAGCCCTCACACCTGCGGGCGTCAGTCAGTTTATTGTGGATGCCCACGCTGCAGGCGTCACACTCAATCCGAGTCGCACAGTCGACGGGTTCCGCGTCGCGGAGGTCACGCTCACCCATGTCGCACTGGGCTCTGATGCGCTCCTCGGTGAGGATGGCGCAGCCATGCCCTTCATTGAAGAGGCGACGGACTTTGCCACGGCCCTGCTGTGCGCAGAAGCCATTGGTGCCATGAAAAGTGCCAATGACGCTACTTTGGAATACATGAAACAGCGCAAGCAGTTTGGGGTCCCGATAGCCTCATTTCAAGTTTTGCAACACCGGATGGTGGAGATGTACATCAGTACGGAGCAAGCCCGCTCTATGGCTATCTTGGCTGCAAGCAAAGTAGACGGTACTACAGATGCCAGGGAGCGTGCGCGCGCTGTGTCCGCTGCAAAAATCAAAATCGCGGATGCCGCACGCCAAGTCAGCCAAGAGTCTGTTCAGTTGCATGGCGGCATGGGTATGACTGAAGAACTCAAGGTCTCGCACACCTTTCGCCGCTTGACCATGATTGCGCAGCAATGGGGTGACGCGGATCATCACTTGGAACGTTACGCTGCATTGACCTGAAAGAATGACATGACTGCTCAACTTGAAGGCCAAGTCGCCATCATCACCGGTGCGGGTTCAGGTATCGGTCGCGCAACAGCTCTTTTGTTTGCTGAGCAAGGTGCTCGACTCATCTTGGGCGATAAGACTGATGCGGTGCAAGCAACGGCTGATTCTGTTCAAGCGGCTGGCGGCCAAGCCGTGGCCATGCAAATTGACGCGGGTATCGAGGCTGATGTGATGGCCTTGGTCGCAGCGGCTTATTCACATTTTGGCCGGCTTGATGTGGCATTCGCGAATGCTGGTATTTCTGGTGGCCGGGCCAGTGTGTTTGATGCCACGCCCGAGTTGTGGAGTGAAGTCTTGCGGGTCAACTTGATAGGTCCGTGGTTGATGATCAAGCATGCGGGCCAAGCCATGGTGGATGCAGGGCAGGGCGGCTCTATTGTGTGCACCGCATCGGTTGCAGGCATTCGCTCCGGTGCAGGTGGAGCCCCTTACTCGGCCAGTAAGGCCGGCGTGATTAACCTGGTCATGGTCTCCGCACAGCAGTTGAGCGAGTCGGGGGTTCGCGTGAATGCTCTGTGCCCAGGCCTGACAGAAACAGGCATGACCAAACCTACCTTTGACTATGCCAAAGACAAAGGGGTCAGCCATAAACTGGGGCGTCTGAATCCATTGCGCCGCGCAGGCCAACCCCAAGAGCTTGCGCAAGTCGCCTTGTTTTTGGCGAGCCCTCAGTCGAGCTATGTGAATGGCCAAGCTATTGCCGTGGATGGCGGTCTGTCAAGTTCGCACCCTGTGACTCGCCAATTGCCAGGGCAAACGGCGGTTTAATTTGCATTGCAGACCTCAATTACATGAGGTAATGATCTGAATTTCAATGATGCCTGTGTTATTTAATTAATTCTAAATTATTCTAAAAATTAACATATCCAATGGGATCGCTCGCTAGCCAGAGCAACACTGACCGGAACTGATTGGAAAATAACCGATGCATATTGCAGTTATAGGAACCGGTATTGTTGGTACATGTACAGCGGCATGGTTGCAGCGTGATGGACACCAAGTCACCTTTTTTGACCCACTTGAACCGGGAGAATCCTGCTCCTTTGGGAATGCGGGTTCGCTGTCTCCAAGTGCATGTCTGCCCGTGGGGATGCCTGGTATGTGGAAGCGTGTGCCCCAATGGCTTTTGGACCCGTTGGGACCGCTAAACGTACGTTGGCGTTACGCCCCTGTAGTTTTGCCTTGGCTGATGAGCATGTTGAGGCATTCCTCGCGCGAAGAAGTGACGCGCATCGCTCGTGCGTTGCGCAATCTGCTGGAGCCTATTTTTGATTGCTACACGCCACTTTTGACGCATGCAAACGCCAAGCAACTTCTGCGAAAAACGGGTTGCCTCTATGTTTACTCTTCCCGCGAAGCTGCAGAAAAATGGGCTTGGGGAATGAATTTGCGCAGGTCTTTAGGCGTTGAGCTTGTCAACGTTGAGCGTGAAGAACTTGAAGATCTTGAGCCTGACTTGAAAGGGCGTTTCCGGTTTGGCATCCTTGCACCTGAAAATGGTTCTACACCCGACCCCTCTGCGCTTGTAAAGGCCATACATGCTCAGTGCATTGCAGATGGTGCAAGTCAAGTGCGTCTTCGGGTCATAGGATTTGATCTCCAGGGCTCTCAGGTGCATGCCTTACGTACTGAAGATCATCAAAATGTCCCGGTAGATGGCGTCGTGCTTGCCGCAGGAGCGTGGTCCGGCCAATTGGCAGCTCAACTGGGTACTCGCGTACCTTTAGAAACCCAACGGGGTTACCACGTCACTGTGACAAGCTCTAACCTTGTGTTGAAACACACTGTGATGGCCTCTGAAAATAACTTGATGGTCAACCCCATGGCGATGGGTTTGCGACTCGCAGGAACAGTGGAGTTTGCCGGTCTCAAGGCGTTGCCCAACTATGCGCGTGCAGAATCTTTACTCCAGCAGGGCCGAGAACTCTTTCCACACTTGAATACCTCAGCCTTCACTCAGTGGATGGGACATAGGCCTTGCCTGCCGGACAGCTTGCCGGTTGTCGGGCGTGTCCGCGAGGCAGAAAACGCATGGTTAGCTTTCGGTCATGGCCACATGGGCATGTGTATGGGGGCAAGCACTGGTCGTGAAGTCGCCCATCTTGTTGCTGGCCGCACACCGCAGGTGGACTTATCACCCTTCAGTCCTGAAAGGTTTTAAGTTTGAGCTTCGCATTAATTTGCACATCTGGCTTTGCAGATATATTGCCACTTGCACGACAAAACCGAGCCGACCCCTATGCCGTGCATGTGCCTGCATCGCCTTGGCTTGAACTCTTGCCATGCGCATGGCGTATCGAGTCAGCGGGTCGAATAGATGCTGAAGGGTTTGAAGTTGAGCCAATCAATACAAGGGAAATTATTGAAAAACTTCGCGCACTGAATTGTCCACCTGAATCGATTGCAATTTGCCTTCTATTCTCACCTCTGAATCCTTCTCATGAACAAGAGATAGCGAGCGCGCTGGCCATAGAGTTTCCGCAAGCCCGTATGGTTTGCTCGCACACAATTTTTCCACACTTGGGCGAATACGAACGCACACTTGCAACGGTCAAATCACTTGGACTCGAAGTGCCGCAACAGTTAACAACAGAGTCAGTCAGAGAAAAAAATAAGGATGACCTGTTTGCCACGCAATTGGAAGAAATTGCAAACCGCATGCAGCAACAGATACTTGACGCCGCGGTATCTTCTGTAGTTCGCGAAGCGATGGATTGCGCAGCCGCATTGTTTTTACCTGATGGACGGATGATTTCGCAAGCTCGAACGCTGCCGCTGTTGTCGGGCAGTCTATCGCCAGCCGTCAAAGGATTACTTCAGGCATTTCCCATCGAATTTATGATGGAAGGCGACGGTTTTCTGGTCAATGATCCATGGAGCGGTGGGACCCACCTGCCAGACTTCGTCTTGCTGCGTCCAATCTTTCGGCATGGCGAAATTCAAGCATTGGCGGTTTGTGTATTGCATCACCAAGATGTAGGTGGCATTTCGCCTGGTTCGGTGCCAACTCATGCCACGAGCATTCATCAAGAGGGCATCCGTATTCCACCGGTGCGTTTGTACCACCGTCATATTTTGGATGAAAACCTTATGGGACTGCTGTGTGCCAACAGTCGTATGCCTGAAAATTTAAAGGGTGACCTTCGCGCCCAATGGCTATCTTTAGATTGTGGCGTGCAAGGTATGCAATCCATCGTTGCATTGAATGATTTCACTGAATGCTGTGAGGCTGTCCTCCTTACTTCCGAAGCAGTAACGCGTGAAGCGTTGCGAAATACACCTGATGGCGTCTACTGTTTTGAAGATGCACTGGACGGTGATGGAATTACCAATGAGCTTATACCCATAGTGGTTCAGCTTCGTAAAAGTGGTGATGCCATAACAATAGATTTAACGCGTTGCGCCCCTCAGACGCTAGGTCCTGTTAATGCTTCGCGCGGAGCAGTTTGGGCTGCGGTGAGCTACTTTGCACGAATGCTGGCGCCTCATGCGTCTAGCAATGATGGTTGCACTGTTCCAATGACACTTGAAACGAAACCCAGCAGCATCGTAGATCCGACTTTCCCCGCTGCTTTGAATGCACGTACCAATCTCATCAAGCTGCTTGCAAATTCATTTATCGGTGCGTGGTCCCAAGCACGACCGGATCATGTTCCAGCGCCCAATGCAGGGGAAGTGGTCGTACTCTCACTGAGCGGAGCTCGATCAGATGGAAGTTCTTGGATGTTCACAGAAATTATTGCTTCTGCTGCTGGTGGAGCGCCTTGGGGGCCTGGTGGTTCTGGAGTTTCTACAGATGTGGGTAACACGCGTAATACGCCGACTGAAGTTATCGAGTTGCTAGCCCCATTGCGCGTCGAACGCGTGGCCATTCGCCAAGGATCTGGTGGAGCCGGTCGGCATAAAGGCGGCGACGGAGTTATTCGGGCTTACCGATTGTTGGAGGGAGAGGGCAGCATATCTTACCGAGGTGAGCGTCACAGTATTGCACCTCAGGGGGGCGCTGGCGGACAACCCGGGGTATGTGCGTCAGCACGAATTGAGCAGTCCAACGGGTATATTGAAGCATTGCCTGCTAAGGCGCGAGCGAGTTGGCGAGCGGGTGACCTGCTTGTAATTGAAACTGCAGGCGCTGGGGGATGGGGTGCCGCATGAAATGTCCATTTTTTGTAACCCCAATTGGTTTTTGACTGAACACATTTTTTTACCGGAGTCTCATCATGAAGTTGTCTTCTGCTTATGCACATGCCTTATCTCGATGTGCCTGTATTTTTGTGTTTTCGACCCTCTTTTTGTGCGTTACAGCCATGACTGTTCAGGGTCAGACATTTCCATCAAAACCCATTCGCATTGTTGTTCCATTTCCTCCGGGAGGAAGTACCGATCTTTTGGCACGCCGCATTGGCGAGAGGCTTGCAACTGTGTGGGGCCAGCCCGTCATTGTTGAAAATAGAGCTGGTGCGGGTGGTACCGTCGGAGCCGACTATGTCGCAAAAGCCAATCCTGATGGGTACACATTGCTTATGGGTGTTACCGGAAGCAATGCGATCAGCGCTGCACTTTATCCAAAATTGCCCTATAACGTGTTGAAGGACTTTTCGCCTATATCTATGGTGGTCAGCTCCCCACTGGTTTTAGTTAAAAATGGAAACGTCAAGGCCGGTAACTTAAAGGAACTGGTTGTGTTGGCGAAAGCTAAACCAGGCCATTTCAGTTACGGATCTCCGGGGAATGGAACCTCTATGCACTTAACTGGAGAAATGTTTGAGCTGTCAACCGGTATTGCAATGGTGCATATTCCCTATCGCGGCAGTGCAGGTGCTCTGACCGATCTCATGGGGGGGCAAATCGACACCATGTTTGGCGACTTTCTGGTTGTTATGCCACAAATCCAAGCCGGCAAGATTCAGGCTTTGGCAGTGACTTCAAAAAAACGCCACCCCATGCTGCCTGAGGTGCCCACAGTTTCCGCAAGTGGTTTTCCTGGGTTCGAGGCTTTATCTTGGCAAGGTTTTTTTGCGCCAGCGGGGACATCACAAGACGTAATCGCAAAGCTGAGTACGGAGATCAATAACACACTCAAATCACCAGAAATTCAAGAGTACTTTGGCTCACGCGGTTTCATCATTGAAGGCAATAGTCCCTCAGAGTTCAAGAGTTTCATTGAAGCAGAAGTACTGAAGTGGACGCGCATTGTTAAAGAATCTGGTGCTAAGCCGGATTGATGATTGGATCTGTCCGCATCTTTACCGCATTTAAATATGAATGCACTGCTAATTTTTTAAATCAATATAGGGATTTTTTGCCTTGACTTCAGATTGCGAGCATCTAAAAATGCTTCCAAGTCATTCCTTATTTTCTTTGTAGTGCAAATTTCATGAAAAAAATTCTTCTTCATTCGTTGGTCACAGTATGCGTTGCTTTGGCAGCACCTTGGGCCATGGCGCAGTCTTGGCCAACAAAACCCATTCGCATTGTTTTGCAATTTCCACCAGGCGGGTCTACCGATGCAGTAGCCCGAATTCTGGCGCAATCCATGACAGCATCATTGGGCCAAACTGTTTTGGTTGAAAACAGGCCCGGAGCCGATGGCGCCATTGCAGGAGACCATGTCGCCAAAGCGGAGCCGGATGGCTATACATTTTTTCTTGCCTCCAATACGCCCATGATGCAAGTGCCGCTGCTTAAAAAAAATCCGCCCTATGATCCCGTCAAAAGCTTTACGCCAGTCTCACTGGTAGGCCGGTACATCTATGTTTTGGTCACTGGGCCTGCAGTTCAGGCTCAGAACGTCAACGAACTGTTGGCCTATGCACGCGACAACCCTGGCAAACTCAATTACGGCAGCTACAGTGGTGTCACGCAACTGATGCACACCCGTATCAAGCAAGTAGCCAAAGCTGATTTGAATTTGATCAATTACAAAGGCGAGGCGCCCGCCATTGCGGATATTTTGGGTGGACATGTTCAACTGACTTTTGCAACTCCCGCGTCAACGCTGCAACATATCAAGGAAGGCAAGCTCAAGGCCATGGCGATGCTTTTGCCTTCGCGCTACAGCCAACTGCCCAACGTGCCGACAGCGCAAGAAGCGGGGCTCCCTCAGCTTCCTGCAGCAACTTGGGCGGCACTCTTTGGTCCTGCAAAGCTGCCAAGAGACATCACCCTGCGAATGAACAAAGAGCTCAATGCGGCTATGGCTAAGCCCGAAATTCGCGATCGTATTGATAAGTTGGGTTTTGATTTGGCGGGATCCACACCCGCAGAATTGGGCTTGTTTGTGCAAGACCAGTTGGGCGCATGGGGCAAAGCTTTTGCTGATGCCGGCTTACAACCAGAATAAACGCGCTTGTCAAATGTTTGCCCTTTCAGTTCCCAAAACCGTTAGAGACCGCGACTTCGATCAAATTGGGCTTGCCACTTTGGATGCCGGCTTTGAGGGCGGAATCTAAATCCGCAGGATCTGATACCTTGATGGATGGCATTCCCATTGACTGCGCCAGTTGGCAGTAGTCAATGGCAGGGTCATTCATGTCCATGCCAATGAACCGGTCGGAGCCTTGCATGGACAAGAGTCTTTCTTTGATGATGCGATAGCCCTTGTTGTTGGCAATGACATAGGTGATGGGTAATTTGAAGTGTGCAGCCGTCCACAGGCCTTGAATGCCATACATGGCGCTGCCATCGCCGACTATGGCGACCACAGGACGGCCTGGTTTGGCCATGCTGATGCCTACTGCACCGGGTATGGCAAATCCAAGCCCACCACTGGCCAGACCAAAAAAGCTATCGTGATCATGCTGATGCAAAAATTGTGACAAGGCTTGTGTCGAAGTTAAAGCCTCCTCTACAACGATGACATCCGGTGTCAGTTGCGAGGTGACGTGCATGACAAAAGTCAAAGCCGACATGGGATGCAGGGAGCTTTGCGTCAGAGCTTGAATAACCGACTTCTCTCGCTTAGCAGACCAATTCTGTAGCTCTAAGGCAGTTGCGCGAGAATGCGCTTGCGATTTGTAATTTGAATCAATGCGCGCACGAAGCAAGGGCAGCAATGCGCGCAAGGTTTCACACACGTTGGCTTGCAAAGCCAATTCAGTTCTGTAATTTTTCCCTAATTCACCGCTGCGCTCACTCAAATGGATCACTCTTGAGTGATCGGGCAAAGGCTCGACGGCGCTGTAAACAGACATGCGCAGCAAATCAGCGCCCAAGCAAAAAATAAGATCAAACGGCTCCAGGGTCTTGCGAACATTTTCTTGGCTGCGAGTGAGCATTCCAAGGTATTGTTTGTGTGAACTTGCAAAAGTTGCACTGAAAGGAACAGACTCTTGGAATACACCCGCGCCCAGTAAAGTGGCCAACTCACCCGCATCTTCAAAGGCTTGTTTTGAACACAGTTCTTGTCCTGAAATAATGACAGGATTCTTGGCTGAAAGGAGCGCGTTTGCTAAATCAGATAAGGACTGGTCTGAGGGTCTTACCCGGTGATCAATGCGAATTGATTGGCCCAAATCCATTTCTGCAATTTCGTTGAGAATGTCACCCGGAAGGCTGATGAAGACAGGACCTGTAGGGGGGGTCATGGCGATTTTGGCCGCGCGGCGCATGATTCTTGGCAAATCTTGCAGCCGGGTGACCTCTATGGACCATTTGACCAGTGGCGCCGCCATCGAAGTCAGGTTGTCGTAAAGCAGTGGCTCCAGCAAGCCATGACCTTGCTCTTGTTGACCCGCAGTCAGTATCACGGGTGAGCCTGTGAACTTGGCGTTGTACAAAGCCCCCATCGCATTGCCAAGACCAGGCGCCACATGAACGTTGGCTGCAGTCAGTTGCCCAGAGGCTCTAGCGTAACCATCCGCCATGCCCATCACAACCGCTTCTTGAAGACCCAGAACAAATTTCAAACTGGGATAGTCTGGCAGCGCTTGCATGATGGGCAACTCGGTCGTGCCGGGGTTGCCAAAAAGATGGGTCACCCCCTCGCTGATGAGGAGTTCAACAAAAGCCTGTCGTCCGAACAAATGAGACATGGTATTTCGATCCTTTGGAGTGTGCCAAAGTTTCGCACAAAAAAACACCGCCATGGGCGGTGTTTTTGGAGCGAGCGTTTCGAACTGATTTCGAACGAGTTACTTCAGGCTTACCAGCTGTCGTCACCCGCGCCAGCATCTCCACTGTCGTCCCAACCGCCGCCTGAGCCTGAGTCGAAGCTGCCCATGTCAGGTTGTGATGAGTTGTCAAACGGCACGTAACCATTGTTGTTGCCCGTGTTTTGAGCTGCGCTTGATGCATTGTTGTGTTGATCGCCTCCCAAGGCCTTGGACAATGCATAGCCAGCGGCCACACCGGCCAAACCACCCACAACTGCGCCTCCTATGCCAGAGCCCATACCACCCCCCATGCCACCCCCCATAGGTTGCTGTTGCGGATAAGCTTGACCATACCCTGGTGCGCCATTTGGCCCCATGGCTGTTGCCGGCGCATAGGGAGATGCATTTCTACTTTGCATAGGCATAGGCATTGGCATTGGCATGGGTGATGGTGACGCCGTGGCTTGCTTACGACGCATGACCAAGGCCAAAATTACCAAGCCGGCAATGCCTATCCAAATGTAGTGCAGTGGAAAAGCCGGTTCAGGCGCGGCGGGAGCTGCGGCTGCGGTTGCGGGACGACGTGTGTCAGACAAACCAGAACTGACCTGAGTGCTGCTCAACTCTTTGGCTTTCAGGGAAATTTTGTCCAATGTCTCGTTGAACTTTTCTGGACTGGCTGCGAACTTGAGGGAGGGGTCAATTGCTTTGGCTTTTGACATCGCTTGCTGGGCATCTGCATAACGGGCTTGCCGGGCAAGCACTTGGCCCAGTTCGTAATGTGCTTTGGCGCTTTGAGGCTTTTCCTGGATAACCTCTCGCAGCATGGACTCAGCTTGACTCAAATTGCCTGCATTGACTGCAGACTCAATGTCCTTTGGGCTGGGCAATGCCAATGCCAAGGAGGCAAAAAAGACCAGCACAAGAGCCAGAAATTGCTTGCCAAAACGGTTATTCATAAAAAGTTTCACTGTTCATTCCTCATGGGCGCGTTGTGCGCATGCAGATTGTGCAATGGGTCAATTTGCCTTTTTCAAATAAGGCTATGGGCAACTAGACAGCTCAATAAAAAAGGAAATAACCATTGACCATGGACAAAGCGCCCAGTGCTCCCAGACTGGAGCCGATCCAATACAAAATAGGAATTCCGCCAATGATAGAAACCGAGAGCAAAACGATGGCAATTTGAAGCGCGCCCTCCGCATAGTCGAACCAGGGGTCCTGACGCATGGCGTGATCACGCTCGTGTTCATGCGCTTTTGCCCTGGCCAAGAGTTCTTTTTTCCCCTCTTTCGTATCTGGCTCAGATTCGTAGCGCTCTACCGTTTTTTTGTAGTCATCTATCTTTTTTTGATGCAACTCTTTCACAGCAGCCGGCATGTTGGGTTCACGTGCCAATTGCAGTTCCAAATCTGCAGCAGCAATTTTCAATGCGGTTTGACGGATGGTCTTTGCCTGGTAAAAAGAATAGGCGTTAGAGGCCAAAATATTCTCTTGGGTTGACTCCTTCATGGCATTGGAGCCCCCTAGATTGGAGATCGCAAGGGCCATGGCCAAAATCGAAATCGTCAGCGCTGTCCGATTTTTTAGGCTGTGACCTTCACCTAATTCTGTCAATTCGTTGGCTTCTGTAGCTTCCATGGCGTACCTCGGTAGTGGGTTAAAAGTCGAAGACTAAATTGCTATGTGACTGCCAATTTCGATGGCATGGTCAATTGGAATCCTGAAGGGCTTGATGATAAGGACAAATTTGGTCTTTACACCAAAAATCAACGCCCAAGTGATCAATAAAACCACGCCATAAAAGAAGGGCGATACATCACGGTTCACGGGGATATCGGATGATTTAATCGATACTTTCAAAGTTTGAAGCGGTGACGTGCCATGGTCTCCGAAAACAGCTCCCAGCAAGCCTGACGTCTTCTTGCCCGCCTTGGCATGCCAGGTACTACGGGCTGAATTTGAGCTCATGTCGACAGTTCCCTTGTTCATTTATCAAGTCAACGCGCCAATAAAATTGATCTTTCCAAATTATCAATTGCGTATGTGAATACTGATTGATTCAATTTTGGAGTCCTTCGGAAGCTTGGCTTCAAGTGCCGCCCTGTTCTTCGTTGCAGGCGACTTGCTTGTGCCTGAGCCCCTTTTTGCAGGACCGCATGTTCTGGTTATTCAGGGCGGTGCTGGGCGATGAGGTCGTGCATTGAGGACTCGCAATGTCAGAAACATGGGCGTCACAGGTTTGACGCCTCAACGGATAAAAAGCGATAGGATGCGGGGCTTTGCATTTTTCTTATGCAATGTTCTTTTTAAGAGATTGAAACCATCCACATGACACTCATTGAAAAACTCCAATGGCGCTATGCCGCCAAAAAAATGGACCCCACACAAGCGGTTCCCCAAGACAAAGTTGACCGCATTTTGGAAGCCATTCGTTTGACGGCCACTTCCAGTGGTCTGCAACCTTATGAGTTGTTTGTAATCACCAATCCTGAGTTGCGTCAAAAAATCAAAGACGTAGCCAACAACCAGGCCCAAATCATCGAAGGCTCTCATTTGCTGGTGTTTGCCGCTTGGGACGACTACACGCCAGAACGCATCAACAAGATGTTTGATTTCACCAACCAAGTGCGTGGGTTTTCCAACGAGGGTTGGGAAACATACCGCAGCATGTTGCTGAACAAATACCCCGCGCGCGGAGCGGAAGCCAATTTTCAGCACGCTGCTAAGCAAGCGTATATTGCCCTAGGCACCGCATTGATTGCCGCCGCAGAGGAGCAAGTTGACGCCACACCCATGGAAGGATTTGCGCCTGCTAAAGTTGACGAGATTTTGAATTTATCCGCGCTTGGACTTCGCAGTGTTGTACTTTTACCCTTGGGTTACCGGGAAACAGGCAAAGACTGGCTCGAAAAATTGCCCAAAGTGCGCCGTGCGAATGCGCAATTCGTCACAGAAATCAAATAAAGAGCCGGCATGGTTCAGGGTTGACATGTTGTATCAGCCGGCTTTTGGGGTTTGTCCGCTATGGCAGCCCCAGCTTTTAGACTGGCCTTGTCAACTGGGCCCATTCAAATTGTGGTTTTTGTTGCCGATGGCGGTGGTGCCGACTTGATTGCACGCATGCTGGGTCAAACAATGTGTCAACTTTCATTGAGTTGGGTTACTCAGAAATGGACTTGGTTCATTGGTTTGCCCTGTTGCCGCCTACGCAGGGATTCAACCCGAGAATCGTTCTGACCTGTCAACGGGCCACTCGTTCAGAGTGGTTTTTTTTATTTTCCAGCAAATGGATTGTTCAGCGCACCGGACCACGTGGAGGAGGAGGAGGAGGTGGGGGCTGATTCCTTGCAAAAGGATTGTTCAGCGCAGCGGGTCCAGGGGGAGTAGGAGGAGGAGGTGGGGGCTGATTTGCAGTCGCATCGCTGAGTGTTTTCAGGAAAGCCACGACATCATCAATTTCTCGCGGGGTCATTGCCGGACCAGCAGATGCGGGACGATTGAAGGGCACCCGGTCATTCACAAGGTTGCGCAGGTAAGCTACTGGCAAGTCATTGGGCACGCCTTGGGGGCCGTACCAGCGTTTGGGGTCGCTGTTGCGTGTGGCATAAAAGCTGACGACATCTCGCAAGTTCGTGAAAAATCCGTTATGCATCAAGGCCATTTTTTCAGCCGAGTTGCGCAGGGAGACCATGCGGAATCGACCGCAAAAATCTTCAATGCTGACTGAGGCAGACACGTTGCTAGACAAAGCAGGGCGCGTGCGCTCGGGCCCACACAATCCTAAATCGAAAAAGGAGGGGTTGGCGTTGCGTGGAATGGCCTTGTTGCGAGGAACTCCCGTCGCATAGAAAGCAAAATCAGTAAAGAGCGAGTCTTTCGGGTTGGCAGAATTGGGATTCATTGTGTGGCATGAAGCGCAATTGCCTTTGTTCGCATCCATGAACACGTTCATGCCGTTCAACTCTTGAGGGGCTAACTTGGCCTTGCCTTGGATGAATTGATCTTATTTGCTGCTGAAAGCTTGCAAAGGCGGGGTCTTTTCAAATGCGGCAATCGCTACGCCGACTTTCTGAAAGGCCAAGGTGGGGTTGTTGAAAATCTGCTGGCCAAATTCATCTTTAAATTGTTTGGCATAGGGTGCTGAGGCAATTTTCTGAAGGACCGAGGCGGCGTCCTTGTTGTTCAATTCAAGTGGATTCAAAAACGGCAGTACGGCCTGAGTTGGAGCGGTGTCAGCGCGGCCATCCCAGAAAAATCCGCCCACAGCGTCAACATCATCGCCTTCAACGCGAAAATGGAAAGTGGGGACAAACGCCGTATAGGCGTTGGACATGGCGTTGCGCAGACCCAAAGAGGTGGGTTTGCTGCCCCTGGTCACCCCGATTTTAGAGCCGTTGTTGCCAGCAAATCCCAATTTGGCAACGTGGCAATCTGCGCAGGAAGTGCCCCGTGGCTCGGACAATGCGCGGTCGTTGAAAATTTGATGTCCCAGATTTTCCAGCCGATTGGGTCCTTGAGCCATGACTTGTGTTTGGGTCAACAAACAAAATAAACCCATAATTGAAAGAAACTTTTTCATGATTAACGCCGCCTTGCGTGTGATTGGTGTTCTATTTTTAACACGCAGTTCACTCAATTTGATGACAACTTTCACTGCTTTACATTTGATTTACTCTGAATGATATGTATACTTATTAATCGACATTAAATATCTACGAATGAAGGGAGAAGTTGTGACGGTTACTGAAGACTCGCCGGTATTGATTGCAGGCGGCGGCATTGGCGGCTTAGCTGCGGCCTTGGCTTTGACGCGTCAAGGATTCAAGGTCAAAGTGCTTGAACAAGCCCCCGTCATCGGTGAAATTGGTGCAGGCATCCAACTAGGACCGAACGCCTTTCACGCCTTTGATGCCTTGGGTGTCGGCGAAAAGACACGCAGTCGCGCGGTCTACACCGACTACATGGTCATGCATGACGCGATTGACGAATACCAAGTGGGCATGATTCCCACGGGTGAGGCTTTTCGGCAACGCTTTGGCAATCCCTATGCGGTCATTCACCGCATGGACGTGCACACCGCATTGCTCGAAGGCGCACAAGAAACCGGTCAGGTCGAGATCTTGACCTCTGCGCGCGTGACGCACATCGAGCAGGATGCAAACCAGGTGACGGTGTTTGACCAACACGGTAATGCACATTCAGGCCAGGCCTTGATTGGGGCTGATGGTGTCAAGTCTGTGGTGCGCGAGAAGTTTGTCAACGACCCGGCCCGTGTCACGGGGCATGTGGTTTATCGCGCCGTGGTGGACAAAAAAGATTTTCCTGAAAACTTGCAATGGAACGCCGCCAGTATTTGGGTGGGACCGAATTGCCACTTGGTGCATTACCCCTTGCGCGGCGGAGAGCAATACAACGTGGTGGTGACCTTTCACAGCCGCGAGACCGAAGAGTGGGGCGTTCGGGACGGCAGCAAAGAAGAGGTGCAAAGTTATTTTGAAGGCATTTGCCCCAAAGCCCGTCAGCTGATTGATTTACCCAAATCCTGGAGGCGATGGGCTACGGCAGACCGAGAACCCATTGCGCAGTGGTCATTTGGGCGTGCCACTTTGCTGGGCGACGCAGCGCACCCCACCACCCAATACATGGCCCAAGGCGCCTGCATGGCGATTGAAGACGCTGTGACGCTGGGAGAGGCCTTGCGCGTGCACGACAACGACTTGGCCAAAGCATTCGATTTGTACCAACGTGCTCGTGTTGCACGCACCGCGCGGATTGTGCTTTCGGGCCGCGAAATGGGCCGCATCTACCACGCCAAAGGGGTGGAGCGTTTGGTGCGCAACGATTTGTGGCGCGGCCGTTCTCCTGAGCGTTTTTATGATGCGGTTGAATGGCTTTATGGCTGGAACGTCAGCAACTGCTTGTCCGCCGCTTCTCACTGAATTTGTTAAAAGG
This sequence comes from Limnohabitans sp. Rim8, assembly GCA_945901045.1. Lineage (GTDB taxonomy): Bacteria > Pseudomonadota > Gammaproteobacteria > Burkholderiales > Burkholderiaceae_C > Limnohabitans_A. Next base: position 87,857 of record CAMDKK010000001.1, read on the forward strand.
AGACCAGCATGAATGATCTTGGACGGATCGAAGACTTGCCCGCAGACTACGTAGAAGAAATGCGAAAGGTCAACCTGGTCCCCTTGTGGCCCAGTTTACGCGGCGTATTGCCCCCCTTGAAACCCAAACCACAAACCCGTGCCACGATGTGGGCGTATGCAGACATCAAACCGCTGTTGCTCAAGGCGGGTGAGTTAACGCCTATTGAAAAAGCCGAGCGGCGCGTGTTGGTGTTGGCCAATCCCGGCCATGGTCTGGACAAAATGCAGGCCAGTCCTGCCATGTACCTGGGCATGCAGTTGTTGTTGCCGGGTGAGTGGGCACCCTCCCACCGCCATACCCCTAATGCCGTGCGCATGATTGTGGAAGGCGAGGGTGCTTACACCACGGTGGATGGCGAAAAATGCCCTATGAGCCGCGGCGATTTGATTTTGACCCCAACAGGTTTGTGGCACGAACATGGGCACGACGGCACCGACGCCGTGGTGTGGCTTGATGTTTTGGACTTGCCCCTGGTCTACTACATGGAAGCTTCATACCACATCAACGGTGAGCGCCAACCCATCAAGCCTGATCGCGGCGACCGCGCTTACGCAGGTGGTGGTATGGTGCCAACCCCTATTTTTGAAAGAAGTCACAAAGCCTATACCATGCTGCGTTACCCTTGGGACGAAGCCCGTTCTGCCTTGCTCAGGCTGGGCCAAGACCGTCAGGACTTAGACTGCATACAAATCACCTACGTCAACCCTGAAACGGGAAACGATGCAGAAAACATACTGGGTTTTTACGCGCTGATGCTGCGTCCTGGTCAAACCCTGAACTTACCCGCACGCTCACCTTCATGTGTGTTCCATGTGATCGAAGGCGGCGCTGACGTGAAAATCGACGAGCAAAGTTTTGCCCTGACCGAAGCCGACACTTGCTGTTCACCGGGCTACACACCTGTGACCTTGCACAATCGCCATGCCGACAAACCGACGTTTGTTTTCATGGCCGATGAGTCCCCCTTGCACCGAAAACTCGGTGTCTACGAAGTTCGTAACTGATGACCTGAATTCATGACCACTCAATACCTCTGGGCCCCACCCGCTGTTCAATCGGTTGCGGTGCGCGGACAAACCGCACGCTTGCCCATCAATCGACTGTTTTTTGTGGGCCGTAACTACCACGCGCATGCCGTGGAAATGGGCAAACCCGTCGACAAATCCGTGGAACGGCCTTTCTATTTCACTAAAGCACCGCAAACCTTGACCCCCTCAGGCGCCACCGTGGCCTACCCACCCGAAACCGCTAACTACCATTTTGAAATGGAGTTGGTACTGGCCATTGGCACAGGCGGTTTTCGCATCAGTCAGGCCGATGCCCATCAGCATATTTATGGCTATGCCTGCGGCCTGGACATGACCCGGCGCGACCTGCAACTGGTCGCCCGCGACAAAGGCCGTCCTTGGGATTTGGGTAAAGACGTGGAGAATTCGTCTGTGTGCAGCGAGATCGTGCCCATGCCTGGCGTGGTGATTGACAAGGCCGTCCTGTCCCTGAGCGTGAACGGCCAAGTCAAACAACACTCCAACGTCGACAAGTTGATCTGGGACATCCGTGAAATCATTGCTGACTTGTCCTTGTTCTATCACCTGCAGCCTGGTGACTTGATCTATACAGGCACACCCGAAGGCGTGGGCGCTGTGGTGTCAGGTGATGTCATCGATGGGCAAATTGAAGGTGTTGGCACACTGCAATTGAAGGTAGGACCTGCAGCCTGATTGAGTTTTGAAATGTATTTCAATATGATGAATTCGTTGAATTAATTTTCACTTAAATGTATGTAGATTCATCACTTAACCTATTGACTTCAAATAGCTTATTTTTGAAAATTTGTACAACTTAAAAAGAAGTTTTGCAATGATCAGTGTTCTATTCAGAAGCCAGTCACCCTCATACCGACCCACTGAAGTGAGTTACAAAACGCCCAAATTGTTCTGTGATTTGTTTTTGTTTTTCATCTTGTTGGCCTTGATACCCACAGTTTGGACAGACTTGGATCTGATGGCTGCTGGACTTTTCACGGGCCAACAACCTTTTATCAACACCTCTGAATGGTGGTGGGTTGAAGTTCTGAATAAGCATGTCCCCACGGCTATTCACCTCCTTGTGGGCGGAGCTTTCGTGCTCTGGATGATTGCCAGTTACAGACCAAAATGGTTCCACTGGCGAATGCCCTTGGCCTTCGTCCTTATTTCTTGTCTTTTGGGGCCGGGATTGGTGGTCAATGCCGTCTTCAAGGACCAGTGGAAACGCGCCCGGCCCATGCATGTGGCGTATTTTGGCGGCACCCAGCAATTTACCCGGGCAGGCGTCATCACCGATCAATGCGAGAACAACTGCTCATTCGTCAGTGGTCATGTGGCCTGTGGATTTTTCTTCCTGTCCCTGATGCTGGTGAACAGACGCCGAATCAAGTTCTGGGCAGTTGCAGGTGTCAGCGCTGGTCTTTTAATCGGGTTTTCCAGGATGTCCAATGTGGCACATTGGTTAAGCGACGTCTTATGGGCAGCGCCGGTGACATTGGCGTGCAGTTGGGTGATTTGGAAAGCCTTGGTGTTGATCTACCAGCCGCAGACGGTTCAGGTTAAAGAACCATTGCCATCCTGAGCACGTTGCAAACTTTTTGCGCTTTGCCTTATGCCCGATTGGCCAGTGAAATAGAAGCTCTTTTAAAATTGAAGTACTTTTAAAAAGAAGGCACGGTAAAGGTACCGGCTGGTCTGGTTCAAGCTTGGCATGTTGGCTGCAGTTTGTTTGTCATTCCCGTTTCAGCCTTGAATTAGGCCGTGTATCTCACTTTCTTCATGGCTATCACTCCAGTTCAATTTAGACCTTAACAGGTGTCCATTGAAGCGGGTGACGTCCAGCGAGCATCTGGCAAGCATGGGAACTCTGGTGGTCAAAACCCTTGAAGCCGACCATGAAGCCGACCATGAAGCTGGTGATTTGATGCGAGCGGGTAAAGATGTCGCGGCATTGCCAATGATTTACCCTGTTAATTCACCGTGGTCACCATCAAGGCCGATTGAACGCGATCTTGTAGTTGGACCAATAGCTGCTGGTGAAACGGTCCAAGCGCACGCGCCCACCCGTGGACGGTGCGTGCACAAAACGGCCATCACCCACGTAAATACCTGCGTGGGTGCTTTCGTTGCCTTTGCTAAAGACAATCAAATCACCTGAGCGAATCGAATTTGTGGAAATGGGGACGCCCCATTCTTTGAGTTCAGCCACTGTGCGAGGTGTTTTAAGGTGTGCACTTTTTTGGTAAACATGTGCAATCAAGCCGCTGCAGTCAAAACCTGATTCTGGCGTGTTGCCGCCCCAACGGTAGGGCGTGCCCACCAGCCCAATGGCGTAGACGGTCACATCTTTGGCCTGTTCCAGGGTCAGGCGCGAAGCGGCATTTTCCGTGGGTAATCTGAGCGGCGGCGGCGAACTGCAGCCAATCAGGGAGCCTGCTATGACAGCAAAAAACAAGCACGCCCATCCTTTTCTCATGCGCTCTGCCAAGGGGTAGTTGGGGGTGAATAATCGTGCTGGCATAGCGGAAGTTTAACTTTGCCCGAAATTTTCAAGATCAGTTACAGTCAAATTATCAAAAATAGGAGATAAATTATGGATTTGATTAATTCGCTCTTTCCTGTGCGATACAGCGCATTTGTCGTATCCATTCTGGGTTTTATTGTCTCTTCTTTTTATTTTGTGGCTTCAGGTCAATGGGGCTTGGCGGTATGGCTTTTTGGAGGCTTGATCGTGTTGGGTCTGCACGATGTGCAGCAAAAAAAGCATGCCATTTTGCGCAACTACCCCATTTTGGGGCATGTGCGTTTTTTGCTGGAGTTCATCCGTCCTGAAATTCGTCAATATTTCATTGAAAGTGATGCCGAGGCCGCGCCGTTTTCTCGGGCTCAGCGTTCACTGGTTTATGCCCGTGCAAAAGGGGCATCTGACAGCCGGCCTTTTGGCACGCAACTCGATGTCAGGGCCGCCGGATATGAGTGGATCAATCACTCCGTAGCGCCCACGCAAATTGAGGGGCATGATTTTCGTGTGCGCGTCGGTGGGCATGATGGCACTCAAGCTTATGACATCAGTCTCTTCAATGTCTCGGCCATGAGTTTTGGCGCCTTGAGCGCCAATGCCATCATGTCTTTGAACTTGGGCGCCAAACTCGGTGGTTTCGCACACGATACCGGTGAGGGGTCGATATCGCGCCATCACCGCACCCATGGCGGTGACCTGATCTGGGAACTGGGTTCGGGGTACTTTGGATGTCGCACCGATGACGGGCATTTCAGCGAGGACAAATTCGTTTTAAATGCCTTGGATCCCCAAGTCAAGATGATCGAAATCAAACTCAGTCAAGGGGCTAAACCCGGCCACGGCGGTGTGCTTCCAGGCCCCAAAGTGACCGAAGAAATTGCCGAGGCCCGGGGTGTACCTGTGGGGCAAGATTGTGTATCGCCTGCATCGCACAGCAGCTTCACTACACCGCTGGAGTTGATGGCCTTCATTCGCAAACTGCGTCAACTCAGCGGTGGTAAACCCGTGGGTTTCAAGTTGTGTGTGGGCCATCCTTGGGAGTGGTTTGCCATTGTCAAAGCGATGTTAGAGAGTGGCACCACGCCCGACTTCATTGTGGTCGATGGGGCCGAAGGCGGCACAGGCGCTGCGCCGTTGGAGTTTTCCGATCACATGGGCATGCCCATGCTCGAAGGTTTACGTCTGGTCCACAACACGCTGGTGGGCGTGAACCTGCGCGAGCGTATCCGCTTGGGTGCCAGCGGCAAAATCATCAGCGGATTTGATGTGGCCCGGACCTTGGCCCTGGGGGCTGATTGGTGTAACAGTGCGCGCGGCTTCATGTTTGCACTCGGGTGTATTCAGGCGCAAACCTGCCACACCGGTAACTGTCCAACCGGTGTCACAACGCAGGACCCGCAGCGTCAAATGGCTTTGGTGGTCCCCAGCAAGGCCGAGCGGGTGAAAAACTTCCACTACCACACGCTCGAATCATTGCAGGAATTGATGCAATCGGCAGGCATTCATGACCCCTCAGAACTGGGATTGCACCACATTGAACGCCGTATGAGTGAGTTCGAAACCCATCCTTTGTCCGAATTGATCGTCTCCCTAATGCCTGGTGCATTGCTGAAGGAAGATCAGGTTTGGCCTGATGTGTTTCAACGTCACTGGCGCCAGGCCAGTGCAGAGACCTTTCAGCACATCACCTGAAGCGCTGTTGGTCAGCGGGACCAACCGCCGCCTAAGCCGCGGTAGAGGGTGACCATGTTTTGGGCGTATTGGGTTTCAACCTGAATCAAAGCCTGTTGCGATGAAAACAATGCACGTTCAGCATCCAAAGCATCCAGATAACTGTTCACGCCTTGTTTGTAACGCAGTTGAGACAACTGTGAACGGTCTTGCTCGGCTTGCGTTTGTGCCTTTTGGGCAGCCCATTGATCCTTCAGTGTCGCACGGGCAATCAGCGCATCAGACACTTCTTTGAAGGCAGATTGCACTGTCTTTTCGTATTGCGCTTGCGCAATGGAACGGTTGGCCTGGGCGATTTGTAAATTGCTTTCATTGCGTCCCGCGTCAAAAATGGGCTGCAAGATTTGCGGCGCAAAGCTCCAAACTGTCAGACCGTTTCTGAACAAATTGGTCAAGTCGCTGCTGGCCAATCCCAAACTGCCCGTGAGTGTGATTTTGGGGAAAAAAGCGGCACGCGCTGCACCGATATTCGCGTTGCTCGCTTGGAGTAACAATTCGGCCTGGGCCACATCGGGCCGCCCCATCAGGACTTCGGAGGACAAACCCACAGGCAGTTCATCAAAGGCCACAGGCTTGAAGTTGCCATTCTGAGCACTGTTTTCATTCAACAGTGCGCCAGGAATTGTTTGGCCGACCAACAAAGTCAAGGTATTTTCATCTTGCTGTTTTTGCCGACGCAGTTGTGCATGGGTAATCCTGGCCGATTCGAGCAAGGACTGAGCCGAACGCAAATCGAGCAAGGAACTGGCGCCTTTGTCAAAGCGCAGTTGAAGGAGTTTGACCGTTGCTTCCCGTGTGCGCAGGGTTTTTTGAGTCAACTCCAGCAGCGCAAAGTCACTTTGCCAGGCCAGGTAGGTTGATGCGACAGAAGCGAGCAAACTGATGTGCACGGTTTTTCTCACCGCTTCGGTGGCAAGGTACTGTGCGCGGGCCGTTTCGGTCAAGTTGCGCAAGCGCTGGAATAAATCGACTTCGTAAGCAGCAACCGACAAGCCCGTGGCGTAAGTGCTGCTGATGCCGCCTGCTGCTGTCGTCAGCCGAGCGCCATTCAATCCCACATTGACAGATGGCGACAGGTCTGCCTGACGCACGCCGAGTTGAGCTTGCGCCACTTCGATGTTCAATGCAGCAACGCGCAAATCGCGGTTATTTTGCAGTGCCATTTCAAGCAGAGGCTTTAAACGGGGATCGGCAAAAAATGCCACCGCAGTCAAGTTCTGCAATGAAGCCGAAGCCGGGGTTGCTGTAAGCGTCGAAGCAGCAAATTGCTTGGCCACCGGTAAATCGGGTCGTGTGTACTCGGGTGCCAAGTTAACACACGCCGTCAGGCTCAGGCTGCACAGTGCTAAGCACGCCGAGCGGATGCGATTAACGGTTGTACAGGAAAGGGGGATTTTCATACAGAATCCCCCGGCTTGCTGGTGACCGCATCCACATTCGTTTCATGGGCGTACATTTTTCTTTGCCGCTCACTGCCTTTGAATATTCGGCGAACGACCACGAAGAAGATGGGTACAAAAAAGACCGACAAAGTAGTGGCTGAAATCATGCCGCCCATCACGCCCGTGCCAATGGCGCGTTGGCTGGCAGAGCCCGCCCCACTGGCCACAACCAAGGGCAATACACCCAAAATGAAGGCCAATGAGGTCATCAATATCGGGCGAAATCGCAGATGTACGGCTTCAAGCACCGCGCTGACCAAATCTCTGCCTTGGGCGTGCAAGTCTTTGGCAAACTCGATGATCAAGACAGCGTTTTTGGCTGACAAACCAATGATGGTGATCAAACCCACTTTGAAGTAAATATCGTTTTCAAGTCCGCGAAATGTGGTGGCCAGCACCACACCCAACACGCCCAAAGGGACCACCAAAATGACTGAAAACGGGATCGACCAACTTTCATACAACGCGGCCAAGCACAAGAACACGGCCAACAAAGAAAAAGCAAACAAGATCACTGCTGTAGAGCCGGAGAGTTTTTCTTCATACGATTGCCCAGTCCATTCGAACGCAAAGCCTGGTGGCAATTGGCTGGCCAGGCGCTCCATTTCGGCAATGGCAGCGCCCGTGCTTTGACCTGCCGCGGGTTCGCCAGCAATGCGCATGGTGGGGTAGCCGTTGTAGCGCACGGTTTGCATGGCCCCTGTGGTCCATTGTGTGGAGGCAAAAGACGACAGAGGAACGGGTTGTCCCTGGGCGTTGAGGACGTTGATTTTGAGCAGGTCTTCTGGCTGCATGCGGGTGTTGGCGTCGGCCTGAACAACCACCCGTTGCAAACGCCCCGCATTGGGAAAGTCGTTGACATAGGCCGAACCAAGTGAAGTCGAGAGTGCTGAATTGATGGCAGGAAAGTTCACCCCTAGAGCGCTTGCTTTGTCGCGGTCGATTTGCAATTGGAGTTGCGATGCATCTTCGAGTCCATCTGGCCTCATGCCTTTCAAAATGGGACTTTTGGAGGCCATGCCCAACATTTGGTTGCGAGCGGCCAGCAAGGCTTCGCGTCCCAGGCCGCCACGGTCTTGCAGTCGAAAGGCAAATCCGTTAGCGCGCCCCAACTCTGGTATGGGTGGCGGGCTGACCGGGAAAATGAAGGCGTCCTTGATACCCATCAAGCCACCAAAGGCGCGGCCCGCCAAGGCTTGCGCTGTATGCGCTGGTCCATCCCTCTGGTCCCAGCTTTTGAGTGTGATGAAACCCAAGGCTGCATTTTGACCAGTTCCTGCAAAACTGAAACCCAGCACGCTGACCATGCTTTCGACTTCGTCTTGTTTGAGCATGTAAGTTTCGACCGAATCCATGACAGCTTTGGTTCGGTTGACGGTGGCACCCGGTGGCAATTGAACGTTCACCAAAATATTGCCCTGGTCCTCGTTAGGCAAGAACGAGGTCGGCAAGCGGTTGAACAAAATAACCACCGCCCCAATGATGACGGCATAGATGATCAGCATGCGGCCAGACTTTTTAATCAGTCGCGCGACCCAGCTTTCGTAAGTTTGCGTGGTACGCGTAAAGCCACGGTTGAACCAACCAAAAAAACCGGTCTTTGCATGGGCATGTCCGGCTTGAACGGGCTTGAGCAAAGTGGCGCAAAGAGCGGGCGTGAATGACAGCGCCATGAAGGCAGAAATCAAAATCGAGATCACCATCACGGCTGAAAATTGGCGGTAAATATTACCGATCGAGCCTTTAAAGAACGCCAGTGGAATAAACACCGAGACCAGTACCACTGTGACACCGATGATGGCCCCAGAAATTTGACCCATGGCTTTGCGTGTCGCCGCTATTGGGGGTAAGCCTTCTTCATTCATGATGCGCTCGACGTTCTCGACCACCACAATCGCATCGTCAACCACAATGCCGATCACCAACACCATGGCGAACATGGTCAGCACGTTGATCGAGTAACCCAACACGAACAAACAGGCAAAGGTGCCCATCAAAGTGATGGGCACGACCAAGGTAGGGATGATGGTGTAGCGAATATTTTGTAAAAACAAAAACATCACAAGGAATACCAGCAGCACGGCTTCTAGCAAAGTTATAACCACTTGCTTGATCGATATCTCAACAAATTTGGAGCTGTCATAAGGAATGGTGGCTTTCACACCCGGCGGGAAATAAGGTGACAACTCATCGAGTCTTTTGCGGATGGCTTTGGCCGTCGCCAGTGCATTACCGGTAGGAGAGAGCTGAACGCCAATGCCGCTTGAGGGGTTGCCATTCAAGCGTGTTTGTGGGCTGTAGCTTTGCGCGCCCAATTCAATGCGTGCGACGTCTTTCAGGCGCACCGAGGAGCCATCGGGATTGGCGCGCAGCACGACGTTGCCAAACTCAGTGACGGTGGACATTTGCCCTTTGACCACCACGGTCGCAAAGATGGATTGACCTGGCAGATTGGGCAAGTCGCCGATGGTACCCGAGGCGACTTGGGCGTTTTGTGCTGAGATGGCTGCAGTGACATCACTGGCCGCCAGTCGATAACTCACCAATTTGGCCGGATCGATCCAGATGCGCATCGCCCGCTCGGTACCAAAGAGCTGTGCTTGGCCCACGCCGGGAACGCGTTGGATTTCAGGCAATATGTTGCGAGCAGCATAGTCGCCCAAAGCCACCGGATCGATGTCCGGATTGCTGGACGACAAAATAGTAAAAAGCAAAAAATTGGAGCGCGATTTATCGACCCGAACCCCTTGTTGGGTCACCGCTAGCGGCAGACGCGGCGAGGCGCGACTGAGCCGGTTTTGCACATCCACTTGCGCCAAGTCGGGGCTGGTGCCGGTTTGAAAACTCAGCGTGATGGAGCCTGTTCCATCGGCTTGCGCCACCGACTCCATGTACAGCAAACCTGGCGAGCCGTTCATTTCCCGTTCAATGACGGACAAAACGCTGTTTTCAAAAGTCTGGGCTGAAGCCCCGGGGTAAGACGCAGAAACAATGATCGATGGCGGTGCGACCGATGGATATTGCGCTACAGGCAGTTGCGTGATGGCGACACTGCCAACAGCCAATATAAACAGCGCAATCACCCATGCAAAGATGGGGCGGTCAATGAAAAAACGTGCCATTGCGAAACCTTAAGGACGAGCCAATGGCTTGTTTACTGCAGCAGCAGGTTGCCATGCAATCGGTTTGACGGGCGCATCGCCTTTCATTTTCTGGAAGCCTTCGGCCACCACCATCTCGCCTTCTTGCAAACCCTCCAACACGATCCATTGCCTCTCCAGGCTGCCGTTCACCTTGATCTTGCGTGTGGTCACTTTCCCATCGTTGGCAACCACTTTGACGCTGTCGCTGTCACCAGACCTGAGAACTGCTTGCTGAGGCAGCAAGATGGCTTGAGCGGCCGTGGCTTGCTGGGTTTGAACGCGCACGAACATGCCCGGCAGCAGCAAGCCTTTGGGGTTGGGAAATTTAGCCCGTAAAGTGACCTGCCCCGTGCCCGGGTCGACGGTGAGGTCCGAAAAAATCAAGCGCCCTGTGTGCGGGAACAGGGTGCCGTCTTCGAGATTCAGCCTCACGGTTGATGCTTGTTCGGCCTTGGTGCTTTGCAACTTGCCGCTGGCCAGCAAACTGCGCAAACGCATGACGTCACTGGCTGCTTGGGTGAAGTTGACATAGATCGGGTCAATTTGCTGCACCACAGCCAAAGGCGTGACCTCGCCTTGACCGACCAATGCGCCTTCCGTGACCAAGGCCCGGCCAACACGCCCGGCAATGGGAGAGCGCACTGCAGCATAGTTGACATTCAGCTGAGCCGTCTCAATGTTGGCTTTGGCCAACGCGACATCCGCTTGCGCTTGTTTGAAAGCGGACAGCGCACTGACATATTCTTGTTGGCTGATGGCGTTGGCTTCGATCAATGGCTTGTAGCGTTCAGCCAAGGTTTGTGCCTGGGTAAGGTTGGCTTCTGCCTTGGCCAAGCTGGCTTGGGTGCTGGTGAGCGAGGCTTTGTAGGGCGAATCGTCGATTTGAAACAAGGCTTGCGCTGCTTTGACTTCACTGCCTTCGGCGAAATGTATTTTTTGCACAATCCCTGCCACGCGGGCACGAACCTGGGCAATGCGATAAGCCTCGGTTCGGCCGGGCAGTTCAGTGCGCAGTGCGACGCTGGAAAAGGCTGTGGTGACAACGCCCACTTCGGGAGGAGGTGCAGCAGGGGCAGGGGTCCCAGTTGCGGTTGAGGGGGTATTGCTCGCAGGGCAGGCACACAGCAAACTTGCCAGACATGCCATCAAGCCCAATTTGATTATGAAGGCTGATTGCGGCTTAGTACGCGGGGGCAGGTGGCTTGCAAGCATGCAAAAGCTTTCATTCAAAAAATTCGAGGGGCTGAGGCAGCCGGGTGCAATCAAGGCGCATCGAAAGGCCGCAAGTGGCATCGCCGGGCTCGACGTATGAATTTCAGTATAGCAAGGCTGGCCAAGCGCTTGGGACAGGGACTGTGCCAAAATCCGACGCTTCTCACGCAAGCTTCACACTGTACGCATGACCCGCTTTGCCGCTTTGCTTTTTGAAGTGGATGCAGCCTCTTTTTCTGGTTCCCTATGGCATTTATTCTTCCCGGTACGCTCGGTATTGATTTTGGTACGTCCAACTCAGCCGTTTCCTGGGCGCATGGCGACCATATCTCGCAATTGATCGCCTTAGAAGGCGAGGCCACGACGATACCGACAGCGCTTTTTTTTGATGCTGAGACAGGCCTTACGCATTTTGGGCGTGATGCGTTGGCCATGTACTTGGCCGGTCACGACGGCCGTTTGATGCGGTCCCTCAAGAGCCTTCTGGGCAGCCCCTTGTTGATGGAAAAAACGGCCATCAACCACAAGCTTGTGAGCTTCCAAGACATCATTGGTTTCTTTTTAAGCGAATTGGTGCAGCGAACAGAGGTGAAACTGGGCGGTATGCCCCGCCGATTGGTGCTGGGCCGACCGGTTCACTTTGTGGATGACGACCCTGAACGGGACAAGCAGGCCGAGCACATGTTGCTTCAAGCGGCCAGTCAACTGGGATTTGAAGAAATCACCTTTCAATTGGAGCCTATTGCGGCGGCACTGGATTACGAGCGCCGATTGAAGAAAGAAAACACGGTTTTGGTGGTCGACATTGGCGGTGGTACGTCCGACTTTACCGTCGTTCGCTTGGGGCCAGGGCGGTTTGCCAAAGCGGATCGGAAATCCGATATCTTGGCCACAACGGGTGTGCACATTGGAGGTACCGACTACGACAAGCGTTTGAGCCTGGCGCATTTGATGCCACTACTGGGATACAAGCACATGGGACCTGACGGGCGCGAAGTGCCCAGTGGTGCGTTCATAGACTTGAGCACGTGGCATTTGATCCATTGGCAGCAAAGTCCGAAGGCTTTGCGCGATGCCAACGCACTGCGGACCAATTACAAAGATGTTCAGCTCCATGATCGCCTCATGACCGTTTTGCGTCAAAAATTAGGCCATGGATTGGCACACTGTGTGGAACAAGCCAAGATCGCTTGCGCTGGCAGCGATTTGCCGCAGGTGATGGATTTGTCCTTGGTACAAGCCCATTTGGTGGCAGAAATGTCTGCCCAGACTGTGGCCGAGCATCTGCATGCCCTGTTTCTGGACGTGGTTGCCTGCGGCCAAACATGCGTGCAACTTGCGGGGCTCAAGGCCTCTCAGATTGATGCGGTCTATATGACGGGCGGTTCCTCAGCACTCCAAGCTTTTCAGGCCGCTTTGCGGCAAGCTTTTCCTGGCGTAGATTTGGTCACGGGCGATTTGTTCGGCGGCGTGGCCTCAGGTTTGGCTTACGCGCAATGAGCCAGTCTGTTCAGGCTTGATTGAACTGCGCTTTTACCCGCGCCCAGAACCACTGAAGGTCAGGCATCAGTTCGCACTGTGAGATCCAACTGCTGCAGCTAGCGAATGAAACCCGGCGCAATGGAAGCCCCTTCGATCTTGTGTTTTTTGAGCGATGCGGCCACAAATCCACTGCTTTTCATTTCTTCGACAAACTGGCGTAAATATCGCTGCGCTTGTGGATCTCTGTCTTTAGGCAGGCCCATGGCCTGCTCAATCACCATAAAGCGCCCTGGCAGCAAACGCAGGTTGGGCAAGCGTGCCGCATCAAATTCAAGTTGTTGTTTCAGGCCTGCTGCGACATCCAGTTTTTCATTCAAAAAGAAATCCACCGTGGTGGGGGATGTTGGTGCGCGTTGCAATTGGGCTTGTTTAATTTCACGGGTCAAAAACAAGTCGTAGGCGCTGCCTTTGCCAACGGCAATGCGGATACCGGCGCGGTCCACATCCTCGTTCTTTTGAATGGCAGAGTCCTTTGCAACCACATAACTGCCTTCAATCAATACGTAAGGCGCAGTAAAGGCGATACCCTGGCCGCGAACCGGGTCAATTGCAAAAAAACCGATGTCTGCTTGGCCGTTGGTCACAGCATCTACTGACTTGCCCGCCGAATCAAAAACAAGCAAGGTCAGGCCCACACCCAAACGGCGCGCCAAATCGGTCGCCAGATCAACAGACACACCCACGGGCTGACCCGAGGCGGCATCCTTCTGGGCCAAAATGGGATTGCCTAAGTTGATCGAAGCTCTCAGGGTCCCCATGGGGGCAAATTGTTGGGGCAGTGTCGTCATGTTTTGCGCAAAGCTCAGCGAGGATATCAGGCACCAGCTCAAGGCCAGAGCCCAGCGGTAAAGTTGAATGGAAAGCAAGGGCAGTTCCTCAGTTCAGAGGGGCTTAGTTTGGCAGGCTTTTGCGTGTGACAACACTTCTTGTCCTCATTCCCGACTCAACAGAAACCCTGATGTGATTTTTTCTCTCAACGATTAGCATTCTTGCAGTCAGTTGCCCTATGGTGGGAACTGTTTTCAAGGAAAGCGACATGAAATTGAATTTATTGAAAAAAGCACTTGCTCAAACCGTGCTGATGACGGGTCTTGTGATGCTGGGACTGAGTGGTTGCAGCACACCCGCACAGGAGAAATCCGTTGCCAGTGGCGGAAAGACGGAACTGCTTTGGCTGGGACAAGCAGGTTTTCGCATCAAATCGCCTGAAGGCAAAACCATTGTCATTGACCCCTGGCTTAGCGGTGGCCCTAAAACGCCTGCGGCCATCAAAGCCGACTTTTCGGCCCTTGGCAAGATTGACCTTTTGCTTGTGACCCATGGTCACGTCGACCATTTGGGCGACGCCCCTGCCTTGGCCAAACTCAACAATACAGTTTTATACGGCCCTGCAGACATGGTCACACCGCTCATCACCTTGGGCTTGATCCCCGCCAATTTGGGGCATCGCTTTAACAAAACTGGCAACGTCAAGCCATTGCCCGGCATCAAAGTCACCGCGGTTGCTGCGGAGCATTCATCTTTGATCGTCTTCAACAATCCCGCCACTGGCAAGCCCGAGTCGCACCCCGCTGGCGAAGCCATGGGCTACATTGTTGAGTTGGAAAACGGATTCAAAATCTGGCACATGGGCGATACCGGCTTGTTTGGCGACATGAAGTTTATTTTTGACCGCTACAAGCCAGATTTGGTGTTGATCCCAATCGGTGGCAACTTCACCATGGACCCGGAAGACGCGGCCTATGCCATGAAAAACTGGATCCCGGCCAAACAGGTCATTCCGATGCACTACAACTCCAACCCCTTGACCAAGGGGACATTGGCGGAGTTTGAAGCCGCTATGAAGGGCAGCACCAGCAAGGTGGTCCCCATGACCGAAGGGCAAACGCTGACGTTCTGACAGGTTCAGTCATGCCATCAGGCGTATCCTTCAGCCCTGATTGCATTGATGTCTAGGTTTCCCCATGTTGTACAAATTCAAATCCAAAGCCACCAGCGACTTGATCATGCTGGAGCCTGATGGCAAGCGGCTTTTGACCATTATTCGCAACGATGATTCAAGCAAAGGTATCTTGACGCCAGCGCAGTTGCCTCAGGCCATCAAGGCACTTGAGGCGGCCATCGCTTTGGAGGAAGTCAGGATTGCTGATGCACTTTCAGTGCAAAAAGAGGCAAGCTCGAACCCGCAAGCTCGGATGTCTTCTCGCGAGCACGAGACTGTCAGTCTCAGGCGGCGCGCACAGCCCATGTTGGAGATGTTGCGAAGAAGCTTGTCAGCCCAAACCGATGTCGTCTGGGGCGTTTAATCGGCAGCGACGCTCACGGCTTGAATGCTTGACCCGTGAGTTTGAACCCCGCGGCGATACCGCGTTTTTTGAACCACCCCTGGTTCATCTCCAACACAAACCGGACAGGTTTTATCGAGCAGTGTGAATCATCCGATTGCGGCTTCATGTCCACCAAGTTAACGATGGTGCCGTCATCCTCCACAAAGGCAGCGGTCAATGCAGTCAGCGTGTTGCGCATCCAAAAGCACTGCACGGAGGCTTGATCAAATACAAAAAGCATGCCTTCGTTGACAGGCAAATCTTTGCGCCACATGAGACCGATTTGCCTTTGTTCAGGGGTCAATGCCAACTGGGTGTCTATCAAATGCATGCCAGCGCCAATTTTGGTGCGTTGCAACTGTGTTTGAGCTTGTCCCTGGGCTGGGCTCAAACCCGGGGCCATGGTGAGCACAAGCGCCAGCGAAAAGGTGGCTTTGCGGACCGAAGCACCAAATAAAAACATGAACATTCCACCCAAAAAAAGGAGCAAGCCTCGAGTGTAAACTGAGCGATTGCCACACGACAAAAACATGCGCATGTCTTCATTTATCCAAGTCCCGCCACAGGGCCAAAAAATCACAGTCAACGCGGACATGAGCTTGAATGTGCCTTCGATGCCCATCATCCCTTTCATTGAAGGCGATGGAACAGGACGTGACGTGACGCCGGTGATGATCCGCGTGGTCGATGCAGCAGTGGCCAAAGCCTATGGCGGAGCCCGTCAAATTCAATGGATGGAAGTGTTTGCCGGTGAAAAAGCGATTGCACTCTACGGTGAACATGTGGGTTTGCCTGCAGAAACGCTGGCAGCTTTAAAAGACTACCTTGTCTCCATCAAAGGCCCGCTCACCACGCCAGTGGGAGGGGGTATCCGCTCGCTGAACGTCACTTTGAGGCAGGAGCTCGATATGTATGTTTGCCAGCGACCCGTCAGGTATTTTTCGGGTGTCCCATCCCCGCTCAAAGAACCTGAAAAAACCAATATGGTGATTTTCCGTGAAAATTCAGAAGACATTTACGCCGGCATTGAATTTGAAGCTGAGAGCGAAGGGGCTCAAAAACTGATTCAATTCTTGACCATAGAGATGGGGCAAAAATTACGATTCCCCGTCACATCTGGTATCGGCATCAAACCTGTCTCGCGCGAAGGCACGGAGCGCTTGGTGCGCAAAGCTATTCAGTACGCCATTGACCACAACAAGCCCAGCGTGACAGTGGTGCACAAAGGCAACATCATGAAATACACCGAAGGGGCATTCCGTGATTGGGCCTATGCCTTGGCGCAAACAGAATTTGGCGCCGTGTTGATCGACCACGGTCCCTGGTGCCAGTTGCAAAACCCCAAAACCGGCGAATTCATTGTGGTCAAAGATGTGATTGCCGATGCATTTATGCAACAAATACTGATGCGACCGGCAGAATATGCCGTGGTAGCGACCCTGAATCTGAATGGTGACTATTTGTCCGATGCTTTGGCCGCACAGGTCGGGGGCATTGGCATTGCACCGGGCGCTAATTTGTCAGATTCAGTGGCTTGTTTTGAGGCGACCCATGGCACCTCGCCTAAATATGCAGGCAAAGACTATGTCAACCCCGGCTCTCTTATTTTGTCGGCGGAGATGATGTTGCGTCACATGGGCTGGTCCGAGGCGGCCGACTTGATCATCTCGGCCATGGAAAATGCCGTTGCCAGTAAGCGAGTGACCTACGACTTTGCTCGCTTGATGGACGGCGCCACCCAAGTCAGTTGCTCGGGTTTTGGGCAGGAAATGATCGATCAGATGTGATCGGGCGCGTCGCTGCCTGAGGAGGGCGTTTCGGCTTGGATATTGACAGCCGTCAGGCCCTTGGGGCCATCGGAGATGTCAAAGCTGACCCGGGCGCCTTCTTTCAGGCTTTTGTAGCCCTCCATGGTGATGGCTGAGAAATGAGCAAAAACGTCTTCTCCACCGCCGTCCGGCGAGATGAAGCCAAATCCTTTTGCGTCATTGAACCATTTGACTTTTCCAGATGCCATGCTTGTCTCCGAATTTTTTTGTAGTTTAAGTTTGGCTGTCTCCGGGCTAAATTGTCAATTCGCACTTTTCCTAGGGCTGTACGCCAAATCTGATGTCATTTATTAAAATTGTTGCACTTTTTGACAAGGTCATTGGTACCTCATGACAAGATTTGGCTTCAGGGTCGATAGAATCAAAATTATGGCAACCCGAAAACCTGTTTCCCCTGCAATAAGCTCCCAGCCCGGACGATCGACGGACGGCGGCGATGCTTTGGTGCTGGACCGCATCACCGACAAAGTCAAACCTCCCCAGATGTTCCAGGTTCTCATGCTGAATGACGATTTCACCCCCATGGAGTTTGTGGTGTTGGTTATTCAAGAATTTTTCAGCAAAGACCGTGAATCGGCCACCCAAATCATGCTCAAGATACATTTAGACGGCAAAGCTGTTTGCGGCGTTTACTCCAAAGATGTGGCCGCCACCAAGGTGGACCAAGTTCTGGATGCGGCCAAGCAAGCGGGACATCCCTTGCAATGCGTTTCAAAGCCTGTTGAATAAATCGAATCTGCCCCCAAGTAACCCCTATTCATCCCCTAGAGAAGGTATAAGGAAATCTCATGATTGCCCAAGAACTTGAAGTTAGCTTGCACATGGCCTTCGTGGAAGCCCGTCAGCAGCGCCATGAGTTCATCACGGTGGAGCATTTGCTGCTTGCCCTGTTGGACAACCCCAGCGCTGCAGAGGTATTGCGTGCCTGCTCAGCCAACATAGACGACCTGCGCAAATCACTGGCCGGCTTCATCAAAGACAACACCCCGCAGGTGGCTGGCAACGAAGAGGTGGACACACAGCCTACCCTCGGCTTTCAGCGTGTGATTCAGCGCGCCATCATGCATGTGCAGTCCACAGGCAATGGCAAAAAAGAAGTCACCGGCGCGAATGTATTGGTCGCAATTTTTGGTGAAAAAGACTCGCATGCGGTGTACTACCTTCACCAACAAGGCATCACCCGCCTGGATGTGGTCAATTTCATTGCCCACGGCATCCGCAAAAGTGACCCTCCCGAAGCTGCCAAGTCTGATGCACCCAGCAGCCCCGAAGCCGAGGAGCAGGGTGGTGGTGAGCGCAACGAAAAAGCGTCCCCACTGGAGCAGTACACCCAAAACCTGAATCAAGCGGCCAAAGACGGCAAGATCGATCCCCTGATCGGCCGTGAATATGAGGTGGAGCGCACGATCCAGATCTTGTGCCGTCGCCGCAAAAACAATCCTTTGTTGGTCGGTGAGGCCGGTGTCGGCAAAACCGCCATTGCCGAGGGCCTGGCCTGGCGCATCACCCAAGGCACGGTGCCTGAAATTCTGGCCGAAGCCAACGTGTACTCCCTCGACATGGGTGCTTTGCTGGCAGGAACCAAGTACCGCGGCGATTTTGAGCAGCGTCTCAAAGGTGTACTCAAAGCCCTGAAAGACAAGCCCAATGGCATTTTGTTCATCGACGAAATTCACACCCTGATCGGTGCCGGCGCTGCCTCTGGCGGAACCTTGGACGCGTCCAACCTGCTCAAGCCTGCTTTGTCCAATGGGCAACTCAAATGCATCGGCGCCACCACCTTCACCGAGTACCGCGGCATCTTCGAAAAAGACGCTGCTTTGTCACGTCGTTTCCAGAAAATCGATGTGGTCGAGCCCACAGTCTCTGAAACAGTAGACATTCTCAAGGGCCTGAAGTCGCGTTTTGAAGAGCACCACAACGTCAAATACGCTGTGGCCGCTTTGCAGGCCGCCGCCGAGTTGTCGGCCAAGTTCATCAACGACCGTCATTTGCCTGACAAAGCGATTGATGTGATCGACGAAGCCGGTGCCGCGCAGCGCATCATGGTCGCCTCCAAGCGCAAGAAAACCATTGGCAAGGCCGAGATCGAAGACATCGTGGCCAAGATTGCCCGCATTCCGCCGGCCAACGTGTCCAACGACGACCGTAGCAAGTTGCAAACCATCGAGCGCGACTTGAAGAGCGTGGTCTTTGGTCAAGACAAAGCCCTCGAAGTGCTGGCCTCGGCCGTCAAAATGGCCCGCTCAGGTTTGGGTAAAACGGACAAGCCGATTGGCTCCTTTTTGTTCTCAGGACCCACCGGTGTAGGCAAGACAGAAGCGGCCAAGCAGTTGGCCTACATCTTGGGCATCGAGCTCATTCGCTTTGACATGTCTGAGTACATGGAGCGCCATGCCGTGAGCCGCTTGATCGGTGCGCCTCCGGGCTATGTGGGCTTTGACCAAGGCGGCCTGCTGACCGAAGCGGTCACGAAAAAACCGCATTGCGTGCTCTTGCTCGACGAAATCGAAAAAGCACATCCTGACATCTACAACGTGCTCTTGCAGGTGATGGACCACGGCACTTTGACCGACAACAACGGGCGCAAGGCCGACTTCCGCAATGTGATCATCATCATGACCACCAACGCGGGCGCCGAGACCATGAACAAGGCCACCATTGGCTTTACGAATCCGCGCCAAGCGGGAGACGAAATGGGCGACATCAAGCGCCTGTTCACCCCTGAGTTCCGCAACCGCTTGGATTCGATGGTCAGCTTCAAAGCGCTGGACGAAAACGTCATCATGCGGGTGGTCGATAAATTCTTGTTGCAACTGGAAACCCAGCTTACAGAGAAAAAAGTGGATGTCACTTTCACCGACAAATTGCGCAAGTTCTTGGCCAAAAAGGGTTTCGATCCGCTGATGGGCGCGCGTCCGATGCAGCGTTTGATTCAAGACACGATTCGCAAAGCCTTGGCCGATGAATTGCTGTTTGGCCGGCTGATTGATGGCGGCCGCTTGGAGGTGGACATCGATGACAAAGACGAAGTCCTGCTCGAGATCACGCCCCTGCCCAAGAAAGAGGGACGGTCGGCCAAGTCGGAACCAACGGAGCCGGCAGAAGCTTAAAGTCCAGAAGCACGGAAACAAATAACCGCCAACTCAGAAATGATTGGCGGTTATTTTTTTGGCTTACTTACTTATAAACAGGTCAGCGTCTTTTCCCGCCGCCTCCCAGCAGCGATCCCAGCACCCCACGCACAATCTCGCGACCAATTGACGACCCCACGGTGCGCACTGCGCTTTTGATTACCAGTTGGGCAATGCCGTCGCGGCGGCCGCCGCGCGGGCCGTCGGTGCCAAACAACAGCGTCGACATGCTGCCCATCAAACCGCCGCCTTCTGTGGCGCCTGTGGCCCCTTGAGCGGTCGTACCCGGGGCGGTGCTCACGCCCGCTGCCGAGGCCGCGGCCTGACTCAGGCTGGCGCCTTTGGCTTTCAGGATTTCATAAGCCGATTCGCGGTCCAGCAGTTGCTCGTAAATACCCGCAACCAAAGAGTTGTCGCGCAGGGCTTTGCGTTGCTCGGGTGAAATGGGGCCGATCTGGCTGCCCGGGGGCACCACAAACACGCGTTCGGTTTCAGTGGGGCGACCTTTGTCGTCTAAAAAGCTGATCAAGGCCTCGCCTACGGCCAGTTCGGTGATGGCCGCTTCGATGTCCAGTCCGGCTTTGGGGCGCATGGTTTGCGCGGTGGCTTTGACGGCTTTTTGGTCGCGCGGCGTGAAGGCCCGCAGGGCATGCTGCACCCGGTTGCCCAGTTGGCCCAGCACGTTGTCGGGGATGTCCAACGGGTTTTGCGTCACAAAATACACGCCCACGCCTTTGGAGCGCACCAATCGCACCACCAGCTCAATGCGGTCAATCAAGGCTTTGGGCGCTTCATTGAAGAGCAAATGCGCTTCGTCAAAAAAGAACACCAGCTTAGGTTTGTCGGGGTCGCCGATTTCTGGCAGTTGCTCAAACAGTTCAGAAAGCATCCACAGCAAGAAGGTGGCGTACAAACGGGGCGAATTCAGCAACTTGTCGGCGGCCAGGATGTTGATCACGCCACGGCTGTCTACCGTCTGCATGAAGTCCTGGATATTGAGCATGGGCTCACCGCAAAATTGGTCGCCCCCTTGCTGATCGATTTGCAGCAATGACCGCTGGATTGCACCAATGCTGGCTGCGCTGATGTTGCCGTAGTCGGTGGTGAATTCTTTGGCGTGCTCTCCCACATGGCTCAACATGCTGCGAAGATCTTTCATGTCGAGCAGTAACAAACCATTGTCATCGGCGATTTTGAAGACCAAATTCAACACGCCTGCTTGCGTTTCGTTCAGGTTAAGCATGCGCGTAAGCAGCAAAGGGCCCATGTCACTGATGGTGGCCCTTACCGGATGGCCTTGCTCTCCAAAGACATCCCACAAGGTGGTAGGGCAGGCGATGGGTTCGGGGAGCTCGATGCCTCGGCTGGCCAATGACTCGGCCAGTTTGCCGCTGATCCGTCCTGTTTGGCTGATGCCGGTCAGGTCCCCTTTGACGTCGGCCATGAACACCGGCACGCCAATGCTGGAGAAGCTTTCGGCCAGTTTTTGCAGTGTGACTGTTTTGCCGGTCCCCGTGGCGCCGGTGATCAAACCATGGCGATTGGCCAAACGAGCCAGCAGTTCACATTCGGTTTGTGCGTTCCGAGCGATGAGCATGGTGTCTTGCATAAGCTGCCTTTTGCGGTGAAAGTAAAATTACAGACTGTAGATTAAATCAAGAACCAAGGAATCGACGATGGCTGGCCACAGTAAATGGGCAAATATTCAGCACCGCAAGGGCAGACAAGACGAAAAACGCCAACGCATCTGGACCCGGGTTGTTCGTGAAATCATGGTGGCGGCCCGCACGGGCGGAAGCGATGTCTCCGCAAATCCGCGTTTGCGTCTGGCTATTGAAAAGGCCAAAGCGGCCAACATGCCGGCCGATACCATCAAGCGCAACGTGGACAAAGCCACTGGGAATTTGGAAGGCGTCAGCTATGAAGAGATTCGCTACGAAGGCTACGGCATCGGCGGCGCGGCAGTGATTGTGGACACCATGACCGACAACCACGTTCGAACTGTGGCCGAGGTGCGCCACGCTTTCAGCAAATACGGGGGCAACCTGGGCACGGAGGGTTCAGTGGCTTTTCAGTTTAAAAACTGTGGGCAATTGATTTTTGCACCCGGCACGAATGAAGACAAAGTCATGGACGTGGCTTTGGAGGCGGGTGCCGAGGATGTGATCACGGATGAAGAGGGGGCTATTGAGGTGCTGACCTCGCCCCTTGATTTTGAAACTGTAAAAAATGCACTGCAAGCTGCAGGTCTGGTCCCCGACATGGCCGAGGTCACGATGCGGGCAGAAAACCCGATCGCGTTGGCGGGGGACGACGCCGCACGCATGCAGAAACTGCTGGATGTGCTGGAAGATTTGGACGATGTGCAAAACGTCTTTCACAGCGCAGAAATTTCGGAATAAGGGCTGTTGTCATGAAGGTTTTGGTTGTAGGCGGCGGTGGCCGTGAGCACGCTTTAGCGTGGAAACTGTCTCAGTCGGAGCGGGTCAATAAAGTCTATGTGGCCCCCGGAAACGGAGGTACAGCGCGTGACAAACACCTCATCAATGTGCCGATCACCGACATCACGGCCTTGCGCCAATGGGTGCTTGAAAACCGCATTGAGCTGACCGTGGTCGGCCCAGAAGCTCCTTTGGCGGCGGGCATTGTGGACGACTTCCGGGCCCATGGGCTGCGCATTTTTGGGCCCACGCAAGCGGCCGCGCAGCTCGAAAGTTCCAAAGCCTTCTCCAAGGCGTTCATGCAGCGTCACCACATTCCGACTGCGGAATTTGAAACCTTCACCGATGCCCCCTTGGCTCACGCCTACGTGGAGTTTAAAGGTGCGCCGATTGTGGTGAAAGCCGATGGTTTGGCCGCTGGCAAAGGGGTGGTTGTGGCCACGACTTTACAAGAAGCCCACGAGGCCATTGACTTCATGTTGCTCGACAACACTTTGGGTGTGGCGCATAACTTGGGGCGCGCACGGGTGGTAATCGAAGAGTTTTTGCAGGGCGAAGAGGCCAGCTTCATTGTGTTGTGCGATGGCAAAAACGTGGTCACCATGGCCACCAGCCAAGACCACAAGCGCTTGCAAGATGGCGATCAGGGCCCTAATACGGGCGGCATGGGCGCTTATTCCCCCGCACCTGTGGTCACTGCTGATGTGCACGCCAGGGCCCTGCGCGAGGTGATTTTGCCTACCATTCGAGGCATGGAAAAAGACGGCATCACTTACACTGGCTTTTTGTATGCGGGCTTGATGATCGATCCTCAAGGTCAGCTCAAAACCCTTGAATTCAATTGCCGTATGGGCGATCCTGAAACCCAACCCATCATGATGCGCTTGAAGACCGACTTGTTGGAGGTCATGCTTGCCGCCACTTCGGGTGCTTTGGACAAGGTGGAGCTGGAGTGGGATCGCCGCGTGGCCATGGGCGTGGTGCTGGCCGCCGCCGGTTATCCGGTGTCGCCCCGCAAAGGCGATGTGATCTCCGGTTTACCTGCAGATGCTGCGCAGACGATGGTGTTCCATGCGGGAACCCATGAACAAGACAATCATTGCCTGACAAACGGTGGTCGCGTGTTGTGCGTGACCGTGCTTGCCGACTCGGTCCGCCAAGCCCAACAAAAAGCCTACGATGTGACGCAGGGCATTCATTTTGAAGGCATGCAGTACCGTCACGACATCGGCTTCAGGGCAATCAAGCTCTGAGGCATAAACCGCTGATTAACATGACTGAAGATTTTGATATTTCCGACGCACGCAGTTATTTGACGGGGTTGCAGCAAAGCATCACTTCGGCACTTAACGCGATGGACGACATGCCTTTCGTTGTAGATGCATGGCGCAAAGAGGCGCATGAGCCCTTGCAAGGCAATGGCATCACCATGATGATGGAGGGTGGAGCTGTGTTTGAGCGGGCAGGGTGCGGCTTTTCGCATGTGTCGGGCCCCAAACTGCCCCCATCGGCTACTGCACACCGGCCAGAATTGTCAGGCGCACCTTTTGAGGCCATGGGGGTGTCCTTGGTTTTTCATCCGCGCAATCCTTATGTGCCTACAGTACACATGAACTTGCGCATGATTGTCGCCAAGCCCGAAGGTTTGCCGCCTGTTGCCTGGTTTGGCGGGGGCATGGACCTGACGCCTTATTACGGCTTTGAAGAAGATGCGGTTCATTTTCACCAGACCTGCAAATCGTCCTTGATGCCTTTCGGTCAAGATTTGCATCCTCGTTTTAAAACGTGGTGTGACATTTATTTTTGCAATAAACACCGTCAGGAGCAGCGTGGCGTGGGCGGCATCTTCTTTGACGATTTTTCTGAACTCGGCATGCAGCAGAGTTTTGCAATGCTGCAAAGCGTAGGCGATGCGTTTTTAACTGCCTACATGCCGATTGTAGGGCGTCGCAAGGACATGGCCTACGGCGAAAAAGAACGAGACTTTCAGTTGTATCGCCGAGGTCGTTACGTGGAGTTCAACTTGGTCTGGGACCGAGGTACTCACTTTGGCTTGCAATCTGGTGGGCGCACGGAGTCGATTTTGTTGTCCATGCCCCCCTTGGTCAGTTGGTCATACAAACACCAGTCACTGTCAGGCTCCCCTGAGGCACAGCTTGTCAGCTACTTTTTGGTGCCCAAGGACTGGGTGTGAGCTCAGGCCACGTTACGCTTACGCGTTTAGGCGTGTACGGCGGCGCCTTTGATCCGCCGCATCTGGCCCACAGGGCCTTGGCGCAAGCCGCTGTGGAGCAACTTAAGTTAGACAGCTTGCTGATTCTCCCGACCGGTCAAGCCTGGCATAAGGACCGAGCCTTGACCCCAGCCCATCACCGTTTGGCCATGACGCGTCTGGCCTTTCATGACTTGCCCAAGTCCAGGGTCGATGATCGTGAGACCCGGCGTGCGGGCCCGACCTACACCGTAGATACTTTGCGCGAGTTGGCCCAAGAAAATCCAGCGGCCCAATTGTTCTTGGTGATGGGTGCAGACCAGGCCAAATCCTTGCACACTTGGCACGAAATAGAGGCAATCTACCGATTGGCTATAATTGCGGTCGCTGAGCGTGATGCTCCCGATTTACCATTGACGCAAAGTCAAGCGCGTTCGCAGGCCAAGGATCCTGCCATTCAAGGGGATTTTCGTGCCATTGTGCTCCCCCTGTTGCCGCACAGCGCCACCGACATCCGCACGCGCGTGGCGTCGGGCCAATCCCCTGATGCACTGGTCTGCGCTGCCGTTGCAAGCTATATTCAAAAAAACCACCTTTACCCGACTGCCCGATGAACGATACCGCTGCCAAAAAAGACGTCACCAAACTCCAACGCGCCATTGTGGACGCACTTGAAGATGTGAAAGCGCAAGACATTCAAGTTTTCGACACAGAACACCTGTCGGCTTTGTTTGAGCGGGTTGTGGTGGCTTCTGGTACCTCGAACCGGCAGACCAAAGCTTTGGCTGCGAGCGTGCGTGACAAGGTGCGTGAAGCGGGTTTTCCCAAGCCCCGCATGGAAGGTGAAGACAACGGCGAGTGGATCATTGTGGATTGCGGCAGCGCGGTGGTGCATGTGATGCAACCGACCATCCGTTCTTATTACAACCTGGAAGAGCTTTGGGGCGACAAGCCTGTTCGATTGAAGCTGGGGGCGGCTAAACCCTTGGAAGCGGCGGGTTACAGTGGGACTGTCAAGACAGACCGAGTCAATCACGCAGGCAAAGCGCCAAGGCGCGTTGAACCCGAGCCGGTGAAGGCCCAGATGCCAGGCCGCCCCGGTGCTAAAAAGGCAGTAGCAAAACCTGCCACCAAAACTGCGGGCAAAACAGCAGCCAAACCGGTCAGCAAAACCGCCGCCAAGCCTGCAAATCTAGTCGCTGCCAAGACCTCTGCCAAGTCCACAAGCCCCAAAACGGCCAGCGTCAAACCAAACACGACCACAACAGCCAAGCCAGCAGTCAAGGCGCCCCTGAAAATGGTCAAGGTCAATGCGCCTTCCAAGGCCGCTAAAAAGACCGCTGCCAAATCAGCCGCTAAGTCTGCGCCTAAACCCGTTGCCAAACGCGCACCGGCCAAAAAGGCAGCCCCGCGGCAAGCCTGAGCCATCGCATGAAGCTGCTGATCGTGGCGGTCGGCCAGCGTGTGCCGGATTGGGCGCAAACCGCTTGGGATGAGTATGCCAAGCGGTTTCCTTTTGAACTCAAGGTCGAGCTCAAAACGGTCAAAACCGAGCCCCGTGGTTCTAAGTCCCTTGAAACACTGTATGCCGCTGAGCGCCAACGCATCGAAGAGGCCATTCCCAAAGGGTGCCGCATTGTTGTCTTGGACGAGCGCGGAACCTCCCTCACAACCAAGGCGCTCGCCACCCGTTTGCTAAATTGGCAACTCGAGAGTGACGATGTGGCGCTGGTCATTGGCGGGCCAGATGGACTTGAGCCCGCCTTCAGGCAATCGGCTCACGAACGTATTCGCTTGTCAGACATGACGCTGCCCCATGCGATGGCCCGTGTGCTGTTGATTGAGCAGTTGTACCGCGCTTGGTCCATCAATGCCAACCATCCTTACCATCGCGAATAAAGCGCCTACGCGCAACCCAGGGTTGATTCATGAAATCCTTCCTTTATCTGGCTTCCCAAAGCCCACGCCGCAGCCAGTTGTTGGACCAAATCGGTGTCCCCCACAAGCTGCTATTGCCCGCGCCTGATGAAGACACGGAGTCTTTAGAGCTTGCGCTGCAAGGCGAGTCCCCCCTGCATTACGTGCAACGCGTGACCGCTCTCAAGCTCGATGCGGCCATGTTGCGCATGCAAACCCGCAAAATGCCTGTTGCGCCGGTGCTTTGTTCAGACACCACAGTGGCCCTAGGCCGGGAAATTTTAGGCAAGCCTGCTGACGCCCAAGATGCCCTGCGCATGCTGCAAGCCTTATCGGGTCAGACTCACCGGGTTTTGACCGCTGTCGCCGTCCAGTCGGGCCGTAAACGCCTGAGCACCGTGTCCTTGTCTCGGGTGACATTTGCGGCCATGTCTCGGGCACAGATCAAGGCTTATGTGGACAGTGGTGAGCCCATGGGCAAAGCCGGTGCTTATGGCGTCCAAGGCCTTGCTGCTGCCCATATATCGGGCATTCATGGCAGTTATTCAGGCATCATGGGCTTGCCAGTGCATGAAACTGCTGTCTTGTTACGACAAGTGGGCATGCGTTGCTGAAAACGTAAAAAACTCTGAGACCGCTATGCAACAAGATATATTGATCAATTGGTCGCCGCAGGAGACCCGTGTGGCGGTGGTCGAACACGGCGCCATCCAAGAGCTTCATGTGGAGCGCACCTTGGAGCGTGGCTTGGTCGGAAATGTTTATTTGGGCAAAGTCGCCAGGGTATTGCCGGGCATGCAGTCTGCCTTTATCGATATTGGCCTGGAGCGGGCGGCCTTTTTACATGTGGCGGATGTGTGGCAGCGTCAACCTGAGGGGGATCCCCCCCAGGTTGCGCGCAGTCATCAGCCCTTGGTGCCCATTGAACGACAGGTGTTTGAAGGTCAGGCCTTGATGGTGCAAGTCATCAAAGACCCCTTGGGTACCAAAGGCGCGAGGCTCTCGACGCAGATCAGCATTGCCGGTCGGCACTTGGTTTTCTTGCCCCAAGACGATCACATTGGCGTTTCGCAAAAAATCCCTACGGATCAACGCGATCAATTACGTGCACGCTTGCAGTCTTTGGTAGGCAGTGCGGGGGGTGGTTTTATTTTGCGTACCAATGCCGAAGACTCCACCGATCAGGAGTTGGGCGACGACATTGGCTATTTGCGCAAGACCTGGGCACGCATCAAGGACGCCTCTGTGCGATTGCCTGCGCAGTCATTGCTGCACCAAGACCTGACGCTGCTAGAGCGTGTTTTACGCGACTTGTTGGGCGAGGCGACCCAGTCCATACGCATCGATTCACGTGAACAGTTTCAAAAGCTGATGGTATTTAGCAAAGAATTCATGCCAGCGGCATCAGAGCGACTGCAACTCTACAAAGGGGAGCGCCCGATTTTTGATTTGTATGCGATTGACGAAGAAATAGCCAAAGCACTGGGCCGCAGGGTCGATCTCAAATCTGGCGGTTATTTGATCGTGGACCAAACAGAGGCGCTGACGACCATCGATGTGAATACGGGCGCTTATGTGGGGGCCCGTAATTTTGATGACACAATTTTCAAAACCAACCTGGAAGCCGCTCAGGCTATTGCGCGTCAGTTGCGATTACGCAACTTGGGTGGCATTGTGATCGTGGACTTCATTGACATGAGCAGACCTGAACACCAAGAGGCGGTGTTGGCCGAGTTTAAAAAGCAATTGGCCTGCGACAGGGTCAAGACGATGGCGGGTGGTTTTTCTCAGCTGGGTTTGTTGGAGATGACGCGCAAACGCACGCGCGAGTCGTTGGCACATTTGCTGTGTGAGCCCTGTCCCGCATGCCAAGGCAAAGGCATTGTCAAAACCACCCGCACGGTGGTCTATGACATCTTGCGGGAGATCTTGCGTGAAGCCAAGCAGTTCAATCCACGTGAATTCCGCGTTATTGCCAGACCCTCTGTGATTGAGCTGCTGCTGGACGAAGAAAGCCAGCATTTGGCAGCCCTGTCGGACTTCATCGCTAAACCCATTTCACTGCAAAGTGAATCGGCCATGGGACCTGAAGAATACGACGTCGTGTTGCTTTGAGGGGTGGCATCAAGGCGCCGCAATCACAGGGCGGAAACTTCAAATTCTGACTTGTTGTGCAGACGGGCGTAGGCGCCGCCTAGGGCCAACAGGACTTGGTGAGTGCCTTGCTCTAAGATCTTGCCTTGGGACATGACCACGATCCGATCTGCATGCTCGATGGTGGACAGTCGGTGGGCAATGATCAGCGTTGTGCGACCTTTCATGAGGCGTTGCAGGGCATCTTGCACCAGTCGCTCCGATTCATTGTCCAGTGCCGAGGTGGCCTCGTCCAGAATGAGAATAGGGGCGTCTTTGTAAAGCGCTCGGGCAATGGCCAAGCGCTGGCGTTGCCCGCCAGACAGTTGCGTGGCGTTGTGTCCGAGCAGGGTGTGCATGCCCTGAGGCAGCCTGTCCACATATTCCGAGAGGTTGGCCGCGGTCAGACAGGCATTGACCTTGTCTTCTTCGACAGACTGGCCCAGTGCCACATTGGCTGCCAGAGTGTCGTTGAGCATCACCACATCCTGGCTGACCATGGCCATTTGCTTGCGCAAGGCAGACAGTTGCCATTCACTGACATCACGGCCGCCCACCAAAATCTGGCCTTTACTGGGCAATACAAAGCGGGGCAGCAGATTGGCCAAAGTGGTTTTTCCTGAGCCTGATGGGCCCACAAAGGCCACCGACTCCCCAGGTTGAACTTTCAGCGAGAGCGACTCCAAGGCGGGAGCGGCCTCAGCGTGAAATTGAACACTGACATCCACCCATTCGATAACGCCAGAACCTGAGCTCGAGCCCTTCATCTGAGCAGGTACATAGTGCCCTTGGGCTTCGCAAGCCACATCTTCCATCAACTGCAAACCCCGCTCAAGGGCAGCCAATCCACGGGTGATCGGGTTGGCCACATCAGCCAGGCGTTTGATGGGAGCAATCAACATCAGCATTGCCGTGATGAAGGCGACAAACCCCCCTACAGTGGCGCCTTCGGCCCCATTCTGGCTCTGCACCAAGGCAATCATCAGAACCAAAGACAAGGCCACGGCTGCCAGTAACTGGGTCAAAGGCGACATCGACGCAGACGCAATTGTCGATCGAATGGCAAGTCCGCGCAGCCGGTCGCTCAGGATTTCAAAACGCTTCATTTGGCCAGTCTGTGCCTGGTGAAGACGAACCATTTTGTAGGCCAATACGTTTTCTTCAACCACATAAGCCAGATCGTCGGTGGCGGTTTGACTCTCGCGGGTCAATCGGTACAGCCGCTTGGAAAGCACCTTCATGATCCATGCGACGCCTGGCGTCACCACAAAAACCACCAAAGTCAATTTCCAATTCAGGAAAAACAAATACGCAATCAAAGCGATCAAAGAAAAACCATCGCGTGACAAGCCAATCAAAGCGGACACCAGTTGACCGGCACCGCTTTGGACTTCGTAGACGATGGTGTTGGACAGGGCACTGCTGGATTCTTTGGAGAAGATCGCTAATTCGGCTTTCATCAGGCGATCGAACATGGCACTGCGCAGCAATTGCATGCCGTCATTGGCAATGCGCGTCAAACTGTATTGCGATACAAAATGCGCTGCTCCTCGGATGGCGAAAATACCAATGACCGCCACTGGCACCGACCACAAAGGCAACGCGCCCTTGGAGAATCCCTTGTCAAGCAAAGGCTGGAAAAGTGCAGGGATCAAGGGCTCGGTGATGGCAGCCACCAAGGCCGCCAAAACGCCTGCGACCCAGGCCCAACGCTGTTGGCCGAAATACGGGATCAAACGTTTCAAACGTTGCAACAGGGGTACTGGAATAGGGGGCGGGGCGCTTGGCGTGGTTTCTGTCATTTCAGATGATTTTACGCAAGCTTGAAAACAGGTTTCTAGCGTGTACGATCGGGGATTGGTACATTTTCAGGTTTTTGACCCAGGTGGTATGAACTCTGCAGCACGTATGTTCTTTTTCTCAACACGCTCAGCCTTTGCGCACGCTTGTTCTGACAGGGCGTGTTTGTCCCTGTTCTTGGCGGTCCTTTTATTGCTTTTTACGCACTTGCCGGCACATGCCCAGTTCAGGGTGGAAGTTACGGGCGTGGGCTTAACCCAATTGCCTTTGGCTGTGGTCCCCTTCAAAGGGGAAGATTCCGCGTCTCAAAAAGTATCGGCTATTTTGCTGGCCGATCTGGAGCGCAGTGGGCAGTTCCGGGCAATAGATGGCAAACAAGCGATCATGGACGAGTCTTCCAGCCCTGATTTTGTCCAGTGGCGTCAGCGCAATGCTGATGCCCTGGTCGCTGGCAGCCTGACACGTCTTGCCGATGGACGCTATGATATTCGGGCTCGACTTTGGGATGTGGTTGGAGGTCAATTGCGCGGGGAATACAAAGAGGTGGTGACGGCCGCTGATCTGCGTTTGTCTGCACACCGTATGGCCGACCAAATTTACGAAAAACTCACAGGTGACAAAGGTGTTTTTGCCACCCGCATTGCGTATGTCACCAAAGCCGCTGCACGGTACACCCTGTGGGTTGCAGACTCAGACGGCGAGGGTGCTCAAGCCGCACTGGCCAGCCCTGAACCGATCATTTCACC
Organism: Limnohabitans sp. Rim8; assembly: GCA_945901045.1. GTDB lineage: Bacteria > Pseudomonadota > Gammaproteobacteria > Burkholderiales > Burkholderiaceae_C > Limnohabitans_A. The sequence continues at coordinate 119,057 of CAMDKK010000001.1, forward strand.
TTCTTGGTCCCCTACGGGAAGTCATTTGGCTTACGTTTCATTTGAGTCCAAAAAACCAGTCATTTACACCCACGAACTGGCTTCCGGTAAACGCCGGATTACAGCCAATTTTCGGGGCTCGAACAGTGCACCGACTTGGTCACCAGACGGTCGTTCCTTGGTAGCAACACTCAGTCGTGACGGGGGTTCTCAACTTTTCCAAATCAATGTCGAAGGCGGGGAACCGCGTCGCCTGACCCAGTCCAACGGCATTGACACTGAGCCCGCTTTTTCACCAGACGGAAGTCAAGTCTATTTTGTCAGCGACCGTGGAGGCTCACCTCAAATCTACAAAATGCCCTTGTCCGGAGGGAGCCCTGAGCGTGTCACTTTTGCAGGGACCTACAATATTTCTCCCACCATCAGCCCGGATGGTCGCTGGATGGCTTACGTCTCCAGAATTGGAGGACAATTCAAGCTTCAGATGATGGATTTGTCCTCTGGCCAAACTTCCAGCATCAGTGAAACGTCGGCTGACGAAAAACCCAGTTTTTCACCTAACAGCAAATTGGTGGTGTATGCCACTCAAGTCCAGGGCCGGGAAGCTTTGATGACCAGCACCTTAGATGGAAAAATCAAGGCACGACTCGCGGGTCAAAGTGGTGACATCCGTGAGCCTGATTGGGGTCCTTTCCGAAATTGAAGCTGATCCAGTTTTTGTTTTTTGTTTTTCAGGAGTTTTTTATGTTGATTCGCTCTATTTCAATGGCTGTTGTCATTGCCTCTCTTTGCGCATGCTCCTCAGGCGTCAAGCTCAACGAGGTCCCCGTGGAAAACAAATCAGCCACCGCTGTGAACAACGAAGTAAACGCCCCTGGCATTGGCGCGGGCAGTGCGGTCGGTCAAAACAGTGTGGCGGGTGTTATGACTGAAAAAAGTGCAGTCAGCAAAGCAGGTCCAACAGGCTCCAACATTGTATTTTTTGACTACGACAGCTTCACCCTCAAGCCTGAGGCACGTACCGTTATTGAAAAAAATGCCCAATTCCTGCAAGCCAACAAGCAAAACAAAGCTATGTTGGAAGGTCATACCGATGAGCGCGGTGGACGCGAATACAACTTGGCCTTAGGTCAAAAGCGGGCTGAGTCGGTTCGCCGTGCCATGACCTTGTTGGGCGTCAGTGATTCTCAAATCGAAGCCGTGAGTTTTGGCAAAGAAAAGCCTGCCGATTCGGGCATGGACGAATCTGCTTTGGCGAAAAACCGCCGCGTAGAAATCAAATATTGACACTGACACTGCCATGGCCAAAACCTTGATTTGGATCCGCTGCGTCTTTGTTGCGCTTTTTTTATCTCAGTCTGTGGCGCACGCGGGCTTGTTTGAGGACGACGACGCTCGACGTGCGATTTTGGATTTGCGTCAAAGGTTGGAGCAACTCAGTAGTTCTGGCTTAGCGCAAAGCAAGATTCAATCGGATGAAATTTCAAAATTGCGCAGCGCAGTGTTGGATTTGCAAGGACAGATTGAAACGCTCAAGAGTGAGCAAGCCAAGTTGCGTGGAACCAACGAACAACTGATCCGAGATTTGAGTAATTTGCAACAACGCCAAAAGGACGTGCAATTGGGTGTAGAAGATCGTTTGCGCAAATTTGACCCTGTCAAAGTGAGTTTGGACGGTGCAGAATTTTTGGTAGACCCTTCAGAAAAGCGCGACTACGATGCCGTCATGGCCGTCTTTCGCAAAGGCGATTTTGTGGCTGCTCAATCGGTTTTGACAGGTTTCAGTCAACGCTATCTGGGCAGCGGCTACTTGCCATCGGTTCTTTTTTGGTTGGGCAATGCGCAATATGCCAACAAAGACTATGCCGCTTCTTTGAGCAGCTTCAAACGCATGCTGAGTTTGGTTCCCAATAACCCTCGCGCCTCAGAAGCGATACTGGCCATTTCCAATTGCCAGATTGAACTCAAGGATCTGAAGGCCGCTCGCAAGACGCTGGAAGATTTGGTCAGCGCCTATCCCGACTCTGAAGCCGCGCAAGTCGCTAAGGAACGCTTGACCCGCTTGAAGTAAGCAGCCCATGGACGCCTCGCAATTGGCCTCAACCACCCTGGGGGTGCTGATTCTGGCGTTTGTCCTCGCTAGCGCTTTGGGCGCGTTGTTTCATGCCACGCACTTTTGTACCATGGGCGCCATCAGTGACCTGGTGTTGATGCAAGACGCAACGCGCCTGCGCCAGTGGGCTTTGGCTGCAGCAGTCAGCATTTTGGGTTTTGCAGCCATGCACTTTGCTGGATGGCTCAATCCCCTGCAGACCATTTACGCTTCAAACAAGATGCTTTGGCTGTCTGCGCTTGCAGGGGGATTGTCGTTCGGGGTGGGGATGGTTCTGGCCTCTGGCTGTGCCTCCAAAGCCTTGGTTCGCCTGGGCTCGGGTAATCTCAAATCGCTTATTGTTCTCTTGGTCATGGCCCTTGTTGCTTTGGCTACCCTGCGTGGTCTGCTCGGGGTTTTGCGTGTCAACACGCTTGAAACCGTGTTCATCGATGCCCATTCGCAGGCCTTTGTGGGCAGTTGGTGGGCGCAACGAAGCGGCCACAGTATTCCTGTGGCCAGTGCCGCTGCGGCGCTTTGCGTAGGCGGTGGCTTGTTGTTTTGGGCTTTCAAAGAAAGTCAATTTTGGCGTCCAAGCAACATCATTGCAGGACTTGGCGTTGGTTTTCTGATCACATTCATGTGGTGGGCCTCGGGCGTATGGGGCCATGGACTGGAACACCCCGAAACACTGGAGGAATTTTTCATTGCAACTTCCAGCGGCCGTATGGAATCGTTCAGCTTCACGGCACCCGTGGCCTTGGTTCTGGATGCCTTCATGTATTTCAGCGATGGCAGCAAACGACTGAGCATTGGCATGGTGTCCGTTTTAGGGGTCATCGTGGGCGCCCACCTGCATGCTCGGGTCACGCGATCATTTCGCTGGGAGAGTTTTACCAATCGTCAAGATTTCGCTCGGCATGTGATCGGTGGGGCTCTGATGGGATTTGGTGGTGTCACGGCCATGGGCTGCACCATCGGGCAGGGTCTGAGTGGCCTGGCTACGCTCAGCTGGATGAGCCTTTTGACTGTAGCCGCTATTGCTTTAGGCGCATGGACTGCGCTAACCTGGCAGCTCAAGCGTGTTGACATTGCCCCATGAGTGGTTTTGATATCGCTCGCAGCTTTGGGGGCCTGGACAGGCTATACGGTTCAGGACCCGCAGCACGGATTCGCCAAGCGCATGTCGTCGTGGTGGGTCTGGGCGGCGTTGGCTCTTGGTCGGCAGAAGCGCTGGCACGAAGTGGCGTTGGCCGCATTACTTTGATTGATATGGACCATGTCGCTGATTCCAACATCAATCGCCAAATTCATGCCTTGAGCGCCACAGTGGGTCAAGCCAAAGTCGTGGCCATGCAAGAGCGTATTGCTTTGATCAACCCGAACTGCGCTGTTGAGTGTATTGAAGACTTTGTAGTCCCCGAAAACTGGCCCGCTATCTTGGGTTCTGGGGCGTTGCCTTGTGCAGTCATAGATGCATGTGATCAAGTCAAGGCTAAAGTTAGCATGGCCCAATGGGCACTTCAGAACAAAGTGTGTTTCGTCTCTGTGGGTGCTGCGGGTGGCAAGCGACTGGCGCACAAGGTCGATGTGGATGATTTATCGCAGGTCACGCACGACCCCTTGCTGGCGCAATTGCGCTACCAGTTACGCAAAATGCATGGCGCTCCAAAAGAAGGTCGAAAGATGGGCGTGACGTGCGTGTTCAGCCGTGAGTCTGTGGCTCCTCCAGACGCATCTTGCGATGTCGAGAGCGACGGCAGCCTGAATTGTCATGGCTATGGATCGGTGGTCACGGTGACGGCCACATTCGGTTTGTGCGCTGTCTCTGCTGTTTTGAATTTTCTTCATTCGTCTTTTGATACAGTGACGAATTAACGCTATAATTTGAGGCTTAGCGAAGCATGAACACTGTGTCAAAACAGAGTCTCGTGTGAGCTTGATGGGACCATAGCTCAGTTGGTAGAGCAGCGGACTTTTAATCCGTTTGTCGTGGGTTCGACCCCCGCTGGTCCCACCATGGAATTGTGTAAGACACCCATTGCGAAAGTAGTGGGTGTCTTTTTCTTTGCGTGTCGCACAATAAAAACACGCTGCCCCCACTTTGTTCTCACGCTGATTTGCCCTGCTTTATGACTAAAAATCAAGCAGCCCCCACACAGGACACAGCACCCGCCACCACTAATACAAGCAGACAACGCACCATAGCGTCGTTGATACAAACGCAACCCAGCGTCCTGCTATTGAGGGACGGGGAGGTAGTGCTATATCGCCGCACACGCAGTCTGCAATACCAGTGCCGCTTCAAGTTATCAGACGGCAAATGGCACAGATTCTCAACACGAAAAGCAAGTTTAGAAAACGCCATTGCCGCCGCATGCGACATGTATGACGAAGCCAGATTCAGGCAGAAACTGGGTTTAACACACAAGGCACACTCGTTCGCACAGATTGCGGCTATCACACTGGTTGAACTGCGAAAGCAAATTGACGCTAGCAGTGGCAGGGGTGCATACAACACCTATGCAACTTGCATTGAGAAATACTTTGTCCCGTATTTTGGAGACAAGATGCTGGAGGAATTGACGCACACGGATGTGCGTGAGTTTGAGGTGTGGCGGGACAGGCAAATGGCTCGCAAACCTAAAACCAGCACACTCAACAACTTCACCAGTGCATGGAACCGTGTAATCACAACAGCCGTAGAACGCGGCTACATCAGCGAACGGGTGCCAGTGCCCAAACTAACTGCCAAGGGCTTGAAGGGCACTGCTCGTCCAGGTTTTAGCGAAGAGGAAATCACGCAGTTGTTAGCGTTTATGGAAGACTGGCAGCATGGGGGCACAAGGGGCAACGAACACGAAATTAGGATGCTGTTGAGGGACTATATTGAAATGCTGCTGCTAACGGGTATGCGGCACGGCACAGAGGCAATGGGCATCTGTTGGAAGCACTTGGAGTGGCACACGGACAAAGGTGTGCATTATCTGCGTGTATGGGTTGATGGAAAAACAGGTGGGCGGTGGCTGATTGCTAAACACAGGGCAGTTGATGTGTTGAAAAGACTGCACGAACGACAAACGGATGTGAAATCAATTGTTTTTGAGGACATATTCGCTACCCGTGTGCCCCATAAGTTGTTCCGTTTGAGTGATGGATACCAGCCAGTCAGCCTGAACGGCACCTTCAGAAGGTTGATGCGTGATACGGGCTTGTTGAAAAATAGTGAAGGACAGAACAGGACGCTGTATAGCCTGCGTCATACCTATGCGACTATGGAGTTATTGAGAAATAGCACGGACATACACACATTGAGCAAGCAGATGGGCAATAGTGCTGCAATGATTGAACGGCACTACAGCAAATTGACAGCAACTATGGCTGCAGACAGGTTGGCTTGACGTGTCGATTTGAGTAGGGTAAAAAAACATATTTAGAAACACAAATGGATTGCGTCCCCGTACTTTTAATGGTACCTTAAAGAAACTTGTAAGAGAATGTGAGTTACTTAATGATGGGGCGGGGCAGAGACGTACGCTCTACAGTCTGCGACACACATACGCTACACAGGAACTGTTGGCTGTAACAGACATACACACGTTAAGTAAGCAAATGGGCAACAGCGTGCGTATGTTAGAAAAGCATTACAGCAAACTAACCGCAACGATGGCGGCAGAGAAATTGGCTTGATATTTTTTTTGGAACAAAATGAAATTACTTAAAACTGGATTGTTAGTCATTCTTGGATTGGCATTGGTTGGTTGTTCAACAACTAATTCGAACCCATACAAAGCATCAACTACTAATGTACTTACTGTACAGGCAGCATTAAAACCAACCAACGCAAAATTGCAACTAGGAAATTTTGCCTTGGCTAATGGCGTAACAGAGGAATTGCTATGCCGAATGTTAGGCCCAGTGAATGTTGCACCAGGGAAGAAACTAACA
>CAMDKK010000002.1 GCA_945901045.1 Limnohabitans sp. Rim8
ACTTGGTGACCATCATGGCCTTCAAATTGGCCAGCTCCGCAGCAGGGCCCGTCACGGTCATGGGTGTTTCAGGTGTGATTCTGCGATTCAACGCCGATGTCGCGTTGTAGCCGGTGGGTTTGCCACTCGCGTCCAAGTTCACTTCAACCAGGGTGACGCCGTGCATCAAGATTTCTTTGATGGCTTCGGCTGCGGGACGAACACCCAAGGTCCATTGACCAAATTGGTCGAACTTTTTGCCGACAGCAGCGCCGGAAGTTTGACCGGTTGGGTGGAAGAAGTGACCTTCTGCCGAGCTTTCGTTGTTGACGGCCAGCACGGCCTTGTCGCCAGCTGCATAACTGTAGCTGCCTTTGGACTTGCCGTTGGAGCCGATGTAGAAAATCTCGGTGCCGTCATGCTGGTCACCCACGCGGTTGGCCCAGCTTTCAGCGTCGTCGGTGCCTGCATTCGAATAGGCAGCAACGCCAGTTTTCAGGGTGTCGCCAGTGGCATGCAGAACTTTGACGGTGTAGCCTGCGGGGACCCATATTTGGTCGGCGATGCTCTTGGCGACAGTGGTGAACTTCAGCTCGGTGATGGCGCCCACGGCGGCATTGCTCGCTGTGGAGGTGCCGCCGCAACCTGGCAACATGGGCAAGGCAAACATAGAAGCCAAGCCTAAACCGCCGCGCAAAATAGACCGGCGTGAAGGGTTGCTGAAGGCTTTGCCGAGAACTTCTTGGAAGTGCTCGTTGTTGGATTGATTGTCAATGGGGTCGAAAGAGTGAGACACGGTGAGCTCCAAAGTGGGTGGAAAGGCTTAAGTTACCCAGCTCTTGTTACATTCATGTGACAGTCAAATTGGCCAGATAAAATTCAGGGCATTGTCACGTCTGCAGACCCAATTTCACAGAGTGCGCCTAGCGATTGAAAAATCTTTGAGTTGCACACCAAATCAGCTCGGTCACAATCACGCCATGCAAACCCCCATCCCCTTCATTGCCCCCGAAAACTTCGACTCAGCAGAATCCGCTCTGGCCCGCGTGCGCGTCATCTACGACCAAAGCGTGACGCATTTGCGACTGGCCATGCAGCGTTTTGTGGCGGGCGACGACATGCAAGACCGCGTGCGTGCTTGTTACCCCTGTGTGCGGATTGAGACGGCCACCGACTGGACACCACCGCACGACGCCGACCACGAGCCCTTGAGCTACGGTTTTGTGGCGAGCGCCGGAGTCTACACCTGCACCCTCACCCGCCCGGACCTGTTCGCGCCCTACCTGCTGGCGCAGTTTGACCTGCTGATCCGCAACCACGGCGTGCGCCTGGAAGTAAGCACCAGCAAAGACCCCATGCCGGTTCATTTTTCATTTGCAGAAAACGAGCACATGGAAGGCGAAATGAGCGCCGCGCGCCGCGCCCGCATGCGCGATGTGTTTGACCTGCCCGACCTGACGGCGATGGACGACAGCATCGCCAACGGCACTTGGCGCGGGGCAAACGGCCAGCCCAAACCACTGTCTCTGTTCACCGGGGCGCGCACCGACTATTCGCTGCACCGCTTGCGCCATTACACCGGCACCAGCCCGTCGCATTTTCAAAACTACGTGCTGTTCACGAATTACCAGTTCTACATCGACGAGTTCATCGCCCTGGGTCATGCCGAGATGGCCAAGCCCGACAGCCCCTATGCGGTCTTTGTGGAGCCGGGCAATGTGATTACACGCCGCGCAGGTTCATCAGCGCAGGCAGGCGATGCTCTGGGCACTGCCCCACAACGCTTGCCGCAAATGCCCGCCTACCACCTGGTGCGCGAAGGCCACAGCGGCATCACCATGGTCAACATTGGCGTGGGCCCGGCCAACGCCAAAACCATCACCGACCACATCGCCGTGCTGCGCCCGCATGCTTGGCTGATGGTGGGCCACTGCGCAGGCCTGCGCACCACGCAGCAGTTGGGCGACTACGTGCTGGCGCATGCCTACGTGCGAGAAGACCATGTGCTGGACGAAGAGTTGCCCCTGTGGGTGCCGATTCCGGCTTTGGCCGAGATCCAGCTGGCACTGGAGCAAGCAGTGGCCGAAGTCAGTGGCAGCCTAGGACACGAACTCAAGCGCATCATGCGCACCGGCACGGTGGCCAGCACCGACAACCGCAACTGGGAGCTTCTGCCCACCAGCAATGTGGCCAGCACGCCTCAACAGCGCTTCAGCCAAAGCCGGGCTGTGGCGCTGGACATGGAAAGCGCCACCATTGCTGCCAACGGTTTTCGTTTCCGGGTGCCCTACGGCACGCTGCTGTGCGTGAGTGACAAACCGCTGCACGGCGAAATCAAGCTGCCGGGCATGGCCAACCACTTTTACCGCGAGCGGGTCAACCAGCACCTGCAGATCGGCATCCGGGCCCTCGAATTGTTGCGCGCTGCAGGCCCGGCGCAGTTGCACAGCCGAAAGCTGCGCAGCTTTGCAGAGGTGGCTTTTCAGTAAACCCGTCATTCCCTCTCGCCTTGGCGAATTGCAACGCTCTTCTACAATGTAGCCATGAAAATCCTCTTCGTCACCGATCCCCTTGAGTCGTTCAAAATTTACAAAGACACCACGTTCTCGATGATGCGCGAGGCACAAAAACGCGGGCACTGTGTGGTGGCCTGCGAGATGACCGGTGTACGTTGGCAGCAAGGCGAATCGGTATCGGCCCAGGTGCGACACATTGATCTGACAGGGGACCAGGCCGCGTGGTTCACAGTCTCGGCGACCGGCCGAGAAGCGCTCAAAGACTTTGATGCGGTGTTGATGCGCAAAGACCCGCCCTTTGACAGCGAGTATTTTTACGCCACACACCTGCTCAGCCAGGCCGAACGCGAGGGCGCCAGAGTTTTCAACAGCCCGGCAGCGCTTCGCAACCACCCCGAAAAGCTGGCAATTCTGGAGTTTCCGCAGTTCATTGCCCCCACCTTGGTGACCAAGAACGAGGCCGACATCCGCGCTTTTCATGCGACACATGGCACCATCATTTTGAAGCCACTGGACGGCATGGGCGGCATGGGCATTTTCAAGGTGGGGACTGATGGCCTGAACCTGGGCGCCATCATCGAAACACTCAATCGAGACGGCCAGCAAACCGTAATGGTTCAAAAGTTTCTGCCCGGCATTGCCCAAGGCGACAAACGGGTACTGTTGATCGGCGGCAAGCCCGTGCCATTTTGCCTGGCGCGCATTCCACAGGGTGGCGAAGTGCGTGGCAATCTGGCTGCAGGCGGCAAGGGCGTGGCGCAAGCTCTTTCTGCACGCGACCGTGAAATTGCTGAAGCCTTGGGGCCGATCCTGTTCGCGCGCGGCCTGATGCTGGTGGGCTTGGACATCATTGGCGACAGCCTGACCGAAATCAACGTCACCAGCCCGACCTGCTTTCAAGAAATCACCGACCAAATGGGCTGCGATGTGGCGGCCTTGTTCATCGATGCGTTGGAAGCAGCGCTATAAGCACTTGGTGAATTCAAAAAGTTCGACCGAAAGGTCTTATCGGGATTCCTCTTCAAGTTCACTCATTTTGTTTATCTTCAGGCACCTTGAGCTGCCAAGCGGCCAGCAAGGCCAGCGCCATCAGCACCGCCAAGAACAAAAAGCTCTCATTGAATGCTGTGAGTCTGAGGGCCGTCTGGTCGTTGGAGCTCAAGCTCACGCCATGCGCCGCCAGGCGCCACTGCAAAACAATAGCGCACACACTCACCCCAACCGCACCGCCCAGCATGCGCATGAAGTTGATCACGCTGGAGCCCTGGGGTATCAAGGGCCGCGCCAGGCCACGCAGCGAGCCTGAGTTGAGCGAAGGCAAAATCAAACCCAGCCCAATGCGCCCCAGAATCACCCAGGCGCTGAGCCACCACATGCTCGACTCCACATGCAAAGTGGCCATCAAGACAAACGAAAAGGCCAGCAAGGCCAGGCCTGAACTCACCAGCAAGTAGGTAGGGTGGCGGTCGGCCAAACGGCCGGTCAAGGCGATCGTCACGGCCAACAGCAAACCCGCCGGCAACAAGACGGTGCCTGTGTAAGAAGCCGACCAGCCCATGCCTTGCTGCATGTACAAAGGCAGCAAATACGTCGAGCCGAACAAACCTGCACCGTAAATGAAAGCCACCAGACTGCCCATTGAAAATGCCCGATGGCGAAAGACCGACAAGTTCATCAAGGGCGCCAACCCGCTGACATGGGGCTTGTGCAGCAGGTGGTGCTGCCAAAACACAAACACCGCCAACCCCAGTGCGGCGACCACCAACAGCCCCCAGGCATGCACAGCATCCAAGCCGGCATCGCGCAAGGACACCAAGCCATTGAGCAAGCACAGCGTAGAGACGGTGGCGATCAGCATGCCCCAAACGTCCAGACGCGCACCTTCCCGGTTGGGCGCCAAGCCACCCGGTGCGGTGGTGGGCACATAACGACGCGCCATCCATATGGAGGCCAAAGCCAGCGGCACGACCATGAAAAAGATGGAGCGCCAGCCAAACCAGTCGACCAGTAAGCCGCCAATGCTCGGCCCAACGGCAGGGGCCAGCACCACCCCCGTACTGAAAAAACTGCCGGCGCGGCCTTGCTCATCCGCATCAAAAGCCCGCAGGATCAAAATCGCCGGGATGGGCTGCACCACGCCAGCGGCCAAGCCTTCGGCCACCCGCGCCACCAACACCCAGTTGTAATCGTTGGACAAACCGCCACCGATACCCCCGATTAACAGCAACCACATGCTGGTGGCATAAGTGCGCCGGTAACCGTAACGCGAGAGCAACCAGGGCGTGGTGAGCATCGACACCGTCATGGCCACCATAAAGCCCGAGGAGACCCATTGGGCACGGGTCGGGCTCATGTCAAAGTGTTGCCCCATGTCCGGGATCGCCACGTTGATGATGGTCGACGACATGATCGAAGCCATGGTGCCCAGCATCACGGACAACAGCAACATCCAGCGGTAGTTGGGGCCGAAGCGCTTTTCCAGCACCTGCAAGCTCAAAAGTGGGGGCGTATCCGTCATGAAAATCACAAAACCAAGAAACACCGAGTTTAGGGCTTTGCGACATCAACAAGGGCATGGCCAAACCCAAAGCATCTCCTTGAGCCAGGACCCTCTCCGAAGCAGGGCCCCAGAACAAAACGCCCTAAGTTGCTGCCTTCACCTTCAAACGCCACGCATGCAGCAAAGGCTCGGTGTAGCCACTGGGTTGCGCCTTGCCTTTGAACACCAGGTCGCAAGCGGCTTGGTAAGCGGCTGAGGTGTCAAAGTGACCGGCCATGGGTTTGTAGGCGGCGTCCCCTGCGTTTTGCGCGTCAACCACTTGGGCCATGCGCTGAAAGGTTTCAGTGACTTGCTTTTCGGTTACCACACCGTGCTGCAACCAGTTGGCCATGTGCTGGCTGCTGATGCGCAAGGTGGCGCGGTCTTCCATCAAGCCTACGCCGTTGATGTCGGGCACTTTGGAACAGCCCACGCCCTGGTCGACCCAGCGCACCACATAACCCAAAATGCCTTGCGCGTTGTTGTCGAGTTCTTTTTGCTTGTCCTCGGAAGACCAGTTGGCGTCTTGCAAAGCCACTACCGGAAACTGCAGCAACTTGGCCAAAGACTCGGCGCGCAGGACTTTCGGGTCTTGCTTGAGCACGGCTTTTTCCATCTGCTTTTGCAGCGCGGGCACGTTCACTTGGTGGTAGTGCATGGCGTGCAAAGCAGCTGCGGTGGGACTGGGCACCCAAGCTGTGTTGGCACCGGACTGCGGGTGCCCAATTTTTTGCTTGAGCATGTCGGCCATCAGGTCGGGCATGGCCCACATGCCTTTGCCGATCTGGGCGCGACCGCGCAGGCCGCACTGCAGGCCCACGGCCACGTTGGCTTTTTCGTAGGCGGCCAGCCAGGTGCTGGTTTTGATGTCGCCCTTGCGCATGACGGGGCCGGCCTGCATGCAGGTGTGCATTTCGTCGCCGGTGCGGTCCAAAAAGCCGGTGTTGATGAAGGCCACCCGGCTCTTGGCGGCGGCAATGCAGGCTTTCAGGTTGGCGCTGGTTCGGCGCTCTTCGTCCATGATGCCCAGCTTGACGGTGGAAGCTTTCAACCCCAACACTTTTTCCACGCGGCCAAAAAGTTCATCTGCGAACGCGACTTCTTGAGGGCCATGCATTTTGGGTTTGACGATGTACACGCTGCCGGTGCGGCTGTTGCGCAAGTCGGCGCCTTTCTTCTTTTGCAAGTCCACCATGGCACAGGTGGTGGTGATCATGGCGTCCAAAATCCCTTCTGGGATCTCTTGGGTACTACCGTCCTTGGCGGTGTACAAAATGGCCGGATTGGTCATCAAGTGACCGACATTGCGCACAAACAACAGCGAGCGGCCATGCAGCTTGACGGTGTCCTTGCCCCCGGCAGCTTGACTGCCGGCTTTGGCATTCGGTTTTGTGTAAATACGATCAGGGTTCAAGGTGCGACTGAAGACCTTGCCATTCTTCTCCACCTCTTCGCTCAGCGTGCCTTGCAAAATGCCCAGCCAGTTGCTGTAGGCCAGCACTTTGTCTTGCGCGTCCACTGCGGCCACCGAATCTTCCAGGTCGAGAATGGTCGACAGTGCCGCTTCGACCACCAGATCACACACATGGGCCGGGTCGGTTTTGCCAATGGGGTGGGCCTTGTTGATTTGCAGGTCCAGATGCAAACCGTTGTGTACGAAAAGCAAAGCGCTGGGCGCTTTGGCGTCGCCCTGAAAACCCACCAACTGCTGAGGGTCGGCCAAGCTGGTGTTGCCGTTTTTAAGTGACACCACCAGCTTGCCGCCCTTCAGAGCGTAGCCGGTACTGTCAATGTGCGAGCCCCTTTTCAATGGCACGCAACGGTCGAGCACATAACGGCAGTATTCAATGACTTTGGCACCCCGCTTGGGGTTGTAGCCGGTGCCTTTTCCGCAGCCATGCTCTTCACTGATGGCATCGGTGCCGTACAAGGCGTCATACAGCGAGCCCCAACGCGAATTGGCGGCGTTCAAAGCGTAACGTGCATTCAGGATGGGCACCACCAACTGCGGGCCGGCCAGCTTGGCCAGCTCGGCATCGACGTTTTGCGTTGTGGCTTTGGCGTTTTTGGGCTCAGCTACCAGGTAGCCGATCTGGCTCAAAAACTTCTGATACGCCTTCATCGCCTTGCCCTCTGCCACCGGACCGGGGTTGGCGGTGTGCCAAGCGTCCATGGCCGCCTGAATGCGGTCGCGCTCGGCCAACAGCGCGCTATTTTTTGGCGCCAGGTCGGAAACCAGAGCGTCAAAACCTTGCCAAAACGACTCGCTCTTGACACCGGTTGCAGGCAACATCTGGTCCTCAACAAAGCGATACAGGGTGGTGGCCACTTGCAGGCCGTGAACTGGGGTGCGTTCAGTCATGAAAAACCTCGGATGTGAAAAAGAATTGGAAATAACCAGGGGCTGAAACTCACAGCGGTCAGGTGATTGGGCACCTGTCCTGTCTTCCTACTGTATTCGATGCCGTGAGGTTCACAAATAATGTTCAAATTCATTGACCTGTGACTTTTAGTCAAAAGCGGAACCAGGGCCTAAAATTTCCTTTCATCCGTGTTTTGATAACCACAAAGACTTATCTTGAATCACCCCAAAGCTCCGGACATTCTCATCAGTGAAGTCGGTCCCCGCGATGGCCTGCAGTCGGTCAAGGCGGTCATGTCCTCGGCCCATAAATTCACTTGGATCGATGCATTGTTTGCATCAGGCCTGCGCGAAATCGAAGTCGCCTCGTTTGTACCCGCCAAACTGTTGCCTCAAATGGCCGATGCCGCCGACGTGGTGCGGCATGCACTTACGCTCCCAGGCCTGACGGTCATGGCGCTGGTACCCAATCTGCGGGGCGCACAAGCCGCCTTGGCGGCAGGGGTACACAAAATCACCCTGCCTGTTTCAGCCAGTCAAGCGCACTCCCTGGCAAATGTTCGTCAAAGCCGTGAAGACATGGTCAAGACAGTACGCGCCATCGTGCAATACCGCAACGAGGTGGCACCGCATGTTCGCATTGAAGCCGGTATTTCCACCGCCTTTGGTTGCACCCTGCAAGGTGAAGTACCAGAAGACGATGTGGTCTGGCTGTCAGCCTCGGTGGTCGAAGCAGGGGTGGACGAGTTGGGCTTGTCGGACACCACCGGCATGGCCAATCCGGCGCAGGTGCGCCGCCTGTTCCAGAAAGTTCGCGCTGAAATTGGCGAGCGCACCGGTGCGGCGCACATGCACAACACCCGTGGTTTGGGCCTGGCCAATTGCCTGGCCGCTTATGACGTGGGGGTGCGCACCTTTGACAGCTCTTTGGCCGGTTTAGGGGGCTGCCCCTACGCACCCGGCGCCTCGGGCAATGTGGTCACCGAAGACCTGGTCTTCATGTTCGAGGCCATGGGTATTTCGACGGGGGTGGACATCGCCCGGTTGATCCATGCGCGCCAAGCCTTGCAGCAAGGCCTGCCCGGCGAACCGCTGTATGGCATGACGCCGAAAGCCGGTCTGCCCCAAAACTGGCGCCCCGCATCCTGAACGCTCGCCCGCATGCGTGCGTGCAAACAACATAATGATCCAAGTATTGACCTTCATTTTTGACAAAATATCGCATAATGAAGCCCTATGGACAAACTCAAAGTCTTTGAATCGTTCGTCTCGGTCGCCACCAAAGGCAGCTTGACCGCCGCCGCACGGGCCGAAGGCGTTGCGCCCGCCATCATGGGCAGACGTTTGGATGCGCTGGAAGCGCATTTGGGTGTGAAACTGCTGGTACGAACCACCCGACGCATCAGCTTGACCCACGAGGGCACAGCTTTTCTCGAAGATTGTCAGCGTCTGTTGAGTGATGTGGCCAATGCCGAAGCCAGCGTGTCAGCCGGTGGCCTCAAAGCCAGTGGTCATTTGCGCATCACCGCACCAGCGGGTTTTGGCCGCAGACATGTGGCGCCTTTGGTCCCCAAATTTCGCAGTATCCATCCCGAAGTCTCCGTGTCCTTGAATCTGAGCGACCGGGTCGTCGACTTGGCGGGAGAAGGCTTTGACTGCGCCGTTCGGGTCGGTGATTTGCCAGACTCTTCACTGGTCAGCATGCGGATTGCCGACAACCGCCGCCTGTGCGTGGCCTCGCCTGCTTATCTGGCACTGCGCGGCACGCCCAAGCTGCCCGCTGATTTAAATCATCATGACTGCCTAACCCTCTCCAGCGACGCCTCGCAAACACGCGGTTGGGCATTCAAAGTCCCCCAAACAGGCGATGAAGGCAGCGAGCTCATTCACCTCAAGCCCGCAGGACCCCTGGACTGCTCGGACGGTCAAGTGCTGCATGACTGGTGCCTGTCGGGATGGGGCATTGCCTGGCGCAGCACCTGGGAAGTTGAAGCCGAAATTCGTTCAGGCAAGTTGGTGCCGATATTGGAAGACTTTGCCGCGCCGAGCAACGGGATTCATGCCGTTTTTTCTCAGCGCAAACATCTGCCACTGCGGGTGCGTTTGTGGATCGACTTTCTGAAGCAGGAATACAGCCAGCCCGATTACTGGAAGACCGCCACATGAAGGGCTCTCAAGCTGAGCGTCGGGTGGTGGTGTGCGCAGATGATTTTGCAATCAGCGCACCTGTCTCGCAAGCCATTGCCCAGTTGGCACAGGCCCAGCGTCTCAGTGCGACCAGCGCCATGGTGTTGTCACCTCGCTGGCCACAAGACGCTGACTTGCTCAAAGACCTGCGCGCTCAGATCGATGTGGGCTTGCATCTGGACTGGACAAGCGAGTTTGCCATCGCGCAAGGGCACGGCCACTCGCTGGCACAGGTCATGCTGCGCAGCGTGCTTGCGCAAAAAATGGGCGGACTGCAAACAGCCGCTGTGACCGCTGAAATCGAACACCAACTGGACGCCTTTGAGTCGGTCTGGCAAGCCCCACCCGACCACATTGACGGCCACCAGCATGTGCAGCAATTCGGCACGATTCGCAAAGCCTTGCTGCAGATTTTGGCACGGCGCTATGGCGCCCGACAGCCCTATCTGCGGGTCTCGCGTCCGCCGCCAGGCCCCACCGATATAAAAGGCCGGGTCATGGCGGCGTGGGGCAGCACCGCCCTCGTTCATGACGCAAGCCGTTTGCAGATTCCGACGGCGCCCGCGCTGTCAGGCATTTACGATTTATTCAATGAATCCTTAGATTACGCCACTCTCATGGGCGCTTGGCTGGCCCAAGTGCCCGACAAAACATTGCTCATGTGCCATCCAGGACTGTCCGAAACAAGCGATGCGCATGCCTATTCGCGCGTGGCAGAGTGGCGGCACCTGCTGAGTGACGCGTTTGCAATTCAACTGAAAGAACGCCACGTTCGCTTGGTGCGCGGCAGCGAGGTTTACACCTGAAACCTCAGCGCTGAAATGCCCAAAAGCGACTGAGCACAAAGGTCTGCGCTGAAGCCACCACCAACGCGGCGAACAAAGCCAACAAGCCCAACCACCCGTAACGCCGGGTCAGCACCATGAAGACCACTTCATTGCAGGCAAAACCGGCCAGTGCTGTCACTGCAAAGCGCGCCAAACTTTGCTGAACAGGCGTCGATGTGCCTTTGAAACTGAGCCACCGGTGCCCGCCAAAACTCAGCACAAATGCAATCACAAATCCAAGTGCATTCGCGGCTTCCGGCCACACATCGGGATGCAGATGCTGCACCAGCGCAAAAACCCCCATGTGGGTCAGGGCCGCAGTGGCCCCCGTGATCAAAAACCAAAAGAGAGTGGGCCTCATGCCCTGGGCAATTCGACCGGGACGGCTTGACCTGCCAAGCCTGCGCCGACGCGCTTTTGCACCCAAAAAACGGGGCGTTGCTTAACCTCTTCGTAAATACGGCCCACATACTCGGCCAAGATGCCCATGCCCATGAGTTGAATACCACTGAGCAACATCATGCCCACCACAATGGTGGCGTAGCCGGAGACTTGAATACCCCAATAAAAATACTCCACCACCACCCAGCCGCCGTAGACAAATGAGGCCAAGGCCAAGACCAAGCCCAAGAGACTCAAAAACCGCAAAGGCATCGTCGAGAAGGCCACCACACCCATCACAGCCAAGCCGATAGAGCTGCGCCAGCCAAAGCGGGAGTCCCCCTCCAGGCGGGGCAAGGGTTCGTATTCGATGGCGGTGCTTTTAAAACCGGCCCAGGCATACAAGCCCTTCATGAACCGGTTGCGCTCAGGCAAGGCGTTCAGGGCCTTGACCACTTGCTGGTCCATCAAACGGAAGTCCCCCGCATTCGGCGGGATCTTGACCCGATTGCCCGAATTCACCAAGGTGTAAAACAACTGCACCAACTTGCCATGCAAGGCCGTTTGGTCGTCACGCGTGGTGCGGATCGCGTAGACCACATCCAGCCCTTGTCGCCACAAATCAAACATTTTAGGCAGCAGCTCAACCGGGTGTTGACCGTCAGCGTCCATGATCAGCACCACCTCACCGGCTGCCGAAGCCAAGCCCGCCGTGATGGCCGGCTCCTTGCCAAAATTGCGACTCAGCTGCAAAAGCACCACTTCAGGATACTGCGCGCACAACTGCTCTGCAACAGCCACCGTGTCATCGCGGCTGCCATCGTCGACGATGATCAGTTCCACGCGTTCGGACAATGTCCGTAAAGTACGAAGAATCTCGCCCACCACAGGCGGCAAATTCTTGGCCTCGTTGTGCGCAGGCAGGATGCACGAAAAAGACGCTTTGTCCCGCACACTGACTGACGCAGGCGCGAGAACCCCATGGGCAAGAGATGAAAGAGGCAATGTAGTCATGGCGTTTTGCGTTGGATATGTCCATCCTAATGCAAAGGCGAAAAAAAAAACACGTACTTTCGCAAGGTGGAGGCCTCGAGGCGTCAGCGCCAGCTGATACCTCTTGAGGCACTCGGTCATGAAAGTTTTTGGTTCATCACCTTTTTGACCTGCCGCTTCGACGTGACAGGTTTTCATTTTTTTGCTGTGTTGCTTGGAGGGCGGCAGCGGCCAAAGTGACACCTCAAGCATGGAGAGAAAGAAATGTGCGCGTGGTGTATTTCCAAGCGCTGTCAAAATGAACGAAGCATCCCTTCAGACACTGCGTTGCCTGGATACGCGCTTTGATGCCACGCGCAAATTCTCCGTGCACAGCCCTCCTGTCATATGGTGTAACAGGGCACTCACTCCACGCTTCAACACCTCTTCTCTCAGACCCTTAAAATCACCCTATGCTTTCTGTCAAACAAGAATTGCTCACGGCTTTGGCCGTTGAGCTCGAGAACATCCTCCCCGGTGCGGGCGCCAAAGCGGCTTTCGAGTCGCCCAAGGTGGCAGCACACGGTGATTTCGCCTGCACTGCGGCCATGCAACTGGCCAAGCCCCTCCAACTCAATCCCCGGCAACTGGGAGAGCAGTTGCGAAGCGCACTGCTGGCCAACCCTGTTTACGACAAGTGGGTTGAAGGCATCGACATCGCGGGCCCGGGTTTCATCAACATCCGCCTCAAACCTGCGGCCAAGCAAGCGATCGTGCATGAAGTGTTGGCCGCAGGCGCACATTTCGGCCAGCAAGCCCACAACGCACAACGTGTTTTGGTCGAATTCGTGTCGGCCAACCCCACAGGGCCCTTGCATGTGGGGCACGGTCGTCAAGCCGCTTTAGGCGATGCGATTTGCAATTTGTTGGCCACCCAAGGTTTTGACGTTTACCGCGAGTTTTATTACAACGACGCCGGAGTGCAAATCAACACCCTGGCCCACAGCACCCAATTGCGCGCCGAGGGCTTCAAACCGGGCGATACCTGTTGGCCGACCGAGCCGGACAATCCGGCCAGCAAAGCGTTTTACAACGGCGAATACATTGCCGACATCGCCAAAGACTTTTTGGCAAAGAAGTCCGTCAAATCGGACGACCGCGAGTACACCGGCAGCGGCGATGTGGCCGACCTCGACAGCATCCGTCAATTTGCCGTGGCCTACCTTCGCCATGAGCAGGATTTGGACTTGAAGGCCTTTGAAGTCAAGTTTGACAATTACTACCTTGAAAGCAGCCTCTACACCAGCGGCAAAGTAGCCGATGCGGTGAATCGCCTGCAACTTGCGGGCAAAACCTATGAACAAGACGGTGCTTTGTGGCTCAAATCCACCGACTACGGCGACGACAAGGACCGTGTGATGCGCAAAGGTGATGGCACTTTCACCTATTTTGTGCCGGATGTGGCCTACCACATTGCCAAGTGGGAACGTGGTTTTACCAAAGTCGTCAATATTCAGGGTACCGACCACCACGGCACCATTGCCAGGGTCCGCGCAGGCTTGCAAGCGGCAGGCGTGGGCATTCCTGAGGCTTATCCTGACTATGTTTTGCACACCATGGTGCGTGTGATGCGCGGCGGGGAGGAAGTGAAAATTTCCAAACGTGCCGGCAGCTACGTCACCTTGCGCGACCTGATTGAATGGACGAGCAAAGATGCGGTGCGCTTTTTCTTGCTGTCGCGCAAGCCCGACACGGAATACACCTTCGATGTCGACTTGGCGATTCAAAAGAACAACGACAACCCCGTCTATTACGTGCAATACGCGCACGCCCGCATCTGCTCGGTCTTGCAGGCTTGGGCTGACAAAGACGGGGGTGATGCGGCGACCCTGAAACGTGTCGACTTGACTGCCCTGGACAGCCCGCAGGCGCAAGCTTTGATGCTGCAGTTGGCCAAATACCCGACCATGCTGACCGCGGCGTCCAAGGACTTTGCGCCGCACGATGTCACCTTCTATTTGCGTGACTTGGCCGCGTGCTACCACAGCTATTACGACGCTGAGCGCATTTTGGTGGACGACGAAGCGGTCAAACATGCGCGCTTGGCGCTGGTCGCCGCCACCGCGCAAGTGCTGCACAATGGTCTGAAAGTACTGGGCGTTTCAGCTCCAGTCAAAATGTGATGAAGGTCAACAGATGAGACAGCATTCCCAAAAAGGTGGCGCCGCAATAGGTTTCATCATCGGTCTGGTGATCGGTTTGGCAGCCGCTTTGGCTGTGGCCATTTACGTGACCAAGGTGCCCACACCCTTCACCAACAAAAACCAGCCCCGATCGGCCGAACAAGATGCGGCCGAAACGCTCAAGAACAAAGACTGGAATCCTAATGGTGGGCTGCAAAGCAAGCCCATTGGGGACGGCAATCCTGAGACATCGCCAAATGTAGACACGAAAGAGTCAGCCAAGGACACCCCTAAAGAGTTCATCAAAGAGCCTGCAAAAGAGGCCGCCAAGTCTGAAGCCAAAACAGAGACCAAGCTTGAGGCAAAGACCGAATCCAAAGCCGAAATCAAGCCAGGGGTGACTGCCGACCCCTTAGGAGATCTGGTCAAATCCAAAGTTCCCTTAACAGCATCGGGCAATACAGCAAGCAGCGCCGACCCGTTCACCTACTTTGTGCAAGCAGGTGCTTTTCGCAGCCAAACCGAAGCCGATGCCCACCGCGCAAAGTTGAGCTTGATGGGTTTGGACGCCAAAATCAGCGAACGGGAACAGGCGGGCCGACAGGTTTACCGGGTCCGTTTGGGGCCCTATGATGACAAGGATGTAGCCGAAAATGCAAAGGCTCGCCTGGACAAAAACGGCATCGAAACCGCATTGGTTCGAGTGCAACGCTGAGATCAACCCCTATTTTTTCGGAGTCTTTCACCATGAAACGTCGTGATTTCAACCTCGCCACTTTACGTGTCGCCACCACCGCCGCCGTGGTCAGCAATGCATCGGCTTGGGCTCAAAATGCAGCCGCTAAGCCCACCAGCGGGCCGATCAACCTCAAAGAGGGAAAAGACTATCAGAAGCTAGAACGCCCTCTGGTGTCCGACGCAGGCACCGGCAAAATCGAAGTCATCGAATTCTTCTGGTACAGCTGCCCTCACTGCAATGCGTTTGAGCCGACCTTTGCCAACTGGGCCAAAACCGCGCCTAAGGATTTGGTGATTCGGCGCATCCCCGTGGCCTTCAATGACAGCTTTGCGCCTCAACAGCGCTTGTTCTTTGCCCTGGAAGCCCTGAACCTGCTCGAGAGCTTGCACGTCAAGGTCTTCACGGCCGTGCACGTTGAAAAACTAGCCCTGAACACCGATGCCAGCATCCAGGCGTGGGTAGAAAAGCAAGGCGTGGACAAGACCAAATTCGCAGAAGCCTATAAATCCTTTGGCATGACCAGCAAATTACGCCGCGCCGTTCAATTGCAAAACGAATTCAAGGTCGAAGGCGTTCCGTCGCTCGGCATTGCAGGCCGCTTTTACACCGACGGCTCATTGGCAGGCAGCATGGAGCGGGCTTTACAGGTTGCCGAGGGCTTGTTGGCCCAAGTCAGACTAGGCAAATAAAATAGCCTGGCTGTTCGTTCGCAACGGCCGCCAAAGTCCGCCTCACGGCGGACTTTTTTATGGCCTCGGCAACAGCCAGACCCCGCTTGCACCTACAATCCAAGCAAGATTCGCGCCCCTATGAAATTTCCTCTTGCATTGACCTCTTTGGCCTTGGCCGCTTTTTTGGCGGCACCCACAGCCACGGCTGAAAAAGCCGACAGTAAACAACCGATGCACATTGAGGCGGACGCACTCAAACACGATGAGTCTGCGCAAATCACCACCTTCACAGGCCGCGTCATGGTCACCAAAGGCACACTGGTGCTGCGCTCAGAAAAACTCGAAGTCCAGCAAAACAAAGAAGGCAAGCAAGTTGCCAAGCTGTGGGCGGCCAAAGGCGAACTCGCTTTTTTCAGGCAAAAGCGTGAAGGCCTGGATGAATTCACGGAAGGCGAAGCCGAGACCGTCATTTACGACAGCCAGGCCGACAAAATCACGCTCACGGGCCGCGCCGAATTGCGAAGCTACAGAGGTCAACAACTTTCAGACCGATTGCAGGGGCACCTGATCGTTTTCGACAACACCACCGAAGTGTTCACCGTGGATGGCAAAGCGCCCACCGGCTCCTCCCCCTCAGGCAGTCAACGCATCAAAGCCACTTTGACGCCACGCAACACGGCCAAAGACGACAGCAAAGACAACAGTTTGGTGCCTTTGCTGCAAAGCAGCCCTCGCCTGACCGGGGGTAAGCCTTGAGCAACGCGCCGCTTGCACCAGCCAACAGTGCGGCGTCCTCACAGGTCAGCAGCCTGGAAGCTCGGCACCTCCAAAAGGCCTACGGCAGCCGCAAAGTCGTGCATGACGTTTCGCTTCAAGTGAACAAAGGCGAAGTTGTCGGTTTGCTCGGCCCCAACGGCGCAGGCAAAACCACTTCGTTTTACATGATCGTTGGCCTGGTTCATGCGGATGGCGGCCAGATCATGATTGACGGTCAAGAGGTGACCGACATGCCGATTCACCGCCGCTCGCGCATGGGCCTGTCCTACCTGCCGCAAGAGGCCTCCATTTTTCGTAAACTCACCGTGTCCGAAAATGTGCGGGCCGTGCTGGAATTGCAACGCGATGCCAACGACAAACCGCTGAGTGAAGCCGCCATCACCTTGCGTTTGCAAGAGTTGCTGGAAGACCTGCGTGTAGACCATTTGCACGACTCCCCGTCCCTCGCCTTGTCGGGTGGCGAGCGGCGACGGGTCGAGATTGCCCGCGCATTGGCGACACAACCCCGTTTTATTTTGTTGGACGAACCTTTTGCCGGCATTGACCCGATCGCCGTGATTGAGATTCAGCGCATCATTGCTTTTTTGAAACAACGCGGTATCGGCGTCTTGATCACCGACCACAATGTGCGCGAAACCCTGGGCATTTGTGACCACGCCTTCATCATCAGCGAAGGCCGTGTGCTGGCCGAGGGCACACCCGAGCAAATCGTCAACAACGCTGACGTGCGTCGCGTGTATTTGGGCGAACATTTCCGAATGTGATCGAATGGCTGCAGTTCACGCCCCCCTGACACCCTTTGCGCCGACCGCTTGCGCCATTGCAGGAGGAGGTGCAGCATGAAGCAAAGTTTATCTCTGCGCATGTCGCAGCATTTGGCACTCACGCCACAGTTGCAACAATCCATTAGATTGCTGCAAATTTCCACCTTGGAATTGAGCCAGGAAGTCGAGCAAATGCTCGACGAAAACCCGTTTCTTGAACGCTCTGCCGAAGAGTCCATGGCGGAAGAATTCGGTCTGCCCGAAGCAGATACCCGCGTGAGCTTGGGCGATCGGGTGACCGAAGCCGCCACAGAGGCACGCGACAACAGCAATGAAGCCAGCGCAGAAACCACCGCCACAGTGGCCACCGACGAAGCCGTGCAAGATGTGGCCGAGAGCTGGGAAGGCGATGGCAGTGCCGATGTAGCTCCCGACGACAGCGAATGGGGCAACGATGCCAGTTCACGCAAAACCTCCGACAGCGATGCGCCTGACGCGATCGACCTGGCTCGCGGCTTGGGCTCTTTTACCGAGTTCCTGCACCGCCAAGCCTTGTCTTTGCGATTGTCAGAAGTTGACCGCGCTGCGCTGCGTTACCTGATTGAATCTCTGAACGACGACGGTTACCTCGAAGACTCCCTGGAATCGCTGGCGCAAAGTTTGGCGGGCACAGACGACCTGGAGCAACTGGAGGAACTGGTGCACCGCTTCACCGTGGCCTTGAGCCTCTTGCAATCCTTAGAGCCCGTGGGGGTCGGTGCGCGGGGCTTGGCTGAGTGCCTGCGCTTGCAAATCAAAGCGCAACTGCAAGAAGACCCCGACCACCGCATCTGGCAAACTGCACTCAAAATCTGCGCCCAACCGCTGGAGCTTTTGGCCAAACGCGATGTCAAACGTCTGTTGGTGTTGTGTGGCGAAGACGACGTCAGCATCAAGGCGGCCATCACTTTGATTGCCCGCCTCGAGCCCAAACCTGCCAGGCCCTTTGCCAATGCAGAACAGCACGTGATCATTCCGGATGTGTTGGTGACCAACACCCGCCCCAACGGCGAGCCGCGTTTCAAAGTACAGCTCAATCCCGATGTGATGCCCCGCCTGCGGGTGCATGACATCTACGCAAACGCCCTGCGCGGCGGTAAAAGTGAAGCGCATCAAGGCTTGCAACAGCGACTGCAAGAGGCACGTTGGTTCATCAAAAACATCCAGCAACGGTTTGACACCATCTTGCGTGTGTCAACCGCCATTGTCGAACGGCAAAAGAGTTTTTTCGTCCATGGTGAGTTGGCCATGCGGCCATTGGTGCTGCGTGAAATTGCCGATGAACTCGGCCTGCACGAGTCCACCATCAGCCGAGTCACGACCGCCAAATACATGACCACCCCCATGGGCACGTTCGAACTGAAGTACTTCTTTGGCTCAGGCTTGGGCACCGACAGCGGAAGCGCTGCGTCGAGCACGGCTGTCAGGGCCTTGATTCGCCAATTGGTGGCCGCCGAAAGCCCCACCAAACCCCTGTCAGACAATCAATTGTCGGAAATGCTGAAAGAGCAAGGCATCGACTGCGCGCGGCGCACGGTGGCCAAATACCGTGAGGCGCTCAAAATTGCGCCCGCCAACCTGCGAAAAACCCTGTGAATTCACTGCAACTTTTTTTACCTTGCGCCGCCGGTGTCGAGGGCTTTCTGGCCGACGAGATCCACGGCATCACTGGACTGACCGGCCAAGACTTGATGACCGGGCGGGGTGGCGTGGTCGTGCGGGCCTCCTGGCGTGAAGCCCTGTTGCTCAATTTGCACTGTCGCTTGGCCCAGCGGGTGCTGGTGCAACTGTCGCAAACCCTGTACCGCAACGAAAAAGACCTGTATGAAGCCGCCAGTGATGTGGCGTGGGAGATTTGGTTCACCACCCAGCAAACTTTCAAAATCGAAGTCACTTCGCAACACAGCCCATTGACCAGTCTGAACTTTGCGGCACTGAAAATCAAAGACGCTGTGGCCGATCGCTTTCGCGCCAAGCGCGGCGAGCGGCCCGATGTGAACACGCAATGGCCTGATGTGCGCATCTATGCACACCTGACCACCGACCATGCCACGCTGTACATAGACACCTCCGGTGAACCCCTGTTCAAGCGCGGATGGCGCGCTGACAAAGGCGATGCACCGCTGAAAGAAACTTTGGCCGCCGCCATGATTGCCGCCAGTGGCTGGGACGCGACAACGCCGCTGTACGATCCTTGTTGCGGCAGCGGCACGATTGCCATTGAGGCCGCGCAAATGGCTTGCGGTATCGCACCGGGCATCTTGCGTCGCTTTGGTTTTGAAAAATTATTGCCTTACCAGCCGCATGTCTGGCAAGGGCTCTTGGAACAAGCTCAGGCCGCAGAGCATGCGCCCACCGCGCCTATTTATGGCAGCGATGTAGCGCACCGCATGGTTGACTTTGCCGAACGCAACGCCCAGCGCGCAGGGGTTGCAGACGCCATTCAATTGCGCGGCGGCGATGCACTGCAACGCATGCCGCCCAGCGAAACACCCGGCGTGATGCTGCTCAACCCGCCCTATGGCGAACGCATTGTGGCCGGCGGTATTGCGGGCCGTGGACGGGATGAATTTGAACCCGGCGCGCTGGCCGCACAACGACAAGGCAGCCACCGCGAAACTGCACACACCGATGACGGAGGCGACTTTTTCAACCAACTGGCCTCGCACTGGAAAAAGAACTACAGCGGATGGAACGCCTGGATGCTCACGCCCGACTTGAAATTACCCAGCCGCATGCGCCTGAAAGAAACCCGCCGGGTGCCCCTTTGGAACGGCCCCATAGAGTGCCGCCTGTTTCGCTTTGACATGATGAAGGGCTCGGTGCGTGACAAGCTCTGAAGCCTTGACCACGGTTCTGGACACCAACATCGTGCTGGACTTGTGGGTTTTTAACGATCCACGCACCCAAGGTTTACGCACGGCACTGAATCAAAGCCGGCTGCACTGGATTGCCACGGCGGCCATGCGCGAGGAACTGCGCCGCGTGCTGGGCTACCCCCATCTGCTCGCCCGCCTGCAGGCCCATAGCCGCAACGCCCATCATGTGCTGCATGAATTTGACCATCGGACCGCTTTGGTTGAGGACGCCCCGAAAGCCCCTTGCACCTGCAAAGACCCTGACGATCAAAAATTCATCGACCTGTCTGTTGCGCACCACGCCTTGCTGCTCAGCAAAGATGCGCAAGTCCTGTGCATGCGCCGCCGCCTGGAGCGACAAGGCGTGACCCTGAATCCCCACATACCAGCGCCGCCCGGATTTACAGTGCTGGCTGAACACAAAGACTTTTACGCGCAGTTATTTACCCCTTGATCTTTTTTTTGAAATGACCACCTCCTCTGACGCCGGCCTTCAGCCGCAAGACTTTGACGCCCTCGAGGACATCCTCGACGATTTGCGCACACGTTATGACGAAACGCCGCAATGGGAGTTTTGCGAAGGCTTTTTAGCGGCCATGGTCTGCTGCCGCACGCCGCTGGCAGAAGACGAATGGTTGACCGTTCTGCTGGGCATGGACGAAGGTGGCAGCTTTGCCAATGAGGCACAGCGTGATCGTTTCCTGGCCTTGTACTTGCAACGTTTTGCTGAAGTCAAAACCGCTCTCGATGCCGATATTGAGGCCCTTGACGATGACCGCGCCTACGCGCCCGAGGTGATGGACATCCGCGGCGCCATTGCCAGCTTGCCGCCTGAAGAGCGCACCGACATTGAAGGCGACGACATTCCATCCTTTGCGCAAGTTTGGGCTTTGGGCTTCATGTTCGCGGTGGAAAATTGGCCAGACGAATGGTTTGCACCCAAAGACAAAGATGCCGCCAAACTGCACGATCACTGCCTGGAAGCGGTGGTTGCGTTGACCGAAGACGACACCGACGAACCCACGCTGTCGGCCCTGAGTGAAGACGGCCCACCCAGCGTGAGCGAGTCGCGCTTAAATACGTACGGCGAAGCCCTGTGGGCCGTGTACGACCTGCGTGCAATTTGGCGCAGCATCGGCGCACGCGTGGTGCAAGTCATCCGCGAAAAAACGCCCGGCCGCAACGACCCTTGCAGCTGCGGCAGCGGAAAAAAATACAAAAAGTGTTGCGGCACCCATGGACTCAAGTCCACCCCATGAGGCCCCATGGCACTTGACCTTAGCTTTATTCTGGCCAGTCTGGCCGCTTTGTTTGTCGGTTTGTCCAAAGGCGGTTTGCCCGCGATTGGCATGCTGGGCGTGCCTCTTTTGTCCATGGTCATGTCACCCATGAAAGCGGCCGTTTTGCTGCTGCCGATTTATGTGATCTCTGACATGGTCAGTGTGTGGCTGTACCGCCGGCATTTCAGTGCAATCAATCTGAAGATTTTGGTGCCTGCTGGCATCTTCGGGGTGTTTATCGGTTGGCTGACGGCTTCTTACATTTCAGACACTGCAACCAAGCTGTTGATTGGCAGCATGGGTCTTATTTTTTGCCTGCACAGTTGGTTTCGAAAAAGTGCCGCGCCCACCCAGTCGGCCACAATTTCGAAGGGCTTTTTTTGGGGAAGCTTGGCCGGCTTCACCAGCTTCACCTCACACGCGGGCGCACCGCCGTTTCAGGTCTATGTGCTGCCACAGCGCTTGCCCAAAATGGTTTATGCCGGCACCGCCACCCTTCTGTTTGCCTTTGTCAATGCTGCAAAAATCTTGCCCTACCAACTGCTGAGCCCCTACGCTGTCGATGATCTGGTGCACGCCGCAGTTCTGATTCCGGCCGCATTGATCGGTACGGTGGTGGGGGCTTTTTTGACTAAAAAAATCGCCGACGTTTGGTTTTTCAAAATAGTTCAGGCCTGTCTGTTCTTGATTTCAATCAAGCTCATGGCCGATGCATTGGGTTCTTACATTGCTGTGTAATGCACTTGGCGAACACGCTTCCACGCCGGTCAAAACCGGGTACGGTCAGGTGATTTTAAAAACGGTGCGAATGATTTTTCCGGCTTTCTTTTGCTCGAACACCGACCACTGTTTGATGCCTTTGACAAGCACCGAAGCACTGATGTCTTTGACCGGCATTTTATTTTTAAGCTGCGAAGTGATCCAGTCCTGCACATGCGGATAGACCAGCCCTTGCTCACCCGTGGGGGTCAACAGTTCAAGTCCAGCCACTTTGGCGCTGGCGGCGGTGACAAAGAGTACGGTCGCTGGCATGGTTTATTTTGAACACAAAGGGCCCAGCAAGCTCCCGCGGGAACTGCGGGGAATGCCGGGAATGCAGGGAATGCGGGCACTGCTTGAACTTCAAGCTTCAATCGACTTTAGCCCCCGAAACTTTGACCACCTGCGCCCATTTTTTGTGCTCACTTTCAATGAAAGTCAGAAACTGGGCCGGCGTGTTACCACTTGGAATCGCACCTTGCGCCAGCATCTTTTCTTTGATCGCTGGGGTGTTCAAGGACTTGGCTACTTCTTGCTGCACACGGTTGATGATGTCAACCGGCGTGCCCGCAGGGGCCATCAAACCGAACCAACTGCTGGCATCAAAGCCTTTCAGCCCGGCGGCTTCTTCGATGGTGGGCAACTCGGGTATGGCGCCTGAACGCTGGGCGCTGGTCACGGCCAGGGCCTTGAGCTTGCCCGACTTGATCAGCGGCAAAGCCGAAGGCAGGTTGTCAAACATCACGTCCATGCTGCCACCCATCATGTCCAGCAAGGCAGGGCGGGAGCCGCGATAGGGAATGTGCGCCATAAAGATACCGGTTTGGCTCTTGAACAGTTCACCAGCCAAATGAATCGAGGTGCCATTCCCGCTGGAGGCCATGTTGAACTGACCCGGCCGGGTCTTCGCCGCCTTGATGAAGTCGCTCACCGTGTTGATGTTCAAGGCCTTGGCTTTGTCAACGTTGACGATCATCACATTGGGCACAGAGGCGACCAGCGTAATGGCCGTAAAGTCCTTAAAGGGGTCGTAAGCTAACTTGGGGTACAGGGCGCGGTTGATGCCGTGGGTGCCCACGGTACCCATCAAAATGGTGTACCCATCTGGGGCCGATTTGGAGACAGCTTCTGCACCCACGTTGCCCCCCGCGCCGGCACGATTTTCCACTACAAACTGCTGACCAAAGGCTTTGGACAACTCGGGCGCCAGAGCACGCGCCAAAATATCAGTGGTACCGCCGGGTGCAAAAGGCACCACAATCTTGACGGGTTTCTGAGGCCATGCCGATTGGGCGTGAACTGCAGCGCCCGCCAACAACAACGAGGCAGCCGCTGCACCTAAAGTGAGTTGACGGCGGGTGAATAAAAAACGCAGCATGGGATATTCCTGTCCTGTAAACAATCTCCAATCATGCCATGCGGGCCAAGTCTTCACGGCCGAAGAAGAGACAAATAAACCCTCGTCCTTTTGCAACAAATCAACACTTATCGGTTTGCAGTTGGGCTTTCAATACAGGCTTTTGCACTTTACCCAAAGCGCTTTTGGGCAAACTGTCCAGAAAGACGACTCTGCGCGGCAATTTAAACCTGGCAATCGATCTTTGCAAATGGGCAATGACCATCTCTTGGCTCAACACCTGTCCCGCCTCGGTGTGAGACCGAACCACCACCGCCACCGGCACCTCGCCCCATCGCTCGTCATCCAAACCGAGCACCGTGCATTCGGCCACGCCGTCCAAAGAGAGCAGTAAGTTTTCAATCTCTGCGGGATAGATGTTTTCTCCACCCGAAATAAGCATGTCTTTGCTGCGGCCCACAATGGTGATGCAGCCGTCAACATCCTGCCGACCTGAATCGCCAGTCGCGAACCAGCCCTCCAACAAGCCATCATTGGTGGAGGACACGCCCTCTTGGGCGTGCTGCCAATACCCGCGCATGACGTTGGGTGCCCGGATACAGACCTGTCCAACCTGGCCCAACGGGACTTCTTGGCCTTGCTCATTGCGCAACTGCACCTGTGCCAAAGGTGGGGGCCAGCCTGTGGTGCCAGGGCGGGCCATCGCCTGATCCAAGGGCAGCACAATGGAAACAGGGCCTGTTTCCGTGGTGCCATAAATTTGCCCCACCGGAATGCCTCGGTCATGAAACGCCTGCAAGTAAGACAAAGGAAGGGTCGATGACCCCGTCATCACACCGCGCAAGCTTGTCAGATCGGTGCCCTGCCATTCGGGGTGGTCAATCACCGCACGCAAAGTGGCCGGCACCAACAAAGACAGGGTCGGTTTGTCTTGGGCTACAGCGCGTAACCACATCGCAGGCTCAAAACGCGGGTGCAAAGTGACCGTGACACCGCACAGCAAAGCGGGCAAAGTCTGGATACACAGGCCCCCGACATGAAACAAAGGCAGGGTAGACAGCACATGGTCGGCGGCCCTGAAGCCGTGCGCAAAGTCGCTGGCCTGCGCATTGGCCAGCAAACCGGCCTGCGTGTGCACAGCGCCCTTTGGTTTTCCGGTGGTGCCGGAGGTATAGACCAGCAATACCGGCGCATCGGCTTGGACTTGCGGCAAAGGTAAAAAGCGCGGCGATGCGGTGTCAATCAAGCGCTCTTGAAGCACAAAGTCGCATTCGTCTGCCCCTTCGTCCAGACCCAATTGCGCAGCCATGGTGGCATGATCGGCATCGTGCACCAGCAATTTGGGCCGCGCATCTTGCAGAACTTGGCGCAATTCTGCTGCGGCCAAGCGGTAGTTGAGCGGCATGAAGATCACACCCAATCGTGCACAAGCCACCAAGGTGAGCAATTGCAAAGCGTGGTTCAAACCCAGCCACGCCACGCGGTCGCCAGCTTGCACAGCCCACGTGCCTTGCAAATGCCCGGTCACCCTTTCAACGCGTCGCCAGAACGTGGCGAAGTCGCAGGCCACACCGGCTTCGCCCGGCAAACCATTGCGCACAGCCGTGACGTTCGCATGGGTCTTTGCCAACGCGGCAAAACGCGCCGCAATGGGCGAGAACGCATCGCCCATGCTGAGGCGCTGGCTCATTCGTCTTTCTCTCCGGGCTCGTACAGGGCTTCTCGGCCCAAACGGTCCAGACACAATTCAGCAGTCCATGGCAGCATCAGAGAACCGCATCGGGCGTCGCGGTACAAGCGCTCCAACGGCAAGGACTTGAGCATCGACTGACCGCCGCAGGTGCGAATCGCCAAACGGGCGATGTCTTGCGCGTTTTCCATGATCGTGTATTGCGCGGCATAAGCCCGCAATCGCGACGATTTTGGCGGGTCTATTTTGGCGTCTTCGATGGCACGCAAAAACAAATTACGGGTTTGCTCCAGCTTGATGAACATCTCTGCAACGGCGATTTGCTTGGTGGCAAATTGACGTCGCTTGACGGGGCCCGTGCCCGGAATTTCGCCGCGCAAATAAGCCACCGTGAAATCGTAGGCCGCCTGGGCAATTCCCATGTAGGTGGGTGAGAGCGTCATGAACATGTGCGGCCAGCGGCTGGCCGCCTGGAAATAAATGCCTTGCGGCATCAGCGCGGCGTTGTCGGGCACAAAGACATCTTTGAAAATCAGATTGCGTGACACGGTGGCGCGCATGCCCAAAGGATCCCATTCGCCCTCGACCACCACACCGGGTGCATCGCGTGGTACAGCCAAATACAAAGTGTCGCGTCGTGACAATTCCTGGCCCTGTTTTTTCTCTGTGCACAACACGCCAAAATAGTCTGCCGCATCCGACAGGGATGCAAATATTTTCTTGCCATTGATCAGCCAACCCCCTTCAGTTCTGACAGCAAGGGTGCCAAAGGGTTGAGCGCCCGCGGCGGCGGCGCCACCTTCGGAAAAAGGCTGTGCGTAAATTGCGCCCTCATTCACCACACGCGAAAAGTGCGCCTTTTGGTGAAGGCGATGCAGGGCGCGTTGATCGGGCGTCATCTCCAGATCCTCGGACAACAGCCCACTCCACATCATGGTGCACACATGCATGTTGAAGGTCAAGGCCGTGGCACCGCACCAGCGGCCAATTTCAGCAGAGACCATGGCGTAGCTTGCGTAATCCGCACCCATGCCGCCATGTTCTTCGGGCACGCACAAGGCCAGCAAACCGTTGGCACGCATATCGGCATAGTTGGCAAAGGGAAACTGGGCATCGCGGTCCAATTGCGGCGCACGGTCCGCAAACTTATCTCGGCCCAAGGCGTAGGCCATGTGCATGCATTCGCGTTGTTTGTCGCTGAGCGGATAGTCTTCACCGCAAATGGGAATGTAGTTGTGCATCTGCATCACTCGGCTCTATCGAGTCCCTGTTTTTTTAAAAAGTGGTCGATCACGGCATTGAAGCGGTCCGGCTGCTCAAAGCACAACAAATGCCCCGCATCGGTCAGCACCTCGAACACAGCGCCGGGTATTTTTTCGGCCATTCGGCGCATGACTTCGGGCGGCGCCGTTGTGTCGTATTCGGCCGCCAAACACAAAGTGGCAACGGTGATGGTGGGCAAGGCGGCGCGCTGCTCGAAAGTCACCAGTGCCTGAATACTCGCGCGGTAAGTGGCAGCGGGGACAGCGGACATACAGTCCCAAGCCAAAGCAAAACCTGGCCCTTGGTAAGCAGGCGCGACCATGGTGGGGATCAAGGCCTGGGCAACCTCGGCCATGGTCTTGCCTGCGTCCAAGGGCGCTAAGCGTTGTGCCACAAATTGTTTTTGAAAATCTCCGGTGGAATGGCCAAAGGCAGGGCTGCTGGCAGCGATCACCAAGCCGGCAATGCGTTCAGGGCATAGAGTCCAGGCTTGCTGGGCCACCATGCCGCCCATGCTGTGCCCGATCAGCACCGCGCGCTGGATACCCGAAGCGTCCAGCATGCGCAGCAAGGCATCGGCCAACGCAGGAAAGTCGACCGGGTACAGTGCCGCGCTCTGCCCATAGCCCGGCATGTCCCATGCGAGTGTCCGCCAACCCGCTTGGGCGAAGTAAGCCAACTGCGACGCAAAACCTTGTTTACCGCCGCCAATACCGTGCAAAAAAACAAGCACGGGTTGCGCAGCATCTGCACTTACGCCGGCTTCTGCCCAGACTGGAACAGGGGGCGCGCTCATACCAAAGCACCTCGGTTCACAACCACCTGCCCATCCAAGGCGATGGTGCACCCGCGCATGGGCAAGTCAAAATGCCCCAATGTGTGTCGCCCGGCGACTTCGTTGGCACCGGTCGAATACAAAAAATTGCCTGCGAACGCACGCAGCTCGGTCCCGTTGCAATCGCGCTTGTCGTAAAAAGTCATCGCATCCCAACGGGCCTGCGGGTTCAAACCGTAGCCCACATGTGACACGGCATAGGCAGCGCGATGGCCTTCCAGATCCTCCCAGGCTTGGTAATACCCGCGCATCATGTCGGCATCCACACCCGTGCCCTCGATCTGGGTGATGGCGTCGTTTTCGATGGTCAGGGTGATCGTGTCTCGCAAATAGGACTTGAACGTCAGGTTCACATCGCCGGGTGCCATGACCAAGCTGCCGTTGACTGAGCCCGCTTTGGGAAAGGCCAAAGCCAAGCCTGCAGGCCAATGCGACACCATGCCGGGCTTAGGGCAAAAGCCCCAAACGCCTCCGACAACGGCAGCTTGGAGATCGATGTGCAATTGCGTGCCGGCATCCGATGTCACCTGCATCGACCGGCTTTGACGCAAAGCACGCATGGCGCTGCGCACCGACGCCTCCAACGCAGGATCAGGCACGGTGCGCTCCAGAATTTCCGGATGTTCGTTGGAGACCATCAGCAGGCGAGGCACGTTCCCGTCTGCCCCCTTCATGATCACCGGCAACTCGGGGGCATGCAACATGCCTTCCACTGTGCAGTCCACAATGAACGAGGCACGGGCCATAGCAGCCACCACAGGGCCCAACTGCTGCAGGGCGTGCGTTGCCCCTGTCGAGCGCACCGGCACCGGGGCACTCAGCACCGGCGATGGGATATTGATCTCAAATGGCCGCGCACCCATCGCCTCCAGCGCCAAGCGGGCCAGGTCCACATTCACGCGGCGGGACTGCGTCTCCGACACAATGGCCACGATTTCGCCAGCTTGCACATTGCACAGGGAAAAGGTGCGCTGAAATGCAGCGATCCATTTGTGCTCAATTCTTTCTACCAGCATGGTGTTTCCTTTGCTTGAAAAGTATGTCCAGCAGTTTATATGAATATTCATACAATAGCACCATGAGAAAACCCGCACCCGCACCCGCACCCGTACCCGTACCCGCACCCGCACTCGAACTCCCAAAGCGGCTTGAATTTGTAGACGATTACCTGGCCTACTTGCTGGCCCGTGCCAGCCACCTGATCTCCAGTGAATTCCACCGCGAGGTTGAAGCCAGCGGCCTGACCGTGCCCGAGTGGCGCGTCTTGGCCAGTTTGGCAGGGGGTGCGCAACGCACGGTTGGCGAGTTGGCCGATATTGTGCTGAGCAAGCAACCCACGGTCACCAAGCTGATTGCCCGTATGCACGAACAAGGCTGGGTCGAGCGCAGCATCGGGTTAACGGACCGGCGTCAGGCCTTGGTCGCACTGAGTCCGGTTGGACATCAAAGGGTACAGGCGCTGCTGCGCAGAGCGCGGAGTCATGAGGCGCGCGTGTTGGGCAGCTTTGGGGAGTCTGACAGTGTCCGACTGAAAGCCATTTTGAAAAAATTGATCAGACTGCACGCCCCTGCCAAAACCGCTGCTGACTGAAACACGCGCACGGGCACAGGACCTCGGCGAAAACCCCATAGCGTCCCATCGAGCCGGGGCGGTGAAAATGACTTTAGAACGGGTATTTTTAATTTTTATTGAACATAAAAGAGATCAGATTCATAGTGAATTAAAAATTCACATTTATGTTTTTAACCTACAGAGCAGAACGTAGCTGACACCCATAAGAAACACTTTTCTAATCGCTTGACCTCGGTCCCTGAAGATTCAGTTAAATAAAGGTAAAGTTCGTTACTGCTGGATTTAAAAAAACACAGGTCTCCACCAACCCGCCCTGCGTTTGTCACTGCACCGTCCCATTTCAGGATTTGTAAAACATGAATTTTGCTGCTCGTTTGCCTGCCCATTTTGCTTTCACCACATTGCTGAGTGCATTGATCACTGTGAGTCTGGTGGCATGCTCCAAAACCTCAGAACCCGAAGCCAACAAACCCGCAAGCCCGGCCGCCGCATCGGCAGCAAGTAACGCCTCCCCCGCGCCAGCTGCAGGCACTGCCCCGGCGGCGACACCTGGACCGGCGGCTGGACCTGGAGCGGCAGCTGGACCTGGTGCTGCTCCTGCTGCTGCACCTGCACCTGTGGTGAGTGTGGTGACTGTCAAAGTCGAAAAACGGGACCTCCCCGTTGTACTGAGGGCTGTCGGTTCAGCCATCTCTTTGGCCAGTGTGGATATCCGTCCCCAAGTGACCAGTGCGATCACGCAAGTGCACTTCAAAGAAGGTCAATTCGTCAACAAAGGTGATTTGCTTTTCACGCTGGATTCACGCACAGACGAAGCCAATGTGGCCAAAGCCAAGGCGCAGTTGGCCAAAGACCAAGCCGCCTTGGCCGATGCCAAGCGCCAGCTCAACCGCAGCCGCGAATTGGTTGCACAAAATTTCATCTCTGGCGCTGCCGTCGACACGGCGCAAACCTTGGTCGACTCTACGGATGCGGTCGTCGCTTCAGATGTGGCGGCCATCCAAGCGGCGCAAGTGGCTTTGTCTTACGGCAAGATCGTGTCTCCCCACGCCGGACGCGCAGGGGTGATCAATACACCTGCAGGCAGTGTTGTGCAAGCCAACGTCACGGTGCTGGCCACCGTTGTCAAAGTCAACCCGATTGCCGTGTCTTTTAATTTGCCACAGCGAGACTTGGCAGATTTCTTGACCGCAGTCAGCGGGCAAGGCAACGTGAGAGTCACCGCGACTTTGCCGGAAGAGAAAAAACCCATGGTCGGCAAATTGCAATTTGTGGATAACAACGTGGATGCCGCCTCAGGCACAGTCAAACTCAAGGCCGTCTTTGACAACAAAAACAGCAAGCTTTGGCCCGGTTTATTCGTTAACGTCGGCTTGACCACCAAAAAAATTGAAGATGCCTTGGTCATCCCCCAAGCCGCCATCATCCAAACTGTTCGCGGACCTATTGTGTATGCGGTAGAAGACGGTAAAGCAGTCAGTAAACCGATCAAAGTCGTCCTGCCTGCGGGGCCGGAAGCTGCGGTCACGGGGGTTTTGGAAAACGATGTGATCGTGGTCGATGGCAAGCAAAACCTGCGCCCCGGTGTCAAAGTGATTGAGCGCGTCAAAGAAGCGCCAAAGGAGGGCAGTAAGCCTGATAACGCTGCCGCGGCATCAGCAACGCCCGCAACTGGCGCCATGCCCGCACCTGGCGCTGCGCCTGCACCAAGTGCTGCACCCGCACCTGCAGCCTCCAAATAAACTTGCCGGCAGATTCGCATGAACTTTTCTGAGCTTTTCATCCGCAGGCCGGTGATGACGGTGTTGTTGAATACCGCCATCGTCTTGGCAGGTGTCATCGGCTACAAGAACATTCCTGTGGCGGCGCTGCCCAGTTACGACACACCGGTCATCAACGTATTCGCCACCTTGGCAGGTGCCAATCCCGAGACCATGGCCAGTTCGGTGGCCCTGCCGCTGGAAAAACAATTCCAGACCATCCCCGGCTTGAAAGTCATCAGTTCCACCAGCACGCTGGGCAGCACCTCCATCACGCTGGAGTTCATTGAAAGCCGCAACATCGATGCGGCCTCGGTGGATGTCCAAGCCGCCTTGCTGCGAGCCCAGCGCACCTTGCCGACCGAGATGACGATCCCGCCGTCCTACCGCAAGGTCAACCCGGCCGATGCACCGGTCTTGTTGATTTCATTGCGCTCGCCTTCGCTCCCCCAATCGGAATTGCAGGACTATGCAGAACATTTGATTTCGCCTACTTTGTCCACCATTGAAGGGGTCGCGCAGGTCATTATTTACGGCGCCAAGCGTTTTGCAGTCCGTATACGCGTCGATCCAGCAGCCTTGGCGGCGCGCAATATCGGTCTGGATGAGTTGAGCGCTGCACTCAAGGCCGCCAACGTCAACACCCCAGCCGGCACCTTCGAGGGGCCACAGCAAACCCTTGTCCTTCAAGCCAACAAGCAATTGAGCTCAGCCCGCGAGTTTGCCGACCTGATCATCAGCAACAAAGGCGGT
This sequence comes from Limnohabitans sp. Rim8, assembly GCA_945901045.1. Classification (GTDB taxonomy): domain Bacteria; phylum Pseudomonadota; class Gammaproteobacteria; order Burkholderiales; family Burkholderiaceae_C; genus Limnohabitans_A. The sequence continues at coordinate 31,065 of CAMDKK010000002.1, forward strand.
GTGCCCGTTCGTTTGCGGGATGTGGCCAGAGTGCTAGACAGTGTTGAAGCCATCAGGACTTGGGCCACATTGAACGGTGAAAACTCCATCACCTTGGCGATTCAGCGACAACCTGGCGCCAACACGGTCAAAGTGGTGGACGCCGTCCGCAAAAACTTGCCTGAGTTGATGTCCCAAATGCCTGAATCGGTGTCTTTGACGCCGGTGAATGACCGTTCTATTTCGATTCGCCATGCGCTTGAAGATGTCACACTGACCTTGATCGGCACGATCATTTTGGTGGTGTTGGTGATCTTCTTGTTTCTTCGCCGATTTGTAGCAACCGTGATACCGGCGCTGTCGCTGCCCATCTCACTGGTCGGCGCAGTGGCCTTGTTGTGGGGTTTGAATTACAGCTTGGACAACATCTCTTTGCTGGGTCTGACCTTGGCCGTAGGCTTGGTGGTTGACGATGCGATTGTGGTGCTGGAAAACATCATCCGTCACGTCGAAAATGGTGTGCCACCCTTCAAAGCCGCTTTGCGCGGTGCCCGCGAAGTTGGTTTCACCATCATTTCAATTTCGAGCTCGCTGGTGGCGGTGTTCATCCCGATTTTCTTCATGCCCGGCGTGATCGGTTTGTTGTTCCATGAATTTGCTGTGGTGGTCGGTCTGTCCATTGCCGTTTCGGCCTTTGTCTCCTTGACTCTGGTGCCCATGTTGGCCAGCCGTTACCTGACCGATGAAGCACACAAAAAACCCCCAGGCTTTTTGGTGCGCCTGTTCGAAAAAGGGTTTAACGGCTTGCTTGCTGCTTACACCCGCTCGCTCGATTTAGCCTTGCGACACAGCAAGTTCATTCTGGTTTTAGCCGTGGCCACCTTCGGCATTACCGCATGGATGTTGATGGTGATCCCGAAAGGTTTTTTTCCGGAAGAAGACATTGGACAAATTCAAGTCTCCACCGAAGGACCCGAAGATATTTCTTTTGAAGCCATGATTGGCTTGCAAGAACGCGCTGCTGCAATTTTCCGCAAAGACCCGAACGTGGCCGCAGTCAGCTCATTCAATGGTGGCGTGGGTGCGCAAAATTCAGGACGCATGTTCATCACCCTCAAACCACAAAACGAGCGCAAACCGATGAAGGTGGTGGTGGAAGACTTGCGGAAAAAACTGCGTGGCGTGCCCGGCATCAACGTGTTCATGCGGCCCGTACAGAACTTGCAATTGGGTGGCCGTCAAAGCAAAGCCCGTTACCAGTACATTTTGCAAAGTGTGAAAGCAGATCAACTCAACCTCTGGGCCAGTAAACTTCAAGAGAAGATGCGTGCCGATCCGATCTTTCGGGACATCACCAGCGACGCCCAATTGCGCGGACTTCAGGCAGACATTCAGATCAACCGAGACCGTGCCAACAGCCTCGGCGTGTCGGTCGATACGATCCGTAACGCTTTGTTCAGTGCTTTTGGAGAGCGTCAGGTGTCCACCATGTACCTGCCCACCGACAGCTACCAAGTGATCATGGAGGTCAACCCGGAGGCCAAGCGAGACGAGACTGCACTGGAAAGTATTTACGTCCGCTCCAGCAATGGCTCACTGGTCCCGATGTCGGCCTTTGCCACGGTTTCGCGCAGTGTGGGCCCGACTTCCATCAACCATGTGGGCCAGTTGCAAGCCGTGACCGTGTCTTTCAACCTCGCACCAGGCGCCGCATTGGGCGATGCGACGGCCAAGCTCGAAAAGGCCGTGGAGTCGATTCAATTGCCCTCTTCCATCATCCGAACCTATGGCGGCGATGCGGCGGTGTTCAAGGACTCGCAAGGCAGTCAAACCATTTTGATCATCTCCGCTTTGCTGGTGATTTATGTGTTGCTGGGTGTGCTGTACGAAAGTTACATCCATCCACTCACCATTTTTGCAGGGCTGCCGTCTGCGGCCATCGGCGCCTTGGGGACCTTGATGATTTTCGGACAGGACCTGACGCTGATCGCGACCATCGGTATTTTATTGCTCATTGGTATTGTGAAAAAGAACGCCATCATGATGATCGACTTCGCGCTTGATGCACAGCGTCACGGCGGTATGACGCCGGCGCAAGCCATTCGAGAAGCTTGTGTGTTGCGCTTTCGCCCGATCATGATGACCTCGATTGCGGCCCTGATGGGCGCCTTGCCGATTGCGCTGGGTCTTGGTGCGGGTGCGGAGCTCCGTCAACCTTTGGGTCTGGCGGTGGTCGGCGGCCTGGTCTTCTCACAAGCGGTGACGCTGTACATCACACCGGTGATTTACCTGGCACTGGAACGCTTCAGCGGCAAAGGGCCTCTCGTGGGTGATGAGTTGCAGGCTTGAATGGGACCTGATAAAGCCAGACCGGCCGATTGGCGCTGGCCTGCACCACGGCGGTGGGGCTCAGCGCTGTGGCTTCAAACTCGAGACTGACCAGCCAAGCGCCAGGCTTCATCTCTTGGGCCTTGGCCACCGCACGGGGCATGGTCTCTGGACGTTGAAACAGATACACCAGGTCGTATCCGGACCAGTCTTCTTGCCAGATATCGCCATGCCAAATGCGTGCCCAAGGGCATCGCACAGCCGCCATCAGACGCAGTGGCCAGCTGAACTCAATGCCTGAGAATCGGGCCTGCGGATAGACCCTGCGCAAAGCCCTGAGCCCATCACCCAAGCCACAACCCGCGTCGAGGATCAAGGCCTGCGAAGGCAAAGGGGCCACGCCAGGCAATTCTCGCAAAGCATGGAGAGGGGTGGGGAAAATCGGCGCATCACGCCATGCATGAACGGGGTAAACCAACAAGGCCAAGGCCAAAGGAAGCAACCAAGCCCATGCCGGTAGAGTGGCCGATCCCGACAGCCAGAGCGAGACAGGAAAGCCCAAAGCCAATGCCCATTGGCGGGCCCGCGTGTTGCCGATCACACTGAGCGCCATACCCACCGCAGTCGCCACCGCCATGGCCCACACATCGGACACATGGCCAGAAGCACCCAAATAGAGAACCCAAACACCGCCCCAGACCAACAGGGCAGGTACAGGCCATTTCAACAGTTGTGGCAAATGTTCTCCATCAATCCGGCACGACTGCCGTCACTTCAATTTCCACTTGGGCACGGTCTTCCACCAAATCGACCACTTGCACCAAAGTCATGACCGGAAAATGCCGGCCAATGACCTCTTGGTAGACCTTGCCCAGCTCGCGTCCTCGGGCCAGGTATTCGCGCTTGTCTTTCACATACCAGGTCATCCGCACCATGTGCTCTGGGCCGGCATCTGCACAGGACAGGGTTTCTACAATGTTTTGCAAAGCCTGTTTGCACTGGGCCACAAAGTCATCGGTTTCAAACTGGGCTTGAGCGTTCCAGCCGATCATACCTGCCACGAACACCTGCTGACCTCTCGCGGCGATGCCATTGGCATAGCCTTTGGCGGGTACCCATCCTGGGGGTTGCAAAACTTTCCACATGTTTTAAATCTCCGTTTTAAAGGGTGCCCATTGCATCCATGAACCCGCACATCAATTCATCTGTCGCAATTTGAAGCGTTGCAATTTGCCGGTTTCGGTGCGCGGCAAGACCTCTAAATACACGACACTGCGCGGGTATTTGAAAGGAGCGATGGCCTGCTTCACAAAGGCCTGCAAGTCCAAAGTCATTTCGGCATTGGCGATATGGCCAGACTTGAGCACCACAAAGGCCCTCACAACCTGACCGCGCTCTTCGTCGGGTACACCGACGACCCCACACTCGGCCACCGCAGGATGCTGCATCAACGCGCTCTCGATTTCGGGGCCTGCAATGTTGTACCCCGCCGAAATGATCATGTCATCGTTTCGGGCCTGATAGCTGAAATAGCCGTCAGCGTCCATCACAAAGGTATCGCCGGGCAGGTTCCAGCCGTCCTTCACATAGTCTTTTTGGCGTGGGTCATCCAGGTATCGACAGCCTGTCGGGCCGCGCACCGCCAAACGCCCCACCACGCCCGGCGGCACAGTTTGCATCTGTTCATCCACAATTTTCGCCACATAGCCCGGCACCACTTGGCCAATCGATCCGGCTCTGACTTGGGCACCTGCACTGGAGATGTAGATGTGAATCACTTCGGTTCCCCCAATGCCATCGGTCATTTCCAGTCCGGTGGCAAGCTTCCAAAGCTGGCGGGTGGCATCGGGCAAGGCTTCCCCCGCAGAAACGGTATGTTTCAAAGTCTTTAGGGTGTAGCCGGCCACCAAGCCTGCCATTTGGCGGTACATGGTGGGCGCCGTATAGCACTGCGTCACGCCATAGGTTTGTATGGTTTGCAGCAAGGTGTCGGCCGTATGCTTTTCCAGCAACACGGTGCAAGCGCCATAACGCAAGGGGAAAGCGAGCAGCCCGCCCAGCCCGAAAGTAAAAGCCACGGGCGGTGTCCCGCAGACCACGTCGCTGGCATCCATGTGCAAGACATGGCGCGGAAACAAGTCACACATGGCCAGCACATCGCGGTGAAAATGCATTGTGCCTTTGGGCTGACCTGTTGTCCCGCTGGTGAAGGCAATCAAACAGACATCATCCCGCGAAGTGGGGTGCGCAGCGAACGCCTCCCTGTGCACCTGCATTCGCGCTTCAAGCCCATCAGGAGCCTGAGTTTTGAAGTGAATGACCTGTTCCAATACCGGTGCACAGTGCGCATGGTCTGGTGCCATGCAATGCCCTAATTCAACAGACAATTCGTCATCACATAATGCCGCCTGCACTTGTGCCTTGTCGATGATTTGCTTGAGCTCAGCCGCACGCAACAAGGGCATGGTTGGCACCACCACCAAACCCGCTTTGATGCCTGCCAGAAAACAAGCCGCCATCATCGGGCTGTTCCCACCGCGTAACAGCAGGCGTTGCCCAGACACCAAACCCATGTCTTTTGTCAACACATGGGCAATGCCATCGATCTGCGCTTGCAGTTGGGCATACGTCCAATGAAATGCGCCCTGCGCATTGCGCCCATGCACTGCGATTCGCGCGCCCGCGCCTTGCGCCACATGCTGGTCCACCAGTTCCACGGCACAGTTGATCTGCGCGGGGTATTGGAGTTCAGGGCGATCAAACAAAAACACAGGCCATTGATCAGCCGGTGGCAAACGATCCCTGGCAAAGGTGTCTACGTGACTGCTTGGTGCAAGTGTGGGTACAGCGGTCATGGTGGACTCCTGAAAGTGTTCACAGCAGATTCAGACGCTGCGCAAAATATCACGTCCAATGATGAGCTGCTGGACTTCGGTGGCGCCTTCGTAAATACGCAAGGCACGGATTTCCCGGTACAGTGACTCCACAATGTTGCCTTTTTTCACGCCTATTCCACCGTGCAATTGCACCGCCATGTCGATGATTTTTTGCGCATTCTCGGTGGCCGTCAATTTGGCCATGGCCGCCTCGCGGGTAATGCGTTGACCTTGGTCGCGCAACCAAGCGGCGCGGTAGGTCAATAAAGTGGCTGCATCGAGCAGGGTGGCCATGTCGGCAATTTTGGTTTGTGTGATTTGAAAGTCGGCCAGACTTTGACCGAACATCTTGCGGCTGCGCGCCCAAGCCACCGATTCGTCCAAGGCGCGCCGTGCGAATCCCAAAGAGGCGGCAGCCACTGAAGTGCGAAACACATCCAAAGTGGCCATGGCGAGCTTGAACCCTTCGCCCGCAGCCCCAATGCGCTGGGCCTGGTTGATGCGCACTTGATTGAACTGCAAGGTCGCTAAAGGGTGCGGCGCCACCACATCAATGCGCTCTGCAATCTCCAAGCCCTGACTGTCCGCATCCACAATGAAGGCGCTGATACCGCGGGCACCGGGGGCTTCTGCGGTGCGCGCAAAGACCACATAAAAATCGGCAATCCCGCCATTGGATATCCAGGTTTTCTGTCCATTCAAAACATAGCCTCCCTCGACTGGGGTGGCACTGCATTGCATCGCGGCCACGTCAGAGCCGGCATCAGGCTCGCTCAAGGCAAACGCGGCGATGGCTTCGCCGCGCCCAACCCGGGGCAAATACCGCTGCTTTTGTTCGACCGTGCCTTGGAGGCTGATGGCCCCCGAACCCAGCCCTTGCATGGCGAAGGCAAAGTCTGCCAAACCATGGTGATAGGCCAACTCTTCACGCAAGACACAAATGGAACGGGTATCGATCACATCCCGCACACCACCAAACACCCTGCCACCAATCGCATGAGCCAACCAGCCGCCATGGCCCAAGGCAGTCACGAGCCCTTGGCATTCGGCATCGATTGCGGCGCGAGACTCATCGCCCCCATGCTTGATGTGCAGAAGTGACCACGCATTCAGGTCTTTTTTCAAAGTGCGATGTGAATCATCAAAGAAAGGCCAATCGAATTCGGGCCAGTGCTGGGACCTTGCGGGGTTGGCCAGCATGTCAATCCCCTTGGAACACAGGAGTTTGCTTGGCCACAAAAGCTTGGTAGGCCCGGTGAAAATCATTCGTCATCATGCAGATGGCTTGGGCTTGCGCTTCTGCTTCGATCGCTTCGTCCACACCCATATTCCATTCTTGTTGCAGCATTTTTTTGGTCATGCTGTTGGCAAAGGTCGGACCTTGCGCCAGTTGTGCCGCCATGGACTGCGCATCGCTCAAGAGAGATTCAGCTTCGCACACGCGGTTGTAAAACCCCCAACGTTCTGCCTCCGCTCCACCCAAGCCGCGACCGGTATACAACAATTCAGACGCACGACCTTGCCCAATCACCCTGGGCAACAGGGCACAGGCACCCATGTCGCAACCGGCCAACCCGACACGATTGAATAAAAAGAATGTTTTGCTTCGCGCCGTGCCATAACGCAGGTCGGATGCCAAGGCCAACAAAGCGCCAGCACCCGCACAAATGCCGTCAATCGCGGCCACAATGGGTTGCGGGCAAGCACGCATGGCTTTGACCAAATCACCCGTCATGCGGGTGAATGCCAGCAAACCCGGCATGTCCAGCTTCGTCAAAGGGCCAATGATTTCATGCACATCACCGCCCGAGCAAAAATTACCGCCTGCCCCGGTGACCACCACTGCATGCACATCGTCTGCATAAACCAGCGCCCTGAACAGATCTCGCAACTCGGCATACGACTCGAATGACAAGGGATTTTTTCGCTCAGGTCGGTTCAAGGTGATGGTTGCGACGCCATGGTTCACCTCAAATAAAAAGTGAAGGGCTGTGTAACTTGACAGTGTTTGACGATGCCCCGGCAATTGATGTGCCTGACCTGGCAAATAGCGTTGTGTGCTCATGCGCGCTCCTGTGTTGGTGATTGTGTGGATTGATGAATGCTTTTTTTCAGGTGCCCGAGCAACTCATGCAACTGGGATTGCTGCGGCTCCGACAAGTCGCCAAAAAAGTGGACGACCCATTGTTCATGCGCAAGTGCCATGCGCGCAAATGCATTGCGCCCCCACAAAGTCAATCGAACCGTATAGGAGCGGCGGTCCGTTTCACTCATCACGCGCATGACCAGTTTTTCATTTTCGAGTTGATCGACGATGGTCGTGATATTGCCCCCCGTGACCATCATGCGGCGCGACAACTCGCCCATGGACAAGCCATCGGGATGGCGCTCCAGTTGCGCCATCAAGTCGAAACGCGGCAGCGTAATGCCAAACTCTTCTCGCAAATTGGTGCGGATGGTGTCTTCAATCAAGGTCGTGCATGACAGCAAGCGCAACCACAAACGCAGCGAGGCGTGATGGTCTTCATGTGCGCGCAACTCCAAATCGGAAGTTTGAATAAGGGCAGCCTCTTTCATCATCAGTCCCCGCGACCTGCCAACTGCAAACTGCGTTCACGGGCAAATGTTGCTTCTAATTGCGGTTGACCTGATACATAAGGTGAAGGCCACTGCAAGGCCGTGTAACCGATGCGGGCCGCCTCCGTCATTGTCCAAGCCGGGTTGGCCAAATGCGGCCGTGCCACGGCACACAAGTCAGCGCGTCCGGCGGCAATGATGCTGTTGACATGGTCAGCCTCACTGATGGCACCCACCGCCAGGGTGGCAATGCCAACTTCTTGCCGAATTCGATCCGCAAAAGGCGTTTGGTACATGCGACCGTAAATGGGTTTTTGTTGGGCGCTGACTTGGCCCGAAGAGCAATCGATCATGTCAGCACCGGCAGCCTTGAACGCGCGCGCTACTTCGGTGGCGTCGATCGGCGTGATCCCGCCCTCCACCCAGTCGTGCGCCGAAATGCGCACGGACATAGGCAAATGATCTGGCCATACCGCACGCACTGCAGCAAAGACTTCGAGCGGATACCGGAGCCGGTTTTCAAGGCTGCCGCCATAGTCGTCCTGCCTTTGGTTGGTCAAAGGCGAGATAAAACTCGACAGCAAATAGCCATGCGCACAATGCAACTCCAACCAATCAAATCCTGCTTGGTTTGCGCGATGTGTGGCTTGAATGAAATCATTTTTCACTTGCGCCATATCTTCGCGGGTCATGGCGCGTGGCACCTGTCCATCTTGCAAATAGGGCTTCGCTGATGCCGACAACAAAGGCCAGTTAGCCTCAGGCAATGGCTGGTCAGCGCCAGCGTCTTGCCATGGCGCACAAGTCGAACCTTTCGGCCCCGCGTGCCCGATTTGAAGCGCAATTTTGGCATCGGTTTCTTGATGCACCCAGCCCACGATCCGCGCCCAATCGCTGGTTTGTTGATCATTCCACAAGCCAGGACAGCCCGGGGTGATGCGTGCCTCAGGGCTGACACAGGTCATTTCGGCAAATACCAATGAAGCACCGCCCATGGCCCTTGCCCCCAAATGCATCAAGTGATAGTCACCCACCCGGCCATCGGTGCACTTGTACTGTGCCATGGGAGAAACCACCACCCTGTTTTTCAAGGTGATCCCGCGCAAGCTGTAGGGGGTGAACATGGGTGGCACCGCTTGGGCTTGTCCCGCAAACCAGCGCTCATAGCCTTCAAGCCATTGTTTATCCCGCAATCGGAGATTCTCATGGCTGATGCGCTGACTGCGCGTGAGCATCGAATACATGAACTGCTCGGGTGCCAGTTGGTCGCAATAGCGCTTGCCGCACACTTCAAACCACTCCATCGCATTCCAAGCCGCATTTTGCAATCGGATGACATCTATGGCACGCAGGGCTTGGTATTGTTCAAGCACTTGCGGAATGTGCGCCACTTCGTCGCCTGTTTCTTGGAATTGTCGGACCAACTCGATGGCATCTTCTAAAGCCAGCTTGGTGCCCGAGCCAATCGCGAAGTGGGCCGTGTGCACGGCGTCGCCCATCAACACCACATGGCTCTTGCCATTAAAATGTGACCACTTTTCGCATTTGATGCGCTGAAAGTTCAGCCAAGCCGAACCGCGCAGATGACGCGCATTCGTCATCAAGCGTTCGCCTTTTAAATTGGCTGCAAACACTTTTTCGCAAAAGGCAATCGACTCGGCTTGGTCCGCCCGGTCCAACCCATGGGCCAACCAGACCTCCTCAGGGCACTCGACGATGAAAGTGGATGTGAGGCCATCAAACTTGTAAACGTGCGCTTGAAACCAACCGTGCTCTGTTTTCTCAAACAAAAACGTGAAGGCGTCGTACTGTTTGTGGGTGCCTAACCAGATGAAACGGTTAGGCCGCGTCACGATGTCTGGTTTGAAAATTTCCGGGCATCGGTTTCGCACATTGGAGTTGATGCCGTCGCTGGCAATGACCAGATCAGCGTCCGGAAAGTCCAAGTCCGAGGTGGCATCTTGTTCGAACAGAAGTTTGACGCCCAAGACCTCACACCGTGCTTGCAAAATATTCAGCATCTTCTTGCGGCCAATGCCGACAAAGCCATGGCCGCCTGATCGGATAACACGGCCCTTGAAATGCAACTCAATGTCATCCCAATGGTTAAACGCTTGCTGGACCTCTTGTGCCGTTTCGGCATCCCAGTGGCGCATGTGTTCCATGGTTTGGTCTGAGAACACCACACCCCAGCCGAAAGTGTCGTAGGGCTTATTGCGTTCGACCACGGTAATGTCGTGGTGCGCACCCCGTTTTTTCATCAGCAACGCGAAGTAAAGCCCGGCGGGACCCCCACCTATGCACACGATCTTCATGAATCCTCCTGCGCAGCCCCGTGCTTCAGGCCTGCATTGTTTTCACCTCAATAATTGAAGCTTCAAACAATTATGCGCACACTGATCGTGAGCGTCAATGCATGAAAACCAGTGTTTACCCGAATCAGTCTTTGTACATCACGGTGATGCTGATGCGTCGGTTGCGCGGGTCCTTCGGGTCATTGGGGTTGTACGGCGCACTGTCGGCGACCCCCTCAATTTTGGCAAAACGGTTTTCAGGTACGCCTTTTTTACCAATGATTTTGCGGGTTTCTTCGGCCCGTTCCGCTGAGAGCGACCAGTTATTGCGCCCATCGGTGTTGGCAAACGCGACGCTGTCCGTGTGCCCTCGAATGGCCAATTTATTGTCCATCTTGGTCATGCTTTTGGCGACCTCATTGAGGAGCACTTGTGCTTTAGGGGTCAACTGCGTAGTACCCAATCCGAACATCGCAAAGTCAGCTTTGTCGATAATCTCGATACGCAAACCTTCTTTTTCCCGCACAAACTTGACTTGATCGGTGAGGTTTTCCAATCTTGGATTTTTAGCCAGACTTTCTTTCACCTCTTTTTCGAGTTTGTCAAAGTCGGCTTTGTCCTTTTGCTCCGCAATCTGCTTTTTCTCTGCCTCAGTCAAGGATTCTGGATTGTTACGCTCCTCGGAATTAGGCGACGGATCGTTTTCTGTCGGGCCGCCCTGCGAGCGTGGCGTGACACGTTCCATGGCCGCAGTTTGTTTGGACGCGAAGGGGAACCCATCCGGGTCGATCACTGATCGCCCACCCAGCATGCCATCGGAGCCGGCCAGTTTGCCCATGGTGACGTTGCTGTGCGAAGTCGGCCTGAAATAATCGGCAATGCTTTTGCGCTGGTCGGCATTGGACGCGCCGAGCAACCACATCAACAAAAAGAAAGCCATCATCGCCGTCATCATGTCGGCAAGGGCAATTTTCCAAGCACCTCCGTGAGCACCCCCGTGCCCATCGTCCATGATTTTCTTGACGATGATGGGCGCAAGTGGCGCAGGCGGTTCTGCGGCAACGACAGCCGAGGGAGCAGCAGGCTCCTCTTCGACCTGCGGCTCCAGTTCCTCCGGCTTGGCTTGTGATCCGTCAGCCATGGCGATCAGCCCCGCATGCCGTCAAAGACTTCTGCAAAACTTGGCTGGTTGTGATGGCTGATGCCCACACGGGCGGCTTCAATGATCAAAGGCATGGGGTGGCCGTTCAAGGTGCCAATGATGATTTGTTTGACCACGCCATAAATTTCGCCTTCATCATTGATGATTTCGGCCAGGCGTTTGGAGAAGGGCTCGAAAAAGCCGTAGGCCAAAAACACCCCCAAAAAGGTTCCGACCAACGCGCTACCAATCAACGCACCCAAGACTGTGGGGGGTTGGTCAATCGCACCCATGGTTTTCACCACACCCAACACGCAAGCCACAATACCCAACGCAGGCAAAGCGCCGGCCAATGTGCCGAGTGTGTCAGCTGCTTTAAGGGCGCCATGGTGGTGGGTTTTGATGCTCAAGTTCATCACATCTTCAACGGCCATGGGGTCCAGGTTACCCTGCGACACGACCATCAGGCGGACGGTATCTGTGATCAAGTGCAAAAGTGCATGCTCTTTCAGCACTTTTGGAAACTCGCCGAAGATCGCACTGGCTTCAGGGTTCTCGATGTGCGCTTCGAGCGCCACGGCACCCTCTGCTTTGAGCACCTTCATCAACTTGGAAACCAAGAAAATGGTGGCCAAATAATCGGCCTTGTTGAACGATGGCCCTTTGAAAATTTTACCAATCCCGCCTACAGCGGCCTTGACGGTGTCACCGCTGTTGCCAATCAGCATACCGCCGATACCGGCACCGAAAATGGTGAAAAGTTCGTGCGGTGCGGCATCAAGGATAGGGCCCATTTCGCCATGCAAGACGGGCAAGCCGAACACGCACACCATCAATACAACAATACCTATCATCGCTACCATGGTCAGACTCTCTCTTTGCGGCAAGACAGAAGTCAGGCTATGGGCCCTTCTGGATCTGTCTCACCTTCATATACAAGTCACCAGGGCCCTGAGACTTGTATCTCATGACCTCAGTGCAACGAATTACCACCCAAATTTGCAGCCAAGTTTTTTGCAGCTGGCAGCAAGTTGGGTACATCTTTCCAAGCTTGACGGATTTCACCCATCAAAGTTTGGACTTCCTGCAATGCCACCAAATCGTTACGGGCATTCACATGAATCAACCGGCGCGTGACATAGCTGTACAACTCATACAAGTTGCTGGCCAGATCGCCACCTTTTTCCAAATCCAAAGCGCCTTGCAAACCAATCACAATGCGACCTGCACGGGTCAGGCTTTTATTTTTGTCTTCAATTGAGCCGTGTTCAATATGACCACGGGCTGTGACCAAACTCTCGATCAAGCCGTCGAACAGCATTTGGATCAACTCGACCTTGTTGGCCACCATGGCCTGTGAAGTCCGATTGCCTTCGCCGTAACCTTCGATTGCTTTGAAATTGACTCGCATGATCTGTCGCTCCTGGTGTAACTGATACATCAGGTATCGGAGCTAAAACAGAAAACTTGAGACTTGTCATCACATCATTTCTCACTATTTACAATTTGTCCGCTTGGCGCTTGGGTATCACCACTGGGGTGACGTTCAAAGTGCCACGCAATTTCTTGACCACCGCGGTCAGCAACTGACTCACGCGCGACTCGGTTACGCCCAGAACTTCGCCGATTTCTTTCAGGTTCAGTTCTTCGACATAGTACAAATTCATTAGCAATTGATCTCGCTCTGGCAAATCCTCGATCGCACCGGTCAAAGCCTGCATGAATTGCGCATGCTCCACAATAGCCTCTGGCTGCCGTGAAGCATCGCCAGCGATGTTCATCACCTCATCTGTGACCACTTCCATCGAATAGGTTTCAAATCGCCGAGCCTGGTTGCGCTCTTTGTGAAACTGCTCAATATCCTTGCCCATGTGGTCGGCCAATTCGGCCTGCGTCGGTGTACGCCCCAAGTCGGCACCCAATACATGGGTGGCCTCGGAGTGCGACTTGTTAATGGACACAGCCGATCGAGGCAAAAAAGACAAACGGCGCACCTCGTCCAAAATGGCACCCCGCACACGGCTGTGCGCAAAGTTTTCAAACTCAAGGCCTTTGGCTGGGTCATAGGCTCTAGAGGCCTCCAGCAATCCGATCATGCCGACCTGGATCAGTTCATCCAGTTCCATAAAAGGCGGCAGACGGACCTTCAGATGCAACGCAACGCGCTTGACCAAGCCCAAATGGGCAAGCACCAAAGACTCGCTGTTGTTTTGAACCTCTTGGTAAAGGAGTGTGTTGGTTGCCATGGCCTGTCAGGTCCTTGAAGAGACCAATCTTTCCACAAAAAATTGCACCCCGCCCGTGGCATGGGCGATAGGCACCAGGTCATTGGTCGCCACAGCCAAGCGACGGAAATCTCGCGCTCCAGAGCTGCTTGGGGAAAATTCCAGAATGGACTGGTGCTTTTTAAGTGCTGTCAAAATCAATTCATCTTGTTCGATTGAGCCCAAATACTGAATAGACTTGTTTAAAAACCGCGTGCAAACCTGGTTGATTCGTTCAAAAAGTTTACGTCCTTCTTGGGCGCTGCCTACACCGTTAGAGATCAAATAAATGTCCTCAAGACCATAGTCTTTCGTCAGCACTTTGATTGTGCCATAGGCATCAGCAATCGACGAAGGATCATCGCGAACCACAATGAAACGGCGACTGGTCGCGGCCATGAAAGACAGCACTGCAGGCGCAATACCGGCTGCCATATCGACAATCAAATAATCCAAATCATCTTCCAAAACGCTGAAGGCTTGCACAATGCGGGCTGCTTGCATCACGCTCAGATTGGCCATTTCGCGCATACCCGAAGCGCCAGGGACCAATTTAACACCGTAACGGGTCGTGACGATGATTTCATCCAGTGTTTTCTCTCCACTCAAAAAATCGCTGAGATTGAACGGACAAAGGCAGCCCAAAGCAATTTGGGCATTGGCCAGCCCCAAATCCGCATCAAACAGCATGACTTTAAAGCCCATGCCTTGCAAAGCAACAGCCAGGTTGACAGAGATCGTGGTTTTGCCTACGCCGCCTTTGCCGCTGGCAATCCCGATGACCTGTGTGGAGAGTTGCTTTTGCATGCTGTTCTCCTAGAGAGTATCGCGCAGTGGACGAGATGACTTGTACCGCGCATTGAAAGTTGCAGCGTCCATGACTGCGGGCTGCTGGTTCTCTTGTACTTGCGCCCGGGAAGGCACCACTTGAGCTTGCGCCTGGGAGGGCATCAGTTGTGAAACCGCCAGATTGACCAATTGCGCTGTAGTGAAGCCCATGACCAAATCAGTTAAACGCTCAGAGGCACTGGCCGCAGACAAGACAGGCACATCGTTTTCATTGCACATGAATTGCAACAGCGCCCAAGGTGCAGTGGCTTCGTCCAACTTACTGATCATCAAACTGTCCCAGACCAAACTGGCACTGGCTGCGGCATCCTTCAAGACGCGCTGCACACTCACAGCAGAGGCATCGGCAGGCAATACAGCATGCATGATGCATGCGGGGTGCACGGATTTTATTTCAGTGATGCGCTCAATCATTTGCACACCAGGGGTATCGATCAATACCAAAGTGCGCTGCGACAATTCGGTCAGTAACAAACGCAGAGTTGACGCGTCTTTTGCCCGGTAGCAATCAATGCCAATTTGAGCGCACAACATTTGCGTCTGATTCCAAGCCCCAATGCGAGCGTCTTGGTAGCTGATAAAGGCCACTTTGTCGGTACCTGACGCAGCCGCGGTATGCAAAGCCAAGCGCGCAGCCATCAGGGTTTTTCCAGAGCCTGAGGGTCCGGCAATCGCATGCACACCGTCAAAAGCACCTGGCTCACCGCCGCGCTTGAGCGAGGAGGTCAAAAGTTCGCGAATGGCTTGCAGTGCGTCTTCTGTGCTGTCGTGGTCTTTGATGCTGTCCACCAACAAGGTTCGCAAACCCGCTGGCACGCCGGCTTGATGCATGGCTTGCACCACGGGCTGAACGGCGTGCGCCACAGGCTGGCCTGACTGCCATTCTGCCGCCTGTTGACTGACGCGAAACTCGCGCCGCAATGCCGCCAGTTCTTCCACCACAAAGGCCACAATTTCTTTGCTGCGCACTTCATCACGTTTTGTTTCTTGAACCAACAGCGGGTCGGCATTCAACAAAGGATCGGAACGCATCGGGGCTTTGCCAAGCAGGGCCTCCCCTAAATGATCGCCAAAATTAGTGATCAAATCCAAAGTAGGCTCTTTGTGTGTCGTCGCGGGTTTGGCAAAAGGGTTGTCACTGTCGAACAGGTGGCTGTCGCCAAAGGCTGTGGCCATTTCTACGGCCACAACCAACTCGGTTTGCCCCCCCACACGGTGGTTGGCAATGATCAGCACGTCGGGGCCATACAAACTGATGGCTCGCTCGGTCGCGCTGCGGGTATCTCGGGCAAGGATGCGTTTGAGTTCCATGGCGTTGCTGCTAGGTGTTCAAAAAATTAACGTGTCTCGGCATGCACGGTGTGCACAACCTTGACGCTTTGGTCATCTGGAATCTCGCTGTACGACAGCAAGGTCAAATCGTTGACGCGGTAACGTGCTGCACGCGACAACCAAGGGCGAATGGTGGGAGACACGACCAAAACTGCAGGGTGCCCCATCTCTTCGACCGCACGCGCGCCATCACGCAAAGCGGCAAACAAGCGTTCGGCCAAGCCGGGCTCAATGGCCATGTTTTGTCCGGGCGCACTTTGCTGCAACACGTTGTGCAAAAGTTGCTCCAAGCCTGGGTCCAGCGTCATGACCGACAAAGAATTCGACTCATCCACCAGGCTTTGCACAATCATGCGGCCCAGCTTAGGGCGAACAATGGCGGTCAGCTGATCGGGTTCTTGAGTGCGACTGGACGCTTCAGACAAGGTTTCCACAATCGAGCGCATGTCGCGAATCGACACCGATTCATTGAGCAGGTTTTGCAGTGTGCGGGTCACAACACCCAAAGACAATTTTCCAGGCACCAAATCTTCAACCAATTTGGGCGCCTTGGCGGCCAATTTATCCAGCAGTTGCTGCACCTCATCGTGGCTGAGCAAATCAGAAGCGTTGTCGCGCAAGACTTTGTTCAAGTGGGTCGCAATGGCGGTGCTGGCGTCCACCACGGTGTAGCCCAATGTCCGGGCATGGTCACGTTCGGCCGGATCGATCCAGACCGCATCCAAACCGAAAGCCGGCTCTTTGGTCGCTTGGCCTTCCAGCGGACCATAAACCTGACCCGGATTGATCGCCAACTCACGGCCGACCTTGACCTGGCCTTTGCCGCGAGCAACACCTTTAAGCACAATGTGATAAGCATCGGGGTCGATGTTCAAGGCATCACGAATACGCACAGATTGCACCAAAAAGCCCAGCTCGGCAGACAGCTTTTTGCGCACCCCTTTGACGCGGCTTAGCAACTGGCCACCGGTCTCGGGATTGACCAAGGGAATCAAGCCATAGCCAATTTCCAAACCGATCAAATCGACCTGGTCGACATCGTCCCAATCGAGTTCTTTCGGCTCATCCAAAGCTGCTTGGGCTGCCGCTGTCACGGGCTCTGGGGCGGGCCGGTCGCGTCTTTGCAAAATGCCCCATGCAATAGCGGCAGTACCCAATGACAGTGTCAGAAAAACCAAATGCGGCATACCAGGTACGGCGCCCAAAATGGCCAAGATGCCCGCAGCCAGGAAGAGCGCGGTAGGATTGGCCAACTGGGTTGTGGCCTGCTCCGTCATCGACTCCGAGGTGGTCACACGGGTCACGATGATGGCCGTCGCCAAAGACAAGAAAAGCGATGGAATCTGCGCCACCAAGCCATCACCGATGGTCAGCAAGGTGTAGATACGACCCGCCTCGCTGAGCGACAAATTGTGCTGCCCAATACCGATGGCCAAGCCACCAACCAGGTTAATGACCAAAATCAACAAGCCCGCGACCGCGTCGCCGCTGACAAATTTGGAAGCACCGTCCATGGAGCCAAAAAAGTCAGACTCTTGGGCCAACTCTTCGCGTCGTTTTTTAGCCGTATCCTGGTCAATCACACCCGCGTTCAAATCAGCGTCAATTGACATTTGCTTGCCAGGCATCGCATCCAATGTGAAACGTGCATTCACCTCCGAGACGCGCCCTGCACCCTTGGTCACCACAATGAAGTTGATGATCATCAAGATGGCAAAGATGATGAAACCGACCACGTAGTTGCCGCCGATGACGATCTCGCCAAAGGCCGCCACCACTTTACCGGCAGCATCGTGCCCTTCATGGCCGTTGACCAAAATCACGCGGGTGGAAGCCACGTTCAAACCCAAGCGCAACATCGTCGCAAACAACAACACCGACGGGAAAGATGAAAACTCGAGTGGCTTGCGCGTCCCGATTGCGATCATGATGATCACCAGGCTACAGGCAATATTGAACGTAAAGAGGATATCCAGAAGCAAGGGTGGTAACGGAAGTACCAACATGGCCATGATCAGGAGCACCAACGCAGGCAAGCCCAGCCCGGAGTAATCATACCGGGACAGGTTCAGTCGTAGAGTTGAAAGGGACAAAGTGCTCATGTCTGCATAGCCTCAGGCAGCAAGCCTGGAAGCTTTTTTCCATTCGAAAAATGTAGTCAAAGTACGGTGGATGCAGCAAAGACCATGCCACCTTGAATTCCGACACTCTGTCCAGAATTACACGGGTCTTGGTGGCAAAACCTGTCCGGTCACGGTTTTTGCTAACACCATGGCACCGGCCTTGTTTTCTTGACCGGAAAGCTCATAACCACGGACACGCCATGGACGCCTCATTGATGTTTTCTGCCCCGGCTCAGCCCCCGGTAACGCCTGTTTCAACACATGTTTCTGCGACTTCTCACGCGGAAAGCCCAGTTGTAGGCAAAGACACTGCACAACACAACACACAGAGCGGCAAAAAATTTGCAGGACTGATGCGAGACTTGCTGCCGACACACGAGCGGCAAAGAGTTGCCGCTGAGACGGCACCCGATCCCTCCGCTCTGAAATCAGAGACCTTGGGTGAGGAACTGGAGGTCATCACCGCTGCGAGTGACCAAGCCGATACGGGCAGTTTGACGGCCTTTGCCCTTGCGCAAGGATTAGACGAATCGGCCGTGATCGCTTTGTTTGGCGAAAAACCCGCACCCGGCATGCCGTCTACGACCAGCCTGGACGGCGTTGCCGCCTTGAACGCCGCAATGCTGAATGCGCAAACGATCAACCCAAATGCGCAAACGATCAACCTGAATCTCCAAACGGCGCTGCCTGCTGAAGCCGCCACCCCCTCAGTCGACCTGAGCCCCGATGTGGCATGGCTGGCACAAAACCTCTCAGCGGAAATCACGGTTCTTGTGAGTTCATTGGGTCCAGAGCCCATCACACCGCCAACCGTGGTGGCCAATGCGAGCACACCGCCAACCTTGGCGGTCAATGCGAGCACACCGCCAACCTTGGCGGTCAATGCGAGCACATTGACCACCGCCAACTGGCTGGCCTCTCTCGTGACTTCCACGGTAACGGCCCCAACACAAGCGATGGCGCAAGGCATGCCCAGCGCCCCTTCAACTGAGATTACCCCCTCCACTTTGCCCTTGGCTGCGACTGGGGTGCCAGCGTTAACAAGCCCAATTTCAATGGGCTTGCCCAATGTGGCATCACCCAATGCACCCCTGGATACCAGCGCCACCAGTTCAGCTGTCAGCGCTGTCGACGACTTGATCCCCCTGTCGCCGACCCCCCAAGATGCCATGCGGATTCGCCTGGTGCCCGCTTGGGAAAGCGTCACCCAGCAACTTCACCAGATGAGTGGCTCTGCAATGACCGTCGCCTGGGGTGCCTTGACCACCGCAAGCCTAGGGGCCCCTGTCCGGTCCATCGCCCTCGACTTGCGCGAAGAATCGGCCACGCCAGAAGTCAATGCACTCGATGCGATTGACTTGAGCACCAACACGGACAACAAATCGAACAGCTTAGGGCTTGATCTGAACCGCAGCACGGCAGCCGGTACGCCACTCCCCGGCACTGCGCAATCTTTGCCGGGCATGGCCCAAACCGAGCGTCAGGCGCACTACCAGCAACTGGCTGACCGACTGGGCCAAGCCATGGCCGAGCGACTGCAAAGCCAAATTGCCCGCGGCGAATGGAAGCTGCAAATGCGGCTGAACCCCGCCAGCCTAGGCCGCATCGATATAGAACTGGACATGCACGCCAAAGGCTTGGACGCCATGTTCCGATCTGAAAACCCGCTCACGCGGGAGTTGATGGCCCAAAGCATGCCCAAACTCAAAGACACTCTGACACAATCTGGCATGGCAGTTGCTTCAGTATGGGTCAACAGTGACGCTGGCCGTCAATCTGGTGGAAATCCGACACCCCAACGGGAACCGGCTCCGCACTCTGATAAGCAAGCGTCAGCTCCGGCTGACACGGTGACGAAGGCTGTCACGAAAGAAAAACGAACGTCCGACGGATTTGACGTCTTGGCGTGATCCCCGCGACCTGAAAAGGCCTTGGGGCGCATTGTTTGAACCTGTATTCACAAGAGGTGACCCATGGCTGAAGAAGTTGTAGCGGAAGTCGAAGCGAAACCGAAGAAACCGATCTTGTTGATCATTCTCGGCGTGGTAGGCGTGATCGTCCTGGTGGCGGGCACCGTGGTGGCCACGCTGTTTTTATCGGGCGCATTCAACCCCAAGCCCCCTTCAGCACAAGAGCTGGAAGCCGCTGCGGCTGCAGGCGCTGATGGCCATGGTCCGTCCAAAGAAGACTGTTTGCCCAAGTTGAAGGAAAAGGGCGAGGCCAAGGGTGACGCCAAACCTGGCGCCAAGGATGGCGGCAAAGACGCCAAAGCTGACTGCCCCAAAGGGGCTCCTGGCAAAGTGGCTAAATCTTCCCCTGAGCTGACGCGCTTTGAAAAAACCTACATGCAAATTGACCGCGAGTTTCTGGTCAATTTGAGTGGCTCCAAAAAAGTCATGTCGGTTCAAATGGCCGTCATGACACACTATGACGACCGCGTCTTTGAAAACATCAAGAGACATGACTTCGCCTTGCGTTCGGCTGTGATGGATGTGATGCGCATGACCACCGAAGCCGACCTGGTCAAGCCTGAATTCCGTAAAGAGCTAGCGCTGAAAATTCGGGATGTAATGAACACCTTGCTCGAAAAGTTCGAGGACTTTGGCGGCATCGAAGACGTTTTCTTCACCAACTTCATAGTGCAGTGATGCACAACGTGCAACGGATACCATGGCCTCTTCTCTGCTGACCCAAGACGAACTGAACGTTCTCGCCGAAGGCGTGACCGACGGTTCGATCCCGGTCGACACCGGTTTCAACACCATGGCGCGGGTCAAAAAACACGACCTGGCCAGCGAAGACTCCAGCTTGGGGGTGAACATCACCTCCATCGACATGATCAACGAGCGGTTCATCCGCACGTTTCGTTTGGGCCTCTTGGAGATGCTGCGCACCACGCCACGCATCAACCCCAAAAGGGTCGAGATTGTTCGCTTTGGAGATTACCTCAAAAGCCTGACCCCGCCCCTGTCGGTCAATATGGTTCGGATGAACCCCTTGCGCGGCAATTCCTTGGTGGTCATCGATCCCACGGTGGTCTTCAGTTCACTCGACAGTTTTTTTGGCGGCTTTGGCCGAGGCGTAGGGCAGTTGCCTTCTGGGCGACTGTTCACCCCCACCGAATTGCGCATCATCAAGATGATTCTGGATGTGTTCTTCAAGTCACTCAAAGAAGCCTGGTCGCCCGTGATGGACCTGGATTTTGATTTGGTGAGCCAAGAGATCAACCCCCAGTTTGCACAAATAGCCGACGAGAACGACCTCGTCATCCTGACCCGATTCGACTCGGAAGGCAACAACGATGCCCCCGGCTTTATCGACTTGGTCTACCCCTACGCCTCACTCAAGCCTGCGCGCGAATTGCTGCGCAACCGGGTGCAAACTGGTGACGGCAATGAAGACTCCGAAAAGCAATGGCATATTGACCTGAGCACGGCAGTGGACAATGCGTCCCTCGAAATGCGTGTCCTCATGGGCTCCATTGAATCTTCTTTTGGTCAAATCGAAGAGATGCAAGCTGGCGATGTGCTTTACTTCAAAAAACCAGACAGTGCCAAACTGCTGATCAACGGCATTGCCGCTTTTGAAGCCCAAGTGGGCACCATGGGCACCCAAGCAGCCGTGCTGATAGAACGCCCCGTCAACCCCGATCTGCAGTGAACTTCACAGGACAACCAACATGAGCGAAAACGAACACATGGCAGACGACAACGAGTCAGGTCAAATCAATTCAGACGTACTGCAAAACATCACCGTGACCTTGTCGATCGAGGTAGGACGCGCAATGATCAAAATCCGCGACCTGATGCGCTTATCGCAGGGCAGCGTGGTTGAGTTGGACCGTATTGCGGGTGAACCACTGGATTTGTTGGTCAACAACACCGTGGTTGCACAAGGTGAGATCGTTCTGGTTAACGAACGCTATGGCATCCGTTTGACCCGTGTGGCACCGGCCTCCGAACGCATGAAAAATTTGTGAGAATCAAATGAATGCTGGCCTGAATGGAATGGATGCACTGCGCATGGTAGGCAGCATGGCTGTGGTGATCGTTTTGTTGTTGGCCGTTCTGTGGGGGCTCAAGCGCGTCCAAAATAAAATGCTCACAGCGACTCACTCTGGTCGCATGCAGGTACTTGAAACACAGAGTATCGGACCGCGCCAAAAAATTGTTTTAGTGCGCGTCGGTGACCACGAGCTACTGCTCGGCATCACGCCCACACAAATCAATGCATTGGGCAATTGGCAAGCCGCCTCGGGTCTTGTCAAAAGCGGATCTCAAGATGACGCGTAATCAAAAGTATTTCTGGTCGGCAATGGCCTTGTTGGCCTTGTTGGCCTTGCCAGTGGCGGCCATGTCGCAGGGCATGCCCTTGGTGAATGTCACCGGAGGCAAAGGCGGCACCCAATACAGCCTGACTTTGCAACTGCTGGCCTTGATGACGTCACTGACGTTGTTGCCTTCATTTTTGCTGATGATGACTGCATTCATCCGCATCATCATCGTCTTGTCCATCTTGCGGCAGGCTCTGGGCACGGGGCAAACGCCCCCCAACACCGTCCTGGTCGGCTTGGCGCTTTTTTTAACACTTTTCATCATGACCCCCGTGCTGAACGACGTGTACGTCAATGCACTGGTGCCTTACATGGAAAAGGGCATGAGTTTTGACAAAGCCCTGGCTGCTGCCGAACAACCCATTCGCGGTTTCATGATGAAACAAACCCGAGAAGACGACATTGCACTGTTCATGCAAATGGCGCGCAAAGGCGATGCCATCAGCCCTGAAAGTGTGCCGTTTACCACCCTGGTCCCGGCGTTCATCACCTCGGAACTCAAAAGCGCCTTCACCATTGGCTTTCTGATTTACACCCCCTTTGTGGTCATCGACTTGATTGTCGCCAGCGTCTTGATGTCCATGGGCATGATGATGCTTTCGCCGATGATGATTTCGATGCCTTTTAAATTGATGTTGTTTGTGCTGGTCGACGGTTGGAGCCTGATTCTCGGATCATTGGCCGCCAGCTTTGTCACCTGACTATTTGGGAGTTTGACGATGGATACCGCTGCTGTTGTAGATATGGGCCGAGAGGCCTTGTGGATGACTGTGCTGATTTCAGCGCCCTTGCTCGGGATTTCTTTGGTGGTCGGTTTGGTGATTGGTATTTTGCAAGCCGCCACATCGATCAACGAAGCCACGCTCAGCTTTATTCCCAAGTTGGCTGCGCTGGCTTTGACTTTGGCTGTGTTCGGCGGCTGGCAATTGTCCACGCTCATCGAATACACCCGCAGTATCTTCCAACGTATTCCGACCCTTTTCACCTGAAACGCCTGGGGTCAACACGTCATGAACATCGAAGCCACTGAAATCGTAGCGCGTTTTTACGCGCTGCTGTGGCCCATGATGCGCATCTCGGCTTTACTGCTCGCTGCACCCATTTTTTCTTTGCGTGCTTTGACTTTGAGAATCCGTATTTTGTTTGCCCTGGCTTTGACTTGGATGGTCTACCCCTTGCACGACTGGCCCACCATCGACCCGCTTTCTCCTGCAGGTTTGTTGGAAATTTTCAACCAATTGAGCATCGGTCTGATCATGGGATTGATGCTGCAAGTGGTCACGTCCGCGATTTTGCTGGCGGGCCAGGCCATCTCCAACTCAGTGGGCTTGTCGATGGCGACCATGATCGATCCGAACATGGGTAACGTGCCCGTGATTGGGCAGTTCCTGATTGTCATGTCCACCCTGATATTTGTAGGCTTGGGCGGGCACGCCATGTTGTTGGCCCTTGTGCTCGACAGTTTCAACAGCATGCCCATTGGACAAAGCCTGATGGGCCCAGCGGCTTGGGGCCAATTTGTGACCTGGAGCTCCATGATTTTTCTGGGCGGGCTTTTGACCGCTTTGCCCGTCATGGTGACTTTATTGTTCATCAACGTCGGCTTGGGCGTGGCCACACGTGCGGCACCGAGTTTGAATATTTTTTCGCTCGGCTTTCCCGCCATGGTGGTGGCCGGTTTTTTGGTCATGATTTTGAGCTTACCCAGCATTGGTGGCCGGATTCAATGGCTGTGGCTTCAAGGCCTCATGCAAACACGCGGCCTGGTTGGCTTGCCCTGAACGGATGACACGCCATGAGTGAAAGCGATTCATCAGAAAAAACCGAAGAGGCGACGGCCAAAAAGCTGCGCAAAGCCCGTGAAGACGGTCAAGTCGCACGCTCCAACGAACTGCCTGCGGCGGCGGTCACCATTTCCGCCATGTTCGTTTTGCTCATGATTGGTGGCGTCTGGATGGCGCGCCTGACCACGCAGTTTGCAGCGGGCTTCACCATTGACCGCAAAACACTGGACTCGCCCAACCTGCTGCCCCTTGTGTTTGCGCAACAGTTGGGCGACGGTCTGTTGTTGATACTCCCCTTGTTGCTGGTCACGGCAGTTGTTGCCATTTTGGCCAGTGGTGCCACAGGCGGCTATTTGTTTTCCGCCAAAAGCTTCTTGCCTGATTTCAAGAAATTGAGTTTAGGTGCTGGATTTACCCGGATGTTTGGCACTCGTGCCATGGTCGAATTGCTCAAATCCATCGCTAAATTCAGCTTAATCACCACGGTGTTGTGGATACTGATCACCAAACATTTGAATGAACTTCTGATCATGGGTCAGATGAGTTTAGAACCCGCACTGACAGCTGCAGGCTTGCTGATCGCTGAGTCAGCGGTTTGGTTGTCCTTGTGTTTGTTGTTCATTGCCTTGATCGATGCGCCTTATCAACGCTATGCTTTCATGAAGCGCATGCGCATGACCAAGCAAGAAATCAAAGACGAGATGAAGGACATGGAAGGTAGCCCTGAAATCAAGGGCAAGATCCGTCAACGCCAACGCGAGATGAGCAACGCGCGGATGATGCAAAAAGTCAAAGATGCAGACGTTGTGATCACCAACCCCGAACACTTTGCAGTCGCGCTGTCTTACGACCCGGGAGGTGATGGTGCCCCTATTTTGCTGGCCAAAGGCACCGACCACATGGCGGCCAAAATACGAGAAGAAGCCAAAGCCAACGGCATTGAAATTTTCGCGTCACCCGCTTTGGCGCGTGCCATTTACTACACCACCAAAACCGATCACTTCATACCAGAGGCTTTGTACTTTTCGGTGGCACAAGTTCTCGCCTACGTTTTCAACTTGGCCCAAATTCGTCCTGGCGTGCAACCCATGCAGAAGCCATCACCGAAATTACCACCATCGATGCAATTTGACGTCGACGGTAAGTTGACCAACCCCTAAGGAGCAGACTTCATGCGCGATCTGCCCAGCTCTGTCTCTGCTGAACTGTCTGACTTTTTCTTCGATCCTGAAGACCGTCTGCAGATGGACAGTTGCATCACCGGCCTGACACGTGATGGTTTGAACCTGGCCGTCATGTCCTCACATTCAGCCGCCCTGGAGCACTATGGCGCCTTGCTGATTGCGCGACTTCGCAAATTCACCCCCACCAGCAAAATTGAGGTCTACTTTCCTGCGAGCCCTGACGATTTGCTGGCCCGTTTCAACCAGGCTTTGGCCAACCAATCCTTGGCCCAAGCCATGCAAGGGCGCAAGAATATATTGGCCACCCAGTTCTGGGTGCTCAACAATGCCGCCTCTTTGCCCGAGCATGAACTGAACTTAATTGCCAGTCTGGTGCAAAATTTCCCTGGCGCCAACATCCGCCTGATTTTGTTTCTCGACACCTCACGCAAACAAAACCAAGCCCTGGATTCATTTGGAAAAAATGTCCTGCGTTGGGACATTGCCTTACCCAACGCAGAACAAAAAGAAGATTTGCTGGCGCAAGCCAAAGGAACAGCCCAACTCAAGGCCGTGCGCGCTTTACTCAACCGTTTGAGTAACTCCACATCCCCTTCGGTCTTTCAAAGCCCCCCCCAAAGCAGTGTTTTTAAAAACCCTTTTGCCAAAATCAAATTCAGCAGCGCTGTCAAGGTCCCGAATTGGAACCGGCTGAAATGGACCGCTTCGGTCGCAGGCCTGCTTGTCTTTTCGGCCGGCATGGTGGCTTGGCAGCACCCTGAATCTTTCAGGCTCCTCTACCCCTCCGCGCAGCCAGAGGTGGTGCAGGACGTGCCAGAGAAAAAGAGCCCCACCCCGACAGGCAAAGGCAAAACCAGCGACACGACAAAAACAGCCAAGATTTCCGAAAAGGCAGCCGAACCCAAGCTTGAACCCCCAAAATCACAAGCGGCCGATCTCGTTGACGAACTCCCCAACGAGGCTGCCGCGGGTCAAGCGTGGCTGAAGCAATTACCGGTAGGCACTTATTTGGTTCGTCACTATGGCCTGCCCGTTTTCAATAACGTTCTCAATTGGCAGCAAAGCCATGCCAATCTGAAAAACGGGCATATTGTGGCCACCTACAAACCGGGTGAAAAATTGGCGCAATTTGTCTTGGTGTCGGGCCCCTATAAATCAAGAGCAGAAGCCATGGACATGACGCGTCAGTCCAAAACGCCTCGCTTTGCTTACCCCATCACATCCGACACATTGGCCGAGCGGCTCAGCCCTCGCACCAACACCACCGCTGAAAAACCCAAGGAGGCTCGCCAATGAATAAAGAACCCGAAATCTTTTCAAGCCTAACGCCCCACGAAGTCCATCTGGCGGAGGGAAGTCATACGGCCGTACACAAAACGGCCAACCCCATGCAGCCTCAAATTCGGCGCGCCGAAGTGAAAACGGACGTGGCAGAAGAAATCATCTCAATATCTGATGGCGTCAGTGTAAGCAAACTGCCTGAGGCGTTTGGACTTGCGCCAGACGCCACATCCGAGCCACCCGATGTCCTGCACCAAGCGGCTGAGCAAGCCATAGAAACCAACCTAGCGCAGTTTGGTGAGAGCACACTGTCTGAGTCGCTTGGACTTGCGCCGGACACCACATCCGAATCGAACGATGTCCTGCACCAAGCGGCTGAGCAAGCCATAGAAACCAACCTAGCGACTTTTGACAAGAGCAGGGTGGCTGAGTCGCTTGGATTTGCTTCAGAGGCTACATCCGAGTCGCACGATGTTCTGCACCAAGCGGCTGAGCAAGCCAGAGAAACCAACATAACGCAGTTGGGTGAAAGCACAGTGTTTGAGCCGCTTGGGCTTGCTCAAGACGCTACATCCGAGTCGCACGATGTTCTGCAGCAAGCGGCTGACCAAGCCAGAGAAACCAACATAGCGCCGTTTGGCGAGAGCACAGCGTCTGAGCCGCTTGGACTTTCTCCAGACGCTACACCAGAGCCAGCCGATGTCCTGCAGCAAGCGGCTGAAGAAGTCACAGAAACCAACAGAGCGCCTTTTGGCGAGAGCACAGCGTCTGAGCCGCCCGAAGTTCTGCAGCAAGCGGCTGAGGAAGACATCGACCCCAACTTAGCACCGCCTGAACCGTTTGAAATGTTGATGGGTGAGTCGCCCTCGCTGGACACAGAACAAGACACGTCTCTTGCAGCGCCCCCGGAGACTGAGGACTTTCAAGAACCCGACTCAGTGAGCGCTGTCGAGCCCACGCTTGAGACAGACTTCGCACCCCTAGAGCCTGTTGCGCCGGTGTTCATGGAAGAGATGAACTTCCCCGCGCGGGTTGTGAAATTGAAAATGGCCAACGAAAAAATACGCACCCAAATTGAAGCCCTTGAAAAACCGCTCTTCGCGCCGATAGTGGAGTCAGCGCCTGCGGCCAAAGCCAAAGGCAAAGGCAAAGAAGAGACAAAACCATCCAAAGGCCATTGAGCCACAACCGGACAGACCATCATGACCGAACACACCGCCCCTACGCAAGACGACGCCTCTTCAGGAGACTCCGAGCTTGAAGACATCAAACGCACCGTCATGGACTCGGGCGATCTGGCCAACCGGGCTGCGCTCTTGGCCACCACCGCCACCACCGATTTGCGCACAGTGACTCAACAACTGGGCATTGACATGGCCAAGCAGCAAAAGCAAGTCCTGATGCTGATGGGCATTGGAGGGGGCTTGATGCTGATTGCTGCGGCTGTTTTCGGCACCATGGCGATGAGTCTGCAAGGACGCGTCAAGCAACTCGATTCGATGGTCACGGTGGTTGGCAAACGCATTGGCGAACTGGACAATTCCTTGGAACTGGTGGGCTCGGTTAACGAGGCATTGCAAGAGTTGGTCGGTAAGCAAGAAGGCATCGCCACTGCGCAAGCCAAGATGGACGTTCGATTGGATGAAATGGCCAAATCGGCCCAAGTCATGGCCGAAAAAGCAGCCGAAAAACCCCCTGAAAAAGCAGTCGCCAAAGCCGCCCCCGTGGACCCCGGCATGGCCAGACAAGTGCAAAGCTTGGACGGTCGTCTGCAAGCGCAAGCCGTTGCGCTCAAATCCATTGCCACCCAAATACAAGGTTTACAAGGCTCTGTGGGTGATGCCGGTGGACTGCGCCGCGAAATGGAAACCATGGCCAAACAGCAGCGTGATCGCCAAGCCGCCGAAAGCGCCGCCGCCGCAGCGGTTGTGGCTGCTCAACGGCAAAGAGAAAAAATGGTTCAGTACCCCAGGCCATCTGCCAACGATGCGCCCGCGGTTTCACCCAACGTTTTGGGCGCGCAGGCTAAGCCAGCTGACAAATAAAAGAAATCAGTTTGGCCTCAAAGGGCCAAACATTTAACCTGAAGAAACGTTCAACACGCCTTGGCGTAAATCGTATTTGTTGAGTTTTTCAATCAAGGTCGTGCGCTGCAAATTGAGCATGCGCGCAGTCTGCGAGACATTGCCGTTGGTGCGTGCCAAGGCCTGAATGATCAAGTCGCGCTCAATGTCCGCCAAGCGGTCTTTCAGTGACAAGCCTTCAGCCGGCAAACAAGACATACCCTGCGCAAGCATGATGATGTCCTCCACCGGATTGTCTTCCAGCTCATCCAACAAACTGGACTTGACAGCGCTGTAAATCGAAGTCACTTTGGGCGGCTTGGGTACCACACGTTTGAGCGAAGTTGCAGGGTATGCGCATCGCTCAGCTTGCAACTTGGCCAAGCCCTTGGGCAATAAATCAGCGGGTACGTTACCCAAACTCAAATGCTGACCCGCAAAAAAAGTGCTGAAACGGTCGACCAAATTAGACAACTCGCGCACATTGCCTGGCCATGTGTAGGCTTGGAGTGCGTCCAAAAAATCATCGGTAAAGCTGATCGGCTGCGCCCCATTTTGGATGGAGTTGCGCGAAAAGTGGGTCAGCAATTCAGGCACATCCTCAGGACGCTGTCTCAGTGCGGGCGTTTGCAGCGGCAGGACGTTCAGTCGGTAATACAAATCTTCGCGGAAGCGCCCGGCCACAATTTGAGCCTCCAGGTCGCAATGTGTGGCCGCAACCACACGCACATCCACATGCACAGGCTTATGTCCGCCAACGGGATCGACCGTACGCTCTTGCAAAACACGCAAGAGTTTGACTTGCATGTCCATCGACAAATCGCCGATCTCATCCAAAAAGATCGTCCCGCCATGGGCCAACTCAAATCGGCCAATGCGGTCATTCATCGCACCGGTAAAGGCCCCCTTGCGGTGCCCGAAGAGTTCACTCTCAATCAATTCTTTGGGAATCGCCGTGCAATTGATGGGCACAAAATTGGCCCCCGCGCGATTCGACTCGTCATGCAACGCTCGCGCCACCAGCTCTTTGCCGGTACCGCTTTCCCCAGTGATGAGGACGGTGGCCGTGGAGTTGGCAACCCGCGAGATCAAATCCCGTATGGATTGCGCCGCTTCACTGGCACCTTTGAACGATGTAATGCGAGATGATTTGGACATGAAAAACAAGAAGGCTATTTCGTCAAATTTATCGATACATTTGTGTATTGATAAATATTTAAACATAAATCAACAAAATTGACAATAATTAAATTTCATCAAAAGTGCCCGTTGCATTGCGACAACACCCCGTAAAAATGTAAATAAGTCATGATCAAATCCCTCAAGTTCACCCCTTTCGAGTCGAATCAAAGGGTGTAGGACTTGGCGTCCTGGCTGTAAAGGAAATAACATGAACCGAATTTTGACTGCAGGCCTGATGGCCGGACTCATCGTTTTGACGGGTTGCAAATCGATCAACGTGGCAACAATCAAACCCCCAGAGCCTGCCAACATGTTGGCACCTTTGGTCGAAAAACGCGAGACCTTGACCGCCACCGGCTATGCCGTGGTGAGCGTGCAAAATCACCGCAATGCGGGGCAACAACGTCTAATGGCCATCCGCGCCTCCAAGTTGGACGCCTACCGCGCCTTGACCGAACAGGTCTACGGTCTGCAACTTGACGCTTCCTCCACCGTGGCCGACATGACTGTGACCAGCGACAGTTTCCGCGCCAAAGTGGAAGGCGTGATCTATGGTGCCATTTTGGTCAGCATCGCCCCCGTGGGTGACGACACTTACGAAACCACTTTGTCCCTCGACAAAACCGTGGTGCAAGACTTGCGTACGCTGTATTTGGGCCAACTCACGGCGCGTGGCCGTTGATTTGAGTTCACGCAGGACTGTGCACATGAAAGCCCTGAAGTCTTTGAGCCTTGCGCTGTGCATTGCTGTTCAAGTCGGTGGGGCGGGTGCACAAAATGCACCGCCTGCCCCTGTTTTGACAGCCCAGGAACGGCTCGATGCCATCAGGCACAGTTTGGTTGAAACCGCTTTGCAAGGTGCCACCCGGGTTAAAACGACTTTGTGGTTGGATGCCCAAGGGCAGTTACATGACAGCAGCAGCTTTCGCTCTGGCATGGAAGTGCGTGGTGTTCGAGTGCTCTCCTATTCGCGCGACAGCGCAGGACAAGCCAAGGCGCAGCTCGATGCTGCGGCCCCGCCCCAGGATTTGGCACGCGCACTGGACGACAAATCCAGTCATAACGTCTCTTGCACGCAAGGCACTTCAGGTGCATTGCGTCATGTCATCGGATTAACCACCACTTTCGAGCCCGGTACATCCAACGCCATTCAGCGCTTGGTTCGGCAACAAATTGCAGCGCAATGGTTGGCGGCAACAGACCCCAATTGGCGCATGCTGGACCGTGCCAACGTCAACCCCGTCATGTCGGTAGGCTCCAAGCCCAGCGGCTATGAGCAGGCCTTGACCCGCAATGGCCCCGACCAACTGCCCTGGACAGCCAACTTGCGCATTGGCGCCGAGCCTGCTCCCTTGCTGGCGTGGGAAAAGCTGGCCGGTTTGCGGGCGCACCACATGAACATGACCATGACTTTGACCCTCACCGCATCGGACGGTCAAGGCGCTCAGTTTCAAGCGGCCCATCAAATGGCTTTGCCACTGAGTCAACCCGAGTGGTCAAGCCTGACCCTGGACCCTCAAGGGATTGCCCAGTTGGAATCACTGTGGGGGCAGTGGTCTGAGCGTTTGACCCCTTGGCTGGGCTGCGATACGGTACAACCCAAAATAACAGACCTTCGCGCTCAAAGCTTGCAAATCAACGCTGGTGAATTGGCTGGCGTACGCAAAGGCGACGAATGGCTACTGGCCGATCCTCAGTCTTTTCCCTCACGTCTGGTGGACAAACAATCGAGCACCATGCTGTTGGCCAAAGTGATCGAGGTCAGCCTTCACCATTCTCGTCTGAGCGTACTGGCCGGTCCTGCCCAAGCCGTACAATCTCATTGGCGCGCTTGGCCTGCAGAGTCGCTAACCCGTTGACCCGTTGACCCGCTGCCCCGTAAAATCGGACCTCAAGTCATGAAACACACACCCTCTTTTTTAAAATTCGACCTGCAACGCACCCTGTTTTTGGTGCTTTGCAGCTTGGCCAGCACGGCTTGGGCGGCAGATGCCGAGCCTGCTGCAACGGCAGCACCGGCAGCACCAGCACCTGTCGTCTACACCACCAAGGCCGGTGACAACGTGGAGCGTCTGCTGCAAAATGCCATGCCCGGCAGCCCCCTGAACCCGGCACTCTTGCGTCAAGCACTGGCCGATACGAACCCCAAAACAGTCACCGGCAAGCCAGGCCAAAAGTTCAAAACCGGCACCATCATCACGGTGCCTGACCATGCGCAACTGGTGCGCAGTACCCTGGCGCCTTTTGCCCCCCCCAGCACAGAGATCACAGCACGGAGCGGCTACAGCGCCGGCGATCCTTCATCGCGCCGGAACTGGATCCGGTACCCTTGATCATCGGCGCCGACGCGCTCGGCTTGCCTGGACGTGTAGCAACTCTCAACAATTTAGAGGGTCCCTTACTCGCGATTGCCACCCCGGTCGCCAAGGACTTGAATCTGCGAGAAGGCCAGATCATTCAAGCCGCATTTCGCTTGACTGGGGGCCAAACCGAACTCATCTACAAAGGCCGGGTCATCAATGCGCCCCCAGCCATCCTGGGTCAGATGGCGCCCACCCTCTGGTTGAAAGTGGTGCAAACCCCGCAAGGCGGCTGGGCCCTGCAATCCACCACGGCGCCCCCTACACCGGGCACACAAGGCACACAAGGCATGCAGGCCGTGGCGCCATTGTCCATGCCCACCTCGGCCTCCGTCTCGTCAGTGGCCAGCCCCCCCGCGGCGGTCATGCCGGCGGTCTATTCGCGCACGGCCAATTTGCTTTTCCGCCCCCCTGGCACCTCCGATGTCTCTCAGCTTTTTAAGCCTGGCACCTTGGACGGCCTGCTCCAAACCTTGGCCCGGCCTGACCTGCAGTCCCAATGGCGGGGCATGCAACTGTCGATGGCACAACTCAGTCCGCAAGCCATCTCGAATGCACTGGCCAGCGCCGTGGGCGCCGAAGTTTGGTTGGCCCGGGGTCTGGCCACCAGCCAATCTGACCCCAAGCAGTTTTTGCGGCGTGTCATTCAAGCCATGCAAAACCCCGACAAAAGCGCCATCGCTGGGGTCCAGCGGAACGCGTCGGACACCAATTTTGACCCCTTGGCAACGCTCGACAAATCGACAGACTTCCCCTCAGAATCGGCCACCTTCACCCAAATACAGCATGCAGTCGATGAGTTGGAGTCCGCCCAAGTGCAAGCGGTGCAAGCCCAAGCCCAGGGCGACGTTTTGTTTCGCATGACCTTGCCCTTTGTCGATGCCAACCCGGTGGAACTGGTGTTTCGCAAAGAACCCCGTGGTCCAGATCAACTGCCTTTGCTCACCGTGAATGTCCACTCACGCAGCGACATTTTTGGCCCCGTTTGGCTCAAAACGCAAATTGAAGGCAGTCAACACATAGACCTGACCATGTGGGCCGAGAAAAGCGATGTCGCCAGAGCCGCCCGTATGCGCGCCAGCGAACTGGGCAGCCAACTTCAAGGGGCGGGCTTGAACATGCGCAGCTTCAAGATCGTGCACGGTGCACGCCCCGAATCGCCGGCCGACTTTGTCCCCACAGGACGCGGCTTGGTTTTGGACATGTCGGCCTGAGTGCCGCGTGACTTGCCCCATGACTGCCCTGTAACTGCCTTGTGAGTACCCCATGAGCGACTACCACCGTCAAGCCATCACCCTGGCCTATGGCCGCAACACCGTTCCGGTGGTGACCGCCAAGGGCGAGGACGAGCTGGCCCTGCAAATGCTCGCAGAAGCGCAACGTCAAGGGGTGTTTGTGACCGAAGATCCGCAACTGCTGGCCTTGCTCAGCTGCTTGAATGTGGACCAGGAAATCCCGCCTGAACTCTACACGGCGGTGGCGGTCATATTGTCTTGGGTGTATTGGCTCAAGGGCATGCGCCCTGGAGACGAAAAGAATTAAACCTCTTGGTAACCCCGGCCCTTGGAGAAGCGGGACATCTTGCCCAGGCGGTCATAGACCTCCACAGGGCTGCTGGCGTGGCCAACACTCAAACTGCGCAAAGCACCTCGGATACCGTCGAGTTTGCGCTCGATCAGCAAGGCGTTGCGTCGGTGCATGTCTCTGCAATCCAACAAAATTTCTCTGAGATCTTGCCAAGCGGGGTTGGCTTCCAAGGCCTCACTGTCGGGGCACAAGCGTGCCATCTCGCTGAGCAAATCAGTTTTAGCCAACTGTAAATGCTCAAAACGATCCAAATCCTGTTCTTTCAGTGCTTCAAACTCCAAGACCAACATGTGCTTCAACTGTTCAGCCACCGGCGTAGCCAAGTCCGGCGTCACCGCCGTCTCAGTACGCAAGTTGCTGGCGTCACTCACTCTGCGCTTAATCGCTGATCATCTGCTCGATGGCATGAAAGCTCTCGGCAATATGCCGGGCATTCAAAGGATACTGACCGTTTTGGATGGCCAGTTTGATCGCATCCACCTTGGCACGGTCAAAAGCAGGTTCTTGTGCCATGAGCTTGTCCACATTGGAAAGCTGAACCTCATCAACCCCCTTGGGAGCAGCTTTTTTAGACGAGGCAGCCACATCCGGGGGCGAAGAAGATTCACTGGCGACGCTCTTTTTAGCGTTGCTGGCATTGTTCACCCCAGCACCACCAGGGCCTGGGCGCTTGACGTTGTTGTAAATTCCATCGGTCATGGGAATACTCGCTTTCTGCACTTGCGCCGAACTCGCGGCGCTTACTTGATATTAACTTTTCACACTCTTGGTATCGGCGGTATCGAACAAAACTTGAATTTATTTTGTATTATTTTTTTCACTACAAGCCTTTGACCGCATTCGGACCGGTCACCAAGCCTGAAAGGGACTTGCCGGACTCGGCATTTTTCAGCTTGACCTGGTCCCCCATCCGCCCATCTTGCAGCGCTTCGACCCGCACCCGGATCTGAAAATCGTTCCCATTTCCCACGGTCATGAGTACTTGTTGACCCATTTTCACAAGAACAGCCCGCCGAATATCATGCGCCCGCAAGGGCGAACCCGCCGGAACATCCCTGACCAACTCGGCCATGGAGACATCTTTGACCGAGGTCAAATGCGTTGTATCCACCTGACCACTCGGCAAAAGCTTGGCGTCCACCTCCTGCACCATGTCCGCGGTCAAAACCGTTCCACGTTGCAACAACTGCTTGGCCACCACCATTTTCCCAGGGTTGGCACTCGCCACAGCGCCAGATCGTGCTGGCGCTGGAACGGGTACGGGCACTGGTGCTGGCACCTTTGCCGGTGCCACCGCGGGCAGCGCCGACACAATCCGCAAATACAACTGCCACACCGGCACCGCATTGGCGTTTTGGGCCACGGTCCCAGCCACCGAAGGGCATCGCACGCGCACCGTCTCTTTAGACGCAAAAGGATGGTCTAGCCACAACGGCCGCTCGCACGGCAACACCTGTAAGCGACTGTCAATCGGCGCAATTTGCACCTGATCAGGAGATCCGCCATTCGCCTCGGCCATCCAATTGCGAACTTGAGAATGCATTTTCTCGAGTGGAGAAGCATCTTTGACTTGCACTCCTTTATCGTCACCAAACGGCATAACTTGAGGCGCCGGCGCAGCGGCCCATGTTGCAGGCAACAGGCCCGCCAGCACCCAAGCCAGGCACAACATTTGCTTGGTTTTGGTAAGTGTTGAAGTTCTAACACATAAAGTGATCATTCTTTTAACAAGCAAAAAAAATGCCATGCGCTTAGACGACACCCTTCCACAGACCACCCCGCTGCAGACTTACGAGTCCACCCAAGGGGCGACAGACAATCCAGCCGAGCCGTCCTCAACAGGCTTTAAACAAGCCATGGGCGAGGTGCAATCTCTGCGCACAGTCAAATCAGGCGACAACCTGGTCAACATTGTCAAGCAGCAAGCCCAAAGCCAAGGCCTGCGCCTGACCGACTCCCAAGCGATGCGCTGGGCGCAAACCCTGGCCACGCAAAACGGGGTGTCCAATGCCAACCGGATTTTCCCTGGCCAACAACTCAACCTGTCCAGCATGCACTCGCAGTGGAAAGAGTTCGGCCCCAACGCGCCCGCCAAGGTGACAACTGCCGCCACCTCAACACCCGCCACCGCAGCGCCCGCCAACACAGCACCCACCACCACAGCGCCCGCCACCCAAGCCGCCCGAGTGCCAGAAAAACCACAGGCTACCGCCGCAGTGTTATCGGCCAAAGCCGCGCTCAATCAATACGCTTCAGCACCTAACAACAACGCCGGCACATACAGCCGCAACGCCAACGCCAACGCCAACGCCAGCAAAACAGCACCAACAGGCGCCGTTGTTTTGGGCACAGCCCACCCTGTACTGGATAAAACATTGGCGCGCGCCGTCGACAAGGGTTTTATACCGGCCAATGAAAAACAAGCCGTGTACCAAAAGGTTGTGCAAATGGCCTCCAAACACGGCTTTGCACCCGACGACTTTGCCCGCATTTCCTTGATGGAAAGCGACGGTTTGAACCCCAAGGCCACCAACCAGCGTTGTCACGGCATCATTCAATTTTGTGACGGTCCCGCACGCGGTGCGGCAGCCGTAGGCATGGGCGACAATCCCAAATCCATCCTGGGTTTGAGCGTTTATCAGCAACTGCACTTGGCCGACACCTACTTCGATAAATCAGGACTCAAAAAACAACAAGGCACAGTGCCGCTGGACGATTTGTATTTGTCTGTTTTGCAGCCAGCCGCCCGCAGCGAAACACGTCCAGATGTGCCCTTAGGCATCCCCGGTGCGCAAGCAGGCGCATTGTATGGAGACAAATCAAGCTCACCCGCCATCACCCGCCAATCCCTTGTGCGCGGCTTGATGCAAAACGCCCAACGTGTTCTGGGCATTGACCGCGGAAAAACCAAAGCAACGGACGAACGCGCGCAAACACCAACGGCTGCGCCCCCATCGAGCAGCACGGTTTCAAGCAGCCCGGTTCTAAGCAGCCCGGTTTCAAGCAACACCTCTTCAGGCAACTTCAGCCAAGCGCAGCAAGTGGCCAGCTACGCAGCCTCGGATACCGAACAGACATTTCAACGCTGAAAGCCAAGCGGCAACACCGGCGGCAACACCTTGCCACCGCACACAGTTTGCCGCTCAGATGACCGGCCTGCATGGCATCTTTGATCCATGCAAGGCCACAAGCAATCACTTCAGCATGGCACGGGTTTTGCAATCGACCTGTTAAGGCATAACTTGAGTGTGCCAAGTGTCGATAAACCGGCAATGTGAAAACCCTGCACAACCCACATGGAGGTGATTAGCGATGAGTCTTTTTGATACAGCCTTGAGCACCCACGCTCAGTCATTGACGGCACGCAGCCAGCGCGTAGAAGTGCTTGCACAAAACATTGCCAACGCCGACACACCGAACTTCAAAGCACGCGATGTTGATTTCAAGAAAGTGTTCAAAAACACTTTGGAAGACAGCATGAAAACCACCCATGGCAAACACATGGCTTTGGCCGTGGATGAAAGCGCAGACGGCATGATGTACCGCACCCCCTTCAACGTCGCCTTCGACGGCAACACGGTTGAATTGAACGTAGAGCAAGCGCAATACGGTAAAGCGGCGGCCGAATACCAAGCCACCGTCAACTTCCTGCAAGACAAAATCGGCGGCTTGCGCAAAGCCCTGCGCGGAGACTGAACATGGCACTCGACACTATTTTTGGCATCGGCGGCTCGGCACTCAATGCGCAAACCGTGCGCATGAACACCATCGCCTCGAACATGGCCAACGCGGGCACTGTTGCCAGCTCCGACGCAGAAGCCTTTCGCGGCAAACGGGCCGTCTTCAAGGCCATTTTGGAAGACCAGCTGAACGGCCAAGACAACAACAAAGGCGGTGTCCAAGTGACCACCATCTCAGACGACCCCGCCCCGATCAAAAAGATGCACGACCCCGGCAATCCTATGGCGGACAAAGACGGCTACGTGTACCTCTCCAACGTCAACGAAATGAGCGAAATGGTCGAAATGATGGCCGCCAATCGCTCCTACCAAAACAACGTCGAGGTGATCAACACCGCCCGACAACTGATGATGCGCACCCTCGACATCATCAAGAGCTAAATCAGGAACACCATGGCCAATCTGAACATGCTCAACGCGGCGAAGGCCGTGACCTCCGCCACCAACCCGAACTGGAGCAGCGCGGTCCCCTCCGGCATCAAAACCACCGCGCAAGAGGCCAACGATGCCTTGACTGCCAAAAGTGGGCAGTCCGGTATGGGTCAAAAAGATTTTTTGACCCTCTTTACCACGCAGCTGAAAAACCAGGACCCTTTGGACCCTGTCAAAAACGAAGCCTTCGTGGCCCAACTGGCGCAGTTCTCGCAACTCGAAGCCACCACCGGCATGGCCGGCAGCCTCGATAATTTTGTGTCCAGCCAGTCTGGTCAGCAAATCACAACCAGCGCCAACTTGATTGGCAAAAAAGTCTCTGTCGCGAACGGCCCCGCCCAGTTGACAGCCGGCATGCCCGTCGAAGGCATTGTCAATTTACCCACAGGCGCTGAAGGCGTGAAGTTTCAAGTGTTCAACGACAAAGGCATCTTGGTCAACACCCAGGTGCTGGGCTCGCAAACCGTAGGCGACCTTAAATGGGCCTGGAATGGCGGCGACGATGCCGGCAACCCCTTGCCTGATGGCGTCTACCAATTCAAAGCCACGGCGGTCAGCCAAGGCAAAACCACCACCCCCACTGTCAGCACCATGGCCTCGGTCGTGGGCGTCAGCCAAGCGGCGGACAAAACAGTGGTGCTGCAAATTTTAGGTGGCAAAACCATCAAGCTGGCCGACGTGACCCGCATCGACGGCTAAACCCCCATTCACTTTTAGCGATACCAGGAGCCATACCGCATGTCTTTCTATACCTCCCTCACCGGCCTGAACGCGGCCACCGCCATGTTGGGCGTGACATCAAACAACATCTCCAACGTGGGTACCACGGGCTTCAAGCGCTCACGGGCCGACTTCGGCGACATTTTCGCCACCTCACCCTTGCAAAAAGCGTCGTCCACCGTCGGTCAGGGCGTGTCCTTGAAGCAGGTGAGCCAGGAATTCAGCCAAGGTAACATTTCTTTCTCGTCCAACGCGCTGGACTTGGCGGTCACCGGTGACGGTTTCTTCCCCATGCGATCGGCCGACGGCTTGCAAGAAACCTTCACCCGTAACGGCTCTTTTTTGCTGAACGAACAGTACAACGTGGTGAACTCGGCAGGGCAACGGCTCATGGCGGCAACGGTGGACTCGACCGGTAGCGCCAACGTCAACGACCGCGTGGTCTTGACCATCCCGCAAAAGACGTCTGGCGAAGCCAAGCAAACCTCTTTGGTTTCATTGGGCTTGAACTTCCCGGCAGACGCGAGTGTGATCACCGCAGCGTTCAACCGCGCCAACCCGGCCACCTACAACAAAAGCACGGCCTTCACGGTGTATGACGCCGGTGGTAACGGCTACCTGGCCACGGTGTATTACGTCAAGACCAAAAACGCCGACTCCACCAGCCCCACCAACACTTGGCAAACCCAAGTGTATGTGGGTGAAGACCGGGTGAACGCCTCGCTGCAGCAAGCCACTGACAGCAACGGCCAAAAAAGGTACGTCAACCAATACGGTGAATTGAGATCCTACAGCGAGGTCAAAGACGAATTGACAACCGCTAAAACACAGCTGTTCTCACTGAATGACCTGACCGATAAACGCTCTTCTACACCATCCGTTATTTCCGGTACACCGGTCACACAGTTTGACTTCAGCAACGGCGTCAACTTCAAGACGCTCAATGCGGCCTCTACCAACGACAGCATCAAAACCAACCTCGCCAGCCTTTTCCAAGTGAAAGTTGACGGCTCGAAAGAGGCAGTCAACTTGGATTTGAGTTATCTGGCCAATACCGACGCCAAAGTGACCGGTTCAATGATTGCATCACAGGTCACTGCCCAATTGAACCAAAAATTTGGCAGCGGCTGCTACTTTGATTTGACCGATGTGAACAGCCAAAAATTCCAAATGGCCAACAGCCGTTTGGCCACCAGCAGAACGGATGCTTCCACCGGCGTGGTGACCGTCACCGACAACTATTTTGACATCAAGTTGACGCCTGGCGTGAACGGTTTACCGAGCAACCCCAAGCAAATCACCATCAATCAAATGCAGGCCGAAATTCAAAGCCAAGTGAACTACGGCGAATATTACACAGCGACGAAAAACGCTGTCACAACCGCCACCGTGGCTTCAGCTACCTACACCGCAGCAAGCACTCAAACCGCAAAAGACGCTCTCGTCACAGCCGCACTCGTCAATATTCCCACCTATGCCGATTATTTGGCTGCCCGCGACGCCACCATCACAGCGACAGCCACTACCAAAGCATCAACGGCTTATGCAGCCCTCACCACCCAGGCTGACAAAGACGCAAGCGTTGCAACTGCGGTATCAACAGCAGTTGGGGCACTGCCTACGACCGCGGTTGCGCCATCAACAGTAGCGGTGTCTGCAGCGGTGAAAACCTTTATTCAAGCCAACCCCATCACGACCGTCACCAGCCCTATCTCGGTCCAATACGACTACGGGAGTTCGAGTTTCAAATTCACAGACTCGGGCAACACCATCAAGTTGAAGACAGATCCTGGGCAACTGAAAAACGACGTCTTCAAACTGACCCCAACCACCGTGACCTTGGACACTGCGACAGGACATTACGACGCCAAAGTCATCCCCAACGGGCTGGCCATTCGTCCCTTAGAGGACCAACGCTTTGGCATGTCCATGACGTACGACTCGGTGAACAAAGTGTTCAACTTGAAATCGGGCACCACCGGTGACACCTCCAGCATCGCCGTGACAGGGGTGGTGGCCAACTCCATGGGCGCGCAAATGTTTGGCCTCACGGCAGACGCCGCTGCCACAGACATCCCCAACAACTATGTCGCCACCTCCACTGTGGCCCTGCGCGGCACGGTCTCTATGGCGGCGTCTGCATTGGGCACAACACCGCTGAAAAACATTTCCAACAACTTTGCGGTAGATGAGACCAACAACAAATTCATTGTCACGGTCGATGGGGTCAAGGGCACGGTGGTGATTCCTGTCAGTGCCAGCTACTCGCTCGACCTGTTCAAGGCCGAACTGCAAAAAGGCATCAACGCCTTGGGCGCCAACACCGAGTCGGGCGCACCACTGACTGTCAGCGGTGCCAAGGTCGCTTATGACGACATCAACAAGCGATTCACTTTCACCTCGGGTACCTCGGGCAACAACTCGTTCATGAAAATTTCCGGCAGCGCCGACTGGGGCCTGGACCAAGTGGAAGCCGCCCGTGGCGCCGACTCCACCTGGATCAAACCCACCCAACACACTGACATTGTGGCTGGCGTATCGCAGCCCAAATACATCGACGGACAAGGCCTTGAAACCACCAGCGGTGACGGCTTCGTCAACCTCCCAGCGTGGTCACCTGTTTACCTGAGCAAAGGCGAATTGACCTTCAGTACCGGTGGTAAGTTGGTTTCGCCTGTGCAGGGTACCCAATTGGAGCCCGTGTACCTCGCGGGTGGTAAGGGTGTTTTGACGATCAACGTCAACTACTCGGCCTCCACACAGTACACCTCACCGTTTGCGGTGTTGTCGCAGTCGCAAGATGGCGCGCCAGAAGGTGACTTGGTCGGTGTGACCATTGGCAACGATGGCTTGGTTTCTGCCTCATTCTCCAACGGTACGCAAAAGTCCTTGGCCAAAATCTTGTTGGCCAACTTCTCCAGCCCGGTGGGTTTGCGTCAGATGGGTGACTCGACCTTCTTAGCCTCAGCGGCTTCGGGCAAGGCCACACTGGGTAACGCGGGATCTGCCGGTTTCGGTACCTTGCGCGCCGGTGCGACAGAACGCGCCAACGTGGACTTGACGCAAGAGCTGGTCGACTTGATCACCGCGCAACGTAACTTCCAGGCCAACGCCAAGGCGATCGAGACCTCGACCACCATGACGTCGGCGATCATTAACTTGCGTTCTTAAACCCTGAGTTGAGGAGCCTGACATGGACCGTTTAGCCTACAACGCGGTGGCCAACATCAACGAGCAGCGTCTTGCCCGTCAGATGACGACCAACGAGTTGGCCAACGTCTCCACGCCCGGCTTCAAGCGCAGCTTTGATGCGGCCATGACCCCCATCAAGGCCAATGGCCCCGGTTTTGCCACCCGCATTCAACCGCAAGCCCAAGTCACAGACAACATCAACCTCCAGCCCGGCACCATGATGACCACCGGCAACGACCTGGACATTGCCCTGAACGGCAAATCTGTCATGGGCGTCACGGGGGCCGACGGCGTACTGGCCTTTACCCGCCGAGGCGACTTGAAGCTGGGCGCGACAGGCACCCTCGAAAACGGCGCAGGCCATTTGGTGCGCGGCGAAGCGGGTGGACCGATCACCGTGCCGCCGGGCTTCAAAGTCAGCATCAACGACGATGGCTCCGTGTATGCCATCAACCCGGCCCAAGCCGGCCCGGCCGTACCGGTTCTGATTGATCGCATTTTGATGCGGGACGCAGGCAAAACACCTTTGGACCGTCGCCCTGATGGTTTGTTCAAAGTGGCCGGCCAACCGCCCGGCACCGACATAGCCGTTGTGGCCACTGACCCCCTGCCCAGCCTGACCAACCAAACACTCGAAAGCAGCAACGTCAATGCGCTCTCAGTGATGGTCAAGCTGATGGAGCAAAGCCGCAGTTTTGAACAACAAGTGAACGTCATCAAGCAAAGCAAGGACGCCGATGAAGCCGGCGCAAGCATGATGAAACCGGCTTAAACGCCTTAAAGACAAGATAACAGGAGCACCAAAATGGATGCAGCAATGTGGGTAGCAAAGACGGGTCTGGATGCGCAGCAAACGCGCATGAACGTCATCTCCAACAACTTGGCCAACGTCAACACCACCGGCTTTAAGCGTGACCGCGCCGTGTTTGAAGATTTGCTGTACCAAAACATCCGCCAAGCCGGCGGACAAACCGGTGCCAACACCCAAGCGCCTACTGGGCTGATGCTGGGTACCGGTGTGCGCGTGGTCGCCACCGAAAAACTGCACGCCCAAGGCAACATGGTCAACACCCAAAACCCGCTGGATGTGGCCATTGCTGGAGACGGCTATTTCCAAGTTGCACAAGCCGATGGC
Organism: Limnohabitans sp. Rim8; assembly: GCA_945901045.1. Taxonomy (GTDB): domain Bacteria; phylum Pseudomonadota; class Gammaproteobacteria; order Burkholderiales; family Burkholderiaceae_C; genus Limnohabitans_A. The sequence goes on from CAMDKK010000002.1 coordinate 73,821, forward strand.
AGCTTGGCCTATACCCGCGACGGCAACTTCAAACTCTCTAACACTGGCCAGTTGGTCACCTCGGGCGGCTTGCTCTTGCAACCTGCGCTGGTCATTCCCAACACCGCCTCGAGCGTCACCTTTGGCCGCGACGGTACCGTCTCCATTGAGCTGGCAGCCGGCGGCGCACAGGTTCTGGGTCAGTTGCAAATTGCCCGTTTTGTGAACCCCGGTGGTTTGCAGTCCATGGGCCAAAACATGCTCAAAGACACGCCCGCCAGCGGCTTGCCGCAAGTGTTGCAGCCCGGCGTGACCGGCGCCGGCACCTTGATGCAAGGCACGCTGGAAGCATCGAACGTGAACGTGGTCGAAGAAATGGTCAACATGATCGAGACCCAACGCGCCTACGAGATCAACTCCAAAGCCATCTCTGCGGTCGACGGCATGCTCAAGTTCATTAACAACAACTTGTAAGCCCTGGTCATGAAAAAATTACTTGCATTGCTCGCTGCGCTGACCTTGGTCGGTTGCGCTGTGGTCGAGCCAACCAAGCTGTCGCACTCGCCCACTTTCGAGCCCGTGTTTCCGCTCGAAAAAGACACCACCCGCGTGTCTACCGGTGGCATTTATGTCAGCCGTCAAAGCGACAGCTGGTTTGGTCGCGGTCGCAATTTCCAAGTCGGCGATGTCATCACCGTCTTATTGAATGAAACCACCCAAGCGTCACGCACGCAAGGCTCCGACCTGAGTCGCGAGACCACCAACGACGTGCTCACACCCGCTTTGCAGTCCAAAGCCGCAGCCCGGCTGGCCAGCCCTTTTGGTGGCGTTTTGGGTGCCCTCAAACTCGACGGATCAACTGTGACCAGCAAAGGCAAGGGCACCGCCGGACAGAACGCCAGCTTGACCGGCTCGGTGGCTGTCAGCGTAGTCAGCATCATGGCCAACGGCAACCTGGTGTTGCGCGGCGAAAAACAATTGGCGCTGACCGAAGGTGCAGAGACGATTCAAGTCGCAGGCATCATCCGGCCCGAAGACGTCTCGGCGGTCAACACAGTGCAGTCGCGCCGCTTGGCCAATGCGCAAATCTCTTACCGTGGCGCGGGCGACTTGGCCTCCACCGCCAAAGCCGGCTGGGGCACCAGTGCCCTGATGAAGTTGTGGCCTTTTTGAAGTCACTGAACCAAACTTCCTGAACCGAACTTCCTGAAACGAACACCATGAAATTTTGGCTCATCACACTCGCCGCCTGGCTTATGGCCAGCCTGCCCGCCCATGCCGACCGCATCAAAGACCTGACCGAAGTCGCCGCCATGCGCAGCAACCAACTCATCGGCTACGGCCTGGTGGTCGGCTTGCAAGGCACGGGCGATGGCGCCGATGTGTCTTTCACCGCCCAAAGCATGAAAAGCTTGCTGGCCCGTTTGGGTGTCAACCTCGACGGCCCCTTGTCTGACTTTGAGACTGGCTCCAGCACCGGCAAGGTCGACATTAAAAACGTCGCCGCCGTGATGGTCACCGCCGAGCTGCCCGGCTTTGCCAAGCCCGGCCAAAAAATTGACGTGAACGTGTCTGCCATCGGCAAAGCCAGCAACCTGCGCGGCGGCAACCTGGTGTTGACCAGCCTGCGCGGTGTGGACGGCGAAATTTATGCCTTGGCCCAAGGCGCCTTAACAGCCACCGGCATTGACGCCGCCGCTGCAGGCTCCAAAGTGGCGGTGGGCGTGCCCACCTCGGCACGCATTCCTTCTGGAGCCATGGTCGAAAAAGTGGTCGACAACCCGTTTGACAAATCCGAGCGCATTGTGCTCAACGTGCGTGAAGGCGACTTCACCACCACCACCTCGATCGTGAATGCGATCAACACTAAATTTGGCGATGACGTCGCCCGTGCGCTGGACGGCGTGACCATCACCTTGCAAGCACCCGCCAACCTCAGCCAACGTGTGGCCTTCATGAGCATGGTCGAGAACTTAGATGTCCAAGCCGGTGAACCGCCCGCCCGCGTGGTCATCAACTCACGCACTGGCACGGTGGTGATCAGCCGCAACGTCAAAGTCACAGCCGCCGCGGTCAGCCACGGCACCATCTCGGTCGCCATTTCTGCGACCAACGAAGTCTCACAACCCGGCCCGCTCTCGAATGGCCAAACCGCCGCCGTGCAAAACGCCGACATCAAAGTCACCGAGCCCAACAAGCCCATGTTCTTGTTCCAGCCTGGCATTGATTTGCGCCAGATCGTAGACGCTGTCAACCAAGTGGGTGCCTCGCCTTCCTCCTTGATTGCGATTTTGGAAGCCCTCAAAAGCGCTGGCAGCCTGCGCGCCGAGTTGGTGATCATTTAAGAATTTATGGACGCTCAACCCGTTTCCCGCTCGTACCTGGACTTTGAGGGCCTTGGCCAACTCAAGGGCCAAGCACGCACAGACTCCAAGGGTGCGCTGCGTCAAACCGCGCAACAATTCGAAGCGCTGTTCTTGCAAATGACCATGAAGTCCATGCGCGAATCGGTGATGAAAAGCGACCTGATCGAATCCAATACCGCTGACCAATTCGAGTCGATGTTCGACAAAGAAGTGTCGGTGCAACTGTCCAAGCGCAACAGCATGGGCCTGGCCGACATGCTGGTCAAAAGCCTCGAAGCGCGCCAAGCCAGCACCCCGCCCGCCACAGCCGACGTCCTCAAAGCACGCGACACCAGCGACCAGCCCAGCATGGCCTTGAACCCTGTGCAACTGGGCTTGCCTTTGCAGGCGGCCAAAAAAATAATGAACGACCTGCCGCGCCCGAACGGTGCGATGTTGCTCACAGCGCCCAAAAAATCGATTAACGGAGGCACGCCATGAGCGATCTGGTTGCCCTTGCCGGCAATGCCGTAGCGGCCTACCAACGTGCCTTGGGCACGGTGAGTAACAACATTGCCAACGTGGCCACCGAGGGTTACTCGCGTCAAGAAATTGACCTCAGAGCCAACCCGGTCAGCAAGCTGGGCAACATCTATTTGGGCACCGGCGTCATCGTCAACGGCGTCAAACGCCAATACGACGGCTTCACCGAAGCCAACCTGCGCAACAGCAACTCCGACTTGGCCAGTCAAGAACCCATGGTCAACTACGCCAACCGCGTGATTGACGTGATGGGCGGACCGACCACGGGTTTGACAACCGCGTTGGACCAACTGTTCAGCTCGGCGCGTGACCTGTCATCTGACCCCGCCTCCACCGTGTTGCGGGCCAGCTTTGTGCGGGATGCACAGGGTTTGACCTCGCGCTTTGGCGAGCTGTCATCTCAAATGGACATGATCCAAAATGAGACCGACCAGGCCATCGAAAGCAACGTCAACAACATGAATACCATTTTTGGTAATCTGGCCAACGTCAACAAACAACTCACCAAAGCCCAAACCGAAGCGGCCCAACCGCCCGACTTACTGGACCAGCGCGACAAACTCCTGAAAGACCTGTCAGCCTACGCGCGTGTGAACGCATCCTTTTCGGTCAACGGCACCGCCACCGTGAGTTTGGGCTCCTCTATCAGCCAAGACGTGGTGGTGGTCGGCAACACCAGCAAACTGATTTCCGCCTTCAGCGACCCCCTGTTTCCTGGCAAAACCAACCTGATCCTGGACCAATACGGCAAAGCCTCGACCTTGACGGGTATCTCCAGTGGCAGCCTGTCGGGGTTATTGACCTTTCAAGACCAGGTGCTGGGCACGTCGCGCAGCGCATTGGACAATTTAGCCTCCATCTTGACGAAGGAAATCAACGCGGTCCATGCACAGGGCATTGACGGTTACGGCAAACCTGGTGGCCCCTTGTTCTCGATCGACCCCGCCGCCAGCCACGCTGCGAGCGGCATGACAGTGGCTTTTGAAGACCCGATGAAGGTGTCTGCTGCCGCGCAGTTCCGGGTCATTCAAAACTCCACCAACACCGGTGGCGGCGTGATCAGCCTGGACTACCAAGACCCCACCAGCACCACCACTGGGGGCCCAGGCAATCTGCAAACTATTTTGGTGAACAACGACAACGCCAGTGCCGGACGCGCCATCACCATCGATCCCTCGCGTCCCGCCATGGCTGTGGCCACTGTGCTCAACGGCATGAAAGATGTCAGCATCTTTTTAGACAGCGCACAAACTGGCCAGCAACTGCAGGTCATGACCCGTGATGGCCGCCAAATTTTGGGTAACGCCATCAACAGCACATCGCTCGAAGCCGCAGCCTTGCTCTCGACCAAAGGCATGGCCGCTGGCGCGCAACTGAGCAACACCTACCTGAACAAGTCAGGCAATACCGGCTACAAGGACATGACCGTGTTCTACGGTGTCCGCGCCGATGTGCAACAAGAACCGATTTACAACGACGCCGGTCAGTCGCTCACCAGCAAGTCCTTGCCCGCCAGCGTCACCAGTGGACGCATCGACCCCGACAGCACCGGTTACCCCGCTGGCGCATTTGTACTCAATGGTGTGTCTTTGGGCGCCCTGACCCCGGCACTTGCCAAGCTGCAAGCCAAAGACGTGGCCCAATGGCTGAAAGATGCCAACACCGGCTTGACCATCACGGCCAGCAACGAAATTCGGATTCCCGACAAACAAGTCTATTTGGCGGGCAATTTGGCCATCAACGGGCAAGCCATTCCCTTTGACGTGGGCTCGGACCGCTTTAACAACAAACAATCACTGATCAACGCCATCAACGGCCAGCAAGCCGTCACCGGCGTGTTTGCCAGCATGGACCTCGACGGCGCTTTGGTGCTCCGCAACAACGACGGCAGCAACATCCAAATTGACACCAACCCCAGCGGCGTGAACACGCTGGGCAACGCGCTGGGCATTCCTGCCGGTTTGTTTGGTGGCACGGTGAGCATGAACCGGCCACTGGTCACATTTTCGGCCGTCAATGCCACGCAAATCAATATTGCAGCTGACCAGATGAATTTGAGTTTGCCACTCAACCTGTATGGCAAAACCATCACCAAAGCGGCACCAGGGTTTACCTCGGTGTCCGAATTGGCCAGTGCCATCAACGCGGCCAGCACCGGTGTGACTGCGACCGTCAGCAATGGCATCCTGAGTTTGACCAAGGCCAGTGACCCGCAAGGAGTCTTTGCCGGCTTGGACTCCAACGGCGCACTGGCCATCAGTGACGCCAGCGACAGCACCAAATTCATCGGTGCCGCTGTCTCCCTCAAGCGCCCCCTGCCCACGGACGTGACCAGCAACATCACCAACCTGATCAAGTTCCCCGCAGACAAGATTGATTTGCAATTGCCTTTGGCCATCAACGGCCAAACCATCTTCAAGCCCAGCACAGGCTTTGCAAGCAAGCAAAGTTTGGTCGATGCCATCAATCTGGCCCAAAGCGTGGTCACCGCCGCCTTGGACCCAGATGGCAATTTAACCCTGTCGAGCACCGACGGCCCTGACAACAACAGCATCCAAGTGGCCACCGACAGTGCCGGCACCAATGCCACGGGCAATGCCTTGGGTGTGCCGGCGCAAGTGTTTCGCAGTGCCATCACTGCGGGTAACAACGTCCAACTCAAAGCGGGCGATACCGCCATTGAATTGGGTTTTGGCGCCGCCGCCAACCCGGGCACACCTGCCGACCTGGCCCACCTGGGCTTTCGCACCGGCGCCTACATCAAGGGTACGAGCCCAGAAGACCTGCTGGTCTTCGTGACCGGTGCAGGCACGGCCAGCGTGGCGGCCTCTTATTCAGGCGAGCCGGTGGACGAGCGCCAATCATTGCGCGCTCAACCCATGGAGCTGAGCTTCACCTCAGCCACCCACTACCGCATTCGCGATGTGAAAACCGACACCATCGTCGCCGAACGCGACTTTGACCCCGATGCGAGCAACCTCAGTGTCAGCTTCCAAGGCTTGAGTGTCTCCTTCACCTTCCCACCGCAAGCCGGTGACAAATTCACCCTTGACGGCAACGACGATGGCACGGGCAGCAACACCAACATGCTGGCCTTGGCGCAGCTCGAAACCAAATCGCTGGTCAGCAACAAAACCCTCAGCGCCGCGTACATTGACCACGTCAACAACATCGGCAACATCTCGAGGCAAGCCACCATTGCGCAATCGGCTTTGAAAGTGGTGCACGACCAAGCCGTTTCCGCCAAAGACCAAATCGCGGGCGTGAGTCTGGACCAAGAAGCGGCCGATCTGATACGATTTCAACAAGCCTACCAAGCGGCGGCCAAAGTCATGCAAGTGGGCAGCCAGTTGTTTGACAGCATTTTGCAAGTGCGCTAATCGGACTTGAAACATGAAAATATCCACCTCCTATTTGTTTGACCGTGCGATCTCGCAAATGAGCACCGTGCAAACCGATCTGGCGCACACCCAATCCCTCGTCGCCAGCGGCAAGCAAGTGCTCAACCCTTCGGATGCGCCCAACCAGGCTGCGGCCATACAGCGCATTCAATCGGCGCTGAACAAGCAAGAAAGTTACGCCAAAACACTCACCACGGTGAAATCCCGCCTCGACAACGAAGACAGCAACTTGCGAAGCGTGTCCGATTTGCTGATCCGCGCCAAAGAAATAGTCCTGCAAGCCTCCACCGACAGCATGAGCACCAGCAACCGCGAAGCCTTGGGTGTGGAGCTCAAGGGCATTCGCGATCAAATGCTCGGTGTCGCCAATTCTTCCGACGCCAATGGCAACTACCTGTTTTCGGGCAGCCGTTTGAAAAACCCGCCCTTTGCCCAAAGCAGTACCGGGCAGGTTTCTTACAAGGGCGACCAAACCCGCATGTACGTTAAGGTGGGTGAACAACGCAGCATCCCGTTCAACCGCACCGGCACCAGTGTCTTTGTGGGCGTGACCCGCACCGACAGCAGCGGGCAAAAAAGCAACCGCGAATTTTTTGGCGCCATCGACGACCTGGTCAACGGCATCAACAAATCTGATAAAACCGCCATGCAACGCGGCATCAACGAAATGGACGACCTGCTCAACGGCTTGACCTTGGCCCAAGCCAACGTGGGCACCGATGGCAATGTGGTCGACCAACAGATGCAAATCATCGACCAAACCAAAATAACGCTAAAGACCACACTGTCTAATGTCCAAGACTTGGACATGGCCTCAGCCATCACCAAAATGAACAAACAAATGCTGTCGCTCGAAGCCTCGCAAAGCAGCTTTTCTAAAATCTCTCGGCTCAGTTTGTTCGATTACATCAAATAAATACTCAAGTTAGCGGCCCATCATCCGATAACATGGCAGAGCATTGAGCAACATTTGCTTTTAACCAGAGTTCCAGCATGGCCACCACCGCAGTCAGTTCGACCCCGACAACCAACATCATGACCAGCATGGGTGCGGGTTCGGGTGTGGACACCAAGGCCCTGGCCCAAAGTTTGGCTGCTGCAGAAGTCGCTCCGCGCCAGAACATTGTCAATGACAAGATCACCAAGGCGCAAAACGGCATCGCGGGTTACAACTCCATCCGGTATGTGCTGGACGGCCTGAAAACCGCTTTTGCCGCTCTCAAAGACCAAAGCGGTTTTTACAGCATCAGCAGTCAAAACAGCCAACCCGCAGCCATCAAAGCCACCGGCACCTCGGCGGTGGACGCCGGCAACCACAGCGTCACCGTCACCCGTTTAGCCACGGCACAAAAAAGCCTGAGCACCGGCGCCAGCAGCAAAACCAGTGCGATGAATAGCGGTCAAGCTTTTGACCTGACCCTGACGCATGACGATGGCAGCACCGACATCATCAACATCGCCGCAGGCAAAGACAACCTCACGGGCATCGCCGCCGCCATCAACCTGGCCAAAACAGGCGTCACGGCCCAGGTCATCAATTACGCAGGCACCTACAAACTCATGTTCACCGGCACCACCGGCGCGGGCAATGGGTTTTCGCTCTCAACGTCGCCTGCGAATGTGTTTTCTTTGAGCAGCCCGGCCCTGCAGACAGCCGACAACGGCTTGGTCAATGTGGACGGCATGAGCCTAACCCCCAGCACCAACACATTAACCGACCTGATTCCGGGTGCCACGCTGGAGTTTTTGGCACCCACCACCGGCCCCGCCAACATCAGCTTCAGCCGCGACACCTCGGTTGTCAAAACCAAACTGCAAGCTTTGGTGACCGCCTACAACGAGGCCAACACCATGCTCAACACGGTGTCTGACCCCAAATCGTCGGTGCCCAACTACGGCGCCAGCCTGACGAACAACGCCATGGTCAACACGGTGCGCAGCCAGATTCGCAATGTGCTGTTCAATCCTGACCCCAAAGTCAAATCGGGCGACATGTCCTCGTTCATGGACCTGGGTTTTTCGCTCGACAGAGCCGGCGTGCTGTCTTTTGCCCCTGACACCGCAGGCGGCGGAAGCAAAATTGACAATCTTTTGAATTCAAGGCTCGATGATGTGGTGACCTTTTTGACGCAAAACAAAAATGGCATCCAGACCTTCAGCCCGATCAACAACGGCGGGGCTGGCGAGGCGTACAAGATCCTCGACAAAATGATGCTGCCCACAGGCGACCTGTCGGTGCGAAGCGCCAACCTGAACACGCGCATCGCAGACTACAACAAAGACCTCGTCAAGTTGCAGGACCGGATGTCTAAGCTGCTCACCAATTACACCAAACAGTTCTCGATCATGGACGCCATCGTGGGGCAAGGCAAAACCACACGCGAAGGCCTGACCAACACCTTCGACGGCATGATGGCCGCTTACACCAACAAGTAAGCCCCCCCGCAGCCCAGCCTCGTGTAGGCACCCCAAGCCGCCTGCGGGCGCAAAACCTCTTTTTTTGAATCTTTTTGAGCGCAGGCTCAAGTTCGGCCGTCTGCTGTCGATTACTTATGACGCTCTTGCTTTTTCAGCAGGGCGCATGCAAGAAATAAGGCCACAGGCCTGTTCAAAAAGGACGGCAAACATGACCGACATACAGAGTCTCCAATCGAGCCCAGCAGGTAAAGCTCTGCAGCACCCACCTGTGACTGGGGCGCAGCCTGCGCCCAGCCTGCCCCCCAAGCCCGTGGTGGCCATGCCCGACAGGCCACACATTGTGGCCCCTAAAGCCATCGACATTAAATACAGCCCTGCCGAGACGCTTAAAAAGCTCGAGGACGCTGTGAGCATGCTCAACGCGCAAGTTGACAAACACAGTTTGCGGGTGAACTTCTCCATCGACAAAAGCCTGTCAACACCCATTGTGACGATGCGCGACGTCCACTCGGGCGAAGTCATTCGCCAGTTCCCCAGCGACCAAACCATTGCCATGGCGCACAGCATTGACGCCCTCAAAGGCATGTTGCACAGCAGCCAAGCTTGATTTTTAAAAATTTCTCTCAAGTTTTCTCCCGAGCCTCCGATTCATCACTTAACAAGACTCAAGGTGATTCTTGTCAACTAAATCAATTTTTTAAAGGAAATTGTCATGTCAGTCATTAACACCAATGTGAAATCCCTTGTTGCTCAAAACGCCATGAGCGTTAACAGCCGCTCGCAGGATACCGCGATGCAACAACTGTCTACCGGCATGCGCATCAATGCCTCCAGCGACGATGCTGCCGGCTTGGCCATTGCTTCCCGCATGACCAGCCAGATCAGAGGTCTGGACCAGGCCGTTCGCAACGCCAACGACGGCATCTCCATGTTGCAAACCGCCGATTCTGCCTTGGCCACCGTGTCGAACATGTTGCAGCGTCAACACGAGCTGTCTGTTCAACATGCCAACGGCACTTACAACACCGACGATCAAGCATCTTTGCTGGATGAATTCGATGCTTTGTCTGCTGAGATCGACCGCATCCAAGACGGCACCCAGTTCGCTGGCAACGATTTGTTCACTGCTACTGCGGTTTCATTTCAGGTGGGTACGGTTGCATCTGGGACCGCTTCCACTGATAACCAAATCACAGCATCCCTGGCTGCGCCTGTAGCCTCCACCGCCGCACTGGATATCGAAGAATCTGACACTATTTCTGATGCTTTGACTGCCGTCAATGAATCCCGCTCAGCTATTGGTGCAACGGTCAACCGCTTGACTTTTGCGGCTGACAACGCGGCCAGCGTTTCGCAAAACATGAGCGCTTCACGCAGCCGTATTCAAGACACAGACTACGCCAAGGCGTCTTCTGAGTTGGCCCGTACGCAGATCATTGCACAAGCCTCGACCGCCATGCTGGCGCAAGCCAACCAGTCCAGCCAAGGTGTTTTGGCCCTGCTCAAGTAATTGAGTACCCCTGGCTGGACCTGATGTCCAGCCAAACCCCCTACCGGCTTATGACAGTGGCATAAGCCGGTATTTTTTTTGAATGTTGACTTTATTTTTTTGAATGACCAGGTCATTTCAAGCTCAAGTTTTTTGAACTCGTACCGAATCATTCAGTAACAGAGTCATAACGATTCATTCTTTGGAGTCCGCCATGCAAGTTAGTTCATCCGCAGCCAGCTACAAAATTGATGCAACACAGCTGAAAACGCTGTCAGATGCACGGATCAAGACCATTCCCAATGCGGCCTTGTCCAAGCTGTCCGCCTCGCATTTCCAAGCCCTGAGCATCGATCAAAAAAAGCTGCTCTCCAATTCGCAGTTGGAAAGCCTGTCGGCCAGCGCCTTAAAGGGCTTCACGGGCACCGACATCGCGGCCATGGACGCTGCATTCAAATTGGCCTCCCCTGCCAGCGCTTTGTCAGTCAAAGTGATGGCCAAGCTCGATGCCAACCACCTGTCACAGATGGACACCGCAGCCAAAGAAAGCTTGACCGGCGCACAGCTGGGCGCCTTGACCGCTGCGTCTTGGTCTGGCTTCACGTCTTTGCAAGTCGCCGATATAAACGCTTCTAAAATTCCTGCATTAGGAAAAAACTTCGCAGCCGGCATTTCTATAAACCAATTCTCAGCCTTGACCGAGACCACCGTGAGTGGCGACGTGTATTACGGTCAAATTAGAAGACTTTCTGCCCAAGCTGTCGGCGCTATTTCTGCAGACAAGCTGAATGCCTTAAGTACAGACCAATTAGAGTCCCTTACGGGCTTACAGATCAGCCAACTGAGTTCCAAGGCCATCTCCAACATGAGTGCTTCGCAGTTCAAAAACTTGAACACAACGCAGCTCAATTCAATTTCTGCTGCCAACATGCGGGGTGTTACCACGGCGCAAATATCCGGCCTCAGCAAAACACAAGTGGCCGCATTCACCAACAGCCAAATCAAGAGCCTTACGGGCAGGGCCGTTGAAGGGCTGAGCGCAGAGAACATTCAAAACTTGTCTGCCGAACAGTTGAGCAGTTTCAATGTCAACGCCATCAGCAGCCTGAGCACTTCGGCCTTAGACGCGGTGGCAACGGCTGCTACGGCCAAGGCAACGGCTGCGAATGTTGCTGGAACAATATCTGCGCTTGCAAGTACTCTTACTACTGCGACTTCCGCAGCAACTACTGCCGCTTCAGCTTATACCGCTACTCCTACAGCTACTACTCTTGCCACTAAGGATGCTGCTGATGCTGCAAAAATTGCAGCACAAGCTGCTGTTGATAAAAATACGGCCGCTGGACTTTTAAAAGACAAAACTGCTGGTTTCACCAACCAGCAGGTGGTCAAGTTCACGGCTGAACAAGTCAATAGCGTGGTTTTGTCCATGACCGAAAGCCAAATCTCCTCGCTGTCTTTGAAGGCTGTTGAAGGGATTTCCAAGGCCAACACCAGCCAATTGACCGACACACAAATCAATGGCTTGTCCAAGGCCCAAGTGGGTAAAATCTCACTCGAGGACATTTCAGAGTTGACAGTGACCCAGCTTGCGGGTATGGACAGAACCCAAATTTCCGGCTTCACTAAAAACCAGTTTGCCCAGTTTTCAGCAGCGCAAATAACAAACGGTTTGGGTGACAACATTACTTATTTGGTCTGACCCTGTGATGCTTGCGCCCTGACACCAGGGCCCGCACCGCAAAAAGCCAACCTTCGGGTTGGCTTTTTGCGTTTGGCACTGTAATTGCTAAGTAAATGCTAAGTTCATTAGCAGAAGTTGCTATATTGAATCCCTACACAGTGGAGTTTCCCATGCACCCCTACGTTTCCCAAGCCCTGCTCGCCGTTCAAAAGGAGCAGTTGTTGCAAGAGGCCGATGTGGCTCATTTTTCGCCCACCGATTTCCGACACGGCATTCAGTGGCTTCTGTCAGAAAATCAAGACGATTTGGCCCAGGCCCTGGCCGATGCAGGCCTGAGCCTGCACCCGCACAACCAAGAAGTGCTGGCCATGGCCGGTTTGCTGGCCATGACCCGCGAAGACTGGCCCCTGGCCGTCGAGTTGCTGCAAGATTTGTATGCCGTCCAAGGCGATCAAACCCAACCCATGACCTACCAAATGCTGGCACGGGCCCATTTTTGCAATCTGCAACGCGCCGAAGCCGTTCAGGTGCTGACGGCGGCCCTGCTGGCCTGGCCCGAAGACGCGATGCTGCGCGAAGAACTCAGCTGCCTCGGCCCTGAGTTCAATTTCCCCGGCACCTCCAATCTGCACCACTGAAGCAGCGGCAAAGCTTTGCCGCACGGCAAAGCTTGTCCCTTTGGCCATCCCCCTGCTATTCTGTTAGCCTGTTCAGCACCCTATTGGATCTTGCTATGACTGTGATCAACACCAACATCAAAGCGCTCTACACCGAGAACTCTTTGCAAGAAGCACAGCGCGCGTCCTTGGTCGCTTCAAAGCAACTGGCCACAGGCAAACGGATCAACTCGTCCATGGACGACCCCGCCGGCATGGCGGTGGTGACCCGGATGACGCAAAACATCAAGAGTTTGCAACAAGCCAACTTGAACGCGGGTTACGGCATTTCTTTGATCCAAACGGCCGACGCCTCATTGGCCAGCATAACGACCATGCTGCAGCGCATGAGCGAATTGGCCCTGCAAGCCCAAAACGGCACCATGACTGATTTGCAGCGCAGCTCTTTGGACAATGAGTTTCAACAAATCACCGCTGAGATTGTGCGCACCTCCCTCACCACTTCGTGGAACGGCGCCCCGATTCTGAGTGGCGATGCGGGCACTCAGGTGGGTCAGCCCAAGTTCACCGGCGAGGCGCGCGCCATCGTTGCCGTCGCAGGCACGCCGATCGCTTTGGGTGCTTCTGACTTGAAGATTACCAACAGTTCGGGCGTGGCCTTTGCGATTCCTGCATCGAGCACCACACCGGACACGGTGAGCATGGCCAGCACACTCGTGACCTCCAGCAGCCCCAGCGCCAGTGCCATCGCCATTGCGAAAGCCATCAATACGCAAACAGCCTCGACCGGGGTGGTGGCCACGCCCCATGCGGCACAGATTGATGGCCTGAAAACCACCATAGACAGCACAGCAGACGTGCAAACCAATTTGTTTGTCAATGGCGAAAGGGTTATCTTGACCTTGGGCAAAGACCAAACCCCCGCAGAACGCCGCGCCTACGTTGTGCAAACCATCAACTCAGGCGTCGCGCAGCATGGCGTGACGGCCGAAGACTCCGGTTTGGGAGGCCTGACGCTGAAAACCCCCGATGGCCGCAACCTCTCGGTTTGGTACGACAACACGGTTGCCGATGCCTCTGATTTTGGCTTGGGCTCTGACGCCACCATCTCTGCAGATGTCAGCGGCGTGACGGGCATGAGCACTGCCAATTCCGTTTTAACAACGGGTGTGCCGGCCAGCACTTTGTACGGTACGGTGTCCATGACTTCCGACACCACTTTTTCCTTGGCGAACGGCAACACGGCACCGGCCATAGGCAACTTTACAGCGCTCATGCTGGAATCCGGAACCTACAAAGCCCAAAAAATCAGCCGTCTTGACTTTCAAGTGGGCGCACAAGCCAACCAAATCATATCCATCGAGCTGGCTGATTTTGGCAAAGAGGGCCCTATCACCGGCAGCGTCACCAGCGACACGGCGCCGGTGCACGTGTCCACTGTCGAGTTGGCCAAGAACGCCAGCATTCAAATCGCCATTGCCGCCGAAGCAGTGTCCAAAGCCCGCGCTTCGATGGGCGCCATCATCAACCGGCTGCAAGATGTGGCCGACAATTTGACCAGCGCCACGACCAACGAAATTTCCTCCCGCAGCGAGATCGAAGACTCGGACTACGCCGCGGCCAGTACCGAGTTGTCACGCACCACCATCTTGCAACAAGCCGCCACCGCGATCTTGGCCCAAGCCAATACCGACATGCAAACGGTCATGAAATTGCTGCAGTAATGACGCAGGGTCCCAATTGCTTCAAGTGCCAGCACTTTGCCATCAGCTGGCAGCCCAGCATGCCCTACGCCTGCAGGTTGCTCGGCTTCAAGTCCAAGGCCCTCCCCGCCATCGAAGTCCTGCGCATCGACGGCCGCGTCTGTCAGGGCTACACGGCCAAACCACTTAAAAGCGCATCTAAAAAGCTCGATTTGAGAGCTTGATGATTTCTTAAAAACTCATATATTTTATTTTTTAGCATTCAAGTCCGCCATGAGGCTGTCTAGATTTGCAAAAGCTTTACCTTTTCCTGCTTCAAGCTCTGCAATGGCTTTTTGGGTCTTTCGATTAGGCGCTTTGATTTCAAAAGGCAGTTTTCTTTCATCGGCCACTCTCAACATGAGAAGTCGTATGGCATCTGAAACAGACAATCCCATTGCTTCCAATGCGCTTGTCGCTCTCTCTTTTGTCAATGCATCTATTCGAGCTCTGACATAGGTATCTGCAATGCTCATAGGGACTTTCCAATTAATTGATCTGTCAAAATTGTAGTCGCATTAGAACTACAAATCAAGTCAACTGGGCCCGTCAACCAGGCCCGTTACGGATCAAGCCCGATGGTGTTGAATTGTCAGCGCACCCCTTTTGTTGTCATCCCGGGCGAAGACCCGGGATCCAAAGTGCAGCATTACCCTTTGCAAAGGCCAAATGCTCGTAAGGGATCCCGGGTCAAGCCCGAGATGACCAAAATAGCAGATCCAACCCTACAAAGCAGACTTCACAGGTCCGGATCAATAGTGCTTCTGACACCTGTGCTTCGGGCCCCTGTCGGAATCTCGACCATTGCCGCTGCGGTTTGCCGCTTTTGTCACCTTGACGCATTCTTAGGTTCTCTGTTTTACGTGGCACGGCCATTGCTTACCTCTCTGGCAATAACTTGCCACTTCCATGACACAGAGAACGTACAGCATGAGCTCATTCAACACCGCGCAACACGCATTGTGGTTGGACCCTGTCCAGCCGCTTGCCGCGCCTGAGCATGCGCAATTGGCCCTGATCGGTTTATCGGTTCACCGTTTGCACACGCTAGAAGACATTCAAAAACAACTCACCGACGCCGACTGGGTGGTCGTGCGGCTGGACGCCAGCCTGGAGCGGTTGCAATCGATCATGGCTTTACAAGTACAAGCCAATATCAAGGTGCCGGTGATTTGCCGAGTGGACCGTCAGCATTTGTCTTTGGCGGTTCAAGCCATGCGCATGGGCGCTCACCATGTGTTGGCTGCCGACGAATGGACCGTGCCCGCATGGAAAGCAGCGCTGCACAAGCCCGATCAAAAAAATATGACTGCCGTGGCTGCCGCGCACCCACCGGCGCCCCAGCGCAGCGTGGTGTATGTGGACCCGGCGAGTCGGCATTTGTTGGCCTTGGCTCAGCGTGTGGCCAAAGCCCAAGTCACCGCCTTGATTGAAGGCCCAACCGGGGCCGGTAAAGAGGTTCTGGCCCGTGTGTTGCACGAATCTTCGGCCCGCGCCAAGGGGCCCTTTGTGGGGCTGAACTGCGCCGCATTGCCAGAGCAACTGATTGACGACATGTTGTTTGGTCACGAAAAAGGCGCCTTTACCGGCGCGCACAAAGAATTCAAAGGTTTGTTTGAGCAGGCCCAAGGCGGCACCTTGTTCTTGGATGAGATTGGCGAAATGCCGATGCACTTGCAGGCCAAGTTGTTGCGCGTTTTGCAAGAGCGCCAACTCACACGCCTGGGCGCTGAGCGCTGCGTGACGGTGGATGTGCGCGTGGTGGCCGCCACCAACAAAGATTTGCGCCAGGCGATTGTGGCGCGCGAGTTCCGTGAGGATTTGTATTTCCGGATCAGCACTTTCAAGTTGCGGGTGCCCGCTTTGCGCGACCGCCCGGGCGACATCATGCCTTTGGTGGCGCAGTTGTTGGTGCGCCATGCCAAAGACGAATCATTTACCGTCTCTGCCCAAGCCCAATCCATGCTCCTCGGTTATGGCTGGCCGGGCAATGTGCGTGAGCTTGAAAACGTGGTGCAACGCGCCGTGGTGCTTTGCGCAGATGGGCATATTGACACCTGCCATCTGATGTTTGATGACGCATATGACGCTTACGACGGGTACGACAACAACGCACCAACCCAGCCCGCCTTGGCTGCACGACACGACACGCCGAGTGTGAACACCGGTTTTGTGCCTGAGCCTGACTCAACTGAAGAGTTGTGTGACGATGAGGTCACGGCGCTCATGCAGTACCCGTCTGCAGCAGGGGCGGGGCATCTGCACACGGCGGTCAAGAGCAACGAGCATCAGTTGATCATGGCAGCGATTCAAAACACCGAAAGCCGCATCGAAGCGGCCCGCCAATTGGGCATCAGCCCGCGCACATTGCGCTACAAATTAGCCAAGCTCAAAGGGGGCAGTGACATGCCTTCGATGGCCTTGGCACGTTGACCTGGAGCCTTTCATGATCGACAAAATCACCTCTCAAGCCAACATAACCTCGATGCTGCAAACGCTGCGGGCCTACCAGTCCGAAGCGGGTGGCGGCATGGGCTTGCCCGCCGTTGACAAAGAAAAAGCGGTTCCTAAAACAGATTTTGGCGACCTGATTCGGCAGACGATTGACAACGTCAATGAAAAGCAAAAAACGGCCAAAGATCTCGAAACCGCCTACATGCGCGGCGAGCCCGTGCCCCTGACCGATGTGGTCCTGGCCATGCAAAAGTCTTCCCTGTCCTTTGAAGCGACCTTGCAGGTGCGCAACAAAGTGCTCAAGGCCTATGAAGACATTTTGAACATGCCTGTTTGATGCTGGCCTGAAAGAAACCGACCATGGCTACTGCAGCAGCAAGCTTTCAACCCAATAATTTTGCCAACGTACCCAACGTCGGCGGCAACGCTGCGGGCGGCGCGTTGACCACGGGCGGTCCGGGCACAGGCTTGAGCACCAATGACGGCATGGCCTCTTTGCCCGCAGGTGTTTTGGGACCCTTGCAGCAAATGCTGCAACAACCCGGCATGAAAAAAGCCATGCCCTTTGTGTTGATGGGTTTTGCGCTGCTGGCCTTCATCATCATTTATTTGACGATGAATGTACCGAACTACCGCCCCATCATGCCGGGCATGAACGAGGCAGATCAGCAAACCGCTTTCGAAGCGCTTAAACAATCCGACTTCAAACCGGTGCTGGACTCGGGCACAGGACAAATCACGGTGCCGACCAACAAATACCATGAAGCGCGGATTTTCTTGGCCTCCAAAGGCCTGCCTAAAACCAGCAACACCGGTATTGACTCACTCAAAGACCAATCGGCCATGACCACCAGCCAGTTCATGGAGCAGGTGCGCTACACCGCTGCCATGGAGCAGGAGTTGGCGCGCAGCATCACCCAAATTGACTCGATTCATTCGGCCCGCGTGCACCTGGCCATGCCCAAACAGTCGGTTTTTGTGCGCGACCGCACGCCGCCCAAAGCGTCGGTGGTGGTCACGCCTTTTCCGGGGCGTTTTGTCAGCCCGACGCAAGTTCAGGCCATGGTTCACTTGGTCGCGTCCAGCGTGCCTTTGATGTCCACCGAAAACGTCACCATTGTGGACAACCAAGGCAAACTGATCACCGACACGAACGCTGAATCGGCTTTGGGCTTGACCTCCGCACAAACCCAGCACAAACAAAAAATGGAAGATGTGTACCGCCAGCGTGTGGTGCAAATTCTGGCGCCCATCGTGGGCGATGCGAATGTGCGCTCGCAAGTGAACATGTCGCTCGACTTTACCCAGACCGAAACCACCACCGAAGATTTTGACAACCGCAAAGAAGGCCCCAAGACCCGCTCTGAAGCCCTGAGCGAAGACAAAAATACCTTGAAAGATTCAACCGGCGTTCCGGGTGCTTTGTCCAACACACCGCCTGTCGCGCCCACCGCCAACCCCGCATCGACAGCCGCGGGCGACAAGACGACGTCAACCAACCGCACCACCCGCAACTTTGAGCTCGACCGCTCAGTGCGTTACGTCAAAACCGCGACTGGCACGGTCGAGCGCTTGAGTGTGGCGGTGGTCATCAATGAACGCCCCCCGCAGACCAAGAACGAAAAGGGCGAGCCGATGGACCCTAAACCCAACCCCTATACCGAAGAAGAAGTCACGCGCATGCAAAGTCTGGTGCGCGGCGTGGTGGGCTTTAACGAAGCACGTGGTGACGTGGTGGCCGTGGTGCAAGCCAAGTTCGAGCCCGAGCTAGTGATTGACATGAGCGTGCCTTGGTACAAAGACGAAGTGGTGGTGAACAACCTCAAAACCGGTTTGCTGGGCTTGCTGTTTGTGGCGTTCATCATGATGGTGATTCGCCCTGCGGTGATGCATTTCATGCCCCCACCGCCGCCGCCCGTGGACCCTGCCTTGGCTGCAGCTGTGTTGGCCGACGGCGAGTTGAGCGAAGCCGACAAGAAGGCCTTGCAAGAAGGTGGCGCCGAGAGCATGGAAGAACTCAAGGCCAAGATGATGCCCAAAAAGTCGAATATTTCTGCCGAAATGCTGGACACCGCCAACACCTACGACGACAAAGTGGCACTCGTGCGTATCATTGTGGCTGACGACGCTGCCCGCGTTGCCAGCGTGCTCAAAAACATGATCAAATCAACTTGATACCATGGCTACAGAAATCGTTGAAGACACCGCCAAAGCCGAAGCCCTGCGCGTCGAAATGAGCGCCATGACCGGCTCCCAGCGGGCTGCGGTGTTGATGCTGCTGCTCGGCGAGCAACAAGCCTCTGAAATTGTGAGATTTTTAGACCCCAAAGAAGTGCAAGCCTTGGGCGCTGCCATGGTCTCGGTGGCCGAGCTGTCACAAGAAGCGGTCAACCAGGTGTTGGACGATTTTGTGATGACCATCAAAAAACAAACCAGCATTGGTTTGGGCACCACCGAATACGTCGAAAAAGTTTTCAAACGGGCCTTGGGCGACGACAAAGCCGCTTCGGTCTTGGGCCGCATCATGCCGGGCCAAAGCACCAAGGGCTTGGACATTTTGCAATGGATGGACGCACGCTCGATTGCCGACATGATTCGCAGCGAGCACCCCCAGGTGTGCGCGATCATCTTGTCGGTTCTTGAACATGAAGTCGCGGCCGACGTGTTGCTGTTCTTGCCTGAAGAAATTCGTTCCGAAGTGATTCAGCGGGTGGCCAGCCTGGAGACGGTGCAACCGTCGGCCATGGCCGAGCTGGAAGCGATCATGAAAAAACAATTCTCGACCAGCTCGAGCGCTGCTTCGTCGAGTTTTGGCGGCATCAAAGCCGCCGCCAAGATCATGAACTCCACCAAAACCGCGCTGGAAGCGCAGGTCATGGGTGGCCTGGAAAAGCTCGACGCCGATCTGATGATGAAGATCCAGGACAATATGTTCACCTTCGACAATTTGTTGAGTGTGGACAGCAAAGGTATTCAGGTGCTGATGCGCAACGTCGAACCCGATATGCTGATGATTGCCTTGAAGGGCGCCAACGAAGAGGTTCGCGGCAAATTCTTGGAGAACATGTCAACACGTGCACGGGGCATGTTTGTCGACGATATGAATGCCAAAGGTCTCCTTCGGATTGCCGATGTGGAAGACGCCCAAAAAACCATTATGCGGATTGCGCGCAAGCTGTCAGACTCAGGAGATCTGGTCTTAGGCGGAGGCGCCGATTTTGTCTGATGAGCGTGCACAGCACACGGCCTTGATGGGCGATAAACCCAAACCGCATTGGCGGCCGCTGGAGTCTTTGCGGCCTTCTATGGTCAAGCAGGTGTTTTCGCGCGAGCAGCTCACCCACAAAAAAGGCTTGTTGTTTACACCGGACCTGCACGCCGAAGTCATTGATCTTTCCGCAAAGACTGCGCCAGATGCGCCAGAACCCGCTGAGGCCGAAGCTTCGGCATCTGAGCCTGCCGACGAACACGCAAACGCTTGGGCCGAGGCGGCACCAACGCCCCTGACACCCGAAGAAATACACGAACAAGCCTTTGCCCAAGGCATGGCGCAAGGCTTGGCGCAGGGTTTGGAACAGGGCCAAGCTCAGGCCCTTCAAGCGCAAGCCCAGAGAGAACACGAAGCTGCGACAGCCCAAAGCACGGCGCAAACAATGGACTTGCTGGAACAGATTGACCAACAAGTCGCTTCGTTGGTTGAAGACCCGGCCCAATTGCAAGCACCGCTTAAACGCTTGGCACTGCATTTGGCCGAACAATTGGTGTTGGGAGAGTTGACTATTTCACCCCAATCCATTGAGCGTTTGATTGACCGCTGCCTCGACACTTTGGATGTGCCCGATGCATCGGCGCTGGTTGTCGAATTAAACCCCAATGACATGGCCTTGCTGCAAAACCAGCAACGCCCCGAAGGCCAAGCCCCACCCGCATGGCGTATGCACGCTGACAGCACGCTTTTGCCCGGCAGCGTGCGTGTGCGCGGTGACGATGCGTTGGTCAACGACCTGATCGAAAATCGCTTGGAGTCTTTGGCGCAGAGTCTGCTCAACGACAACCAACAATGGCAACCGCAGTCGGCATTTGCCCCTTCTCGTTTGGCCAGTCGTTTGGCCAGTCAGCGAGGCAGTGCGCAAACCATTGAAGACGCTCCCTCCAGGCCCGCCCCCCTGCAGCCTGAAGCGCGCGCTGATTTTCAAAACCCCGTCGACTATGCGGCGTCTGCTTTTGACCCCGTGGAGGTGGAGGCAGAAGAGGCAGAAGAAGCCGAAGACCCCACCCAGTACACCTACGAGGCGCATGAAGTCATGCGCCCTGCGCGCCCCCCTTTGGCCCCGCCTTCACTCACGCCTGCCCCTTCGCCTGTTTATACGCCGGCTTCTGCGGAAGCGATCAGCCAACACTTTGCCGACACGCTGTCCGAAATTCAACTGGACCTGGACAAACTCGATGGCTAGCTTTGCCCAAGAAGTCGACAGCTCGATGAGCCGCATTCGCGCGGGCAGTCCTGAGCGCTGCGGCACCTTGGTGCGTTTGGTCGGCTTGCGCTTGGAAGCACGCGGGATCATGGCCCCGATGGGTTCGAGCTGCGAAATCATGAGCCCGGATGGCCACCACATCGAGGCCGAAGTGGTTGGCTTCAACGATAAAACTTTGTACCTGATGCCGCTGACCGATCCGGTCGGGATTGGCCCTGGCGCCTCGGTGCGCATCGCCAGCGACTTGGGCACGGCCAGCTTGGGCCCCGAATTATTGGGCCGCGTCATCGATGGGCGCGGCGAACCGCTGGACGGCAAACCCAAACCCGATTGCAAGTCGCGCCTGAGTTTGCTGGGCTTGCCCATCAACCCGATGGAGCGGGGTCCGATCGACAGCGTGCTCGATGTAGGCGTCAAGGCCATCAACGGCCTGCTGACATTGGGACGCGGTCAGCGCGTGGGTTTGGTGGCCGGTTCGGGCGTTGGCAAAAGCGTGCTGCTCGGCATGATGACCCGCTTCACCAAAGCCGATGTGGTGGTGATTGGCCTGGTCGGCGAACGCGGCCGCGAGGTGCAGGCTTTCATTCAAGAGTCGCTTGGCGTCGAAGGTTTGGCCAAGTCGGTGGTGGTGGCTGCGCCCGCCAATGTGTCGCCCGTGCTGCGGCTCAAAGCCGCACAAATGACGCATGTGATTGCAGAATATTTCAGGGACCAAGGTCTCAATGTGTTGATGCTCGTCGACAGTTTGACCCGCGTCGCCCATGCACAACGCGAAATTGGCTTGGCCATTGGCGAGCCGCCTACCTCCAAAGGGTACCCGCCGTCGGTGTTTGCACTGTTGCCCAATTTGATTGAACGTGCCGGTGTGGGCCGCCATGGGCATGGCGCTATCACCGCCATTTACACCGTGCTGGCTGAGGGGGATGACGCCAACGATCCGATTGTGGACATTGCCCGCGCCTCGCTGGACGGCCAGGTGATGCTGTCACGCAAACTGGCCGATGCAGCGCATTACCCCGCGATTGACCTGAACGGATCGATTTCGCGGGTGATGCAAAACCTGCTGAATCCCGAGGACCTGAAGGCAGCCAACCGGTTCAGGCGCATGTGGTCTTTGTACCAGCAGAACCAGGATTTGATTCAGGTGGGGGCCTACGAAACAGGCACCAACCCGACACTTGACGAAGCCATCCGTTTGCGCGAGGCGATGGAAAACTTTTTACGCCAGGACATGCACTTGGGCGAAGATGAAGCGATCACTCGTGACGGCCTGCGTGCCCTGCTGGAATCATGATCGAGCGCAATTGTTGGACCATCCTGGCCCAACGGGCGCAAGACGAAACGACCTTGATTCAGACCGAGATAGGTCAAATCACGACGCGCCTGGAGAATTTGAACGCCAGCAAAGCGCGTTTGCAAAATCTCTACGAAGAATACCGAAAGCAAGAAAACAGCACCAACAGCAATTTGCTGGGGATGCGCGAGGTGATCAACCAGCGCCAGTTCATGACGCAGTTGCTGACGTTGATGGAAAGGGTCGATGCGGACGTGGCCAGTGCCCAAAAGCAGCTGACCGATACGCGTCGACGCCTGATGGAGTCTGAACAGGAGCGCCTCAAAATGCAGTCCCTGGCGGACCAAAATGCGCAAGCGATTTTGAATCTGGCAGAAAAACGCGATCAACGCCGGATGGACGAGTTGGGGGTCATGCAATTCAATTTGCGCGACGATACGTGAGGCTAGGGCTATGAACCTCACCGGCGGATTGCTGTGGCATTGGCGTGCCTGGCGTTCCGACGCGCAGTGGGCTCAAACACGCGCAGAAATTGAAACCTGGTTGCTGGCGCAACCGATAGAAGAAGAACAGCTTATTTTGATTGGCGCAAGTGCGGGTTGGATGATGTCACCGGCGTGGCTGTCGCGTTATAAATCCATTCAAACTTGGGACATTGATCCCTTGGCTGGCCCCCTGTTCAAGATGCGCCATGGCAAGGCTTTGCGCCAGCATGGCACCGCGTTGAATTGCTTTACCGGGGACGCCCTGCGCATGTTGCCCACGCTGCTCAAAGCGCAACCCCGTGCAGCCATTTTTTTTGACAACGTGTTGGGGCAGATCCGATTTCAAACCCACACCATCCACCAGGCAGAAAACCGTTTGCAGACCCTCACGCAAGCCTTGCGCGGGCGGCATTGGGGAAGCATCCACGACCGGATGTCAGGCCCTGTGCAGCGTACTGGGTTGACAACGGCTGCACCCGTTGCGCACACCTGGCCCATGCTTATGGTCAATGAAGCGCAAGAAACTCAAAAATGGCTCGCGCGCATGGGCGCTCAAAGCCCTTGGCTGGACCACTTGACGGGCGATGTTTTCAAAGAGGGCACCGAGCTGACACATATGGCTTGGCCGATGAAACCTGATTACTGGCATTGGCTGCAAGCGGGCTGGGTGAGACCCTGAGCCCGTTGTTCAACACACCATTTGCGCAATTTTGACCAAGGGGGTGTCAGGCGGAATCGATTGCCACTCGCGCATGACCCCTTGCTGATCGATCAAGTCACCCGACAGCATTTTGCCTGCATGCATAGAAAATTGAAGAATGCGAACACTCTTTTTTTTGCAGTCCAATTGCATGTGCGTGCGAGTCGAAAAGTACATCACGCCGCGTGCAGATTTCTGCGCTGAGGGGTAATCCAGCAGAGTCCAGAATTCGCGAATCACGCCGGTCTTTTCTAATGTATTGGCCTCAATGTAATAGTTGCCTGCCGGGAAATTGCCAATCAGCTTCCATTCAGCATGAGCCGCCTGCAAACCAAACATGGCAATTGCAAAGAACATAGATTTGTATAATAAGCGCATAGACAAACTATAAATCAGCCGAGAGAGAAACGCCATGATTTTTCGACACTTATATGTCATGTTACTGATGAGTGCTTCTGCATGGGCATTGCTTGGCTGCGGCATTGGCGGTGACAGTGGCAGCACAAACACCAGCACGGGCAATGGCGCAACGGGGGATGTTGTTGTGACGCCCACAACGCCCACACCCCCCCCAACCTCCACACCCACCTTGGTACAGCCCGGTGTGTATGCAGCCACGGTTAACGGGCAGGACTTTTGGGGTGTGATCACCCCAACGGCCTGGGGCCCGCGTTGGTACGGCCTGCACTATGCGGCTTTAAATCCGGATATTTATTCAGGCGATCTGGCTGGGGCTGGCACCGCCAGTGCCTCCGTGTCCGCGCTGCGCTATTTTCAAAACACCGCTGCAATCGTGCTGAACGGCACAGCGAGCATGAAGTCGGCAGCCGCAGGACAAGTCTCGGGCGATCTGAGTTTGGTCACCGCCGCGCCGCCTTACAAACAAGCGATTTCTTTTGTTGCCTCAACACCCACCAGTGTGAATTACAACCAAGCGGCGAAGTTGAGTGACATTGCCGGCGGATGGACAGGTCGCATTTCTTATGGCCTGGGTTCCAACGATGCGTTCAGCATGAACATTGCGTCCAGTGGCAGCGTGACGGCAGACCGGTTTGGCGTGGACTGCCAATGGCTTGCTGCCAACGCCACTTTTGAACCCAACACCGAATTAAGTATTTTCCGACTTAATTTAACCATGAATATAACTACATCGTGTGACTTTAAAGGCCAAACACTGACGGGCGTTGCATTTCTCCAGAAAAGCCCTGTGGCGGGTAAAACACAAAGGCTGATCTGGGTCGCGACCATAGCCGAAGGCCCAGCCGCAGGCAAAGGTATCTCTTTCAAAGCCGACCGTTAATGGGTATGCTGTAATGAGTAGACTTTTCTGAACTCTAATGGGGTGAAAAATGATAAGAATAATTGTAGAAGTTCTGCTGGCACTGGCGCTGATTGGCTCAGGCACCTTTGGCTTTATGCAGTACAAAAGTGTAGGGGCATCCTCGAGTCAGGTCTCTGAGCTGGAAGACAAAACAGCCAAAGCCGAAAAGAAACTGGAAGCCGTCGAAGAAGAGTTGAAGCAAGCTCAAGAAGAAGTCGAAGCCGCAGAACCCCTCAAATCCAAAGCGCAAGAACTCGAAGCTGTCAAAGTCGCTTTCTCGGGCGGCGAAATCTTAAAAGACCTCGAAGCCACTTACAGCAAGCAAAAAGGCTTGTCCACCGAGCGTCAATTGGGCATGGCCGCTGTGCGTCAATTGACCCTGGGCAGCAAGGACCCGAGCACCATTGAGGCTTACCGCAAAACACTCGAGATGGCCGACTGGAAGAGCCGCTCCAAAGCCGTGTGTGCCGCGCAATACGCACTGGCAGCCGCTGGCGAAAAAGTCAAAGTCATGTCGGAATGTGCGGACGGTCCTGCCCCCAAAGATACCCATGCTGCGGCCGGCAAAGACGATGGCCATGGCAAGGCGGGCGCTAAAGACGTCCATGCTGGGCCCCATTGGGACTACGAAGGCCCGATGGGTCCAGAAAATTGGGGCAAAGAGTTCCCGACCTGCGCCAAAGGCAAATCGCAATCGCCGCTGGACATCAAAGGCCCATTTGAAAAGGTCAAAGTTTCTGTGGCCCCAGAATACAAAAACGGTCAGCTCAAAATTTTGAACAACGGCCACACAATTCAGGTGAATGTGGAGCCAGGCAGCAAACTTCGGATCGATGGCTTGGTTTACGATTTGCTGCAGTTCCACTTCCACAAGCCCAGCGAAGAACTCATTGAAGGCAAGCCAGCCGCCATGGTGATCCACTTTGTTCACAAAAATGCCGCCGGTCAACTGGCTGTGGTTGGCGTGTTGCTCAAAGAAGGCAACGAAAACCCGGGCATCAAAACCTTGTGGGAACACTTGCCAGCCAAAGAAGGGCCAGAAGTCGCACCCGACAAGGTGATGTTCAATCCGTCTAACTTGATGCCGCGCGAAATGGACTTCTACAGCTATGAAGGTTCATTGACAACGCCGCCTTGCACCGAGAAAGTGAAGTTCTTCATTCTCAAAACCCAAGTCAACATTGCCCGTGAACAGGTGGGTGCCTTCCCGTTCAAGAAAAATGCACGCCCTGTGCAACCCCTCAACGACCGCTTGATTCAGACCAACTGATCAGCCCCTGGCCCGCTGTGCGCTGGCCAGGCCAGGCCATCATGTGCAACCGCTTTCGCGGGTGTGACAAATAGGTTGGTCCAGCATGCTGGTTGATGTTCACAGCCCCAAAAAAATGCCTTATCAGGCTATTGCACCAAGTGCAATAGCCTGATAAGATTTGCAGATGAAAAGAGTCTTTAAAACCAAGACGTTTGATCGATGGGCGCGCAAAGTGGTGCGTGATGACCTTCAACTGAAATCTTGTAGGAGATTTGTAATGCCAAACAAAAAAACGACTGAAGAGAACCGTATTCTGGCTGAGATGCTGGAGATGGCTGATGCTTTGCACGGCCATGCGTTGATTTCCAAACAAGACATGGCCAAGATGCAACTCATCTGTCAGAGTCCACCCGACTACACGTCAGAACACGTAACGTCTATTCGTGTGAACAAAGCAAAAGTGAGCCAATCTGTGTTTGCCTCAATTTTGAACGTCAGTGTTTCTGCTGTTCAAAAGTGGGAGTCACCAAGCTCCGGCAAACACCCCAGCGGTGCGGCTGCGAAGCTACTACAACTTATTGAAAAGAAAGGTCTGGAGGCGATTGTTGCCTGACTTCATTCAACCGTCCCATTGGCCCAACCAGGCACTTCACATTCCCTGCGAGAGCCTTATGACTGCGGGCTGACGTGCACGCCAGGCCTTTTGCCTTGGTTCCACTGGCCGTCAAGGGCCCGCTCGATTTGCGCGGCCAGCTGCAGCAGCAAACCGTCGTTGGCTTGGCGCGCCTGGGCTTGTATGCCCAAAGGCAAGCCGTTGGCTTGTGTGGCCATGGGCAAAGAAATGCCCGGAATGCCGCACAGGTTGGACAGCGGGGTGTAGGCAAAATTTTGCCAGAGATTGTCAAACCAGTCGTACACCGAGGGGTTGTTGCTCAGCGTCAGGTATTCGGTAGTGCCCACCAAGGGCGTGGGCTTGGCGGTGATGGGCGTCAGGATGATGTCCCAGGACTCAAAGAACTGGCCAAACCCGCGTGAGGTGGTGTTAAAGACCGTTTGCATCTGCGCGCGCTCGGCGTAGCTGGTTTTCAGCCCTTCTTCCCATATTTTGATGTTGATGGGTTCGACCAAATCAGCCGGTGGCCGCACCAAGCCGAGCGGCTTGAGCAGGTTGGTGATGGTTTGCGCAAAGTTGCTGATGTAGCAGGTGGTCTGCGCGGCAAATGCGGCGGGCAAGTCCACCTCCGGCAGTGCCCAGTCCACATGGTGGCCCAGGCCCTCCAGCAAGCGGCCCACACGCTCCAATTCAGCCACAAAGTGCGGCACCGCACGGTAGTGGCCCCATTCATGCGACAGCGCAATGCGCAAACGCCCCGGGTCGCGCTGGATCAATTGGCTGTAAGGCTCTGCGGGTGACCAGTAAGGCATGAACTCGCCTGGTGCAGCGCCCCTGCAGTGGTCCACAAAGGCGGCTGTGTCGCGCACCGTGCGGCTGTGGCAGCCTTGTGTGGAGACCAAGCCCGTCAAGTCCGATGCGGCAGGCGCAATCGAGAACACGCCGCGCGAGGCTTTGAGGCCAATGTTGCCATTCACCCCGGCAGGGATGCGGATCGAGCCGCCGCCGTCTGTGGCGTGCGACAGGGGCAACACGCCAGCGGCCACAATCGCCGCCGTACCGGCCGAGGAGCCGCAGGTGGTGTAGGCCAAGTCCCAAGGGTTGCGGGTGACGTACACCGCTGGGTTTTCGGCCGAACTGCACACGCCAAATTCTGGCGTGGTGGTGCGGCCGATCACGTTCAAACCCGCTTGGCGTAGGCGCCCTGTCAGAAAGCTGTCGACCGCCGGGCGGTGGCCTTTCATCAACAGCGAGCCCATTTCTTGTAAGCGCCCTTGGAGCGTGGGGCCGAGGTCCTTCATCAGGTAAGGCACGCCGGCAAACGGGCCTGCGGGGTTCATGCCATCGCGCAGGGGGTCGGCCACGACATCGTCAAACAGCTCCACCACGGCGCTCAAGGCGGGGTTGACAAGGGCAACCCCTGCTGCCGCTTGCCGGGCCAGCTCTGCGGCGCTGATGTCGCCCTGGCGGACCCGCTGTGCCAAGCCCACGGCATCGTGCCTGGCCCATTCATCCCAACCCATGACGCATGACATAACGAACCACCCCTGTGTGAAGGTCTATTGCAACAGCCTTCAGTTTAGTTCACAGGGGGCTTCGGGTTCGCCTCAATGCGCTTGGCATCTTGGCTTATTTAAGCCTCGATGATCTGCGGATCGTAATTGCCGCCATTGATTTTGGCCAAGGTGGTTTCGCCCGCATCGAATTGCGCTTGGGTGATCATCATCGGTGCATCGTCAGTGATTTGGATGTCGTCCACTTTGGTGCCCAGAGTGACCAACTGGTCAAATTCTGCAGCCACTTCGGCTGCGGTGCCTTTGATGGACACGGTTGCCACATTGGGCTTGCCTGCTGCCACTGTGGCTTGCCCTGGTGCGACATCGAGCAGGGCCAAGGACTGGGTTGGTATCTTGGCCAGCACATTGGCCGACTGGCTCCACTGCTCATAGGTAATTGCGACAGGTGTTGCAGTGTCGGTGACCGTCACGCCGGCCAACATGTTCGCGCTCAAGGCAGACAGATCGTCCCATCCGGTGGCAATGGCTTCGCTGGTGCCTGACACCTGGACGCTGCCCACGTTGCTCGTAGCCAGGACGCTGCTCAAATCGGCCATGGACACACCGCTGACGTCTATTGCGTAATCGCCCCGCAGCTTGCTTTGCGTGTCTTGAATCGTGGTCAGTTGCGTCGCGGTCAGCGCCAAGCGGGTGTTGGCTTGGAGGTCAATATGGTCCAGCTTGCTGTGGCCAAGCAAACTGCCCACAGTTGCACTGATATCCGCTGAGCCCACCAGCGAGAAGCTGGCGACAGAGCCATCGGCTTGCAATGCTGCGGCTTGTGCTGGCGCTGCGCTTTCAATGTTCAGGCTGAAGCTGCCCTTGATTTTGCTGAAGCTACCGGCTGTCACGGCGTCACTGTACTGGCTGCCTGTGATGGACAGTTGAGATGAATCGCCCGACAAGCTCACCGATGTGATTTTCGTATTTTGCATCAGCCCAATTTGATTGGACACGGTGCCTACATTGTCGATCACGGTCATGCTTTGCACATGCGCATCGGCCAGCAGCGTGTTGGCCAAGCTCATGTCTGCACCAGTGACTGTCAATTTGTAGTCGGCTGGGCTGGAGTCGATCACGTTGATTTTGCCCAGCACGCTTTGGTTCGCCACATATTGGCCCGCAGAGATCGTCAGAACGGGCGCGGCTGTGGGTGTGGCAAGGCTGTTTAGTTTAGATCCGAGATTGGCCAAGCCATTCAGATTGGCGGCAATTTGGGTCGCGCTGTCAGTGACATTGAAGTCGCTGATATTGAACTGGGTATTTTGCGCTTCGGTCAACGCGGCGCTGGCCGAGATGCTGCTCAAACTCACAGTGAAAGACTCGTTGATTTTGCCCAGAACGGCTTTGTATTTTTGGAAATTACTGTACGCAAAATCCATGCTGTGGTCATCACCCGTGAGTTTCAAGGTCTTGATTCGTGAGCTGTTTTGCATCAAGGCATCCAATGTGCCTGTACTCTGTATTTCGTTTGCGGTACCTTGAACTTCAGCACTGACGACATGCGCGTTGGCGAATAAAGTGCTCAAGTCTGCGGTGGTGGCTTGGGTCACTGCAAAGCCATAACCCCCCTGGAATTTAGCCAACAATGCTGCATCGGCACCAAACTGCGTCATGGTCATGCTCACAGGCGTGGAGGGATTAGACAACGCAAGGGTCGAAATTTTGCTATTGGCTGTCAACACATCAAGCTTGCCTGAGATATTGGCCGCAGTGTCGGTGACCGCGATCAAGCCAATTTTGTCATTGTCAACAAAGCTTTGCGCTTGCGTAGCCGAGGCAGCGCTGAGATCGACCTTGTAGTTACCCGACACTTTGGTCAATGTGGGGGCTGCTGCTGCTGCGTTCCATTGCGTCATGGACAGCTTCAAATTCGCTGAATCATTTTGCGTGATGGCTTTAAGCTTGGTGCCCAAAGCCATGAGCTTGTCAAAATTACCCGAAATTTGGCTGGCCGTATCTTTGACACTGATCGAATCGACGTGAGGCTTGGTCAGCAAAGTGAGGCCGCTGGCCACACTTGCCTCCGTCAAGGACACGCTGTAACCCTTGATTTTTTCCAAAACACCCAGGTTAGTCATCCAATTGCTGACCGACATGGTCAAGGCGGCGCCTGCATCGGTCTGCACAATGCGGTTCAATTTGGTACCGAGCGCGCGCAAATCGGTCAGTTGGGCGGCATCCGAAAGATCAGTGGCTGCGCCTTTGACATCCATACTGACAACATGCGCATTACCTGCCACACCGCCAACTTCGGCCAAAGCGACATCGGTGGCCTTGACGGTGTAATGGCCGTTGATTGTGCCCAGCGCATCCGTGTAGTCATCCAGCTGTGTTTTTGTCAAGGTAAATGCGCTGAGCTTGCCCAACATGTCCACTTTGATAGTGGGCGCAGCGGCAGCGGCCACAGCGGTTTTAAGTGCCGTTAAATTGGATGCGATGTTGCTGACCGTGTCTGCCACCTGAATGTCTGTGACGTGCGAGTTTGCAGCCATGGTCTGAATTTGACTGGCCCTGGCGCTACCGACCGCCAGCGTGTAACTTGCACCCAACTTGGCCAGCGAAGTGGCGGCGTAGGCGTCAAACTGCTTGCCGGTGACTTGAATGGCGGTGGCGTCGGACTGGCTGATCGCCGCCAATTTGGTGCCCAAGCCCATCAAAGCGTCCAGATTGGCAGAAATGGCCGCGCCAGAGTCCGACACATTCAAGCTTCGCACGCGCAGGTCAGGGGCCAGGTTAAGGGCATCCTTCGCGCTCACTTCGGTCAAGGCCACGCCGTAACCGCCCACAATTTTGGACAACACGCCCATGTGCGAAGTCCAGTTGCTGGCGGTCATTGCCAGCGACTGCTCTGGATTGTTTTGAGTGATGGTGGTCAGCGTTTTGCCTAATTTGGCCAAGTCGTCCAAATTGGCCAATAGATTGTCAGCCGAGTCACTGACCGACATGCTGACAATGCTGGTGTTGCTTAAAAGACCTAAGGCGGCATCCGCGGAAACACCGCGCACATTCAGCATGAAGCTCTCTTTGCCCAGCAGGGTCAAAGCACTGCTGTTGCCCGCCAATTGCGCTGCGGTGATGTTGAGCACCCCGCCAGTGCCAGTTTGACTGATGCCTGTGACCTTGCTATTGCCATTCAAATCTTCTAAGTTCACGGCGATGGCCGCGCTGGTGTCTGCGACCGATATCGATTGAATGTGTTCGTTACTCTCAATGGCCTTCGCATCCACCGCACTGGCAGCCACAATATTGAGCTTGTAGATGTTATTGGCTGCGGTAGGTGTGGTGGACTGCTCCACCGCATTGGGGTCTGTGTTGATGACCTTGCTCAACACACTGCCATATGTCAAAAAGTCGACTGCCGTCATGGTCAAGGGGTTGGCAGCCGGGTCGGTATCCGTTACCCGCACAGAATTGATCTGGCTGCCCAACCGGTCCAACAAAACCAAGTTTTTGGACAAATTGGCTGCCGTATCGACAATGTCCATGGAAATGACTTTTTTATTCGACTTGAGCTCCATGGCCGAGGTCGAATCCACATTGAACACCGCCAACTGATAGCCCTTGTAGAGCTTGCCGATCACGGCTTTGTCAGCCTCCAATTGACTGGCCTTGAGCTTCATGATGCCGTTGTCGCTGCTGGCCAAAGCTTTGACCTTGACGCCCAAGGCTTGCAGCGCATCCAGTTGATCTGCAATGGCTTGGGAGCTGTCCAAAATGCTCACAGCGCTCACACGCGCATCAGCACCCAGGCTGATGGCCTGGCTTGTGCTGGCACCCGCAACTTCAAAGCCAAAGGTACCCGTCATTTTGCCCAAGACATCTAGGCGAGCCGTGTCAGCTGCATAGGTCGTGTACTGCTCATAGGTCAGTTTGAGGGGCGCAGAACTGGACAGTTGCATGCCTTCCAATTTGGCATTGCCTGTATTTAATTGACTTAACTTGGCAACGATATTGATGGCCGAGTCCTTGACTGAAAACTGACTGACCTTGGTGTTGGCACTGACCGCGGCCACGTCTTTGGCCGTGACATTGGAGACACGCATACTGACAGGGTTACTTCCACCCAATGCCATTTTGTTCAGCAGGGTTGAATAACCAGGAGTTAACAGCTGTTTGGCTGTCAGATTGATTTGTGTGCTGGCCGTGTCAGATAAAGTGATCGTCTTGAGGTTGTTGACCACCTTGCTTAAAGCATCGAGGTTCTTTTCGATGTTGGCGGCCGTATCAACGATGTCAAACTTAGCGCGAGGGTTGATTTTGATGGCTGAAAACGCAGCCGCAACTGTTTTTTCAGACGTGACGGCACTCTGCTGGTAATAGTTGGAAGTAACAGTGGCGCTCTGAACGTTTATCATCAACAAGTGAATCGGATGCTGGCCGGATTACTTGAGGGCAATCAAACGTAATTCATGCGACATAAACAAAAGTACTCAAAGAAACTTCAGCACTTTGCACCGCCTTTTAGGCTGCGATGTTGACCGCACTGGACTTGGTTCCAGGGGTCGAATCTCCTACCCTCTCAGACAAACTGAAGGAGTACCTGCCGCCGAATGGTGGCCTTTAAGGCCTGGGTGTCAGAGGCGGAGTTGGCCACACGATCATCTATGAAAAGGGTCAAAGTATCGCCATCAGGGCCGGCCATGGTGTTTACCGCGTCAACAGACGTTGGAGCTATAAAGTTTGACGCTTTATCCACCACACTGATTTGAATTGTTTGCGTCATGTTGAATCTTTCATTCCACGGCCTTAACAGCTTTACTTTGAGCCGTTCGAACAAGATTCGGTTTGGATAAGATAAACTTGAATAAATTGTTTCACTACGCAACAAAACCCCTTTAATTCCGTGTTGATAAATTGATTTGTTGCGTACTAATCCTAAGTTATTTATGTTTCCCTTACCCTTATCTTATCCAGTTGTGCAATGATGGAATCAGGGTAAAGAGCACTTTGATTTAAATATCAAAAACAAATGGCACGCAAGCTTCGTCCATCCGATCGAACGTTTTCACACAGCCTCGGCCCAGACCTGTCAGGCGAAAGGCCGAAGCTTATTGATGTACAGGCTTTGGTGGGCTGACGCGTTTGTGAATTTATGGGATGATTGCACACGGTTTATACGCACTCAGGCTGAAAGAAAAAAGCAAATGGCAAGACCGCTTCAAATCCCTCACCGAGTGCCTAAGTCCAAAAAACTGGCACAGCAGCCAAACACCGAGATAACTCAGCTTTTTCAGCAGGGTTTGGGCTTGCATAAACAGGGGCAATTGACCCAAGCTAAATCACTTTATGAGCAAGTGCTGGTCAAGCAGCCCCAACACTTCGATGCCTTGCATCTGCTTGGCGTTATTGCTTTACAGACTGGAAAGCCTGAATTGGCCCAAGCGTTGATTGGCAAGGCGATCGTGATCAAACCCAACTACGCGCCAGCCTACTCCAACCGTGGTGCGGCGCTGAAAGACCTCAAGCGGTATGAAGAAGCGCTTGCAAGCTACGACAAGGCCATAGCCATCCGACCCGATTACGCCGAGGTCTTCAATAACCGTGGCACTGCACTGCGAGAGCTCAATCAACTAGACGAGGCTATCGCGAGCTATGAGCAGGCCATAGCCATTCAACCCAATTACGCTGAAGCCTTTAACAACCTTGGGAATGTGTTGAAAGATCTTCAGCAGCTTGAAGAGGCGCTTGTGTACTATGACAAAGCGGTTAAGTCTAAGCCCGATTACGCCGAAGCATTCAACAACCGGGGCATCACACTTCAATTACTCAATCGCCTGGACGAGGCGTTGGCGAACTTTGACACTGCCATCACGCTCAAGCCCAATTTCGACTTTTTGCTGGGCCTTAAATTACACGCTCAAATGCATTTATGCGACTGGCGTGACTTGACCGCCCAGCTCCACCGGCTTGAAACCGCCCTGGTTCTAGGGCTGATGGTCACACAGCCTTTCGAGCTCTTGGGCTTATCGAACAAGCCTGCGCTTCAGTTGAAGTCCGCCAAGTTATACGCTGAAGCCTTATTTCCGGACTCTGAGTTTCTGGAAGACTTCAAACGCCGGGACTCATCAGAAAGAATACGCATCGGTTACTACTCGGCCGACTTTCATAACCATGCCACCGCCTACTTGATGGCCGAATTGTTTGAGGCCCACGACGCGCAACGGTTTGAGTTGTACGGGTTTTCTTTTGGACCCCCTAAGCAAGACGCGATGCGCCAGCGTTTATCAAACGGGTTTAACCATTTTTTTGATGTCACCCAAAAATCTGACCGTGAAGTTGCCCTGATGTCCCGGGCGTTGGGGATCGATATCGCTGTGGATCTCAAAGGCTATACACAAGATTCAAGAGTCGGCATCTTTGCACAGCGCTGCGCGCCGGTTCAGGTCAACTATCTGGGCTATCCGGGCACCATGGGCGCCCCCTATTTTGACTACATCGTTGCAGACAAGGTGTTGATCCCCCCAGAAAGTCAGCAGCACTACAGTGAAAAAGTCGTCTACCTGCCGCACAGCTACCAGGTCAATGACGCCAAGCGCAAGATAGCCGACACCGTGTTCACACGCAAAGCGCTCGGCTTGCCCGAGAGCGGTTTTGTATTTTGCTGCTTTAACAACAATTACAAAATTTTGCCCACGACCTTTGACGCTTGGATGCGCCTGCTGAAAGCTGTGGACGGCAGCGTGCTGTGGCTTTTAGAAACCAATACAAGCGCCGCCCACAACCTGCGCCAAGAGGCCCAGGTCAGAGGGGTCGAGCCCAGCCGACTGGTATTTGCCAAGCGCATGAAGTTGGAAGACCACCTGGCCCGGCACCGTGCAGCTGACTTGTTTCTGGACACCTTGCCCTACAACGCCCACACCACCACGAGCGATGCGCTGTGGGCTGGGCTGCCTGTCTTGACGCTGATGGGCCAAACATTTGCAGCCAGGGTGGCGGCCAGTTTGCTCACGGCAATGGACCTGCCGGAGTTGATCACCCACACGCAAGAAGACTACGAAGCCAAAGCGCTTGAATTGGCTCAGAACCCCTTGCAGTTGGCGCGACTCAAAGACAAACTTGAGCGCAACCGTGCAACGTCAACTCTGTTCAACGGCCAGTTGTTTGCCAGGCATTTGGAGGCTGCTTATGCGCAAATGCATAAACGGCACCTGTCAGGCGAGAGGCCGGAAATTATTGAAGTGCAGGCTTTGATGCGCTGAAGCAACACTGTTCGCTATGATGATTGATTTTATTTTTAAAATATTCAACTCTAACTTCCAAATAATCCACTATGAAAATTGCAATTATCAGTCCTTATTACAAAGAAGACGTAGCGCTTCTTGAAAGATGCATGGACAGCGTACTTTCGCAAACAATTAAATGTGACCATTTTTTAGTGAGTGACGGGCACCCGCAAGAATGGATCAATACCAGGGCTGTAAGGCATATCGAGTTAGGTAAATCACATGGTGACTATGGCAATACCCCAAGGGGAATTGGTGGTCAATTAGCCATTTCTGAAGGCTACGATGCAATTTGCTTTTTAGATGCAGATAACTGGCTTGACCCCATACATGTAGAGGAATGTTTAAATTCAGCCATATCAAAATATGGCAGCCATATTAACTGTGATTATGTCATTTCAAGAAGACGTCTTGTAAGGCCGGATTTATCCATAATGGATTCTACAGAAGAACCAAACCACATTGACACCAATTGTTTTTTCTTTTTGCCGGGATCTTATTTTTTGATCCCCTACTGGAATTTGATGCCTAAAGAATTTTCTAATATTGGAGATAGAATTTTCCGCCAGAAAATTTCGATGTATAAATTAAACTTCACGAAAAATTTAAATATTACAGTAAATTATCTTAACTTGTGGAGCTCTTTTTATACAAGCAGAGGAGAAAAACCGCCTCCAGACTCTAAACCCAATGTAGATGGAACTTATGGTTTTAAGATGTTTTCTAAAAAAACAGACGTTGAAAAAACGATTACCCAAAGGCTACTTGGACTAGATATACCGAATAGCAGTGGTACTTAAAATTCTATCTAAATTGATTAACTGCACTCATACGCATCTTGCTAAATATTATGAAATATAATAATTCATCTTGAAAAGTATTTCGTTTTTATAAAATCAAAATATTTTGATGCGCCAACTAACTCTCGAGAAACTCTATCTAAATGATTTGTGCTTTTAATATTATGAGAATTGATAAAAGTATCCTTCCAAAAGTCCCAAACGTTAGGAACTCCTCTTGCTATTAGACTGGCGTAGTAGGCGCCACGACCATAGTCATAACCGTGAATTGTTTCCAAAGCTTTTTTGCTGTTGATTTTTCTCTTGTTATGATGGTACACAATGACTTCAGGTATGAGTATACCGGTATGTCCACTTTGAGTCGCCCTACACGCCCACTCAATATCCTCACATGGGAACGGGGTTCCAGCGCCCATATCTTCATTAAATAATCCTGATTTTTCAAAAACCTTTATTTTGCTAAAAATATTCGCACCTTGTATGAGTCCTGTAAGCAAGATACTTAAGTTTTTAGGTAAAATTTTTTTTATTTCGCAATTGGCTACGCGGGAGTCATTATTTTTATCATACAATAATATTTGTCCCATTCCATAATCAGCTTCAGAATTAAAAAATTCTCTTTTCAGTGAAATTAGATAGTTCGTATTCAAGTAACAGTCATCATCTGTAAAACAAACTATTTCTCCATTGCAGTTTTCAATCCCACTTTACTGGTGAAGTAATTTTTCACTTCATGCTTTGAACTACTTTAATAATTCTCAATGATTTTATTTATTTCATCACTTGAATTGTTATCAACTACGATTATTTCAAATTCATTACTGCTAATATTTAATTTTTCCAAACTATTAAAACATTCAACCAGTTAATCTGAGCAATTTTTTGTACATATTATAAAAGATATTTTCATATTAAAATCTACATTGATTCAGGAGCAAGTAATTCACGATTAAACAAAAATATGTTTTCGCCTTTATGTAAAAAGTCGAATTCATAATTGGCAACAGCTTTTAAAAATAGTTTGGCAGATCCAGAAAAAGGAAGCATCCAGTCATGCAATTCGATAATAATTAAAGGAAACCTTTTCATCCATTCTGTATTTTTACTGAATAGACTTTGCTCTCCTCCTTCGATATCTATTTTAAAAATCATAGGCAAGTAATCTTTCATTTCATCCAAAATAGTGTCTGGAGAAATAGCTTTAACCTGTTTAGTTTCATTTGATTCATTTGGTACTTTATTGGTACGAAATCCCCAGTCTGAATGCCCAGGATCCTCAAGGTAAAGAAAACCATCTTCACCTGCGATCGCACCATGGAAATTATTTTTATTAATATATTTGCCAGTATTAATTGAAAGGAGTTGGAAATTACTATCGTCAGGCTCAATTGTATAAACAAATGAATTTTTATACATTTCTAAAAAATAAACGGCGGACGCTCCAATATTTGCGCCTGCATCTATAATTAGTCCTTTATTCTCTTGTGTATTTCTTTGATAATAATTAATTAACGCTTTACCTTGCGGCCATTGCTGAATACGATAATCTTCATGTTCAAAAATTTGTTTTATAACACCTTTGTCACCAATGCTTGCATTCCGATATTGAAACAATATTGGATTTTCATGAAATTTAATTTTGATTGTAGATAGTTCCATCTGTTTATCCATTTCAATAAAGTTGGAATATAAAAGCAATAAATTTCTATTTTCTCAGGGGGTCACGGTAAATTAAAAAAATCAATTGCAACCATTGTAGTTTCGAAACATGTGGGCCTCGTGTTGCCAACTCTTGATTAACAACCCATGATAGTCCTCCTGCATTAATCGTACACTAAATCTTTTTCTAATTCGCTTAAAAATTTCAGTTGCTAAGGGGTGGTGCTGATCTTTTTTTGGCAGATAGAAGCTTCCATGTTCATTTGTCCTAAGTCAGGTGCCTGTATGCTTAAGCTTAGATGCCACGGCCCAACGCAACTGTATTGTAAATGTGCACTGGTAGTGGAAGTAATCGGTGGCGATGCTAGCATTGGGGCCACAGTCACCCCGGTCGATCTCTCTGCAGGACCATGCAACCTGAGGATATCGATGGTCCCCTGCGGACCAATGCGATAAACCAGAATATGCCCCCCCTTTCGGCAAAGCCCAAGCGCTGCACATACCGCAGCAATGTCCTCGGATGCTACAGATTCTAGATAGGCCCCGAGTGACTCAGGTGTATCAAACGCCATGAAATGTCTCTGATCAAAGTCTGCAATGTCCAACCGTCCATTAGCACTGCATTGAAAAACCACACCACCAACGCGGTGGAATGGCCACAGAAATGATGACGCGTTTGGGCGGAAAAGTGCCGTTGTGTGCCTGAAATATTAAGAACAACATTGGGGCATGCCCTGTTACAGTTTGAAGACTGGGCGTCTGTAATGTGCGAATCAACGGCCAATGGCGGTTGACATTCAAGTGGGGCGACAGCGGCCCATTTGACGTGTTGGTTGAAGACCCGCACTGAGGCAAGTTCTTTTATTTGAAAGTAAGGTGTGCATCATGTTTAAAAACGGCATGCGTCCCGTCCACCCAGGAGAAGTCCTCTTGGAGGACTGCATAAAACCCATGGGCATCAGTGTTCACGCCCTGTCGTTGGCCCTGCATGTGCCGTATTCGCGGCTGCGTGAAATTGTGGATGGCAAGCGCGGCGTGTCAGCAGACACCGCCTTACGCCTTGAGCGTTATTACGGCAGCGAGGCGCAAGGATGGCTGAATCTGCAGACGGCATACGACCTGCGCGTCGCGGAGAAGCTGAGCGCTAAAGCCATTTTTAATCAGATTGAACCGTTGTCGATGGCGGCATAACTTTCGGGCGCCCCGATGGCCACCCCAAATTCCCCCTTGCATTCAGGCAGCGCACCAGGAAACTGCACCATGCGCGAGACACACAAAGACGAGAATTCATGAATGAGTGCCCGGCCTGTCCACTTAAGCCGATGCCAGCACTTGGCTGCGACGGGATTTTTGCTGTGGTGCCGACAACTCTTCTCTGACCACTTGGCGCACTGCATCGATCATCGAACGCTGCTGGATAAAGGCCACCAGGGCGTCATTGATCAAGGTCTGGTAACTACCGGTTCCAGCGTGCTCAACTTGCGCGCGGAAGTGATCAATGACTTTATTATCCAAGCGTATCGATATTTTGGTCTTGCCTGCATCCAGTGGAATCACCGCGCCTTGCTTTGCATTTGAAAAGTCAATGTCCCGGTACGGCTCAGCGACGAATTTTTTCATACAAATTCCTTTGAGGTTTATTGTGAAAGTCATCGGTGGCTAGGCGTGCCTTGGGGCCACAGTCACCCCGGTAGATGTCTCTGCAAGTCCATGCTGTCGTGTAGCAACCTGAGGATATCGATGGTCTCCTGCGAACCCACGCGATAAACCAGAAAATGCCTCCCCTTTCGGCCTGAGCGTTCGACATGCAGGGTCTGGATACCTGGTTCAATGTCATCATGAAGTTTGCTTCCCAAAATTTCTGGGCCATGATTCAAGGCTTGGATTGCCAGTGAAATCGTCTCCGAATAAGTATTGGCTTGGGCTTTGCCAAAAGACTTCGCTGTCCAATTCAGAATGTCTATAAAGTCCCGTTCGGCCTGTCGACCAAGCCGGACACCCCAAGCGCTGCTCATACCGCAGCAATGGCCTTGGTTGCTACAGAGTCTAGATGGGCCCCGAGTGACTCGGGGTTATCAAAGGCCATGAACTGTCCCTGATCAAAATCTGCGATACCGATCCTTACAGCGCTACGCAGGGCCAATAGGCGCGAAGCATGCTCAGCCTCGCGCTGCTCGATCAGACGCAGTCCATCGCGAAGAACCTCGCTCGCGTTTTGGTAACGGCCGCTGCTAACGAGCTGTTCCACGACAGCCGTTTGGTGGTGGGTCAAGACAACGTTACGGGTAGGCATTTAGATTTCTCAAAGAATTATTGGCAGATTATGCCAATAATTTATCTAGGCCTTTCTTGTTGGCCTGCCAAAACGAAATTAATCTGCAATGTCCACCTGTCGACCTGTCGACCTGTCGACCTGTCGACCTGTCCATTAGTACTGCATTGAAAAACCACGTAACCAAGGCTCGATGTGCTCAAGGTCAAAGGTGCTTGTTTCCAGCATCTGCAGCATTTCTGGGTGAATCTGCATGGGCGCGCGCCTCAGTTGCCAACCGTTGATGCGTAAAAAGACATCGGTGGCGGCAAAGGCGATTCGCTCCACGGCTTACTTGGCCAACTCACGGTACAAGCTGTCAAACTCTTCAAGACTGGACGCAAAAGAAGCCATCACATGACGGCGGGGCCGGTCTGTCTGATGGCGATCGAGATAGTCACGCAATGCTTCATCCAGCACCGATTGGAATTGTCGGCCCTGCGACTCAGCCAACTGGCGCAGTGCGGCCAACACCTCAGGCGCTGCCTGTGATGAGAACTTTTCGCGAGCGACAATGGTCATGAGAGGCCCTTCTGGATTCATCTTGAAATATCATGATACATCAAGAAATCTTGGACGCATCAAGCGTAATCAACTGTCCCTGATCAAAGTCAGCGATGCCAACGGTGTGTCTGCGTTCAGCCCTTACCGTCTGGCCTTATGGCTTTGGGGCCAGGCCGCGCAGGGCTTTCACAGCGGTGCTGTAGTTTGTGGGTAGCGTCGCGCCAAACATCAATCACGTATTTGTAGCAGCAGCACCAAAGCCGATGAAGGTAAAAATTTGCTTTGAAGGAAATAGGTTGATTTATTCTAGAACCAGAATAAAATTGAAAGAAATATTTTGACCTAGGCGCTTATCGATACAGAGCCTTGATTCAATCTAGGAAATCAAAATGACAGAACTCAAAATGACCAAGGGCAGCGCCAACGTCTTTGAAGACCTTGGCTTCGACGTTCGGGAATCTCAGAATCTGTTGCTGCGCTCTCAGACCATGGTGTCACTGGTTCTGTGGTTCAATGACAGTGGCTTGACACAGGCTGCTGCGGCCAAGACGCTGGGCATCACACAACCAAGATTCAATCAACTCTTAAAGGGCAAGATTGAAATCTTCAGCCTCGATGCTTTGGTGAACATGGCCACCAGTGCTGGTATGCGCGTGGGGCTGAGCATTCGCCCATTGACTTCCGTGAAAGTCCGCAAGGCAACGCCGAGTAAAACTGCCGATACAGCCAAGCGTCGACTGCGGGCTTGATGAAAAAGTAAAAAACACTTCAAGACGATTAGCAGATCAATCTGTCCAGCAATCCAGTATTGCTGCATTCAAAGCGGATATTGAGCAAGGAATGGCGGATGTAAGGGCGAGTCATGTTGCTGCAATCGACATGGGCGCTATCAAAGCCCAAGAATGCACGCAAATCAAGGAGGCTGTTCCAGTATTGACGGGGTAAGGATATTTCCTTACCATTCACATCAATTCCCCGCAGAAAGCCCGCCATGTCTCAAATTCATGAAGTCGCCACCCTCACCTCCAAGGGGCAAATCACCCTGCCCAAGCCAATTCGTCAGGCACTGGGGCTTGTCACAGGTGGCAAAGTTGCGTTTGATTTCGATGGCACCGCCGTCGTTGTCAGCCGCGCCGAGGATGCTGAACACACGGATCCGGCGATTGCTAAGTTCTTGGCTTTCATCGAGCAAGACATCGCGGCCGGTAGGAACGTTGCAGGATTACCCGCCCCTTTGGTCAAGAGTCTTAAGAAGGCACTCAAACTCGACGTTGACTTAGCTGAAGAAATTCAAGGGGATGTCAGCTTGTGATGGCCTCGCCGTGGACTTTGCTTTTTCACCAATGCCTGATCGATCAGCTTGATCGACTCACGGCAGCTGCTGACCGGGCTAAAGCGAGAAACCCCAAAACGGCTCACGAAAATGCCAACGTCAAGTTGCACGCCGCCTTGGCGAAACTGATCCTAGAGACCGTTCCCAGCGACCCGACCCGCGATGAGTTTCGCCAGGGCAACACCATGGGTCCAGAATTTCGCCATTGGCGGCGCGCCAAAATTGGTCGGCGCTTTCGTCTTTTTTTCAGGTACGACTCGCGCTCTAAAGTCATCGTCTACGCCTGGGTCAATGATGAGAACACCCTGCGCTCATCGGGTAGCAAAAGCGACCCTTACACGGTCTTTCTCAAAATGCTCGAACGTGGCAATCCACCCGATACCTGGGACCTGTTGGTGCATCAATCTCAAAAGATCAAAGACTAGTGTCATCGGTGGTTTTTGCTCGCAGTGCACCACACCAGAGTCACGCACACCCAAAGCACCACCATAGCGCTGCATCAAGACGGCAACGGGTGGGTCTGGGCTAAGACCTTACCGTCTGGCCTTATGGCTTGGGAGCCAGGCCGCGCAGGGCTTTCATAGCGGTGGTGTAGCTTGTGTGTAGCGTCACGCCAAACATCCGCCACGTATTTGTAACAGCAGCAGCAGCACAGTTGATGGATTTGCCGCTCAGTAGCTTTGACCACCCGAACGTTTGTAAGTAGCGTACGGGGGATTCATCGCGTTCTTGGCCTTGGTAATATATGGCACTCAAATTCAATGGCAATTTCATCGAAAAGAACATGGCGCATTCGCTTGAATTACTAAAAGCAGTTCAGTTGCTGCAAAAAGGGCAACATGACTTGGCGCGGCAAGCTCTGGAAATTTTGCACCAGAAATCGGACTCAGAGTCTTGCACCGCCGTGCGCTATTTGGCACATATTGAGTCATTAAATAATCATTTTGAGAAAGCAATAGCGCTGCTGGCGCAAGCCCATATTGATTTTGGGCCCGATCCCAAAGTGCTGACTCAGTTAGCCGAATACAACATGAAGTCTGGCGACTACGACCGTGCCATTGACTACGCAAATCAGTCGTTGCAATTGATGCCAAACAACCCTGTGTTGAGGCTCAATCTGGCCAGTTGGTTGAGTAGCCGACTTGACGATCCCACAAAGATCCGCCAGATCTACGAAGACTGGTGTCACGATTATTTGCCTCACCCGCCCCCATTTCCACCGCTCATACTTCGTCCCTTGACAAAAGGCCGCCGACTGAAAATTGGCTATGTTTCAGGTGACTTAAAAAATCATGCTGTCCGCTACTTCATCGAGCCATATTTCAGGCACCAAGACCGAAAACAATTTGAAGTGCACGCCTTCATGACCCTCAAGCCGGACACCATCTCGGACATTCTCCGGGGGCAAGTGGAACATTGGCATGAAGTAGAAAAACTAAGCAACGATGCGCTATTGGAAAAAATACAGCAACTGGGCATCGATGTATTAGTGGACTTGTCTGGGCATACCGCAGGCCAAAGGCTGGAAGTCTTTGCCCAACGTGCAGCGCCGGTCCAAGTCACCTGGTGGGGGTTTGTGCAGACACTGGGACTGCGACAAATGGATTACCGGCTTACCGATTCGCTGCACTGCCCCCCGACTACCGACGCGCACTACACAGAAAAACTGCTGCGAATGAAATGCTTCACGGCATATGCCCCTCCGCTGAATTCAGAGCAACTTTTTCCGAGTCCGCGGAAGTTAAACGGCTATGTCACTATGGTGTCCATGAACCATAGCCGCAAAATCAGCCAGCAAGCCCTTCTTTGCTGGCGTGACATTCTTATTCAAAATCCTACGGCGGCCCTCTTAATCGTCTCCAATGAAAGCACCGAAAGTGGTGCCAATGGCTTGTATGCTGAACGGTTGCGCGCCTTGGACATGCCCATGACCCGTGTCGCCATATCCCCTAGGCTGAGCATGCTGAACTTCATGCATTTGGCATCAATCGCTGATTTTGCACTGGACTCGATGCCGATTTCTGGCGGCGTCACCACGTTTCATAGTTTGTGGATGGGACTACCCGTGCTCACCCTTGCACCACCTGAGCCGATTGCCCTTCGTTCGTACACTGCCAACATT
This sequence comes from Limnohabitans sp. Rim8, assembly GCA_945901045.1. Lineage (GTDB taxonomy): Bacteria > Pseudomonadota > Gammaproteobacteria > Burkholderiales > Burkholderiaceae_C > Limnohabitans_A. The sequence goes on from CAMDKK010000002.1 coordinate 118,144, forward strand.
TTGAGAACTATTGGGATGGATGAATGTGTTGCAAATGGTTTAAATGAGTATGTAGAAAGGGCCAGTCAATGGATTCAAAATCCTGAAGTTTTGGATCGGCTCAGAGTGCAATGCAGACCCTTTTTGCAACAAAGCCCGTTCATGCAACATGCAGAACGGGTCCGTGAACTTGAGGCATTGTTTACAGAACTGCGTGGTGGACGCTAGCGTAAACAAATAGACCAATGAGGTTTAGATTGCCAAAAAACATAGGGAAATTTCAGCGAGCGAAAACGTAGATCTGCTGCACGCAACGCGATTAAATATTTTTCACGAATCGCCCCGGCAGGACTGAGTGATGCGCTGGCACTGCCCCAAGTCAATCTGGGACGCCCGAGCCTCATGATCAATAAATCTGCCATCAAGCGTGCATGACGACCATTCCCGTTTGGGAAGCCATGAATAAGCACAAGCTGATGATGAAAACGCACAGCCACTTCGTCTGGATCGAATACATGGTTTTCTATCTGGTAGCGGGTGTTCTCCAGCAAGTCACGTAATTTCACGGACACTTGCGTCCAGTCGACGCCGATGTTCTTATTGCTCTGACGGAACGTCCCAGCCCACTGCCATGTCCTGTCAAACATCTGGCGGTGCAAATCACGCACAAAACCTTCATCCAATAGCTCGCGCTTTTTCTGACGAGTGGCCCAACGATCTCCAAGAACAATGTTGGCCTGCTCCCATGCGTTAAGGCCTGCTTGTGTTGTGATGTGCACCGGCACTAAACCTGCCGCTTCATCGGGATCAAGGGGTGCTGCCCACGGTGAGTACTGAAATTCCATGTGCTTTATCTCACCACAATTCTCGGCGCGATCCCTCCAATAGCGACTTGACCGCCAGATCAAATTGAAGCTTGTTTGAGGGGCCGTTCACTGCCTGATCTTCAAGGGCCATGGAGTGCGCGATAGGCATAAAGAAACTTATAGGCTCCACTTTTAGATGAACTACGAGTGATATAACTCTAGAGGAGCGCCGTCGTTGTGACTGCTTAGGGGTCATCAGCGCAACGGTATTGCAAATGTGCATTGGTAGTGGAAGTAATCGCTGGCGAGGCGTGCGTTGGGACCGCAGTCCCCCATTTGGGAGATGAAGTTATTTTTGCTGTCGAGCTTGAGGATGCCGCTGGTGTCGGCGGTGTTACCCCGAACGACCTCGGTCAGCAGCGTGCTGACACCCGAGATGGCATGGGTCTTGACGATGGCACTGCCTGTGTAGTCGCCATTGACGCGCAAGAAATAGTAGTGGCCGTCGTTGTAAACGGCGTCGAGCGCCAAGCCATAGAACAACCCAGTGTTGCTGACCTTGGGGACCGTGCTGCTGTAGTCGGCCACATATTGGAAAGCGCCGTTGGTGTACTGAAGGACTTTGGTGCCGTAGTCACTCGGCGACGCGCCCCCAGGCTGGGCGCCCACAGGATTGCCCGAGACGACGACTTGAATCTTGCCGTTGACGGGTATGGCGCGAATCCCGTAAATGGCTTTTTGGTACATATCGGCCGGAAAGCGGGTGGCGTCGAGCCGGAAGCTGCCATCACCTTTGCCCCATAAAACGATGGGCGTAAAGAACCGACCGGGGTCTACAGTGAGGATGTCAACATTGCCATCGCCGTCGATGTCGGCCAAGGCGACTTGGTGGGCGTAAATCGAAGGCACGCCCAAAGTCACTACTTTGTAGCTGCCATCGGGCTGGCTCATGACCGCGTATTGGATGGATTTGTCGTCAAACAGACCATTGATGGTGAAGTCTGGTCCGGTGCAACTGATCACGGCGTCAGGCTTGCCGTCCTTGTTGAGGTCGGCGATTTCGATGAATCCAGGGCTCACACAGATGTAGCGCTCGGCCGTGGTTTTGATCAGTTGGGGGGTTACATCGGTCCAAGTGCCTGCGGCGTTCTTGCGCAGAAAATACAGCTTTGACGGTGCATCGGGCCAGTGGCCGGGGTTGCTGCCAGGAAAGACATTTTTATAAAAAGTGGTTGCGGTAATGGCACTGAATGCACCTTCTTGCATGAAGTCGGCAAAGGCCAAAGCGCGTTCTCCGATATCTTGTTCACCCACTTCTTTGATAACGCCCGGAATATCCGACAGGTGCGGCAACTTGGGGTCATCCAACAGGATGTCGTTCTTGTTCTCGTAGGAGGTTGCCAGTACTTTGATGGGCACGACCTTTGTCGGCAAGGGGTCCGCCACTGCAGGGGCTTGTGGCGTGGGAGCACTGCCACCGCCGCAAGCGACCAGGACCGTGAAGCTTGTCAAGCTTATAAGTTGAATCAGTTTCATGTCAAAGCCCTTGCTATTGAGACTTGAAGCTTTCTTCCAAAAACTGTCGGGTCCTGGCGTAAGCGTCAACCGTTGCAGTCTCGCTGTAAGTGTAAGTAACCGTGCCAAGTCTTCCTGGCTTGGTAAACCCGTTCAAGCTTTTGCAATCCCAGCAGTGCGTCTCATTTGGATACGTGTGAATTTGCAGGGGTTTGCCAGAAGTTTTGAGTGGCGCAGCCAAGGCCTCGCAGTCTGAGGCTGGGGTTTCAAGGTCAGCCCCTCCCAGTAAAAACAAATGTGGTTTTTCAATGTCTTTTTGCACGACATCCATTTGCAAGCGATGAGGGCCAAGGCTCATGATTCTGCAGGGTGGATAAAAAGACACGTACGCATCGAAACCACGCTTGTATTTAAACTCTTCGCGAAAGCTTTGGCTGTTGTTGAATAACGCAATGAGCGCACCTTGTGAGTAACCCACCAAAGCCACTTTGTCGGGCGCGACAAAGGTAAGTTTTCGAAGGTGTTCAGCGGCTTGATAGAAGTCTTTCACGGTACGCCCTAGCGTCACACCGTTTTGCGGTCCTTGACAAACTTGTTGAGCGCCCCGAGGGCCCATGAAGTCAATCAAAAATACAACGTAGCCAGCTTGATGAAATCGCTTGGCACCCTCCAGCATTGACCAGTTGGCCGATTGGGGGTTGGCTTTAGAAAAAACCAGGCCACCACATTGATGCCCCATCAACAGGGCTGGAAATGGTCCAGCGCCTTCAGGTTTGAGTAACATCATTTTCGGGTAGTTGGCTTCCGAAATAGGTGTCGGCTCACTGGGAAACACCAAATCAGGCGCTGAGTTGGCGTCTCCAGCCAAGTTGCGTGGCGTAGGCTGAGCGTGTGCGGTGATGATGAAAAACTGCGCAACGATCAACAAGGCGACAGTCAGAACTTTGATCATTGAATTTTTAATGAATGCGTTCATGGTCTTACTTGCCTGCTAACTTGCTCAAAAAAAATCGGACAACATCGTCATTGTTTTTTGCAGAAACTGCAGGATTGTTGACATTGTGGTTGGTGCACCCCTTGTTTTTGCAGGCACCTCTTACAAAGAAACTTGACGATTGCTGGTTCCAGCCGTGTGTTGCATCTGGATAGACAAGCCATTCAAACGAAGATCGAAATTCAGGCGCAACAGCAGCTACGAATTCTGGGCAGGCATTGGGGTCTCTGTCATCGTAATCGTCCTTGCCTGCCGCAAAAATTTTGACTGGCGCGCCAGTCCACGTCTTTGCAAAATCAGCAGGATAGGGCAGCTTTCTGATCGGTGTTGTTTCACCTTTTGTCCACTGTGTGAACATCCAACAGCTCCCCGGATAAATGGGCGCATGGGCTGCAAATTTCAAACCCGCACCGTAGGCTTGTGCAACCCATTGAGTCGCTGCAAAAAGAGAGGCAAAAGCGCCATAAGAGTAACCAGCAATGCCGACTTTGTTGCCGTCAACATCGTCTTTTTGATTTAAATATTTGAGTGCATTGAAATAAACCGCATTGGTGTTTTCAAATCGAGGTGCTGACATTGGATTTGGAAACAGTTGAATTTGCAAAGTGACAAATCCGTTTTCATTCAAAGCTTTTGCAAGCGGCTGGGTAGTGCCGTCGCGGTCGCCCCCAGTTGAATGCATGATGACAACGGCGGGTGATTTGGGACCCAATGGCAGCTTGGGCTGAGTGTAGACAGCATCCACCATGCGGGATGAGCCGTCTACCAAGGCCTCAAATCTAATCGACTCTTGCGCAAAGCATAAATGAGTGGCACATGATGCTAAGACTGCCAACAGAAAATTCGCCGTTTTCATGGCGTCACAGTCCTTGAGTGAACGAGTTTTCCAATTGCCAGCGACTCGCTCAAGAGATGTACATCTGTCGCAATGCCGATAGGGTGCTGCGATAACTCGATGTCAATTTTCGAGCACGCGTTTCTTCTCGCGTTGAAATTCTTCCTCAGTCAAGACGCTCTTTTCCCGGAGATCCTGTAATTTCAGAAGCTCTGCGTGTGAATCTTGAGACCTTGCTTGTGTCACTCCACTGGATGATGTTTTCCCAGTCAAGTTCCGATACGCGCCAATGGAGGCGCCAATGGCAGCGCCAAGAACCGGACCGATAACGGGGACGGGTATGGCGATGGCGGCACCCACGGCCGCACCTGTTGCGGCATCCTTAGCGAGACCGGATCGAGCAGCTTCTTTGCCAAGTCTGGCGGCCTCGTTTCCAAGGGAGACCGCCTGCTTCTTGGCCCACTCGGCAGCGATGCGCGCGTCCTCTTCGTCCACTTTGCCATCGCCATTGAGATCGGTCAAAAGGACGGTAGTTTTTGTCAATGCATCTTTGGCTGCATTGCCGGCTTGCCTGAGTTTTTCGAGCATCATTTTTCCTTTCGGTTTTGATATGACGAATATCGTTACATCAATTATGCGCTCAGTCACCACGTTCATAACGCGGTGGGTCAAGCACCCAAGCCAACCTAAACCGCCAGTCGTCAGTCGTCAGTCGCCGATGCGATCATGAACAGACATTGATGCATGCATCACCTTGACAAGCAAAAGTACGAAACCGTTAGCACAGAACAAACAGCCTTGCTGACTTCGTCACCTGTTGGTAATCTGGCTTCAGGTGCAGAAAATTTGATCGCTTTGGATTCTTCTGCCACTCGCTGAACACTGTTACGCCATTCCGTTTTGGCAGAAGACAACACCTGATCTACTGTAGGAACTCGCCTTCCACAGAGCTCTGGATTTTCTTCACCTTGCCCCATCATTCTGAGCAGTCCATTGAAGTCTTTCATGGTCTGGCAGGCATCGTAAATATCCAAAGATGTCACGGCCAGCGTGACAACCAGACCCAGATACGGAATGGATTCAACGGGCAATGCTGACAGATTTCTTGTTACGCCCTTGGCTAGCCTCTGGTGCACATTTGCAACTGTTGCTTTGGCTTGCTTTCCATGGGCATCAAGCTGATGTACGAGCTGCCTGTTACGGACATTGACCTCTTCCAGTTGCTTTGCCTGAAGCTCGTTTGTCGCTGCCAGGCGTTTGTTCTTGAGATCAAACTCAGCAGTTTTATCCTTGATATCTTGGCCCAACCTGGCCTTCAGGCTTTCTTTGAGTACATGATCAGCAAAGGGCTGCCCACCAATCAACAAAACCCGCAGCAAAGCACTGTGCATGAAGTCATGGGCATTTGAACTGACCAGGCTGGCAACATTGGACGCCAGCAGCGCCACCATCGAGACGCTTACAAACAGGGTCTTGAGTGACCAAAGTCGGCTTGATAGTCCGGTCTGCTGT
>CAMDKK010000003.1 GCA_945901045.1 Limnohabitans sp. Rim8
GCAATCTCCAACCCATCTGGGAATGGCTGAATGAAAACATATGGCAAAAAGCCAGCTTTTGGCCAACTGATGAACTTGCCCAGCAAGCCAGCGGTAGCGAACTAGACCTGAGATATTTTAAGCGTCACCTCTACAAACGTTATCTCGGACAAACTTTGTGAATCCATTAGTTGCACTTCTACGAAAGTAGCTACATTTCACAATTTGCTGATCAAGTCAATCGCCCAAGACTCTATGTTTGTTCATGAATTCTGACTTAGCTTCAGTTGGCCTTATCTACAAAGATTGCAGTATCATTGCGGTACCGTTGCAGCGGTACTGTTGCACGCGCTCCCTTCACACTGCAGGGGTCGCAAGTTCGAAACTTGCATCGATCACAAAGTTACATGTATGAATCAAGCACTTAGCGGAAACGTTTGGTGCTTTTTTTACAGCTGTATTTAATAAGTTTCTTATTCATTGACTAATAACGGCGAACAAAAAACTTGTTCTGCTTATACATAGACTCAAGCTGTCCACTGCACCGTGGGGAGCCCATCCTCGCTCCCTTGTCAATGCTATTTTGGCCGGGGTGCTATTACTACAGCTATTACTTGGAAAAAACCAACAAAAAACCCAGCTACTTTTTAGTGCTGGGTTCGGTGTAGGTTGTTGATTTTAATCAACTTTCTTGGCTCCTCAACCTAAGTTTTGACCACAGAACCCCTGATTAACAGGTCAGCTGTCACTCATCAGCTCAAGATAGGCATCTTCTAATGTCACCGGTTGAACACTCACTGCGCTGACCTGTGTTCCGTCGAGGGCTTCAATGATCTCTCGCAAGCTTAAGGGGTGCGGGAGCAATAGACGCATCTGGTTGTCGTGTTGGCGAACTGGCCAACCCAGATCAAGTGCCCGTTGAATGATGGCCTTTTTGTCTTCAGATTGCACCTTAGCCACAGCTTGGCCGGGTATGCGGGCCAACAATTCAGTCACGCTGCCTTCAGCCACGACTCTCCCGCTGCGCATCAGCGCGACTCGGCTGCACAGCCGCTCGGCCTCGGCGAGATGATGGCTGGTTAACAAAATAGTCGTACCGCTGTCACGCAAGCCCTCGATGAGACGCCAAAGGTCCATCCGCGCTTCTGTATCCACGGCAGCGGTGGGCTCGTCAAGCACGAGTAACTTGGGCCGGTGTATCAAGGAAACGGCCAGATGAAGCCGCTGTTGCCAACCGCCCGAAAGCTGACCCACTCGAGTTGTTGCAAAGTTTTCCAGTTCAAAATTCCGCATCAGCTCTGCAACCCGCTGATTGCGTTCCTTATCAGAAAGGCCGTATAAGCGGGCAAAAAATTGCAGGTTTTCAGCGGGAAGCAAATCGGGGTACAAGGCGCAGTGCTGCGTGCACAGACCGACCAGTCCGCGAGCGCGGTAACTGAGTTCGTTCAATGGCTCACCCATCAGTTGCACCTGCCCTACGTCGAAGGACAATAACTTGCAAACGATGTTCAGAACCGTAGACTTGCCACAGCCATTGGGGCCTAGCAGACCCACAACCTCACCTTGCTCTACCCGCAGACTAAAACCATCTAGGACATGGTGGCTGCCAAACCACTTGTGAACATCGTCAAGGTGTAGCGCTGCTGTCATTTGGATTTGTCCACACCCAGCAGATGCTGATAGGACTGGACGCCTAAAGCCAGACAGAGACCACAAAACACAAAAAGAAAAGTTAATTCAAAGCGCAGTTCATTGAACCCCATGCCATAGGCGGCTACACCTTTGAAGGCCTGGTTCATATGCAACATGGGGTTGATTTGCGCAACGGCTTGCATACCTTGGGGCATGATTTCGAGAGGGAAAAACGTGCCACCCAACACCAACAGAGGCACACCAATTGCCGACAAAGCCACCACCACTTCTTCACTTCGTCGAGCAAAACGTGCGCCCAGAAAAAATCCCATGCCCACATAGGAAAATACTGAAAGAAGCAAAATCAGTCCGCCCAAGAAAAGGCTGCCATGGTATTGAACGCCAATGAGAAGGGCAATGCTGTAGAGCATGACCACTTGCATCAAAGCCAGCACCAACTGTGCAATGACAACGCCCAAGAAGTACGCTGCGGGGTGCAGGGGTGTTGTCAGTAAACGGGGCAGGGTGCCGCGTTCGCGTTCAGCAGCGATCACCGCGACGGTGCCGCCCAGGCAACTGAAAAAAAGCGCTGCACCTACCAAAATGCCAGCCGCTGCTGCATCAAGGCCAGCGCGCATGCTGTCGTTGTGCGCATAAACCAAACCGAACAGCAGCATCATCGTCGATGGAAACACGGCCCAAAAAATCAGGCCCCGCTTTTGCCGCCATTGTTCCAGCAAGAGCCGTTGTGCAACGGCCAGTGTTTGTACCCACAAAAGATGGCTGGTGTGCATCACAACGAACGCTTAAAAGTAGTCGCATCTGGCAGCACTGTATCTAGGGCTTTCGCTGACATCAGCACACCCGGTATGCCTGCACCTGGGTGGGTGCTGGCACCCACCATGAACAGGTTTTGAATGTCTTCGCTCCGGTTGTGCGGTCGGAACCAGGCGCTTTGCATCATCAGCGGTTCCAGCCCAAAGGCGGCGCCTTGATAAGAGAGCAGCTTATCTTGAAAGTCTTGCGGGGTGGTCATGAAAGAGACCGTAAGGTGTTCGCTTAAATTGGGGAGAACAGTATCTTCCAGCGCTTTAGCAACGGCGGCGCGGTAAGGTTCTGCATGGCTGGCCCAGTCGGTGCCGCTTTGCAGGTTGGGGACGGGTGCCAGAACATAAAAGGTATCGCAGCCCTGCGGAGCCATGGCCGGATCGGTGGCTGTCGGGCGATGCAAGTAAAGGCTGAAATCGTCAGACAGATGGTGGTTTTTAAATATGTCTTTCAAAAGGGCTTCATAGCGCGGGCCAAGCAGCATCAAGTGATGCGGCACGTCGTCAAAACGTATGTTGGTGCCAAAGTACCAAACAAAAAGGCTCATCGAATACTTGCCCTTCTCGACCTTGGTGTTGGTCCACACCTTGCGGTGTTTCGCCTCGATCAGGTTTTTGTAGGTCCAAGCCGCGTCGGCATTGCAGACAACGATGTCAGCGGGAATTACTTCTCCAGTGGCAAGCGTGACGCCACAAGTGCGCCCGTTGGTGACATCGATGCGGCGAACTTCAGCGCCCGTGCGCAGACTGCCGCCCATGCCTTCGATCACATTCACCAAGCCGTTCACCAAAACCCCTGTGCCGCCCATCGCCCAGTGCACGCCAAATCGTCTTTCCAGCGCATTGATGAGCGAGTACACGCAGGTCACAGAAAATGGATTACCCCCAATCAAAAGCGACTGCAGACTCAAGGCTTGGCGCAATTTGGGGTGCTTGAGGTGTGTGGCGACCATCGCATGCAGACTTCGCCAGCCCTTCATACGGACAATAGCCGGTACAGCCTTGAACAGATCGCCCATGCTGTCAAATGATTGGCAGCTTAAGGTGTCAAAGCACAGATCCAAACAAAGGTCCGCCTCAGCCAAGAAAGCGGCGTATCCCGGCCCGGCCGTGGGATCGATGCGCAGTACCTCAGCGCGCATTCGCTCAGGGTCTCCGCTGTAATCGAAGTGGTCCCCGTCGTCGAATCGGATTTGGTAAAAAGGATCGAGTAAACGCAGCGCTACGTCATCGGCCAATTGGCGTCCAGCCAGGCCCCATAGCTCTTCAAGCAAGAGCGGTGCGGTGACGATCGTCGGGCCCGTATCAAAGGTGTGGCCGTCGACATGGATCACACGGGCCCGACCTCCTGGCGCATTTAACTTCTCGAGCACTTGGACGCGCCAACCTTTGGCGCACATGCGCACGGCGGCCGCCAACCCACCAAAACCGCTACCAATCACCAAAGCCAAGGGGGCTTTGTCATCTGACTTTCGTATTTGCTGAACAGAGGCGCTAGCATTCATCGGCATCAACCAGTTGTTTCAGCATTGCGTTTTTTATAAAGAATATAAAGAGGGTGGATAGCAGAATTGTATTTTTAACCAAAGCGCAAAAACCGGGGTGAGCTCAGACGAATGACCTTGCCTATCGTGCTTTGTTCAGGCTATCTTAAGCGCGGATCGCGCAAGACCATGGTGTGAGATGCCCGCTAACAACCGCTGGTGCCAGTCGTTTCTTTAAATGGACCAGACAGATCAGGTGTGCTCCATCCGCCGTAGAACCCGCCTGACTGAGCAACAACCTGTTTACCGTCAAGGGTGCAATCGAGATGGTGTGCGTAAAAAGCAATGCAATCAACCAGAGGCTCCGCTCCAGCCAAAGGATGCGGACAGGTCCAATAGACCTGTGGCAAACAACGCTCGCCATCCAACAGATTCCAATAAAGCGCAGGGCCTTTCTGTTCGCAAAATGAGCTTCGTCTTGCGGGATGCAAATCGCTTTCTTGACATATGCCAAGGGCAGATAAAAGCCAGGCCAATGTAATGTCTCCCTCACCGCCCAGGCGCCACCTGCTCGAGCCACCAAGGTCGTGGCCCAACGCACCACGATTTCACGTTCGTCGCGAGGCAGCCATTTAACTGATCAATCAGTGCTTAATGCCAAAAGACGGTATTTCATATGGCCATGCTTGTGGCATCTGAGTCCAGGCCGGTTTATCCCCTTGGCGCGTTAAAGGATACCTCTGAAATCGAGTCTTTGATTTAAAGTTCGCATGTCTACTAATGGAGTCCGGTGCTGCAAAACTTTTGAGTGCTTCACCAACAAATGTGAAGACATTTTTTAAACATAAATATGAATTTTTTATTAAAATTTTGTCCTTTTTATTTTATTTTTCAATGATGCTTGGGCTGGCTTCCCTCTTGACAGTGCCGGGTCAACAACTGCCACTGCAAGTGCTGACTGATTTGCGAACGAATCATGCCGACATCGCGATGAGCCAGCTTGTGCACGTGGATCTTCAAAAATAGGGTTTTTCTTGCGTATTTGGTGGGCAATGATCTCCTGGGAATCCTGCCTTGTTGTGGCAGTTTGCCTTCATATTTGAAAGCCGTTCAAGTGTCAATCTTCAGCACCCCATCGCACCGACTTTATGGCTTTATTTTATTTTTCCTGATGGCTGCCTTCGGTATTTCATCTGCATCGCAAGCGCAAAGTCTTGACAGTAAGTCTCTAAGTGATGACGCCAGAATTTTTTTGTTGGGTGAAATCCATGACAACCCAATGGGTCACAGCTTGCGTCTGGACTTTGTCATGAAGTGGATCGAGCAGGGGCATAAGCCCGTCGTGGCGATGGAGCAGTTCGACCGTCAAAATCAGTCAGCCTTGGATCATGCTCTGAACAGTTGCAAAGATGTTGAGTGTGTTCTCGCCAAGGCGGCAGCTCCGGGTTGGGATTGGCTTTTTTACAAACCATTTGTCCAACTTGCGTTAGATAAAAAAGTAACACTGGTTGCAGCCAATCTGTCCAATGTGGATGTGCGCAAGGTCATGACCGAGGGTTTTGCATCTGTCTACAGTCCTCAAGCAATAGCCGAATACAAACTCAACCAACTGCCCACGCATTTGCTGAGTGCGCAAAGAAAATCGATTCAAGAAGGGCACTGCAATATGTTGCCAGCGCAAGCCATTGGCCCCATGGTTTACGGCCAAATTGCCCGTGATGTTTGGATGGCCAGTGTTGTCAATGGTGTAAAGAGCCGAATGGTGATCCTTCTCGCTGGAAACGGTCATGTGCGAAAAGATGTTGGTGTCTTTCAATGGCTATCGCCAGACAAACAAGTTCGAACCCAAGTGCACGGGTATGTCGAGCGGGTTGAAAAAAGTGATGGTGATTGGTTCGACCACGTCCATGTAATGCCAACAATTGAACGCGAAGATCCTTGTCAGGTTTTCAAAAAATATTCGGGTTCTCATCGTGCTCAGCCCTAGCACCTCAGCAAGTGACTGGAATGAGCTGTCAGATTTCGGAAAAGGGCGCTAATGTCTCAGTGCCTACGCGTCTTGGAGATTAAATTTTGCTGATAACGGCACATGCCAGCCTAGGGCCTGCGTTGCCTGTAGGTTGGGTTTTGTAGTCATCGGGATCTCTGTGAACAATGAGTCCACGTCCGATGATGTTTGTTACACCAGAATCAACAGTGATTGTTGAGGATTCAAACTTCAATTTCGCAACGCCTTTCGCATCCGCCACCAGAGAAGGTAAATCGCCTGAATGGTGACTTCCTGAGCCATGTGCACCATGGGCTTGCGTAGTCGGGTTGAAGTGTCCACCTGTGCTCATGCCATCACCGCTTGAACAATCACCTTTTTCATGAATGTGAAATCCATGCTCGGCATTTGGCTTGAGTCCAAGAATCTCTGCTGTGACTAAAACCTTCGGCCCAAATTGGGTAAAGGTCACCAATCCTGACGCCGTATTTCCTTTGGTCGGCATCAATGGCCCACTGGCAGTTTGCCCTTGGTTTTGTGTTGCACAGGCAGTCAACAGGGTCAATAAAGAGACAGTAATTAATTTCTTCATAAATGCATCATTTAAGGTTTGATTTGGGTCAGAATTTTATCGCCTTTATTTGTAGCACTTTGGATATCGAGGTACTGGTTGTTTTTTTTGCATCAACCCCCCTTTCTGCGGGTCGCGATTATTTGCCTGAGGAGTGGCTGTTTGAAAGCATGTCGGGCGGCAGCAAGTCCACCTTGCTCAACATCATGGTAACTTCAATGCATAGCGGTCTGGCTGTATTTTTTCTCTAGGAAGAAGGGATGCAGCTAAGCTAACAGCATGTTTTGCATCGACACAAATACCATCTGCACCAAAATCTAGAGCGCGCAATTCTTTTGCAGCGAAAATTGGCCCACCTAACAAAACAGTTGCGCTCGGATTGAGAGATGAACTTTTAAATTGACTTATTAAATCAGCTAAATTCGTAAGTTGTTGTTCAATGCTGATGGACAATCCGATCACATCAAACCATTCACTTCTGACGGCGTGCACCAGTTCATTCGAGGTAGATGAAATTGCAACCTGAACTTGCCATCCTTTTTGGCGAAAAAAATCAGCCACGATCGTCGCGCCAAGCATATGCAATGACCCAGGTGCAGTAGCGATCATCACTCGATTGACTTTACCTTTGGCAGATAGCATCTCCTTGGAGACAAATCTAAACTGATTGGTAATCGCATGGAGTCGAACAAATCCCAAATTCACTTGCGAAAAATCCATCTGGTCATCATCCCATTGCGAACCTAAGTACCGAGCCGCAGGGGCAATCAGCTCTAAGAGGATGTCTTCTTTGTGCCAGCCTGTCTTAAGAAAATGGTCGACAAAGGCTTGCGAAACTTTCTGATCTTTAGATATGCAAAGATCTACAAATATCGCTATTTCTTTTTGAGTAGGCAAGGCTCGAGCAGAAGAAATCAAACTCGGATGACGTTTTTTGATCCGTTCAGCTTTCAGCAAACGGGGAATCACCTGCGATTCGACGATTGATAAGATAGAGGATTGGTAATCGTAATGAGCGCTACCATGCGTCGTGAAAAATTTTTTTTCTAAACCTATTGAGTTTTTTGCGAACATGGTCTTACCCGCCTCTCATAAAATTTACATTGACTGATCAACTCTTAAGTGCCGTTAATTTCTGGTGCAATCTTTTTCTGTTGCCTGATTTGCCAAGGAAAAATGCACTTCTTCCTGCGTCTCTCGTCAATTTAAGACTTTTGCCTAGGACACAACAGGGGGGACAAATGTTTCTTTTTTTGTTATTCTGATTGTCTATGCCACAAAATGCCTTTGTCTTACAGTCGGAAATCGAGCTTAGAACGGGCTTTGGCGTTGAACAACTCCGTAAGTGGCGTCAACGATTTGGCTTTCCCCCAGCGCAATATGACGCAGGTGGAAGGGCTATTTATTCACGCGACACTGTGGACAGGCTCTTGGTGATCAAGCGCTTGCTAGAAGCAGGGTTTCGTCCTGGTCAAGTCGTAGCTCAGACTTCAGCTGAAAATTTAAGACTTACCGCTGACCTGAACCTATTGAAACCTGAGGTAGAACGCTCAGAATCCACAAATGCTTTGATCAGCCTACTCAGCCAGCACGACAGCGAGGCCTTTAAGGCCTTGCTTGTCAAGCAACGCGCCAAGCTGAGTATGTTGGACTTTGTCCAACATACGATCGCGCCACTGATGATTGGTATTGGAGATGCCTGGGCTAGCGGTGAAATTGATGTGTACCACGAACACCTTTGCTCCTCAATGATCGAGCGCTATCTGATTGCAGAAACACTCAAATCAAAACCTCAGCTTGCTTTTCCAGTTTTCTTATTTGCCTTGCCCCCCGGTGAACGCCACGAACTGGGCTTGCTGATGGTAGAAACTGTGATGGCAGAGGCGGGTGCTTACATCGTGAACGTTGGAACCGATATTCCAATGAACAGTTTGAGGCTTGCGGCCACAGATTGCAAAGCCGATGTTGTGGTACTGACATTCAGTTTTTCGTATCCGCTGCGAGATGTAGTGCCAACGCTGGCGCATTTGAGGCGTTTACTGCCTCAGAGTATGCTGATCTGGGCAGGCGGGGCTGGTTTGGTGAATGTCAAGCGCGCGCCAAAGGGCGTGCGAATAATTCATAATTTTGACGAAGCAATTGCAGGTCTGGGTGAGTTGGTGAAGGCTGGTCAACTTCAGTGAACCGTTGGCACAGAAATCGCGCCCGATCGGATAAGGCGCCTTCCCCGCGGCTCAATGCTCGGTATTGCCTTTGTGTTTAAGGGCGTGGGTTCGCTCGGAAATACTGTCCATGTAGGCAAAGAGGACGCCAGAAATAACAAGAACAACATGAATCCCGACTTTCCAAGCAATGGCCTGATCAGCCTCTGACCAGATCGCGGGCGTATCGCCTCCGCTCTTCAGGAGGACGCCGAGATTCACGAAGCCCTTCAGCAGTTCGATTGCAGAGATGGCAACGATAGATGCAATCACTTTGATTTTCAAGCCGGCGAAATCCACCTGACCCATCCATTCGGGCCGGTCTTCATGTCCTTCCGTGTTGATTTTGGAAACAAAATTTTCGTATCCGCTGAATATCACAATCAGGAGTAAGTTGGCCACCAGGGAGAGATCGACCAGGGCCAAGACAGCCAACACCACTTCACTCTCGCTGGCAGCGAAAATATGGGGAATAACGTGGATCAGTTCTTGCCCGAACTTCACCAACAACATACCAATACCGATCACGAGTCCAAGGTAAAACGGTGCCAGCAGCCACCGGCTGTTGAAAATCAAGACTTCTAACAAGTGTTCAATGGCTTTCATGCAGGTTCCTGGTGAATATGTGAAAAATTAAAGAGGGTATTCTGTACGAGATTATCCTCAAAACGAATTGAGACTGAACATAAAAAATAATCCACCCCAGCAGTTCAATCAGTCAGTGCAACAAATACCCGTTGTTTCTTGTGTTCTATTCAGTTCACATGCGAGGTCATGGTTTTCTTGCTGAAGTTCAAGTTTCCTCGGCGACACGCTCAAGTTTTCTGCTCAGGATCCATGACAGCACGAGGAAAACAATCAGCATGACCATGCCAAGACCAGAAAAAGCATCGCTCAAGAGCTTCTCCGAGATTTGGCCAAACGCATGGCCAGCCGAAAGAATTGCACCAGACCAAAGTCCAGCTGCGACGAAATTGAACGCCAGGAATGTGGGCCAGGGTAGTCGTGACATTCCGTAGGCAAAACCGGCAACGCCCCGAATGCCGTGCGGATAGCGATGAAACAGAATAAGCCAGACATAGTAGCGATCGACCAAGCGCACCACGATCTGGCTGGTGCGGTGAAGCCGTGGAAAAGGCGACAGCCATTGGTTGCCGAAAGTGCGTCCGATCCAGAAGCGGATCGTATCCCCCAGAAAACTGCCGGCCCAGACGACTGCGATGAGGGTATCAAGATGAAGAGAGCCAGAACTGGAGGCATAACCGGCAAACAGTGTGAGCAACAAGCTATGCGAAGCAGCGAACGCAAAGATCAAACCATAAGCCTCATCACCGTGCAGGCGCAACAATTCAAGGAACGAGGCGAGATCGGTTGGAAAGATCAATGGTGAATTGCAGATTACCAAAATCTCATCATAACGCACCTACTTTTCATTCCCTTTTTGCGTGTCATGGCTGTTACACGCTTTGTCCAATGAATGATCTGCCTGTCGCGTTCTAGCTCGTGAGTTAATTTTTTTTAATGCCTAGCACTATTGAGAACAATACTGCACGGGGTAAATACTTATAGATATTATTATTGATAATTGATTGAATCACTCATTGAATGTCTCATAACAGCAAAGTGAGCCTAAGTAGATTCTTAGTGTTTCCTAAGCAAGTTGAAACTTGGAGTGAGAATTGACATGACAATTGCAATCGTCTTGGTGTTGTTGGTACTTGGATCACTGATCTTCCATTACCTGAGTCCATGGTATTTCACACCCATCGCTTCCAACTGGAAGGGCATGGACGATACGATTGAACTTACCTTTGCGATTACCGGACTGGCTTTTGTAGCTGTCAATCTTTTCGTTGCCTATTGCATTGTCAAGTTCAGAGCTAAGCAGGGTGTGCGAGCTGCTTACCAGCCTGAAAACAAAAAGTTAGAGTGGTGGTTAATTGGTGTCACAACTGTGGGCGTAGCTGCAATGCTCGCTCCGGGTTTGATTATCTGGGCCAATTTTGTTTCCGTACCCGCAGATGCTCACCTGGTTGAGGCGGTTGGACAGCAATGGCATTGGCAATACCGACTACCTGGTAAAGACGGCAAGCTTGGCGTCGTGAATGCCAAGCACATCAATGATGCTAATCCGTTTGGAATGGATCAAGCGGACGCAAATGGGCATGACGATATTTTGATCTCAAGCCAAGAGCTGCATTTGCAAATCGGCAAGCCTGTCAAGATCTTGTTGCGCTCGATTGACGTATTACACAACTTCGCGGTACCCCAGTTCCGAGCCAAAATGGATTTGGTGCCGGGCATGGTTACCTACGTCTGGCTAACCCCCACCCGAGCAGGTAAGTTTGACCTCTTGTGCAATGAGTTGTGCGGTGTTGGTCACTTTGTCATGCGCGGTGTTGTTGTGGTGGAAGAAGAGGCTGCTTATCAAACTTGGTTGGGTCGACAGACCACCTTTGCTGACAACTTGGCTAAACCCAGCGGAGACAAAATCCTTGGCAAAACCCTTTACACCGCTTGTGCTGCTTGCCACGGAGCTCAGGGGGAAGGTAATCCGTTGCTCCATGCACCAAAGTTGGCTGGCCAGGGCGATTGGTATTTGCAGAGGCAACTGGGTTATTTCAAGCATGGCATACGCGGAAGCAATGACCGGGATGAGTATGGCAAGTTGATGGCACCGATGGCATCCATGCTGGTAGACGATGCAGCCATCGCAAACGTCAGCGCATTCATCATGTCGCTGCCCGATACGGTTGCACCGACTACTGTAAAAGGCAATGCCAGCAATGGAAAGACCTTGTATGTCTCAACCTGTGCAGCATGCCACGGTCAGTCAGGACAAGGTGTTCGGTTGATGCAGGCGCCCAAACTCAAGGGTGTGAACGATTGGTATTTGGCAACCCAGTTGAAAAACTTCAAGCAAGGGTCTCGCGGTGGCCATCCAATGGATGAATACGGACCGCAAATGGCTTTAATGGCCTCCATATTGAAAGATGAGCAGGCTATCAACGATTTGGTGGCTTATATCAATGTGCTGCCCTGAACGGGCTTTGACATGACAGTTAGACGAATCTCAAAAAAGGATATCTGATGGAAAACATGGCACATGATGAATCCGCTGACGTTGGACCCTCAGAGGTTGCGGAGATGGAGCTCTACCATCCGAAAACATTTTTAGGCAAGTACATCTGGAGCCAAGACGCGAAGGTGATTGCGATCCAATACGCTGTCACCGCTATTTCTATTGGGCTGGTAGCCTTGGTCTTGTCTTGGATGATGAGGCTTCAACTGGCCTATCCCAATAGTTTCTCGTTTATAGACCCCAGCAACTATCTTCAGGCCGTCACCATGCACGGCATGATCATGGTTGTTTATTTATTGACCGCCTTGTTTCTGGGAGGGTTTGGCAACTATCTGATTCCTTTGATGGTGGGTGCTCGCGACATGGTCTTTCCGTATCTCAATATGTTGAGTTTTTGGATATACCTTTTCGCCGTGATTCTTCTGGTGATTAGTTTTTTTGTGCCAGGTGGGCCCACCGGGTCGGGTTGGACCCTGTACCCGCCGCAGGCCATTTTACCTGGCACCCCGGGGGCAACCTGGGGCATTATTCTTATGCTGGTATCTCTGGCATTTTTCATCATTGGTTTTACCATGGGCGGCCTGAATTATGTCGTCACTATTTTGCAAGCTCGCACCCGGGGCATGACTTTGATGCGCATGCCATTGACCATATGGGGCATATTTGTTGCAACCATTTTGGCCTTGCTTGCCTTTCCGGCTTTGTTTGTCAGCGCGGTGATGATGTTGTTTGACTTGTTGTTAGGCACCAGTTTCTTTATGCCTGCACTGGTATCAATGGGAAAGCAAGCCAGTTATACCGGTGGTAGTCCCTTGCTGTTCCAGCATCTGTTCTGGTTTTTTGGTCACCCCGAGGTCTACATTGTTGCCTTGCCTGCATTTGGCATTGTCTCGGACCTTCTAAGTGTTCATGCCAGAAAGAATATTTTTGGTTACCGAATGATGGTCTGGGCAATCGTCGGCATTGGCGTTCTCAGTTTCTTTGTCTGGGCCCACCATATGTATGTCAGTGGCATGAATCCTTATTTCGGATTCTTCTTTGCCACTACTACCTTGATCATTGCCATTCCCACTGCTTTGAAAGTTTATAACTGGGTCCTGACGCTTTGGCAGGGCAGTATTCATCTCACGGTACCCATGCTATTTGCCATAGGTTTTATCTTCGCATTTCTGCACGGCGGCTTGACCGGCTTGTTCTTGGGTAACGTAAGCGTCAGCGTTCCACTGTCGGACACCATGTTTGTGGTGGCCCATTTCCACATGGTCATGGCGGTGGCTCCCGTCATGGTGGTGCTTGGCGCGATTTACCATTGGTACCCCAAAATTACGGGGCGCATGATGCACGAAGGCATGGGCAAGATTCATTTCTGGACCACCTTTTTGGGCACCTACGCGATTTATCTACCCATGCACTACTTGGGATTTTTAGGTGTACCAAGACGGTATTTTTCAGTCGAGGGGACAAATTTTATTCCAGCTTCAGCGCACGATTTAAACATCGGAATCACTTTAGCTGCTTTGTTTGTGGGGGCTTTCCAACTGCTCTTTTTGTATAACTTATTTTGGAGTTATTTCAAAGGCAAACCCTCGGGGCCTAACCCTTGGAATGCAACCACACTTGAATGGCAGACCTCTGAGACGCCGCCTATACATGGTAATTTTGGACCTGAATTACCGAAGGTCTATCGCTGGGCTTACGACTTCAGTGTGCCCGGCGTCGCTGCTGACTTCATACCGCAAAATGTGGCGCCGCACGACGTCAAGCGTGTTTAAGTGCGCTCAGCCATGAACATCATTCATCAGTTGACCGCCAAGCCTTGGGAAGCCACGGCCGAGTTACCTTTGCTTCTACAACATTCCAATCAACAGAATAAGCGGGTTGCGCTCAAAGTATTTTTGGGCGTCGTCACCGTTTTATTCATGCTGTTGATCGTGGCGTATGCCGGACGGATGGCCTACGAAGATTGGCGGCCTGCTCCACAAATCAAATTGATGTGGGCCAATACAGGGGTGCTGTTTCTGGGCAGCTTGGGTTTGGAATTGGCTAAGTACGCTGTCAGGCGTGGTCAACAAAAGCTGCTGCAGAGAAGTCTTTTGGCTGCAGGACTGTGCACCTTCATGTTCTTGTTGGGCCAGGCTCAAGCTTGGCGTGAACTTGGCGCCTTGGTCTTTTTTGATGTGACCAACCCTGCTATTGCTTTTTTCTATCTGATCACGGGTTTGCATGGACTGCATTTGATTGGTGGTTTGGTCGTCTGGGGCCAAACCCTGGCCCGATTGTGGGGAGGTTTTGAGCTAGAAAAAGTTCGCCACAGTGTTGAGCTGTGTACCCTCTACTGGCACTTTTTGTTGTTGGTCTGGATCGTACTTTTCGGCCTGTTGTTCACAGGGAACAACTTAGATGAATTGATGATTATTTGCGGAATAAAAGGAAGGACCTGATATGTCACACCCTGTTTCGACAATACCCATTCACTCGCCCGTCTTGGAGCCCGGTATGAAGGGCCTTGTCAGTGACTGGTCCTCCGATCAACAGTCGTTCAAGAAGGTTCCATGGGGTAAAACCATGATGTGGATTTTTTTGGTCAGCGACACCTTTATATTCAGTATTTTCTTGATTTCGTACATGACCGTGCGAATGTCAACTCCCGATGCTTGGCCTAATTCAAGCGAGGTGTTTGCATTGACGATTGGCGGTAAGGAAATCCCTTTGATCCTGATTGCGTTGATGACCTTCATACTCATCACCAGCAGTGGAACCATGGCCATGGCCGTCAATTATGGCTACCGCAAAGACCGACGAACCACCTTTGTGCTGCTGATGATCACCGCCCTACTGGGAGCTTCATTTGTAGGCATGCAGGCATTCGAGTGGACAAAGTTAATTACCGAAGAGGGGATTCGGCCTTGGGGCAATCCTTTGGGTGCTGCGCAATTTGGATCCGTCTTTTTTATGGTCACTGGATTTCACGGTACCCATGTCTCCATAGGCGTCATTTTGTTATGGATCTTTGCCTACAAGGTCTGGCGTGGCGATTTAGAACACGAACGGCCTGGTTTTCTGACGGGTCGTAAGGGTGGCTATGAAACGATAGAAATCGTCGGTTTGTACTGGCACTTTGTCGACTTGGTCTGGGTCTTTATTTTTGCGTTTTTCTATCTTTGGTAAGGAGAACCTATGTCTGAAGCAGAAAATCAACAGCACCCGATAGGCATCTATCTCAAAATTTGGTTGCTTCTTTTCGTATTAAGTACAGCCTCTTATATGGTTGATTACTTTCATGTGCAAGGCTACCTGCGCTGGTCCCTGATCATTGTCTTTATGCTGTTAAAAGCCGGCTTGATCGTTGCCGTGTTCATGCACATGATGTGGGAGCGATTGGCCTTCGTTTATGCCATTTTGCTGCCGCCCCTTTTGATCCTAACTTTCATCGGCATCGGGGCACTGGAAGCTGACTATACGTTCCTAACGCGCGGGGTATTTTTCTTCAAGAGTGCGCTGTAAAAAAGAAAAGTCAATCTAGAAAAATCTTTATCTCACTGGAATTCAGTAATTGGAAAGTCACACATGGCAAAAAAAAGTTACGTTGTACACACCACGGTAATTACTGGTTTTTTTATGGGCGTTTCCTTGTTTGCCTATCTCCTCATATCGCATCATCTGAGCATGTCAAATCAGGTCACGCACAGCCGCGACGGTTTGCTTAGCAATGGACTCAGTGTGCTTGAGCGTATCAAACCGGTTGGAAAGGTTGTCATGGAGTTGCCAGCAGAAATTCCTGTAACTAACGCATCAATAAGCACTGGCAAACTTATACGCGATGGTGCTCAGGTTTATGACCAAAGTTGTGCCGCTTGTCATTCTTCAGGGATTGCAGGCGCACCCAAACTAGGAGATCAGGTGCAGTGGAAGGCACGCGTGGCTAAAGGTACCCAGGTTCTTTATGTCAATGCTCTTAATGGGACAAGTAGTTCGGCTGGTGTTATGCCCGCAAAGGGTGGTAATGCTTCTTTGAGTGATACCGAAGTGAAGGCCGCTGTTGACTATATCGTTGCCAAGGCAAAGACAAATTAGGCTGTGGCTTGTTTTTAACTGGGGGTGTCGTATGAAGCTAAAAAGAAGTTATTTTACGGGTCCGAGTTTGGACGATTTAGAGATTTTTGAAGAGCAACTTGAGGCTGCTGGTATTTCTACACCTCAAATTCATGTGTTGAGCTTGGATGACAAGAGATTGTCAGATCATCCACACTTGCATGAAGTCCAATCATTCATGAAGCAAGATGTCGTGCACAAGTCGATACTGGGCGCGGTGATCGGGAGCGTCTTGTCCATGATGATGATCTTGATGACATTCAGCTTTGAACTGGTGAGCACATCTGAGGGCTGGATGCCAATTTTTTTCCTTTCTGTTGTCATATTAGGCTTTAGCACTTGGCTGGGCGGCTTTATTGGGATTCAGACGCCTAACTATAAGTTTGCTCGATTTGAAAAAATTTTAGCGGAAGACAGTCATGTTTTTTTCGTCGATCTAGCGCCTGATCAGGAAAAAATTCTGGAGCAAATTCTAAAACTTCACCCCAATTTAGATCGGGCAGGAACGGAAGATGGTCCCCCTTACTGGCTGGTGAGCCTGCAGATCAAAGTGGGAATGATTCGTCACTCATAGGTGCAGAAGTATTGTCAACCTCTATCAAATTCAATTTATGCAGACGATCATTTCACGAAATTCCCTGGTCGTTATAGGTCAACTTTACGCGCTTACCAAGCCGAGAGTGCTTCAGCTGATTGTCTTTTGCGCCCTTGTGGGCATGGTGATGGCCGTACCAAGAGTCCCGACTTTTACCGAAATTCAACACGCACTGTTAGCTTGTGCAGGTATCTGGTTGGTTGCTGGAGCAGCCGCGGCCATCAATTGCTTGGTTGAAAAAGAAATAGATGCCAAGATGAAAAGAACCTCTTGGCGACCCACGGCTCAAGGTCAAATTGATGGCCTGCTGACTTTATTATTTTCTTCTGTGCTTCTCGCAACTGGTTCGGCTTTGCTGTATTTCTGGATCAACCCTCTCACCATGTGGCTGACCTTGGGTACTTTTTTGGGATACGCGGTTGTTTACACCCTTATCTTGAAGCCACTCACGCCGCAAAACATAGTGATTGGGGGCTCTTCTGGTGCAATGCCGCCGGTGCTTGGATGGGCTGCCATGACGGATCAGGTGGGGCCTGAATCGCTTTTACTCTTTCTGATTATTTTCTTGTGGACGCCACCTCATTTCTGGGCGCTGGCACTTTACCGAGTTGAAGAATATAGGAAGTCCGGACTGCCTATGTTGCCCGTGACGCATGGAATTAACTTTACGTGCCTGCAAATTCTGCTCTACACACTTATTTTATTGGCTGCCTGTCTCATGCCATTTGTTTATGGCATGAGTTCTTGGCTTTATCTTATATTTGCGCTGGTTTTAAGTTCAGTTTTTGTAGGTCATGCATTCAAGCTATGGCGTCAGTATTCAGACGAGCAGGCGCGCCAGACTTTCAAATTTTCACTTGTTCATTTGAGCTTGCTGTTCGCGGCCATGCTGATAGATCATTATTTGTTTTAACTGCATCGTTAAGTTAATTCTCGTCTGTGGGCTAGAGTGGATCACAAGGGTCAAGTACTGGACATTTTGGTTCAGCCCAAAAGGGATAAAACTGCTACTGGGGAGTTCTTCATGAAGGTGTTGCGTGGCACACGCCAAGCACCAAGACAAGTGGTCACAGACAGGCTTGCTTCATACACCCAGCCCTGTACTGAAATCTTGCCAAATGCAACCCATATCAGGTATGAAGAAGAAAACAATCGAGAACTGCTGAATCGAAGTTTGGGAATTTGGTCTGATATTGCTCAAGTTGATTGAGCTGAGTGACAGGATCCGGCCACTGGTTATTCACGTCAATTGAGCTTAACTTGTCGATGCCGTTGAGCGTGTGCCTGGCGTACTTACGGCCAAAGAATTTTGGTTTCTTAAGCAGGTTCGCGTTGCAGAACGCGCCCTGGGCGAGCACCTGTTGATTTTCCATCACGCCAGACCATTGCGCCATTGACGATAACTGCTTCGATACCTCGAGCAGGTGCAATGGGAGTGGAGTAGGTGGCCGCCTCATCGACTGTGTCGGCGTCGAACAAGGTTAGATCGGCATAGGCACCTTCTCTTAGCACCCCGCGGTCTTTGAGGCCAAAGTTTTTGGCGGTCAGTCCGGTCATCTTGTAGACGGCTGTCTCCAGCGGGAAAAGCCCGAGCAAACGACCGTAGTGCCCTAGCACCCGCGGAAAACTGCCCCACAGACGCGGGTGTGGTGAGGCATCATGCGGCAGGCCGTCGGAGCCAATCATAGTTTGGTCGAATTTCAAAATACGCTGAACATCGGCCTCGTCCATTTTGAAGTAAATCGCGCCAGCCGGCAGCAAGCGCTTGACGGCTTCCTCTTGAGAGCAGTTCATTTTTTGCGCGATAACGGTCAGGTCTTGGCCTGCATACTCCGGTAACGGTTTTGACCAACTGACGATGACGCGGACAGAAGTTGCCACCCGGTCAACTGACAAAATGGTGGAACCGGCAGTGTAGGGGTAGCAGTCAAGGCAGATCGGTTGCGTGGCCATGTTTTTTTCAATCAATGCCAAGGTTTCCGTTGAGCGGCCGTGATTGGCCTTCTCGGTCACTTTGTGGTGAGAAATCACAATGGGTACACCGACTTCGCGGCCGATCCTAAAACTTTCTTCAAGCGAGTCAATCACGTGATCCGCTTCGTTGCGCATGTGTGTGCAAAATAGACCTTTGAATTGCTTCAGCGGGCTGCAAACTTCGATCACTTCCTCTGTGGGGGCAGCGATGGCTGGTTCATAAAAGAGGCCGGTCGAAACGCCGATCGCGCCAGCTTGCATGGCCTCAAGAACCAGTTCGCGCATGGCCGCGATTTCAGTTGAGCTGGCAGGCTTTGACACATCGCTCATGGTCGCCACACGCAATGTGGT
Organism: Limnohabitans sp. Rim8; assembly: GCA_945901045.1. Taxonomy (GTDB): domain Bacteria; phylum Pseudomonadota; class Gammaproteobacteria; order Burkholderiales; family Burkholderiaceae_C; genus Limnohabitans_A. The sequence goes on from CAMDKK010000003.1 coordinate 18,776, forward strand.
GTGCCCCACCAACATGGCGCAGTTGGTGGCGGCAGGATGGGCCCGCAATTCGTCGAGGTAGGACGCAAAGGTAGGGAAGTGAAACCAGCTTCCATGATCATCCAAGAGATTCAGCGGGGGCGTAACTGGGTTGGGAATTGGACGCGGCATGGGCGCAAGTGAAACGCCGCAATTGCCGCCGATTACGGTTGTCACGCCCTGACTAACTTTGGGTGCCATGTCGGGGCTGGAGAGCATGATGCGGTCATCGTGGGTGTGCGAGTCGATGAAGCCTGGTGCTGCAATGCGGCCGGCCAGATCAATTTCCAATTCACCGCGCGACGCTGATAGATCGCCGATGCGAATAATGCGGTCGCCAAGAATGCCGATGTCGCCATTAAAGCGTGGTGCACCGGTGCCGTCCACGATGCTGGCGTTGCGAATCAGAAGGTCAAAATTTTTCTGCATCAAAAGCCTTTAAATAAATGAATGCGAACCATAGCCCGTTTTTACAGCAGCGCACCGCGCGCTGCAATGGGCCACAAAGCCTCGACCCGATCGCCTCGGATGCAGACCAGTTCGTCGTATAAATTGACGGTGGGGTCGCAATGACCGGGTACCAGCATCAGTTGATCGCCCAGGCTCAGTGCAGCCGCATCGCTGGTGCTGAGCAAGCCATGCTCGTCAGCAGCTTTGATATAACCCAAGTCAGGGCGCTGCCATACGGTGGGCATGCCTGAGTCCACGCTGGACGCTTTGAGGCCAGCGTCAATGACTGCATAAGCAGTGGCGTTGCGACTCATGACAGTGGTGCGGACAAACAGGGCATGCTCAAACGCGATATCGCCTGCTGCGCGTTGGTTGTCGCTGTAGTCGCGGTCCATGAAGATGTAGGAGCCGGCTTGGATTTCATTGAAGACACCCGAGTCGCGCTCATGCAAGAAGCTGCCAGTGCCAGCGCCCGTGATGCGCTCGACCGTTATGCCGCAGGCCTCAATGGCCTGCCGACTTATGCTGGCGGCTTCGACTGTGCTGGCAATAGCCGCGGCCCGGTCCTGCGGCAAGCGCAGATGCTGGGCCCCACCGTGGTAGCACTGCAGACCCGCAAAACGAAGAGAAGGATTGGCAGCTATTTGCCGCGCCAACAGGGCTGCAGCTTCGCCAGGGGCAACGCCGCATCGGTCGGATCCGACATTGACTTCGATATAGACATCCAGACTGACTGCGTGCGATTTCGCTATAGCCGAGAGCGCTTGCACCTGCTGCGGGTGATCCACCAGAACCCCTATGCGTGCGCAGCGTGCCAGTGGCGCGAGATGACGCAGCTTGGCGTCTCCCATGACTTCATTGGTAATCAGAATATCTTGGACACCAGCCTGAACAAACACGGCGGCCTCACTGAGCTTTTGGCAGCAAATGCCAACTGCTCCCAGCGCGATTTGTCGAAGTGCAATCTTTGGGCACTTGTGACTTTTTGCATGGGCGCGAAGTCGCACCTTGCTGCCTTGCAGTGCCGTGACCATGCGCGCCAAATTACGCTCGAAGGCATCGAGGTCCAGAACCAGTGAGGGTGTATCGATGAGGCTGATGTGATCGCCCGGTTGTGCGGCTTGCCAAGGACTCATAGATTGATCTCATTCATTAAGAAATGTAAGTGAGTTTTATATTCACAACAAAGCACTGATCGAGTTTTGCGCCAGAAATTTTGACGACTTCAGCCCATTTAATTGTTTCGCGCCGCGAGAGTTCACGAAACTCCTCCGGCGAGCTAGGGGCTATCTCTGCATCAAGCATTTGGAAACGTTCACGCAATACTGGACTGGCCAATGCAGTTCGAATCTCGGTATTGAGTCGGTTTACAAGTTCCTTGGACATGTTCGCTGGGCCAATAATCTCGTCCCATGCGGTCACATCAAAACCTGGCACGCCTGATTCGTAAATCGTGGGAACATCAGGGTATTGGGCAGAGCGCTGCGTGCCAGAAATGCCTAGGGCTCGCATGCGCCCGGCCTTGACGTGCGGACCGACTACGGGTGTGTTCTTCAGCATGATGTCGATGTCGCCCCCGATCAAATATTTCGAATACTCCCGCATGGCTGATCAAATCATCGGTTTTGGGCAAGACTTAAAGCTGCACTTTTGCTTCTTGGTAGATGGCATAGAGATTGGCATACATGGGCCCGGGTTTGCCTAGGCCGACTGGTTTGGAGTCGATCAGGGTGACTGGCAGGATTTCTTTGGTGGCAGATGACAAAAGCACTTCATCAGCAGCGAATACCTCATCTTGTGCAATGGCGCGGATCTCCAAAGTAATTGCATGTTTTGCGCAAAGCTCTTCAAAAAGTCCGTAACGGATACCCTCCAACACCAGGTTGTTTTTCTTTGGCCCTAGCAAGGTTTGGTTTTTCACAATCCACACATTGGATGCCGAGGCTTCGGTTAAAAATCCATCACGAAACTGAATGGTTTCAACCGCGCTATGTTGTGCAGCGTTTTGAGCTGCAAGAACATTGCCTAACAAGGATGTGGATTTGATATCGCAGTGCAGCCAGCGCATGTCTTGCATGGTGACACATGCCACGCCACGTTCGCGCATTTCCTTGGAGGGTGCAGACATTGCATTAACCATGATGAACACAGTTGGTTTGGTGTTGAGCGGAAATGCATGCGCACGGCTTGCCACGCCGCGGGTTACTTGGATGTAAACCAACTGATCAGAACCTTCAGATTTTTCCATGAGGTTTGCAATGATCTGCAGCCATTGCACGTTGGAATAAATATTGTCAATGCCCACTGAAGCCAAGCTTCGAGTTAATCGCTCTAAGTGTTGCAACGGACGAAACATTTTGCGTTGGTAGACCGGGATAACGTCATAAATACCATCGCCAAATATGAAGCCGCGGTCAAGCACCGAGACATGGGCTTGGGACAAGGGCAGAAACTGCCCATTGAGATAAACAACTTGATCACTCATAAGTGAAACTCCGATTCATAAAAAATAAATTTTAATTAATCAGTTTTCGATACGACTCTGATTAATGAGTATTGCAGCTTGTGTCAGCATTCATCATCGTGAATACCCTTGGTTGGCGAGCAGGAAGCCTTCCATCAGCAGCCAATCATGGAGGATTGATGAATCGAAGTTGGGGTAAGTGGCCTGAAGTGGAACCCTGAGAGCGAGTAAAAAAAATCAAATCTGTTTAAGCCGTACTCAGATGTCTTGCAATGGGTCGGAATTGTCGGAACTGCCCCGGTTTTTGCAATTGGTATTGCTGGCTCATTTTCAATCCTGACATGCGCGGTCTCAGGCCCAATGGAGGCTTGCGCCTTCAGACTTGCTTGTTCGATTGGCAATCGGTTAGTTGGCATAGGGTTATCCTGATAGTTTGTTCGTTCAGTAGCGACTAAGAAACATGTCTTGCGGCCATTTGGCGTCGCACGAAGCGCCAGCGAAGGTGTGTCTGTGTCTCTTCAAAAAGCTTGGGGTTTGTTGGCAGGGCATTTGAGCAACTCATTCCAGTAAACTCTGCTTTTTTTATAATTCTTTTGTATTAATTAATAAAATTTAAAGCATGTCGACAGCAATAGAAAAACAAAAAACATAACGACTTTGTGTGAACAGGGTCATAATGAATTTGAAAGAATAATCCACAAGGAGACAAAAATGTTGGACTTTGAAGCAGCGATGCGACGCATCATTACCGGGGATGACGCTAAAGGACAATCTGTAGTGATCTTAGATGGAGGTCCTTCGTCCGTCATTGGGGACCCCAAAATTGGGGGGCTTTTTGAAATTTGGGAAGACGCAGCCATCGGCCAACTCGATCCCAAAGACAACAAAGATTTGGGCGCGACACAACCCGTTTTAGGTCCCAGAAAAGGCAATGTTCAGGTGCGTTGGTTTGTAGTCCATCCTTCGCCTGAAGGCGTGCCTTTAGAAACCATGAATGCAACGGTGCGCGCCAGCTTTGCGCAGTTTCAAGGCGAGCATCACATCATCGATCAAACGCGTCATCCCGCCATGCATGAAACGCATTCCATGGATGTGATTTGTTTGTTGCAAGGTGAGGCCTCATTGATTTTGGAAGGTGAGGAGCGTCGTATCAAACCTGGCAATGTCGTGATTCAACGTGGCACCAATCACGCATGGCAAGCGCATGGCGGACCAGCATTTTTTCTGGCTGTTTTGATCGATCGAGAATTGGTCAGAACTTAACAAGTCGCGCACACGACCAGTAGTGGTTTTTCCGTCTGTACAACACAGGCTTTCCAGCATTCAATGCGATTTATGAAGGAGTTTTTTATGAAGACCTATTTTTCCCGTCGTCAAGTATTGAGTTATAGCGCTGCAGCAATTGCTTCAACTGGGTTCAATGCACAAGCACAAAGTCCCACCAAAATCATTTTTGGATTCACTGCGGTGACTGACTTTGCCAGCATTTTTGTTGGATGCGAAGAAGGTTTTTTTAAAAAACGTGGGCTCGATGTGGAACCTAAATTTATTCCACTCAATCCATCCATTCCTGCTGCTATTCAATCCGATTCCTTGCACATCGGCGGGCCTACAGCATCGGTGTATTTGCAAGCTATTGATGGTGGCTTAGACCATGTGGTGGTGGCTGGCGGTGGAATGACGGACAAAAGTCTCACGGGCGTTGGATTGGTTGCACGCGCAGGAAGCGGCATACGAACAGCCCAAGATTGCATCGGCAAAAAAATTGGTGTGCCTGGATTTGGTGCTTATTTGCACGTTACTTTTCGCGCTTGGCTCAAGATCAACAAGGTCGATCCAGCCAAAGTTAACTTTGTAGAAACTTCTTTTCCGCAACACGCCGATTTGATTCGGGGTGGGTCCATTGACGCGGTCGTGACAGGCGACCCGTTTATGGGCCGCATCTTAAGCAGTGGCGCTGGTTATGTGGCTTCTTACTACACCACATTTCTACCCGACGGCATGCCAACTATTTTGTACACCGCACGGCGTGATTGGGCCACCAAAAATGCAGCATCAGTGAAAGCATTTCAAGAAGGTGTGATTGAAGCGGCCAACTTTATAAAAAAACCTGCCAACAATACAAAGGTCAGAGAACACATTGGTAAGTACATCAAACTGCCACCAGAAATTTTAAACACCATGCAAATCAGCCCACCTGGACCTGTAATTGTTGAAAAACAACTCACCTATTGGGTCGATATGATGAACGATCAAAAAATGCTCAAGGCGTCACCGACAGTTGCCAATTTACTTTTTAAATAAAGCCGAATGGCACTCCTGACGTTTGATCACGTAGGCATTCATCTGGGCGGCAAAGAAATTTTGTCGCCCACTTCATTTGAAGTACAGCAGGGTGAATTTGTTTGCGTTATCGGTCCGTCCGGTTGTGGAAAGACCACCTTGCTGCGAGCTGCTGCGGGTTTTGTCAAACCCAGTGGTGGACAAGTGTTGAGGCAAGGTCAAGTGGTGACGCAACCGAACCGCGAAGTGGCCTTTGTGTTTCAAGACTATACGCGTGCATTGCTTCCATGGCGGACAGTCGAGGGCAACGTGATGCTCGCTTTAGAAGCCGCTAAGATGCCCATTGGTCAACGCGCTCAACGTGTAAAAGAAGTTTTATCGGTGGTTCATTTAACGGAACACGCACAAAAATTTCCATTGCAATTGTCGGGTGGTATGCAACAGCGCTTGCAAATTGCCCGATGCTTGGCTCAGTCGCCACAGATTTTGATGATGGATGAGCCCTTTGGCGCTTTAGATGCAATGACAAGAGAAGGTTTGCAAGACGAACTTGCACGGTTGGTGCGAGAACAAGGCCTCACTGTTTTATTTGTTACCCATGATCTCGAAGAAGCCATTTATCTTGGTGACAGGATCATTGCATTGCGCTCTAATCCAACCTCACAACAACCGAGTTTGGCCGGAACGATTGATGTGTCCATTGAAAAGCCAAGAAATCATTTAAGTGTCAAAGAACATCCCGAATTTTTAAGATTAAGGCGTGAGCTTTATTTTTATTTGGGGCATGTTTGATATGCTGAAATGCTTGCGCCCTTGGGTATTTCCACTTGTACTTTTTGTTGCGTTTGATACCTATGTAAGGTATGTGGCCATTTACAGCGACGCATTGGCAACGCCTGCTCAAGCCTTGCTCGCATGGTGGGATTTGTTGTGGCTCACCAGCGATGAGGGATTGATGCGTGTGACGCTGTTCACATTGTTAACCGCTGCCATGGGCTTGTTTATCGGTGCTAGTTTGGGTTTGTTGTGTGGTTTGGTACTCGGACTGTGGCCTCGCATCGCACGAATGAGTTTTTTAAGTATTGAAGTATTGCGGCCTATTCCATCAGTTGCACTCATTCCTTTGTCAATGATGATTTTTGGGTTTGGTATGCGCATGGAGATGAGTGTGGTGGCCTTTGCCACGTTTTGGCCTGTATTGATTTTGACTCAAGCCGCAGTTCACCAAGTCGAACCTCGCTTATTAGAAGTTTCAAAAGCCTTGGGATTGAATGCATGGCAACGCATGAAATGGATTGTTTTACCAGCCATGGTGTCGCGTTTGTTTGTGGCTTTGCGTTTAGCAGTTTCTGTGGCCTTGGTGGTTGCTGTTACTGTTGAAATCGCTGCCAATCCAAACGGCATGGGCTACGCCATGATGATTGCGCAACAAAGTTTAGACCCTGCTCGAATGATCGCGTGGTTGTTATGGATTGGTGTTGTAGGGTTCGCAATCAACGCAGGTGCTTTACGGCTACAAAAAAAAATAAACCAACGCATGGGCCTGAATGAAATGCAGGCAGGGTCAACGGCATGAAATCATTCCCACCGTATTTGTCAGTCTTTGAACCGCTATTCATGCTCTTTGCATTGCTATTGATGTGGTGGTTGGCCAGTCATGGCGAATGGGTTAATCGTGTTTTTTTACCTACGCCAGAAGCCACATGGCAAGCTTTGGTCGTTGGATTTCAAGGCGGGCAACGCAATGATGCTGCAGAGTTAGGACAGGCCACTCAATTGACGTGCCTGCGAATGATTTTGGGATGGGGCCTTGCCTCATTGATCGGAGTTGCCTTGGGCGTAATGATTGGTATGTCAGAGATCGCTCGCGCTTGGCTTGCGCCCACTCTTGAGTTTCTCAGACCTTTGCCTGCATCGGCTGTTTTGCCCTTGGCCATTTCAATTTTTGGACTGAGCGCTGGGATGGTTTTATTTGTTGTTGCATTTGGAGCGATGTGGCCCGTATTGCTTGCAACGGTTCAGGGCTTGGCCAATGTAGAGCCACGTTTGCGCGAAGTTGCTGCCAATTTACAAATGACACGTTGGTCATATGTTCAAAAAATTGGTCTGCCTTCAACGCTGCCCGATATTATTTCGGGTATGCGCTTGTCCCTGACGATCTCTTTGATTCTTGCGGTAGTGGGAGAGATGATTGCTTCTCAAGCAGGCCTGGGGCAAGCGATTCTTTTGGCCGCGCGTTCATTTCGAGCCAGTGAACTTTTTGCTGGTATTGTTTTATTGGGCTTGATTGGCTTTGTAAGCAACGCTTTGCTTGCATCGGTTGAGCTTCGTTTGTTGCGTTGGCAAAAAAATTAACTTGAAGGAGAAAACATGGCTAGAAAATTTGTTGATTTGTCTATTTTTTTAGAAAACGATGTATTGAGCGACCCGCCCGCCTTTGCGCCTAAGATTGAATACTTCACGCACGAAAATACATATGAACAAATTGAGCCATTTTTTCCAGGACTCAAAAAAGGAGATTTGCCCGACGGGGAGGGATGGGCAGTTGAGATGGTTCATCTGTCCACTCACAATGGCACACATTTAGACGCACCGTACCATTTTCATTCGACAATGGACAATGCATTGGGTGAAAAAAAACCAGCCATTGCAATTCACGATGTGCCTCTGGAGTGGTGTTTTCAGCCTGCAGTGAAATTTGATTTCCGACATATGGCAGACGGTTATGTGGTCACAGCAAACGATGTGGAATCAGAACTCAAACGCATTGGACACACACTCACACCATTAGAAATTGTTGTGATCAATACACGCGCAGGATCTCGCTATGGTCATTCAGATTATGTGTCATCGGGGTGCGGCATGGGCTATGAGGCCACCATGTATTTGTTAGAGCGTGGTGTCAGGCTCACTGGAACCGACGGCTGGAGTTGGGATGCCCCTTTTGTGCATACTGCTAAAAAATATGGCGAATCCAAAGATGCTTCGCTTATTTGGGAAGGACACAAGGCAGGGCGTGATATCGGTTACTGCCATATCGAAAAATTGCACAATCTTGAGGTGTTGCCGCCCAGTGGTTTTTACATCAGTTGTTTTCCACACAAAATCCGCGGTGCATCGGCTGGCTGGACTCGTGCAGTTGCTATTTTTGACGATGCATTGATGGCATTGCCTTAATTCAAGAGGACTTGGAGTCTGCTCATCTTGTAACGACCGCTTGAAGTCATGCTCAGCTGCGTGCGTTGGTAAGTAACCTAACCGCTGAGCCAGGACCGTGCGGTTGATGAGCGCGGCGACACAAGTTGGGTTTTATTCCGCCTTGATGTTGGCGTCCTTGATGATCTTGCCCCACTTGGCATGGTCGCTCTTGATTTTCTCGACGGTCTGTGCGGGCGTCAGGAACTCCGCATCGCAACCCAACTGCTTGTACTGCTCCTGCAGGTTTTTGTCCTCGCCCACCTTGAGCAGCGCCTGGGAAAGCCGCGCCACGACCTCAGGCGCCATGCCGGTCGGTCCCATCAGCTCGAACCAGCCGGTGGAATCAAAACCCTTGAAGCCGAGCTCTTCCATGGTCGGCACATCGGGAAAGGCGCCTGAACGCTTTGGCGAAGTGACCGCCAGAGCACGAACCTTGCCGGACTTGTAGGGACCTACCGCCGCCGTGAGTGAGGAAAATAGCATCGGCACCTGGTTGCCCATCAGATCGGTCATTGCCGGCGCGCCGCCTTTGTACGGAATGTGCAGCAGGTTCACGCTGGCAAAACTCTTTAAGAGCTCTCCGGAAAAGTGGTGTGGCCCGGCAACGCCCGAGGTGCCGTAGCTCCATTTTTCAGGTTCCTTTTTTGCCGCTGCCACAACGTCGGCAACGCTTTTGAATGGCGAGGAAGGGTGTACCACCAGGACGCTACCGGTGCTGCAAACATGGCCGATGTGGGTGAATGAGTTGAGGTGGTGATACCCCACTTTGGTCAGGTGTGGCGCGGTGGTGAAGGGCCCACCATCGGCAAAGTAAAGTGTGTAACCGTCCGGTGGCACCTTGCTGATAAACTCCGCCGCCAAGCCGCCGGCGGTGCCCGGCTTGGGTTCGACGATGATGGCTTGCCCCAGCAGCGGCTCGAGCAAACGCATGAGCGGGCGAGCGGCAGCGTCAGCCGCGCCGCCTGCGGTGTAGCCCAGCACCACGCGGATGGGTTTATTGGGGTAGCCCTGGGCTTGGGCCTGTGGGGCCCACATCGCGGCAAGGGCCAGCGCAATAGCGGTTATTCGCTTGAACATCGTGTGTCTCCGAATGGATTGAGGGATAAAAAATTTTCGCGCATGAATGAATTAAGTCACTGATTTTGGAGCAGCAATAGCCCAGAGCTGTGATCAGTCGACACTCACCACCAACTTGCCAAGGTGTTGATTGCTTTGCATGCACAGTTGCGCGGCCGGCAGGTCGTCGAGCGCGAACACCTGGTCGACCAGCGGCGTCACGCGGCCATCCGCCACCATGGGCAGCAGGTGGCGTTCCAGCGCCTGGGCAGCGGCGATGCGGTGGGACATATCGCGCATCTTGTTGGACACGCCGAACAGCTGCAGCCGCTTACTGTGCAGCGCGCCAAGGTCCATGCGCGCTTCGATCTGGCCGTCGACATAGCCCACAGTGGCCAGCCGTGCCTGGAAACCCATCGCATCAACGCACGCGGCAAAGACGCTGCCGCCAACGTTGTTCACCACCAGGTCCACGCCTTGGTTATGGGTGGCCTGCATGACGGCTGGGACGAAGTCGGGTGCGCGTGTGTGCAACCCGACATCGAGGCCCAGTGCCTTCAGTCGCTCGAGTTTTTCCAATGAGCCTGAGGTACCGATCACCCGCGCACCCAGGGCCTTTCCTACCTGCAGCGCCGTCACGCCAACGCCCGACGAGATGCCGGCCACCAGCATCCATTCGCCTGCAGCCAGCCGGCCCTGCGCCATCACGGCTTCGTAAACGGTGAGGAACACCACAGTCGTCGCGGCCGCCTGCTCCCAAGTAAGGCGCGCGGGGGCCGCGAACACTTCATCAGCCACCATGCAGCCGTGTTCGGCGAAAGCGCCTTCGCAGCGGCCCATCACGCGGTCACCCAACTTCCAGCGCGTGACGCCTGCGCCCAGCGCAGTCACTTCGCCCGCAGCCTCGAAACCCGCAGGTCGTGCCGCCGCCGCTGTGTGCAGGCCGTGGCCAGCGATGAACTCGCCGCGGTTGAGCGCCGCGGCGCGGATGCGAATGCCCACCTGCCCGGGCCCCGGTTGAGGAATGGGTACCTCGCGAAGTTCCAGAGCCATGGCATTGTCGGCCGTTCGGATCCACCATGATTTCATTTTGCTGCTCCTAAAATCAATTGACCATCACCAATTTGCCCTTGACGTTGCGCGAGCCCATGTGGGCGTAGGCCGCTTTGAGGTCTTTCATGGGCATGGTGGAGTCGATCACGGGTTTGATCTTGCCTTGGGCGTACCACTGCGCCAGCTCGTCCATCATGGCGGCATTGGCTTGAGGTTCACGTCGTGAATAATCGCCCCAGAACACGCCCACAATCGAAGCGCCTTTGAGCAGCGCCAGGTTAAATGGCAAGGCAGGAATCGGTCCGGATGCAAAGCCCACCACCAGGTATCGGCCCCGCCAAGCGATGGAGCGAAATGCCGGTTCTGCAAAATCACCGCCGACCGGGTCGTAAATCACATCCGGGCCTTTGCCATCGGTCAGTGTTTTGATGGCTTCACGTAAATTCTCACGGCTGTAGTTGATGGTGGCATCGGCCCCAATGGACGTGCACAACGCGCACTTTTCATCGGTTGAGGCGGCGGCGATGACGCGCGCACCTGCGGCCTTGGCGACCTGGATGGCCGAGGTCCCGACACCGCCGGCAGCGCCCAGAACCAGCACGGTTTCGCCGGCTTTGAGCTGGGCTCGGTCGATCAATGCATGGTGAGACGTGGCATAAATCATGATGAAAGCGGCAGCATCCACGGCTGGAAAACCTGCAGGCAAGGGCATGCAGAGTTTGGCGGGCGCGATGGTGTGGGTGCCAAAGCCGCCCGTGCCAGACAGGCAAGCCACGGCCTGACCCACTTGCAAATGCGTCACGCCTTCGCCTAGGGCGCGGATGATGCCGGCATATTCAGAGCCGGGCACAAAGGGCAACTCGGGTTTCATTTGGTACTTGTTTTGAACAATCAGCAGGTCCGGAAAGTTCAGACTTGCGGCCTGGATCTCAATCAAGACTTCGCCTTTTTGGGGCGCGGGGGTGGGGATTTCTTTCCAAGTCAGGGCGTCAACGCCCACGGGGTTTTCACAAAGCCAAGCGTGCACAGAATTCTCCTCAAATAAAAAGCAAATCTAACGTTCGATGGCGCTTTGCCTTGTCCCATCAGCGACCAAGTGCAAGTGAGGGCGGCTCGCCCTCTACAATCGGGGATTAACCCAAAATTCACCATGAAAATCTTGATTTCCAACGACGACGGGTACCGCGCCGAAGGCCTTGTGGCTCTGTATGAGGCGCTCAAAACCGTGGCCGAAGTCGAGGTGGTTGCGCCAGAGCACAACAACAGTGCCAAGTCCAACGCCTTGACACTCAATTCCCCCTTGTATGTGCACCGTGCAGACAACGGTTTTCGTTTCGTCAACGGCACGCCCGCCGACTGTGTGCACATCGCGTTAACAGGTTTGCTGGGCTACAGGCCTGACTTGGTCGTTTCGGGTATCAACAACGGCGCCAACATGGGCGATGACACCTTGTATTCGGGTACAGTGGGCGCGGCCATGGAGGGGTATTTGTTTGGCATTCCGGCGATAGCGTTCTCGCAAACTGAAAAGGGTTGGAAGCACCTCGATGCGGCGGCCCAAAAGGCGCGCGAGATGGTGCTGCAGCTGCAATCGCAAGCCATGATTGCGCAGCAACCGTGGTTGCTCAATGTCAATATTCCCAACGTGGAATTCGATCGCATTTTGCCGGTCAAATTGTGTCGGCTTGGGCGCCGCCATGCCGCAGAAAAAGTGATCACCCAAGTCAGCCCACGTGGTGAGACCATGTATTGGATTGGCAGCGCAGGTGAGGCCCTGGACGACGGCGAGGGCACCGACTTTCATGCCGCCCGTCAGGGCCACATGACGGTCACGCCCTTGAAGGTGGACTTGACGGACCATGACAGCCTGGGCGCTTGGGGGCATTCGTTTGCAAACAGGGTCCAGTCACCGCACGTCATGGGAAATTCATGACACAGCGAAAGGCGTTTCCCATCCAGTTGGACAGTTTGTCCAGCAATCAGCCCAAAGCCAAAGCTCCCGTCTCTGCGCAGAGGCCTTTGCCTGTGACTGCGGTGCCACGGCCAGTCGGAGTGGGGCTTGATTCATTGGCCATGCGCAATCGGATGGTTCAAAAACTGGCTGCCAGCGGTATACAAGACGCGCATGTTTTGAAAGCCATGGGCGCGGTTGAGCGTCACCAGTTTGTAGAAACCGGCTTGGTGAATCAGGCTTATGAGGACACCAGCTTGCCGATTGGCTTGGGGCAAACCATCTCCAAGCCCAATGTGGTGGCGCGGATGATTGAATTGCTGCGCAATGGGTCGGCGGGTCCCTTAGGCCGCGTGCTCGAAGTGGGCACGGGCTGTGGCTACCAAGCTGCCGTTCTTAGCCATATTGCCACCGAGGTTTACAGCATCGAGCGCTTGAAAGGCCTGCACGAAAAAGCGCGTGACAATTTGCGCAGCTTCCGTTTGCGGAACCTGCATTTGTTGTTTGGCGATGGCATGGCGGGTTTTGCCAAAGGCGCTCCTTATGCCGCGATCATTGCGGCGGCGGGTGGCGACAGCATTCCACAGGCTTGGCTTGACCAATTGGCCTTGGGCGGACGTTTGGTGGCACCCATCGTCACGATGACCGGGCATCAAGCCTTGGTGGTTGTAGACAAAACGGCGCAAGGGTTTACACAGCAGGTGTTGGAGGCGGTTCACTTTGTTCCTCTAAAATCGGGCATCTCCTGAGGGAATAGGAATGACTTTGAATTCTCTTCAACGACGCTTTAACGTCCTCGCTTTGACCACTTTGTTGTTGTTGGTGGTGGGCTGTTCTTCCAAGCCCCGTGCCTTGGCGCCTGTAGAAGATCGCTCGGCGGGAAGCGCTGTGCCGAACGCTGTGCCTGCTGGTCCGTCTGCTGGACCTGCTGCCGCATCCAAACCGCCAAATCCAGAGCCTGAAAAAATCTTACCCGGCGCAGAAAACGCGGGCAAGCCTGGCTATTACACCATTCGGCAAGGCGATACATTGACCCGCATTGGTTTGGACAACGGCCAAGCTTGGCGCGACTTGGCCAAATGGAATAACCTGGAAAATCCCAATCTGATTGAAACAGGTCAGGTGATTCGCATTGCACCACCCGGCGCGGCAGCGGATTCCGCGGGTGTAGTGGTGAGGCCTGTTGTGAATTCAGGCGTAACGGATGTCAAGGCGTCTGCGGCCTTGCCTGGAGCCTCTGCTGCTGCTGCCGCACCAGCGTCGGCATCACCTGCAGCACCCGTGCTGCCAGTCGATGAGGGCTTTGGCTTCATGTGGCCTGCCAGCGGACTCCTGTTAACCGGTTTTGACGAAGCCAAAAACAAAGGCTTGGACATTGGTGGCAAAGCCGGTGATCCCGTGGTGGCTGCAGCTGACGGTCAAGTGGTCTACGCCGGTGCTGGTTTGCGAGGGTATGGCAATTTGCTGATCTTGAAACACAACAATATTTATTTGACGGCTTATGCCCACAACCAAGCCTTGTTGGTCAAAGAAGACCAGAAGGTCAAGAAGGGGCAAAAAATTGCCGAGATGGGCAGTTCTGACAGCCCCAACGGGGTCAAGTTGCATTTTGAGATCCGCCGCCAGGGCAAGCCTGTCGATCCGGCCAAACTGTTGCCTGCTCGCTGAGCGCAAAGCCGCTTATGGTTTGGCCTGTGTTGGTGTTTGACATCGAAACCATTCCGGACATCGATGGCCTGCGTTTACTGAATCCTGAGGGCCATGCCCTGACCGATGATCAAGTCCACGCAGCTTGGTTGCAAGAGCGTCAGGCCAAAGGGCAGAGTGATTTTCTGCCTTTGTACCTGCAGCGTGTGCTGGTGATCAGTTGTGTATTCAGAAATTCCGAAGGCTTACGGATCCATTCATTCACGGACCGTGATGGTGCGAGTGAAGGCAAGATCGTTCAGACTTTTTACAACGCTATTGAAAAGCACACGCCCCAATTGGTCAGCTGGAACGGCAGTGGATTTGACTTGCCTGTGTTGCATTACCGCGGATTGCGACACGGTGTGGTGGCTGACAAATACTGGGACATGGGTGACGACGATCGGGAGTTCAAATGGAACAACTACATTGCCCGCTACCACCAGCGTCATTTGGATTTGATGGACTTGCTGGCCATGTACATCCCCAAAAACAATGCCCCGCTGGACGCCATGGCCAAGCTGTGCGGCTTTCCGGGCAAGCTGGGCATGGACGGCTCGCAAGTGTATGCACAGTACCTTGACGGCCAAACAAATGACATCCAGAACTATTGCGAGACGGATGTAATGAATACCTATTTAATGTACTGCCGCTATCAAAAAATGCGCGGTGGCTTCACAGAAAAAGAATACGAATCCGAAATTGAGTTTGTTCAGTCCACGCTGGGTGAATTGACGCCCCATGCGCTGCATTGGCAAGAGTACCTGGCTGCCTGGCGCTGAGCACAACGGAACCTATGACTTCCCAAAAAACAAAAGATCTGCAAAAAGCACAAGACCCTTCCGCCACCGCTTTGACAGCTATGGAATTGCCCGATGGCATGTTGCAACCCGGCCACTACCGCATTGACGCCATGGACATTGAAGCCCAAGGCATTGCCCGCAAGCCCGATGGCAAGGTGGTTTTCATCGAGGGTGCATTGCCCTTTGAGGTGGTGTCTGCACAAATTCACCGCTCCAAGAACAGCTTTGAAAAAGGCGTGGTGACCGACATTCACCAGGAGTCCTCGCAGCGTGTACGCCCGGGTTGCGTCCATTTCGGTTTGCACACTGGCGCCTGCGGTGGGTGCAAGATGCAGCATCTGGACGCCAGCGCGCAAGTGGCCATCAAGCAACGCGTGCTCGAGGACAATCTGTGGCATTTGGGCAAAGTCAAACCCGAGTCCATGCTAAGGCCTGTGGAGGGCCCTGCCTGGGCTTACCGTTTTCGCGCCCGTCTGTCCGTGCGTTATGTGCACAAAAAAGGCGAGGTCTTGATCGGATTTCACGAGCGCAAAAGCCGCTATGTTGCGGACATCCAAAGCTGCCGCGTTTTGCCCAAGCATGTGAGCGAGATGCTCATGCCCTTGCGGGCCCTGATTTTCAGCATGGACGCCCGCGAGACGGTGCCGCAAATTGAGCTGGCCTGTGGTGACGATGTGACCGCCTTGGTGTTGCGTCATTTGGAGCCTTTGAGCGCTGGCGATGTGGTCAAGCTGCATGACTTTGCGGCGTTGCACAAGGTGCAGTGGTGGGTTCAAATCAAAGGCCCTGACACGGTCAAGTTGCTTGAAGAAGACGGCGACGAGTTGGCGTATGACTTGCCCGACTTTGGCATTCACATGCCGTACCGACCCACCGACTTCACCCAAGTCAACCCGTACATCAACCGTGTCTTGGTCGCACGCGCTTTGCGCCTGCTGGCGGTTGACAAAACCGAACGTGTGATTGACTGGTTTTGTGGTTTGGGTAATTTCACTTTGCCTTTGGCCACCCAAGCTCGTGAGGTGCTGGGCGTCGAAGGCGCTGCGACTTTGGTCGAGCGCTCTGAAGAGAATCTGCGCCTTAACCAAGTTTCACGGCCCCAGGATCAAGCCTTGGCCCCCACGCAGTTTGTTGCCCGCAATTTGTTCGAGATGACTGCGGACATGTTGACTGCAGATGGTTACGCCGACAAATGGCTGATTGATCCGCCCAGAGAGGGTGCTTTCGCTTTGGTCAAGGCCATGGCGCAATTGCACGAAACCCCTGAGCTGCGTCAGGGCTGGCGGCCCCCGAAAAGAATTGTCTATGTGAGTTGCAACCCCGCTACGTTGGCTCGCGATGCGGGCTTACTGGTTCATTTTGCAGGCTACCGCTGCGTGAGTGCCGGCGTGGTGAACATGTTTGCTCACACCGCACACGTCGAAAGTATGGCGGTGTTTGAACTGGCTTAACCTGCCTAGCACGCCGTGTCAAAAGCATGAAAAAAGGGCCTTGAAACCAAGGCCCTAATCGCAGGATAAGTTTGCTAGCGCAATCAGTCGCGTTCGCCGCCCCAGAGGCCGAGCAAGGCCAACAAGCTTTGGAAGATGTTGAACAAGTCCAGGTACAGTGCCAAGGTGGCGCTGATGTAATTGGTTTCACCGCCATCAATGATCTGCTTGAGGTCATAGAGCATGTAGGCACTGAAAATGCCAATGGCTGCAACTGATAAGGCCATCATGCCTGCCGTGGAGCCGACAAACACGTTGACAATGCCGCCGACCATCAGCACCAGGGCGCCGACAAACAGCCATTTGGACATGCCCGAGAGGTCACGTTTGATCACGCTGGCCAATGAGGCCATCAAAGCAAACACACCGGCCGTGCCGGCAAAGGCAGTCATGATCAGGTCGGGGCCATTTTTAAAGCCCAACACCATGGCGATCATGCGCGAAAGCATCAGGCCCATGAAGAAAGTAAAGCCCAACAAAACAGGCACGCCAGCCGCAGTGTTCTTGGTCTTTTCAATGGCATACATGAAACCGAATGCACCCACCAAGAAAACAATCAGGCCCAAGCCCCCACCCATAGATTGGGTGATGCCCGTGGCCACGCCCAGCCAAGCGCCTAATACGGTTGGCAGCAGGCTCAAGGCCAGAAGAGCGTAGGTGTTGCGCATGACGCGGTTGCGTTGCGCCTGAATCTCCAGGCCCCATGCGGTTTCAATGGTTTGAGTTTCATTCATGTGGTATCTCCTTAGATGCCTTGAATTTGAAGGCTATGCACATTGTAGGGTGGGAGTGGTCAGCATGTGCAATCACCGTGCCAAAAATGGGGAATTAGAAGCGGTATGCTTGCTGTTTTTTACGCCACTGGGTACACCATGAAAACACAATCAAGCCTCGAGTTGTCTGACGTCAAAGCCATCGCCGCCGCCGCCGAAGCGCAAGCGCTTAAGAACCATTGGGCCGTGAGCATTGCCATTGTGGATGCAGGCGGTCATTTGCTGAATTTTTCTCGCTTGGATGGTGCACCTCCAATTTCAGCGCACATTGCGCCCGCCAAAGCCCATACGGCCGCCTTGGGTCACCGTGAAAGCAAAATCTATGAAGACGTGATCAACGGCGGTCGTTATTCGTTTTTATCCGCACCTGCATTGCAGGGCATGCTTGAAGGGGGCGTACCGATCATGAAAGATGGTTTTTGCCTGGGCGCCGTTGGCGTCAGCGGTGTCAAGTCGAATGAGGATGCCCAGATCGCCAAAGCCGGTATCGCAGCCATCGGTTTGTAAGGTACTCATACGATCGAAGGCCCGCGAACTTTGCAGTCGCGGGCTTTTTGATTGAACGCAACAGAAGTTACTTCAGTCCCAGCACCCAAGTGGCCAATTTTTTGGCATCTGCTTCATTGACCTGGGCGTTGGCAGGCATCGGCACAGGGCCCCAAACGCCAGCACCGCCTTTGATGATTTTGGTGGCCATTTTGTCGACAGCCGATTTGTCGCCTTTGTATTTGGTGGCCACATCTTTGTAAGAGGGACCCACGAGTTTGTTCTCAAGAGCGTGGCAAGACATGCAATTTTTAGCTTGTGCCAGGGCTTGGTCCGCCATCGAAGGAAACGCGGCTGCGGCACTCAAGGCCAATGCAAACACGATTTTTTTCATGAATTTCCTAAAGAATTTTTTGGAAGGATGTGGGTCATGGATCAATACAAATCCAGAACCGCACCTTTGCTGGCGCTCGAAGCGTTGAAGGCAAATTTGGCTTGCACGCCACGGGTGTAGCGCGGGGCAGGGGCGAGCCAGCCTTCGCGCCGTTTGGCCAATTCAGCCTCGGGCACATTGAGTTCCAGAACCAGCTTGTGTGCGTCGATGGTGATGCTGTCGCCTTCATGGACAAAGGCAATGTTGCCGCCAGCAGCCGCCTCGGGGGCGACGTGACCGACCACCATGCCCCAGGTGCCACCGGAGAAGCGGCCATCGGTGATCAGGCCCACGGTTTCGCCCAAACCAGCGCCAATCAGCGCGCCTGTGGGGGCCAACATTTCAGGCATACCCGGGCCGCCCTTGGGGCCGAGGTAACGCAAGACCATGACGTCGCCCGCTTTGATTTTGCCCGCCAAAATAGCAGCCAAGGCCGATTGTTCGTCGTCAAATACGCGTGCAGGGCCGGTCATGACAGGGTTTTTCAAGCCGGTGATCTTGGCCACAGCGCCTTCGGGCGAGAGGTTGCCTTTCAGAATGGCCAGGTGACCCTCGGCATACATCGGTTTATCGATGGGGCGAATCACGTCTTGATCGGCACGTGGCGCATCCGGGATGTCTTGCAAATTCTCAGCAATGGTTTTGCCGGTGATGGTCATGCAGTCGCCGTGCAGCAAACCAGCGGCCAGCAAGGTCTTCATCACTTGCGGGATGCCACCGGCTTGATGCAGGTCCACCGCCAGGTACTTGCCACTGGGTTTCAGGTCGCAAATAACGGGAACCTTCTTGCGCATGCGTTCAAAGTCGTCGATGGTCCACTCCACACCGGCGGTGTGGGCAATGGCCAAAAAGTGCAGAACGGCGTTGGTTGAGCCGCCGGTGGCCATGATCACGGCCACGGCGTTTTCCAAGGCCTTTTTAGTGACGATGTCACGGGGCTTCAGATCCTTTTTGATGGCTTCAATCAGTACCTTGGCAGACGCTTTGGCCGAATTTGCTGTTTCATCGTGGGGGTTGGCCATGGTCGACGAGTAGGGCAGGGACATGCCCAATGCTTCAAAGGCCGACGACATGGTGTTGGCCGTGTACATGCCGCCACAAGAGCCGGTGCCGGGAATCGCTCGCATTTCGATTTCGCGCAAATCGGCATCACTCATCTTGCCGGCCGCGTTTTCGCCCACGGCTTCAAACACGCTCACAATGTTCAGGTCGCGGCCTTGGTAGCGGCCGGGCAGGATGGTGCCGCCATAGACGTAGATCGCAGGCACGTTGGCGCGCAAGATGCCCATCATGCCGCCGGGCATGTTTTTATCGCAACCGCCGACCACCAACACGCCGTCCATCCACTGGCCCTGCACGCAAGTCTCGATGCAGTCCGAAATCACCTCGCGGCTGACCAGCGAGTACTTCATGCCTTCGGTGCCCATTGCCATGCCGTCGGAGATGGTGG
The DNA here is from genome assembly GCA_945901045.1 of Limnohabitans sp. Rim8. Lineage (GTDB taxonomy): Bacteria > Pseudomonadota > Gammaproteobacteria > Burkholderiales > Burkholderiaceae_C > Limnohabitans_A. Next base: position 38,370 of record CAMDKK010000003.1, read on the forward strand.
GTGTGCCAAAAATTTGTGCGTTACCGCCGGCTTCTTCAATGCCGGCCACGGCAGCGTCGGCCAGTTTTTGCAGGCCGCTGTTGCAAGGAGTGATGGTGCTGTGGCCATTGGCGACGCCAACCATGGGTTTGACGAAATCACTTTCTTCGTAACCCATCGCGTAGTACATGGAGCGATTGGGCGCCCGCGACTTGCCTTGCGTGATGTTGGCGCTGCGGCGGTTGATGGGCGTGATGGGGATGATTTTGTCGCTCATGGTGTTCAGGGTAAAAAAATCGGTTGAAGTGGGCTTTGGACCTTGGCTTTGCTCGCTGTGAACATCTATTCTAACGGCCTGTCAGGCACAATCCCGTCTATGCTGATACATCCTCAAATCGATCCTGTCGCCCTGCAATTAGGCCCTTTGTCTGTGCATTGGTACGGCCTGACCTATCTCGCCGCTTTTGGGTTGTTCATGTTTTTGGGACTTCGCCGATTGCGCCACCCTGCATTTGCCAAACTGGAGGGTGAGCAGGCCTGGCATAAACAAGATGTTGAGGATATTTTGTTCATGGGGGTCATGGGCGTTGTTTTGGGTGGCCGCATCGGTTATTGCATCTTCTACAAGCCCTTCTATTACCTCTCAAATCCCTTAGAGATTTTGGCCGTGTGGCAAGGGGGTATGAGTTTCCATGGGGGTTTGTTGGGTGTGATGGTGGCCATGGTGTGGTTTGCCCGTACACGCAAACGACCCTTCTTGCAGGTGATGGATTTTGTGGCGCCCTGCGTGCCGACCGGTCTGGCTGCAGGGCGGGTGGGCAACTTCATCAATGGCGAGTTGTGGGGCCGCGTGGCCGACCCGTCCTTGCCGTGGGGCATGGTGTTCCGGGGGGCAAGCGATCTGCCGCGGCACCCTTCGCAGGTCTACCAGTTTTTGCTTGAAGGCTTGTTGCTGTTTGTTGTGCTGTGGCTTTTTGCGCGTAAGGACCGGTCCATAGGCCAGGTTTCGGGGGCCTTTTCCTTGGGTTATGGGGTATTTCGTTTTATCGCAGAATTTTTCAGGGAGCCTGACGCCCATTTGGGGCTTTTGTCCTTGGGCATGAGCATGGGGCAATGGCTGTGTGTACCGATGATTCTGGTTGGCCTGTGGCTTTTGATGAGAAATCGCAGCGCTATGCAAACCCTGTGAGAAGGGATCTTTCTCACTAGTCATCGTACAACTAGGGGTTCAAGTTTTATCTTCGCGTGGTTTTCTCAGCCGATCCCGGCTGTTTGAAAGGTGGGTTCGCATGGCAGCCCGAGCCGACTCGGCATCTTGGTTGCGGATAGCGTTGTAAATGCTCTCATGCTCACTGTGCACGCGGCGTAAATAGGCTTCGCGACCTTCGGGCGCTTGGTCTGCTGTGTTGACGCGGGTTCGCGGAATGATGCGTTTACCCAAATAAGTCATCAAGTCGGCAAAGTGTTGATTGCCTGTGGCTTTGGCCACCACCAAATGGAATTCAAAATCACTGGGGACTGCGTCGGATTTGCCGTCAATGGCTGCGGCAAAACTTTGCAGAGCTTTGCCCATGGCGTCCAGGTTTTCGGGCTTTGCGCGTTGAGCGGCCAAGCCTGCAGCCTCTGTTTCCAAGCTGATGCGCAACTCCAGCACGTTGATGACATCTTCGACGGTGGACATGTCTTGATCGCCAATGCTGAAATTGTCGGTTGAGGGCGCTTGCAATACAAAGGTGCCGATGCCGTGCCGTGTTTCCACCAAGGCAGAGGCTTGCAGTCGGGATATCGCTTCGCGCACCACAGTCCTGCTCACCGCCAGTTCCTTCATGATGGCTGATTCAGTAGGCAGTTGGTCGCCAGGGTTCAAGCGTCCCGCTTGGATTTGGCTGGCCAAGTGCTGAACGACCTCTTGCACCAAGCCCCCTCTGCGGTTACGCTCAGGCGGGGTAGTGCTGGAAATCTTGTTTTTTTGAATCATTTTCGATCGATATGATTGACAGTAAGATGACGAGCACACAGAATATCTTGTTATCAGACAACATACAACTTAAAATTTCTCATGACCATTCAATCCCATCACAGGCTACTCATGACCGGTGCCGCAGGCGGCTTGGGGCAGGCCATGCGCCCACGCTTAAAAGCCAACTGTGCGTTTTTGCGTTTGAGTGACTTGTCGCCCATGAGTCCTGCGCAAGCTGGCGAAGAAGTGGTGCAAGCCGACCTGTCCGATAAGGCGGCCGTTCATAACATGGTGGCGGACTGTCAGGCGATTGTTCACTTCGGGGGCATTTCGGTGGAGCAGCCTTGGGAGCCCATTTTGCAAGCCAACATCATTGGCTTGTACAACTTGTATGAAGCCGCGCGCGCTCATGGTGTTAAGCGCGTGGTGTTTGCCAGCTCGAACCATGTGATGGGTTTTTACCGTCAAAACGAGGTGGTTGATGCCACGACCCCACCTCGTCCCGATGGCTTGTATGGCCTGAGCAAAGCGTTTGGCGAAGATTTGTCGCGTTTCTACTTCGACCGCTACGGCATCGAGACGGCATGCGTACGCATTGGCTCATCGTTTCCTGAGCCCAACGACAGGCGCATGCTGGCCACTTGGCTCAGTTACGATGATTTGCACCGGTTGATCACGGCTTGCTTGACCACCCCGGTTCTGGGGCACAGCATTGTGTACGGCACCTCGGACAACCTCGTCAGTTGGTACGACAATCGCCTTGCTCACCACATTGGGTACCGCCCACAAGACAGCGCGGATGATTTCAGAGACGCGGTTTATGCGAAGACAACTGAGCCCGATTTAGCCGATCCGGCGGTGCAGTTTCAGGGCGGTGCCTTCGTCAAAATAGGTCCTTTGTGATCGCACACGCGCATTCCCGCAACCGCGATGGCGTTTTACAATTCCCTCGTCGGTCAAGCTCAAACCACGGAGCACTGCTTGCTGAAGCAATTATCAATGCCCTTTCTGCCTATTTGCGACCGCATGAAAGGCTATGCAGTTAGCATCATGGCCGGGGCGACCTTGGTCGACCACTCTGCGGGCTCGGTCCGCAATTAATTTTCCCTCACGTTCTTTTAAACCCCTACTTGGAGACAACCATGAAATTCAATGCACTCGCTGTGGCCATGGCCGCAGCCCTTTCTTTCAGTGCCCATGCGGTCGAGTTCCGCTCTGCTGACATTCACAACGCCGACGACTACCCCACGGTGGTGGCCGTTAAACACATGAGCACGGTGCTTGAAAAATTGTCGGGTGGTAAACACAAAATCAAGGTGTTCAACAAAGGTGCTTTGGGTACTGAAAAAGAAACTGTTGACCAGGTCAAGATTGGCGCTTTGGATTTGGTTCGTGTGAACGTGGCCCCCATGAACGGCGTTTGTCCCATGACCATGGTGCCCACCATGCCTTTCCTGTTCAGCTCGGTTGATCACATGCGCAAGTCGCTGGATGGTCCTGTCGGTGCAGAAATTCTCAAAAGCTGCGAATCGGTGGGCTATGTCGGCTTGGCTTTTTATGACAGCGGCGCACGTTCCATTTATGCCAAAAAAGCCATCAAAACAGTGGCCGACGCCAAGGGCTTGAAGATCCGCGTGCAACAGTCTGATTTGTGGGTTGCCCTGGTCAGCGCCATGGGTGCCAACGCCACCCCCATGCCTTATGGCGAGGTTTACACCGGTCTCAAGACAGGTCTGATCGATGCCGCTGAAAACAACATCCCCTCGTTTGATACGGCCAAGCACGTGGAAGCCGTCAAGGTGTATTCCAAGACAGAGCACTCCATGGCGCCTGAAATTTTGGTGATGTCCAAAGTCATTTGGGACAAGCTGCCCGCCAACGAACAAGCCATGATTCGTCAGGCCGCCAAAGAGTCGGTCGCCGTTCAGCGCAAAGCTTGGGATGAGGCCGAAGGCAAGTCGCTGGCCAACGTCAAAGCCGCTGGCGCGGAGATCGTGGAAGTCGACAAAAAGTCGTTCCAATCTGTCATGGCTCCTGTCTACGACAAGTTCATGACCACGCCTGAAATGAAGCGCGCTGTCAAAGCCATTCAAGACACCAAGTAATTGGCTTTTCCTGATGCCCCCGGCGTGAGCCGAGGGCTGGAGTTTTCGATGTTCACCAAATTTTGTGCGACCGTCTCCAAGATCAGCTTGGTGTTGGCGGTACTGGGCCTGATTGCCGTGATCTTGTGCGTGCAATGGCAAGTTTTCGGTCGCTATGTTCTCAATGACACACCCACCTGGGCTGAAGCCTTGGCCATGTTGATTGTGTTGTTTGTCACCGCCTTTGGTTTGGCGGTGGGTGTGCGCGATGCGGGCCATATCGGACTCGAATCTCTGGTTATTTTGTTGCCACAAAAATGGCAACACCGTATCGAAATTTTGATTCACGCCCTGGTGGCCTTGTTCGGGTTTTTGATGGTGCAGGGCGGTTGGTTGTGGGCTTCTGCCAAGTGGTCAGAAAAAAAACCCATGCTGCCCGTGCCCGATGGGATTGACTATGTGCCGGTGATCATTGCCGGCGCTTTGATCTTGCTTTTTTCGATAGAACACATTGTTGCGCTCCTGCAAGGCAAAGTGGTCGAGCCCGTCTGGGAATAACAAGATGGAACTGACCGTCCTTGGGCTGAGTTTTTCGCTTCTTTTGATCCTGGGTGTGCCGGTGGCCTTTGCCATTGGGCTGTCTTCGGTCGCTACCATCATCGCGGCCGGCTTGCCCGTCGCCATGGTGTTCCAAAAAATGGTCGGGGGCATGCAGGTTTTCTCCTTCCTGGCCATTCCGTTTTTTGTCTTTGCCGGTGAGCTGATGCTGTACGGCGGTATTGCAGAACGCATCGTGCGTTTCGCCAACAGTTTGGTGGGCCATGTGCGTGGCGGTTTGGGCATGAGCAACGTGATTGGCTGCACAATTTTTGGAGGTGTGGCCGGATCGCCGTTGGCCGACGTGTCGGCCATGGGCTCGGTCATGATCCCGCTCATGAAAAAAGAAGGTTACGACGCCGACTATGCGGTCAACGTGACCACGCACGCATCTTTGGTGGGTGCCATCATGCCCACCTCGCACAACATGATCATCTTCACGTTGGCCGCTTCGGGACTGGCCTCTGTGAGTGTGCTGGGCTTGATCTTGGCGGGTCTGGTGCCTGCGATCATTTTGACGCTGTGCAATTTGGGCGCAGCTTATTGGGTGGCGGTGCGCCGTGGTTACCCGATCCACGGTAACTTTCCCGGTTGGCTCGAAGTGCTCAAAGCTTTTGGCGCCGCATTGCCCGGCCTGTTTGTGGTGGTCATTATTTTGGGCGGTATTTTGTCGGGTGCATTCACGGCGACTGAGTCGGCGTCCATCGCCGTGGCTTGGGCCCTGTTTGTGACTGTGGTCGTTTACCGAACGCTGACCTTTCAAAATTTTCTCAAAGCCTGTGCCAAGGCCTGCAAGACCACCGGCGTGGTGTTGCTCTTGATTGGAATTTCGAACGCCTTCGGATACTTTATGGCGCTTTATGAAGTGCCGCAGATGACCGGTGCGCTGATGCAAAAAATCAGCACCGAACCCTGGGTCATTTTCTTGATGATCAACGTCCTGTTGTTCATTTTGGGCACCTTCTTGGACATGGCTGCAACCATCCTGATTTGCACCCCCATCTTTTTGCCGATTGCCATGCACTTTGGCATGGACCCGATGCAGTTTGGCATCATGCTGCTGATCAATTGCGCTTTGGGTTTGAACACGCCGCCTGTGGGCACCGTTCAGTTTGTCGGTTGTGCAATTGGTGGCATCTCTGTGGGGCAGGTGATGCGAACGATTGCGCCGTTTTATGGGGCCTTAACTTTGGCGATGTTGCTGGTGACTTATGTGCCGCAATTCACGCTGTGGTTGCCGAATCTGATCAAGTAAGGCCCTGCGATGAACCTCGCCATCCGTCACGTCCGGATTACGCCCATCGCGTTTCGTGATCCCCCGCTGCTCAATGCAGCAGGCATTCACGAACCCTGGGCGCTGCGCTCTGTCATCGAAATCGAAACTGCCTGCGGGCGCGTTGGCATCAACGAGACCTATGGTGATCAGTCCATGCTCGAGGTGCTGGCCAGGGCGGCCCCCGCCTTGCAAGGGCTGTCACCCTGGGATCTGAATGTGATGGAATCTCGTGTGCAGACCCTGGTGCAACCCGCCAGCAATGCTTCGGAATTTCAGGGTGAGCAAATCTCCCTGGCACCGGGCACACACGTGTCCAAGAATGTTGCCAAGGTGGTCAATGCTTTTGAGGTGGCTATGCTCGACCTGCAAGGCCAGCTGGCCAATGCCCCGGTGGTAGATCTGTTGGGCGGCGCGGCCCGTGATACCGTACCTTTCAGCGCATATCTGTTCTTCAAGTACGCTGAACATATCGACCATCCTTACGCGGCCGACCCCTGGGGTGAAGGCATTCAACCTGAGGCGTTGGTTGTGCAGGCGTGCCGCATGATCGAGCAATACGGCTTTAAGAGCATCAAGCTCAAGGCGGGGGTCTTCCCACCCGAGCAGGAGGTGGCCGCGTTGTTGGCGCTGACGCAAGCCTTTCCGGATGCACCACTGCGGATCGACCCGAACGCCAACTGGAGCGTGGCCACCAGCCTCAAAGTGATTGAGCAGCTTCGCGGTGTGCTCGAATATTACGAAGACCCTGCACCGGGATTGGACGGCATGGCCGCCGTTGCGTACAAGCTCAGGGAGATGGGCGGTGTGCCGCTGGCCACCAACATGGTGGTGACCGACTACAAGGAATTTGCTGAGAACGTGCGCCTGGGGTGCCCAGTGCGCATTGTGCTGTCCGACCACCATTACTGGGGGGGTCTGCGCACCACGCAGCAGCTCGCGCGCTTGTGCCAGACTTTTGACATGGGCTTGTCGATGCACTCCAACTCGCATCTGGGCATCAGCCTGATCGCGATGACGCATCTGGCCGCTTCGGTTCCGCATCTGGCTTATGCCTGTGACACGCATTACCCCTGGCAGGACGAGGAAGTGGTGCAAGGAGGGCGTCTGAAGTTTGAAAACGGCAGCTTGCGGGTGCCGCGGGGACCCGGTCTGGGCGTGACGATTGACAGCGAGGCACTGGCCCGCTTACACGACAACTATCTCCATTGCGGTATTCGCAACCGTGACGATCTTGGGCAGATGCGCAAGTACGACCCGACATTCACTGGCAAACAGCCAAGGTATTGAACATGAATAAGTACACCCCACCTCTCGTCATCCGCATGCACCCGGATGACAACGTGGCCATTATCGTTAACGACGGAGGCCTGCCCTCAGGCACTGTCATGACCGAAGGCCCTGCCGCTGGTTTGACACTGCGTGACAAGGTTCCGCAAGGCCACAAGTTGGCCTTGAAAGACATCGTCGCAGGCCAAGCCGTGCTACGCTTCAACGTGCCGGTGGGCTATGCCCGCGAAGCGGTGTTGGCTGGCAGTTGGGTGCACGAGCGCTTGCTCGACATCCCGACAGCGCGTGAACTGCAAGGCTTGCCCATGGCCACGCAGCCTGCGCCGGTCTGGGCACCGCTCGAAGGTCATTCCTTCGAGGGCTATGTGAATGCCGATGGATCGGTGGGCACACGTAACCTGCTGGCCATCACCACTACAGTGCAGTGTGTGGCAGGTGTGCTCAAGGTGGCGGTCGATCGCATCGAACGCGAACTGCTGCCGATGTACCCTAACGTGGACGGCGTGGTCGGCCTTGAACACACCTACGGCTGTGGCGTGGCGATTGAAGCGCCTGGAGCCGAAATCCCGATCCGCACCTTGCGCCACATCAGCCAGAACCCCAACTTCGGCGGCGAAGTGATGGTGGTTAGCCTGGGCTGCGAGAAGCTGCAACCCTCGCGTCTGCTGCCACCGGGGAGCTTCCCGATCCATGATGCACGCGACGCAGCGCAGGGTCCAGACGTGGTCTGCCTACAAGATGATGAGCATGTAGGTTTCATGTCCATGATCAACAGCATCGTGCAGCGTGCGAAGCCGCATCTGGAACGCTTGAACGCACGCCACCGCCAGACCCTGCCCGCCAGTGCCCTCGTCGTGGGCGTTCAGTGTGGCGGCAGTGATGCGTTTTCTGGCGTGACGGCGAACCCTGCCGTGGGTTACATGGCCGACCTGATCGTTCGCGCTGGGGGCACGGTGATGTTCTCAGAAAACACCGAAGTGCGTGACGCAGTTGAGCAACTCACCAGCCGCGCAGCGACACGCGCCGTGGCCGAAGATGTGATACGTGAACTGGGCTGGTACGACCAATACCTTGAGCGCGGCAGCGTAGACCGCACCGCCAACACCACTCCTGGCAACAAGGCAGGTGGCTTGTCCAACATCGCCGAAAAAGCCATGGGCTCGATCATCAAGAGCGGCAGCGCCGCAATTGGCAGCGTGCTCGCTCCGGGTGACAAGCTCCGCCCCGACCAGAAAGGCCTGGTTTTTGCCGCCACGCCCGCGAGCGATTTTATTTGCGGTACGCTGCAGCTGGCCGCTGGCATGAATGTGCATGTATTCACTACTGGCCGTGGCACGCCCTATGGCCTGCAGGCTTGTCCGGTGGTCAAGGTCGCTACGCGCAGCGACCTGGCCCGGCGCTGGCACGACCTGATGGATTTCAATGCAGGTCAGATTGCCGAAGGCGTGATGACGATAGAAGACGCTGGTTGGGCGTTGTTTGACTTGTTGCTGGAAACCGCCAGTGGCAAGAGAACCTGGGCAGAGCACTGGAAGCTGCATAACGCATTGGTGCTTTTTAACCCCGCACCGATCACTTGAAGTAAAGACAAATCATTTGATTTTTAACTCGTGAACAAGGATAAAAGTATGTTGAAAAAACGCAACCTGATGCTGGCTATCGGACTCGCCGTCTCTGGCCTGATGAGCCAAGGTCAAGCCATCGCCCAAGCAGATTACCCCAACAAGCCGATCAAACTGATCGTCGCCTTTCCTCCCGGTGGCACCAGCGATGTGATGGGCCGTTTGATGGCGGAAGAGTTAGGAAAAGTACTCAAACAGCCTGTTTTGGTCGAGAACATTGGAGGTGCTGGCGGAGTGATTGGCATCGATCGTGCGGTAAAAATGTCCCCCGATGGTTACACCATCATCCAGACTGGTGTGGGTCAGAACGCGGTGGCGCATGGCCTTGACCCCAACATCAAGTACGACTCGCTGACCGATTTCATCCACCTTACGCAGGTTCACTCGGGCCCTAACGTTCTGCTGGTTCACCCCGCACAAGCTTTCAAGACCGTCAAGGATCTGGTGGACTACGCCAAGAAGAACCCTGGCAAGCTGGATTACGGTTACACCCACGCGGCCTCTGGCCATATGGCTATGGAGCTGTTTAAACAGACGACAGGCATTTTCCTGACCGGCATACCCTACCGTGGCGGCGGCCCTATGCTCAACGACCTGCTTGCGGGTACTGTCCCCATGGTCTTTCTGAATCAGGATGTCGCTCTGCCCCATGTCAAGGCGGGCAAGCTGCGTGCGCTGGCTGTGACAAGCAAAGAACGCAATGCGCTTTACCCCGATGTGCCAACCATTTCTGAATCTGGTTACAAAGGTTTTGAAGCGCTGTCTTGGTCAGGATTATCAGTGGCCAAGGGAACTCCCCAGCCGATTGTGGATAAGCTGGAAGCCGCTATGGCCCAGTCCATGCAGACGGCCAATTTCAAACAACGTCTGACCTCGACCGGTTTTGTGATCCCTGCTCAGGGCAGCAAACCTTACACCGAGTTTGTCAAGTCCGAGCTGAACCAGTGGACAAGTGTGATCAAGACCGCCGGCATCAAACCTCAGTAAGAAAGTCCATCGATGTTTGACACCATTTCCTGGGTCCGCGCCAGCGCTTGTACCTTGCCGCTGGCCCATCCCATCAGTGACGCCATGGACCGATTCCTTCGGCCGGTCGGATTGCCTGCAGGATATGCCTGGCTGGCTGTTACAACCTCAGAGTCGACCTTGCTGATAACTGATTTTCCGAGTAATTGAAATGACCACTGCATCCACCCCCGTCATCACTGCCATGCGCGTTATCCCCGTTGCCGGGCGTGACGGCATGCTGCTTAACCTGAGCGGCGCACACGCGCCGTTTTTCACTCGCAACTTGCTGCTGCTGACCGACAGCCTGGGACACACCGGCGTGGGCGAAGTGCCTGGCGGCGAGGTCATCCGCCAGACACTGGAGGATGCCCGTGAACTGGTCGTGGGCCAACCCTTGGGCAGCCACTTGGCCGTTTTGCAGCGCATGCAAAAAACCTTCGCCGACCGCGATGCGGGCGGTCGCGGCCTGCAGACCTTTGACCTGCGTACCACGGTGCATTCGGTGACTGCTGTTGAGTCGGCCTTGCTCGATTTGCTCGGCCAGTTTTTGCAAGTGCCCGTGGCCGCCTTGCTGGGTGAAGGTCAGCAGCGAGATGCGGTGGAAATGCTGGGCTACTTATTTTACGTGGGCGACCGCAAGAAAACAGACTTGCCCTATGCCAGTGAACCCGATGCCGACAATGCCTGGTTCCGTGGGCGCCACGATGAGGCCATGACGCCCGAGGCCATCTTGCGCCTGGCTGAAGCCGCCTACGAACGCTATGGCTTCAACGATTTCAAGCTCAAGGGCGGTGTGCTGCGCGGCGAGGAAGAAGTCGATGCGATTCACGCCCTGCACGCGCGCTTTCCACAGGCGCGCATCACGCTCGACCCCAACGGTGGTTGGCTGCTGAAAGACGCGATCCGCCTGATGCGGGATATGCATGGCGTGCTGGCTTATGCTGAGGACCCTTGCGGTGCCGAGCAGGGCTTCAGCGGTCGCGAGGTGATGGCCGAGTTCCGCCGCGCGACCGGCCTGCCCACGGCCACCAACATGGTCGCCACCGACTGGCGCCAGATGGTGCACGCTTTAAGTTTACAGAGCGTGGACATACCCCTGGCTGATCCGCATTTCTGGACCATGGCGGGCAGTGTGCGTGTAGCGCAAACTTGTCGCGACTGGGGTCTGACTTGGGGCTCGCATTCTAACAACCACTTTGATGTGTCGCTGGCCATGTTCACCCATGTGGCTGCGGCTGCGCCGGGCAAGGTCACCGCGATTGACACCCACTGGATCTGGCAGGACGGCCAGGGACTCACAAAAGAGCCGCTACAGATCGTGGGCGGCATGGTGCAGGTGCCCAAGAAGCCGGGCCTGGGCATCGAGCTGGACATGGTCAAAGTGGAGGCAGCCCACCAACTGTACCTGCAACATGGCTTGGGTGCCCGCAACGATGCGCAGGCCATGCAGTATTTGATTTCAGGTTGGACTTTCGACAACAAACGGCCCTGCATGGTGCGTTGAGCGCGGTCTTGAAAGACCTGGATCGGCCGGATCCAAAGTGTGAGATTCCAGCCATGTTCAAGATCGTGATGAACGAAAAAATCAGCGCCGATTGAACCAAACGGATGCCAAGCCAAAACCGGCGATCATCAGCATGCCGATCAGTGCCCACAAGTCGGGTAGGTGGTTGAACATCAACCAACCGCCCAGTGCAGAAAAACCAATGGCGCTGTACAGATAGGGCGACAAGACCGAGGCGGGTGCCTTGGAAAATGCCAACACCATGAAAAACTGTCCGTAGGATCCGGCCACTGCGACGAAGGCCAGCAAGCCCAATTCAGCCCCAGTCATGCTGCCAGGCCAGAAGAAGGGTACCGCCACGCTCATGACCGAAAAACTCAGCAAGCTTGTGAAAAACTGAATGGTTAAAGGGGAGTCTTTTCTTGCCAGATAGCCGGTCAGTGTTTGAAAACCTGTGTAACAGACTACTCCCAACAATGCCAAAGTCGCACCGGTCGGGTCCACATCACCTCCGGGACGAACCACCAGCAATGCTCCCGTCATGCCACCTGCGATGAAAAGCCAGCCGATTGCACTGACTTTTTCTTTCAAAACAAAGCGAGCCAAAAGGGTGACCGCCAAGGGCACAAGGCAATAGATGGCTGTGAATTCGGCAACGGGAATGCGCTGCAGCGCGCCATAACCGAACAGACTACCGCCCACGACCAAACTGCCTCGCAGAAGATGAAGTCTTGCTTGCTGAGTAGTGAATAAATGAGGCGACTTTTTTCGCAAAATGGTCGCCGTGATCATTGCCGTCTGCACGCCATACCGAGTCCAAATGATGATCATCGGTGTCAGCGTCAGCATCAACAGTTTGCTGAAAGTGTCTTGCGTCGACAAGCAGGCCATAGAGGCCACCATGGTCAGGATGGCGCTGAGGTGGGCGGTTTGGGGGCGGTTCATGGATGGCGCAATGTGCTGGAGGGCAACTCGCCGAAAAGTCGCTTGTAATCCTGTGCAAACTGGCCCAAGTGCCAAAAGCCCCAGTGGGCGGCAACGTCTTGCACCATGACGCCTTTTGCGGCGTCACGCAGGCCGCGGCGAACACCATTAAGACGCAAGGCGCGCAGGTATTTGACGGGGGTGGTGCCCAATACATCTTGAAAGCTGTAGTTCAGTTTGCGACGGCTTGTGCCCAAATGGCTGCACACTTCGAGGATGGACAGGGGTTCATCAGTGTGTCCCAGCATCAATTCACAGGCTTTATCGACCAGTTTTTTGCGCCGCTCCAGCGTCGGCAGTTCATGCATGTCCACTTGCGAGGGCAGAGCTTCGATCCACTCCATCAGAATCTCGTCACGCAGCTGACGCAAGGCCTGTGGGTCGTGCTGGCGGTTCGCCAGGGCGCTGGCCTGGTCCAGAACGGTAATCTGCAAGTCGCGCAAAATTTTCGCCTTGACGCCTGAGGTTTGAAGTACCAGCTGCTTTTCGAGCCAATGGGCCAGGGGCTTTTGGTACATGCGTTCCCACAGTGGGTTGAGCAAATCGCGTTCAACTACCACCGCAATCAGTGTGAAATTGTCTGGCGTCGTCATGTCCACTACATCGCCCTTGCCGCACATGATGGCGTTCTCAGGTACGCGCTGGCCGTTGAAAAACAGATCCGAAGAGTCCTTCAACGCCATGGCAAAACCGTACACGCTGTTATCGAGTCGCCCTCGCTGGCGCAGGGCGATGTTGGTGTCTTCTCGCAGCAGGGTCACCTCAGGCAGTTGCACTTGATGGATTCGTCCTTTGAACTGGCCGGATGAGAGCTGTTCGTAGTGCAGCGCCCAGCCCTTTTGCGACAACGCGTGATGGTCCATGTCCTGGGTGTCCAGTACTTGGACCCACGGTAAACTGGGGGTGGGCGATTTTTGTGTGGATGTCAAAGATGTAATGCACCGAAAACGGCAATTGATTGATTTTGCACGTCAGAGCCAAGCCCGTCATTTCTGGTTAACCCGACATTGAATTTGCTAAAAAAATGATTTCTGAAATTCAAGTGCCAGGTCCTGATTTTCAGAGTTTGAAGTTCTTGGGCCATTCTGATGAAGAGAAGCAAAACCTGTTTTTAAAATGGGACCGCATGGCTGAAGCCCTTGCAAAAGCTGTGGCCAGTGCAAGGTTTTCCATAGAGCGCAAAGTGGTTTCCAAAAGACGCTGAGCACAGTTCAAGCGCTCGTTCTGGCGCTGGAGTTGCCCCAATTCACCGGACACTTTGACCTTATTGATCTTGAAAAATTCCAAGATCAAAGAGCCAGAGATGCCCTTGCGCAAAGTGGTCTTTACGCGGACACCCAAGCAGGCAAAAGCTTGATCGCCAATTGCACGTGCTCAACACCATAAGCACGTTCAGCTGCTGCCCGTGTCATCTTGTCGGACATCAAGTCTTCGGCTAAGGCCTCAATGCTTCTTAGATGCGACGGCCCAAACCCCCCCCCGCCCGGTGTTTCAACCCGCATGCGCTGTCCAGCGGCGAGTTGCCGGCCAGGCTGGTTGGCAGGAAGTATGCGTTGGCCGGGGAGGTCTTTGTCCAGTATGACAGTCCCAAAGCCCCCTGACTGCCCCCCATTTTGACCTTGAGCTGGAATGTGAGTACCTTCGGTCGTCGCGAAGAAGAAGGTGTTGTCATCCAGTGTTCGTATCTGCCGCGAGATACCCAGACCTCCCCGATGTTGACCCACGCCGCCGCTGTCCCGGACAAGTGCATACTCCTCCACGAGCAGGGGATACTCATTCTCGAGAGCCTCTGCAGGCAGGTTTGAGGAGTTGGTGATGTGAACATGGGTGCCGTCAGCACCATCTTCGTTGAAATGAGCACCGACGCCCCCACCAATGGTTTCGACATACACGTAGGTGCCAGGACGGCGACGTGACTGACCTGACACAACCAGGGCAGGCATCGCATCGTTGCTGGATGCCATCGCCCTGTCGATAGGCAATATCTGACTGAATGCGCCAATGATCGCGCCGGCCACACGTTGCGATGTACTGGCGCGCATTCCGACCGCAGCCGGAAAACGCGGCCGAGTGATGGTACCTTCGGGCGAACGTATGTCGATACACCCGAACATCCCTTCGTTAGCGATCAGCTCAGGATCAAGCATAGTTTTTACACAGTAATACACGCAGGCGCGCAGTGCGCTTTCTGGCATGTTGTAGCCACCAGGCGATTGTGGGCCGGAGCCGTTGAAGTCGACTACCAGGCGATCACCTTCAGTACTGATACTGGCCGTGATTGGAATTTTAGGACCCCCAATGCCATCGTCATCCAGTGCCGTTGTGAAGCTTCCCGTGCGACCCTGAATGGTCGCGATACGCTGTTTGATACGTCGCTCGGTGTAGGCCAGCAAGTCCTCAATTGAATGCAGAACTGAGCTCAACCCCATCTGCCTGACGAGTTCAAGCATCAGTTTTTTGCCACGGGCATTGACTGCGATTTGGACTTTCAGATCGACAACACGATCCTCAGGTTCACGGCTGTTTGCAGCGATAAATCGAAGGATGTCTTCATCCTCTTGATTCTGGCGCATGACCCGTATGACCGGGATGCGGATTCCCTCTTCGAATACCGTCTTGGCACCTGGTGACACCGAACCCGGCGCGCTCCCGCCGACATCTGAGTGATGCCCGATGTTGGCGGCAAAAAAGCTCAAAAGGCTATCGCAAAAAATCGGTGTCACGATGGTAATGTCAGGCGCGTGCGTGCCGCCCGCCAGATAGGCATCATTGCAAATAAAGGCATCGCCTTCTTTGATTCCCTCTGCACCATAATGCTGGAGAGCCGCCACCACACCCCCTGCAAGAGACCCCAAATGCATCGGAATATGGGCGGCCTGGGCAATCAGTCGACCGCGCGCATCAAAGAGGGCCACCGAGCAGTCCTTGCGCTCCTTGATGTTGGGAGAGAACGAGGCACGCACCAAGGTATTGCCCATTTCTTCGGTGATCGTGAGCAGGCGATTGGAGAAAACCTCCATCGCAATCGGATCGAATAAGTTGGGTGCTGTAGGCGTTGCGGGACTCAAGGTGTTCATATGAATTTCCAGTCAATGGACTTGCATTGGCAATTAAACGGAGATGATCAGGTTGCCCCAAGAGTCGACCTTTAGAGTTTGATCAGGCAGCAGAATAGTGGTCGAACTCATCTCTTCCACGATTGCGGGACCTTGCATCTCATAGCCCTTTGGAAGTGAATTGCGCTGGTAAACCGGTGTTTGCAGTCGTCCATGCTTAGAGCCAAAGTACACCGAGCGCTCAGACTTGACACTGGGTGAGTGAATGCTGGGCAAAAAGGTTTGATTGGTCTTGGGTACTTGTCCAACCGCTTGGACACGGCAATTTACGATCTCGGTCTCACGCCCTTCAATGTCGTAGCCATACTCCTGAAGGTGTCGAATCCTAAAATTAGCAAGAAATTCAGACAGTCCGTTTGGATTGATGTCTTCAAGGGGCACAGTAACTTCGTAGTTCTGTCCGTCAAAACGCGTTTCGATGGACAGACGCAATTCGCGCCGGTCAGGTGACACACCTTCGCGTTCAAGCCACGTCATAGCGGTCTTTTCCATTCCTGAAAGGGTTACGCAAACCCTTTGCCATGCGATCTCGTTGGCCACAGACAATTCGCTGCGCACAAAGTCCATCGTAATGTCTGACAACAGGATTCCACGTGCGCAGAAGGTGCCTGGTTCAAGTGGAACAATCACGGTCCGAATGCCACAGTCTTTTGCCAGTTCAGTCGCATGCAAAGGACCGGCACCCCCAAAAGCCATCAAGGCGAATTCCCGAATGTCATAGCCTTTTTCGGTAGAGACCGATTGGATAGCTCGGTTCATGTTCGCGTTGGCGATTCGGACAATGCCATGCGCCGCCTCATCCATGGAGATGCCAAGGGGTTGCGCGACCTTACGCTGAATCACACTTACGGCTGATTCGAAATCGACTGCAAGTTTTCCATTCAGCAGGAAATGTGGGTCGAGGCGACCCAAAACAATATTTGCATCGGTGATCGTGGCCTCGTCACCACCCCGACCGTAGGCGGCAGGACCTGGATCTGCCCCAGCACTTTGAGGTCCCACTTTCAGGGCGCCGGCATCATCAATCCGGGCGATGCTGCCCCCGCCAGCGCCAATGACATGAATGTCAAGCATTGGGGTCTTGACAGGGTAGTCGGCCACCAACCGATTCGAGGCATAAAGCGCGCGTCCTTTGACGATGACCGACACATCAGTCGAAGTGCCGCCGACATCGAAGGTCACTAGGTTGTCGTATCCGGCCATGCTGCCAACAACCGAAGTACCTATGACCCCGGCTGCTGGTCCAGAGACGCAGGTTCGCACCGGAACCTCACGCACGGTCTGCACGGACATCAAACCGCCGTTGGAGTGAACAGTATTGATCTCGGCAGAAATGCCAATCGCCTTCACCCTCTCCAAGAGGCGCTGCATGTAGTTACCCATGCGTGGGCCCATGTAAGCGTTCAGCACTGTGGTCGACATACGCTCAAATTCCCTGAACTCGGGAAGTACATCTGAACTCAGGGTGATGTAGGCCCCTGGCAGCATGCGCCTTAAGGCCTGACCTGCACGCCGCTCATGGTCAGGCTCACGGTAACTGTGCAAAAAGCAAACGGCTACAGCTGTAACTTCGGCCTTTCGAAACAACTCCCCGGCCCTTTCAAGGTCGGCCATGTTCAATGGCGTCAGGATGCTTCCATCAGCCATCACCCGCTCTTCAACTTCAAGGCGTAGCGCCCGTGGCACCAGAGGGGTTGGACGGTGAACCCTGTAGTTGTAGAGATGGGGACGAGTCTGACGGCCAATCTCTAATACATCGCGAAAACCGCGCGTCGTGACCAGGCCGACCCGGGCTCCCTTGCGCTCGATCACCAGATTCGTTGCGACTGTAGTGCCGTGTCCAAGCAGGGTGATCGCAGTAGGATCAAGGCGGTGCATCTGGACTAAATCCTCAAGCCCCTGGGCGATCGCCTCTGAGGGGTCATGCGGTGTCGAGGAAACTTTGTGGTAACTGACGACACCGCTGTCTTCTTCTAGCATCGTAAAGTCAGTGAAAGTACCACCCACGTCAAAGGAGATCTTGTACGTCAACGTCTGTCCCCTAGCGCAGGTTCTTTTCAACGATGGCAGATGCGCCGGTGAAATCCGGGTAGCAGAGCCGGGGATTTTTCCGCAAAGTTTCCAGAAACTCCTTTTCACTGCGCATCCAGAACTGGGATTGGCTTATCACATCATCGAGTTGGCTCGGATCGATCACAACAATGCCATTCTCATCGGCCAGAATCGCATCCCCTGGTTTAACGGCGACGCCCCCACAGGTAATCGGAATATTCATATCGCCCCCCAACCCTCGGTATTTGGTTGTGACAGGGCTAAGGCCCCGCGACCACACCGGCAGCCCCGCGGCATTGGAGTCTGCAACATCGCTGGTTGCGCCATCGATGATCACGCCGCTTAATCCGACCGCAGCGGCGGCGTACGCCGTTGCTGCGCCCCAGCATGCAGTACGCTGGTCTTGCCCGCGATCAATAATCAGAATGTCGCCTGGCCGCACAAATTTCAAAGCATAGTGGCCCATCACGGAATCGGGCAGCGTGCATCGGACGGTGACCGCGGTACCCGCCAGTTTTCGGCCAGGCATTTGCTGCTGCAAGCCTTGGTCCATGAATCCCGCGTCGAGGACATGTCCGATGGTGCCGGTATCCAGCATCAGCAAGGCATTGACTTGCGCTTGAGTAATCTGTACTGGCATGGGTTTGACCACATAGCGTGGTGGTGAGGCAATCAGTGGCATGGTGATCTTCAGGCTTTTCGTGAACTTTCGACAATCTGCTCAATGGCTGAGACAAGTGTCGGATTGATTTGGGCTTTCCACTTGGCATATGAACGGCGTGTGGCCGTCTGAAATGTCGCCAACTCAGCGGAACTGGGTACGTGAACCTCCACACCAATTTCTTTGGCTTTAGTGAGGTCTTCGCTGTAAAACTTTCGGACTTCAGTGATATTGGCCTTGGCGGCATCTTGTGCTGCATCGCGCACCGCCTTCTGGTCAGCAGGTGACCAGCTATCCCAGGCCTCACGCGATACAGCGAACAACAGGATTTCATTCATGTAATTCCATCGCGTCACGTACTTTTGCCCTAGCGTTTGCATCTTGGCAGCAAAAAACAGTTCCATTGGATTTTCGCAACCATCAACTGCACCGGAGGACAAGGCCGGTTGGGTATCGGCCCAACTCATCACAGTGGGATTAGCACCCAATTCCGTGAAGACGTCACTCATCATTGGGGATGGCACGATGCGCAGCTTCAATCCCCTGAGGTCGGCGACAGTTTTAATTGGCAGCTTGCTGTTGCAGAGTTGCCGAAAACCGGTTTCTCCAACGGCCAGTGGCTCCGCACCGGCCTTGCGGACTGCTTCAAAGTACTGAGCCATAAAGGCCTTGTTTTGAAGCACTGCATCAAGGGCCTTGTGGTCCGGAAAAAGAAAAGGTAATGAGAAGCACCCCAACTCGCGGGCAGATCCGCTCCAGTTGCCGGGCGCACCGCAAATCAGATCAATCGACCCTTGCCGAATACCGGTCAGTTCGCGGGTGGCGTCGCCTTGCACCAATGAGGCACCGGGGTAAACCTTTGAATTGATACGTCCGCCAGAATTGTCTTTTATCAGCTTAGACCAAAGCTCTGATGCTCGGCCCCAGGCAAAGGCCGGCGGCAGCACCGAGGACATTCGATATTCTGCTTTCAGGCTTTGTGCAAGTGCGGCACCAGGGAGTACCGTCATGGGCATAGCTGCCATTGCACAAGCTTGTGTCAAAAGGTTACGTCGATTCATTTCATCTCCTGAAAAAAAAGTTTATTTCAATACTTCAGGATGCGTGGCAACCACAGCGCTAGCTCTGGAACCACCATCACTGAAAACGTTGCCACTGCGAAAGCCAAGACCAGCCAACCCACCCAAGGGATCGTGGACTCCATGCTGATGCCCGCCATGCGGCAGGCGACCAATAAATTGACGGCCATGGGCGGTGTGAAGCCGCCTATGGCAATGGCCATGGTCAGCAACACGCCGAACCAAACAGGATCCCAGCCAAAGGCCTTCATCATTGGAACCAGCAGAGGCAGGAACACCAGGAAAATCGAAACACCGTCCAGGATCATGCCGACCAGCAGCAGCAGCAGCATGACGAGGCACAAGGTTTCGAATGAGCTCAGGCCGAAGTTCTTGATGCCTTCAATCAAGGGGTCAGCCAGTCCTATGGTGTTGACACTCAGCGCAAAGATGCTCGCCAGTGACATGACGGTCATGATGACGGCGGAAGACAACGCTGCTTGCCGAAAAATCTCCGGCAATTGACGAAACGTCATGGTCCGATGAATGAACATGCCCACGAACAAGCCATAGAAGACAGCAACCACCGCAGCCTCTGTCGGTGTGAACCATCCCATACGCATTCCGCCAAGGATGACTACCGGCGCCACGAGACCCCAAATGGCTTCACGCAAGCTGGGCCAAAAAGGTGGTCGCGGCATGGAATTTTCTTCAAGACCAAACCCTTTGATGCGGCTGATTACTACTGCGGGAATGATCAGTGCGAGACCCGCCAGGAGTCCAGGAATCATCCCGGCGGCAAACAGCGCGGGCACGCTGGCATTGGGCACACTGACGCTGTAGACAACGAAGGCGATTGACGGTGGGATGAGAATGTCAGTAGCGGCCGCAGCGCCAACAATGCTGGCCGAGAACGGCGGCGGGTAACCCGCACGCGACATGGCTGCAATCATCACCCCACCCACTGCTGCAGCATTGGCAACTGCCGAACCGCTGATTCCTCCTAGGACCATAGCCACCGCGATCGCTACCAAGGGCAGCATGCCCGGACCGCGTCCTACACAAGCGATCGCAAAATCGACCAAGCGACGAGCAATTCCGGATCGATCAAAGATCGCGCCGACCAATACGAACATCGGTAAGGCCATCAAGGGATAGGAGGAGATCGAAGCAACTGCATTTTGTGCCGCTGGCAGCAGCCCAAACCAAGGCTGACCTCCATGGGTCAACATCAGCGTGGCCAAGCCTGCTGTTGCCAAAGCCACAGCGACCGGCACACCCAGTGCCATGCACAGGATGAACAAACCAAATAGCACCAAGCCGGCCATCATCAAGCGATCCCCCTTCTGAGCCAGCCACCCCAGGCTGCACGCCAGGCCCCCAGCCCGCAGAGCAGTGCGAGCGGTAGGGTCAGCCACCATCTTGGAACATCCAGACTGGACACCTTTTCTTGATAAGCGTATTCACCTATCGCCGTCTTGACGAGCAGCAGCGCCAAAGCCGTCAGAACCAAGGTGGTCAGCCAGACCGATAGCATTCGTAATCGCCGCCGTGTTTGCGTATTTTTGCTGTCGTACAAGAACTCAACCCGTATATGCTGGTCATGGAATGCCGCAGCTGCCGCACCCGCAAAAACCAAGAGCAACATCAGAAAAACTGAAACTTCCTCGCTCCATCCGATTGACACGTCAGAGACATAACGCAAGACCACATTGGCGAAGGTGATTAAGGTCATGAGCGCGATCGCAACCGTTGCCAATACGTCCTCCAGCCGCCAGGGCCGCGATGTGACCTGTTCGACTTCAGTGCCTATTGGTTCAGATTCGTTCGACGAAATCATAAATACCTAGGTTGCGTCCTTGCGAAGGTAGCCGACCTCTGCCGTCATTAACCCGAAGGAATTAGCGTAAGTATTCGAAGCCTGTAGATCCAAGTCAAACGAAAAATTTTGGCTTGTTTGGTCCATTTTTTCTGGACTGAAGTCGGTGCTTCTTCTCTAGGCCCTGATGGGATCCATCCACACCAGTTCGGGTGATGAATCCTGACAAAACTGCACGCTGACTTCGATCAAAATATCGGACAGCAGGCGTTGAAGCTGACTCTGCGGATCGGATATGTACGTGACTTGCATTTCGAGAGGGGGAAAGGAGGTTCCAACCGGGATCATTGTCAGGTTCCCAGCCTGTAAATCCTCTTGGACAAGCACGCCGGGGATGATCGCCACGCCCAACCCATCCTTCGCCAGACGAATCATGGTTGACAAGGAGGTTCCACAGTACATTCTCCGCGGGCCGCCATGGGGTGCAAACACCGCTTCTGTATTTGCATGAGGTATGGAGCCATGGCTGAAGGACAGGATTGGGTACTTTGAAAGGTTTTCTACGGTCATGGGCACATTATTTTGAATCAACTGCGGGGATGCCACCCAATGACAAGCCATCTGAAAAAGCCGTTGATGAACCGCTCCTGGTGTCGTCTGACCTACCAGCGTTACGGCAAGATCGATACTGCCAAGGGCCAGACGCTGCATCAGGTTCTGACTGGTGTCAGCCTGCAGATCCAATTCTATTTTTGGATAACGTGTTTCAATCGTTCGAAGAAATAAAGAAAGAATCGCATTGGCCGCCGTATCGATGATGCCTAGCCTAACGCGGCCACTGAAGGCATCAGAACCCCGGATCGTGGATTGAAAATCACTTTCAAGCTGAAGCAAACGCTCAGCGATCGACAGTGCATCACGCCCCTGTTGGGTGAGGCGGATGTTGCGACCCTGACGCTCAAATAACCTAACGCCCAATTCTTCTTCAAGGGACTGAATGCGAGCCGAAACCGCCGATAAAGTGGAGTTCATCCGCTCAGCCGTCTTGGTGAAACTGCCCAAGCGCGCAATCCACACAAAAGTTTCAAGGAATCTGAGGTTCACATGCATCGGTCCACGGTCGACTGGCACAAAGTTCAGGACCACCCAGCTTAAGGCGGCGTGTGAAAACTTCAATCTGCAAAGTTGGTTAATTTATCCACGACTCTAACACTCTTGTATTTAAATCGCAGGGTAAAGATTTTCTAAGGATTCTTCAATTAAATCTATGCCCCAGATTTGTTGCACTCAGCTTATGCCAGCATGTTTTCAGCAGCGATCCGATATTTTCTAGTTGTTAAGCCTGACTGTCAGGGGATTGGATTTCAACAACTTGTCAACAGATTTACAGTCGGTATTGCAAGGAGAAGATAGGCAAACCCATTCGCTGCAAAGAAGATTTTTACTGTGTATTTTTTGGTTCTGCTTTGGCTTTACAGAGGGACATCAAAGTCCCTGAACTGAGACAGGGTCAGCGCGCTTAGATGGATTACGGATCAAGCTATCATTGGTCAAAATGCAGTAACTTGGTTGTATCTATGGCGCACTGAGATGCCAGTCGTGAAATGGGTAGAAGTCGCGCGTTCTTGATTGGTAGGCTGAAATATCCTTACTTACCCTTTAATTCTTTTGCGCAGAATTGATAGATCAGTTGAGGGCGTGAATGGTAGCCTCTCACATCATGAATTATTATATTTTTATCTATGGAACCTTATTGCCTGGGCTGGGTTTACATCCGCACATGCTTGGCGGATTATGGGTTGCTGATGCTCGCTGTCATGCGCATTTGTATGACTTGGGGGAATACCCCGGGATGACACGCTCTATGCCAGGAGACCCATCATGCGTCACTGGTGAGGTATATACAGTGGATGAGTCTCACTTACATCGACTGGATGAGTTAGAGGGGCTGGTACCCGGAAATGATGAGGCGTCTTTGTATTTACGGCAGCGCATTACCCTTGTCAACCCTGGAAATTTGTTGTCTTTTGAGGTTTGGGGTTATTTCTACAACGGCAGTTTGACGGGGTGTCCTCGTATTCATAGCGGGGACTACAAGGAATATTTATCTTGCAAATTTTCTGGCCTACGAGAATAAAAAAAAAGTCATACCCAGATGATCCTTTTTAAGATGCATATTTGAATAAGATAACCACTTCGACCCATCATGCATTTGATACTGTCGTGATCGTGAAAACCCGAGGCGTGTAATGCCTAATCTTGATAGTGTGTGGGTAAGAGAATGATTAACATGTGGAGGAAACTTAAAGACACTTTATGAACCTGCGTATGGCCGTTTTGCTGACCAACGACGACACCTCGGCATTTGCTTCGCATTTTCCGAACGACGGGCAAAAGGTGGTGGAGTTTCTTAAACCACTGCGGCCCGAATGGTCGTATGAGGTGGTGTCGGTCAAGGACGGGGTACTGCCCGCCAGATCTCGAGACTTCGACGGCTACGTCATCACTGGTAGTCCGGCGTCGGTCAACGACGACAGCTTGCCCTGGGTGAGGCAACTGCTGGATTTCATCCGGGCCGTGCATGCCGCACGCCAACCCTTGGTGGGCCTGTGCTTTGGCCACCAGGCGGTGGCTCGGGCGTTGGGCGGACTGGTGGGGCGCAATGCCGCGGGCTGGGGCCTTGGCACCGCGCCCACCCAATGGCATTTAGATCGCCCCTGGATGACGCCACCCCAAGCCACCACCACCTTGATGGCCGCGCACAACGAACAGGTCATCCGCATGCCTGAAGGCGCGGTGTGTCTGGGCGGCAGTGAATTTTGCCCCATCGGCTCGATGCAGATCGGCCAGCACATCTGGACCACCCAGTTCCACCCCGAGATGCCGCTGGTGTTCATGCAGGCTTTGCTCGGCTACCTGACCGACAAGCTCGACGCCGACACGATGGCCCGCGCCCACGCCAGCCTGGCCAACGCCGCCGATGTGCCACTGTTTGGGCAGTGGATGGTGCAGTTTTTTGATGGTTGTTTTGAAAGAGCGCAATGACGGTTTGGAATCCCACCGATGACGGACACGCCGACTTGTCGGACCACGATCGCTATGTGAACGGCACGCCGCACAACACCTTCAAGCGCCTGCGCGACGAAGACCCCATGGCCTGGTGCAACTGGGCCGATGGCAAGGGCTTTTGGTCGGTCACGCGGCATGCAGATATTTTGGAGCTCAACCGCAACCACCAGCGCCTCAGTTCTGCCCAGGGCATCCGCATGGAAGACCAGTCGCATGAAGAGTACATGGCGCGGCGGACCTTTCAAGAGACCGACCCACCCGAGCACACCCGCACCCGCATGTTGGTGGCCAAGGCCTTTTCCAAGCCCATGATGGCGCTCTACGAAGACCAGATCCGTGAGCTGTGTGTTGGCATCCTTGACCAGGCCCTGGCGTTGGGCGAGTTTGACGCCACGCACCAGATTGCCCGCCAGTTGCCCATGCGCATGCTCGGGCGCATCGCGGGCCTGCCCGAGGAGGATCTGGATTGGCTGGTGGACAAGGGCGATGCGCTCATGGCCAACACTGACAGCGACTTCACCAGCCATGTGGTCGACAAAATGGACACCGAGGCCTACCGCTTCATGCCGTTTCGCTCGCCTGCAGGGGCAGACTTGTATGACTACGCGTCCCAGCTCATGGAGCGCAAGCGCAAAGTGGGCGACACCAGTGGCGTGCTGCACCTGATCACACAGCCCGACGCCCAGGGTAACGTGATCAGCGACACCGAATTTCGCAACTTCTTTTGTCTGCTGGTGGCCGCGGGCAACGACACCACGCGCTATTCGATCGCTGCCGCTTTGCACGCGCTGGCCAACCAACCCGGCCTGATGGCGCAGCTCAAGGCGGTGCAGGGCGAAGCCGCCTGGGAGGGCGTGGCCGACGAGTTCATCCGCTGGGCCTCACCCGCCACGCACTTTCGCCGCACCGCGACCGAAGACTTCGAATACCACGGCAAGCGCGTCAAGGCGGGCGACAAGGTGCTGCTGTGGTTCATCTCGGGCAACCGCGATGAGCGGGCTTTTGATCGCCCATTCACCGTTGACCTGAACCGGGGCGTGAACCGCCACCTGTCGTTCGGGCAGGGTGGGGCGCATGCCTGTCTGGGCATGTGGCTGGCACGGCTGGAGTTGCGCGTCTTGATGCAAGAGCTGATCAAGCGGGTCGACCGCATCGAGCAAACGGGTGAGCACGCCTTTTTGCGATCCAACTTTGTCTCCGGTATCAAACTTTTGCCCGTGCGCATGCACCTGATCTGAAAGGAACCACCATGTCAAATGCTCAAGAACGCCTGCGGGTGCTGTTTTGTGATCACCTCGCCATTGCGCGGGGCAAATACGTCACCCTCAAGCCTGGACAGGGCGGTGGTGCCCGTTTTTGCCGGGGCACTTTTGGCGTCACTTACGAAAAAGAGCTGATCCCGGCCCCAGGTGCGATGGTCATGGAAGGCCTGCCCGACATGGAGGCTGTCTACACCCCCGAGGACATTCGCCCCGGCTGGCAGCCCTTCACCCAGGTGGCGGTGGGTGACCTGAAAGCCAACGACGGCACGCCTCTGCCCATGTGCGGGCGCAGTGCCTTGAAGCGCGCCGTAGCCGACTGGCAGGCCATGGGCTACGAGCCGATGGTGGGCATTGAACTCGAAGCCTTTGCCTTCCAAATCGAGCCTGACGGCTCGCTCAAACCCTACGACACGCCTGCGGCCCATGTGTATTCCACAGGCCCATTTTCCGACCCGAGGGGCTTCACCGACACCCTGTGGGAAAAAGCCACGGCAGCGGGCTTTCGCATCGACAGCATGAACACCGAGTACGACGCGCCGCAGTTTGAGTTCACGCTCACCTACGACCGCGCCGTCAAGGCGGTGGACGACATCTTTTTGTTTCGCCTGCTGGCACGCGAAGTTGCTTTCCAGCACGGCATCGTGCTGACCTTCATGCCCAAGCCGATCCTCACGGTGGGCGGCAGCGGCGTGCACATCAACTTCAGCCTGCGCGACGGCCAAGGCCACAATGCGATCTCGGGCGGTCACGACGCCAGCCAGTTCAACGCCCTCACACTGGGCTGTACCGCCGGACTCATGCACCACCACCAGGCGCTGGCTGGTTTATTGGCCCCGAGCGCCAACTCTTACCAACGCCTGCAACCGGCCAGTTTGTCTGGCTTTTGGCAAAACTGGGCGGTGGACCACCGGGGTGTGACCGTGCGCCTGTCGGCCGAAACCGGACCTGGCGCGCGCATTGAGC
The DNA here is from genome assembly GCA_945901045.1 of Limnohabitans sp. Rim8. Classification (GTDB taxonomy): domain Bacteria; phylum Pseudomonadota; class Gammaproteobacteria; order Burkholderiales; family Burkholderiaceae_C; genus Limnohabitans_A. Next base: position 64,671 of record CAMDKK010000003.1, read on the forward strand.
ACCGCATGGGCGACGCTGCGGCCAACCCTTACACCCACACGGCTGCAGTGCTCCAAGCGGCTCGCTTGGGCGTGGCCAATGCTTATGCACTCCAACCCTTCGAAACGGGCGATTGCCTCGAAAACAAGGACGCCACCCAGAGCGTGCCCGACACTTTGACGGGTGCCCTCGACGCGCTCGAAGCCGACACGGCGCTCACCCAGGCCCTGGGCGAAGGCCTGGTGGCCAACCATGTGGGCATCAAGCGCCACGAGATCGAGCGCACGGCAGGCTTGGAAGGCGATGCCCTGCGCGACCACTACATCCGATTCATCTGATCAGAAAGAACCCCCCCATGCCCCAAGTGCACTGGATCATGCGCAACGGCGATCGCGTGAGCGACGACGTCAACGAAGGTGTCAACCTGATGGACGCCGCCCAGATGAATGGCATCCCCGGTGTGGCGGGCGAGTGCGGCGGTTGTCTGTCATGTGCCACCTGCCACGTCTATGTCGATGAAGCCTGGCTGTCTGCCTGCCCGCCCATGGAAGAGGTGGAAAATGCCATGCTCGACATCGTCATAGCGCCCCGCCAAAGCGGCAGCCGCCTGAGCTGCCAGCTGATCGCGTCGAGTGAGTTGAATGGCATCGTGCTGAATGTGCCGGATTGAATCTTGATGGACCATTGATGCCTTGAACGGTTGGAAAAAAAATTGAAACAAGAACACATCGACGCGCTGCGTCACCAAACCATTCCTGATCAGGGCTTGTTGATCGACGGCCAGCGGGTTTCTGCGGCATCGGGTCAGGCGATGCCGGTGGTTTCGCCCATCGACGGGCATACCTTGTGCAGCATCGCTGCTGCCGGTGCCGTGGATGTCGACCGCGCCGTGCAAGCGGCGCGCCGCACTTTTGAGCAAGGCGTGTGGTCGCGCATGGCACCTGCCGAGCGTAAGAAAATCCTGCTTCGCATTGCCGAACGCATTGAGTCGCACCATGCTGAGTTGGCGGTGCTGGGCGTGCGCGACAACGGCACTGAAATTGCCATGGCCTGGAAGGCCGAGCCGGGCAGTGCGGCGGGCACCTTTCGTTATTACGCCGAGTGCGTGGACAAGGTCAACGGCGAGATCGCGCCCACGCCAGAGGGCACGCTGGGGCTGATCCACAAGGAAGCGGTGGGCGTGGTCGCGGCCATCGTGCCGTGGAACTTTCCACTCATGATCGGCGCCTGGAAGATCGCCCCCGCGCTGGCGGCGGGCAACTCGGTGGTGCTCAAACCTTCAGAAGACGCATCATTGTCTTTGCTGCGCTTGGCGCAGCTGTGCCTGGATGCGGGCTTGCCCCCGGGCGTGCTCAACGTGATCACCGGCACAGGCGCAGAAGCGGGGGAGGCGCTGGCGCGGCACATGGATGTGGACCTCTTGGCCTTCACCGGCTCTGGTCCGGTGGGGCGCTTGCTGCTCAAAGCTTCGGCCGAGTCCAACCTCAAACGGGTTTACCTGGAGCTGGGTGGCAAGTCACCCAATATTGTTTTTGACGATGCGGCTGATTTGGCGCACGCCGCCAAGGTCTCGGCCATGGGTATTTACCGCAACAGTGGGCAGGTCTGCGTGGCGGGCTCGCGCCTCTTGGTGCAGCGCTCGGTGCACGACGAATTCGTGGAGCGCGTGCAAAACATTGCCACCAGTTTGCGTGTGGGTGACCCGTTGGATGTGACGACCGAGATTGGTGCGGTGAGCAGCGCCCGCCAGTTGGCCAAAAACCTGGCGGCGGTGCAGACCGCGCAACAACAGGGCGCCCGTCTGCGCGTGGGTGGCCAGGCTTTGCAGCCGGTGGCCGGTGGCAGCTACATGGCGCCTGCTTTGTTTGACGGTGTGACGCCCGACATGGCCCTGGCCCGCGAAGAAGTCTTTGGTCCCGTGCTCGCCGTGCTGCCCTTCAACGACGAAGCCGAGGCCGTTCGCTTGGCCAACGATACGACCTATGGCCTGGCTTCTGCTGTTTGGACGGGCAGCCTTTCGCGTGCCCACCGCATGGTGCGCGCCATCAAGGCCGGGGTGGTGCATGTCAACACCTATGGCGGGCCGGACATCACGGTGCCGCTGGGCGGGGTGCGCCAGTCGGGCAACGGGCACGACAAGTCGATGCACGCCATGGACAAATACCTGGACCTGAAGACCGCTTGGATTCAGCTCTGATTTTCAAGGAAAAAAGTGAACAACAATCAACTCAAGGCCGACAACGCCCAATACCTCTGGCACCCGATGGCCCATCCTGGCGCCATGAAAAAAACGGCCCCCGACATCATCGCCAAGGGAGAGGGTTGCTGGATCTGGGATGTGGACGGCCACAAGATGCTCGATGGCGTGGGCGGCCTGTGGGCCTGCAACCTGGGCCACAGCAACAAACCGGTGCGCGACGCCATCGTGGCGCAGATGGACGAACTGCCGTTTTACAACGTGTTTCGTGGCACCACCCATGTGCGGGCCATCGAGCTTTCCAAGCGCTTGGTGCAGATGATGCAGCCCGAAGATGTGGCCACGGTGATGTTCAGCAATGGCGGTTCGGACGCGGTGGAAGGTGCCCTGAAAGTGGCACGGCAGTACTGGAAACTCAAGGGTCAGGCTGACCGCTTCAAGTTCATCAGCCTGCGCCAGGGTTACCACGGTGTTCACTTTGGCGGCATGAGCGTGAACGGCAACACCAATTTTCGGCGTGCCTACGAGCCCCTGCTGCCCGGCTGCTTCCACATCGACACCCCCTGGGCTTACCACAACCCCTACACCGAGGACCCGGTTCGCCTGGGTGAAATCTGCGCTGAGTTGCTCGAGCGCGAAATCGTGTTTCAGGGGCCGGACACGGTGGCGGCCTTCATTGCCGAGCCGGTGCAGGGCGCGGGTGGGGTGATCGTGCCGCCGCCCAATTACTGGCCGCTGGTGCGCCAGATTTGCGACAAGTACGGCGTGCTTTTGATCGCCGACGAGGTGGTGACAGGTTTTGGCCGCAGTGGAGAGCTGTTTGGCACCCGCCTGTGGGGTGTGAACGCCGACATGTGGTGCTTGGCCAAAGGCATTTCTTCAGGCTACATTCCGATGGGGGCCACAGCCATCAACCACCGCATTGCGGACGTGTTTGACGCTGACACCACGGGCACCGCTTCGGTTTCGCACGGATATACCTACAGTGCGCATCCGGTGGCGGCGGCGGCGGCGTTGGCCACTTTAGAGCAGATTGAGGTTCTGGACATTCCGGGCAACGCCACCCGGGTGGGTTCGCACCTGCAGGCCCGCTTGCGCAAGCTGGTCGATACCTGCAGTTTTGTGGGGGATGTGCGTGGTGTGGGCCTGATGCTGGGCATCGAGATGGTGAGCGACAAGGCCAAGCGCACACCGATGACCCGCGCCAGTGACATTCCGGCGCGTGTGGCCAAAGCCGCTTACAAAGCCGGCCTGATGGTGCGCATTTCGGGGCCGAACTTGATTTTGTCGCCGCCGCTGGTCATCACCCGAGAAGAAGTTGACTTCATGTGCGATGTGCTTGAGGAGGCCTTTGCTGCTGTTCAAGAAGGCCGCGCATGAAGAGCCCCGTCATCCTGATTGTGGGCACGGTCGATACCAAAAGCGATGAGATCGATTTCATGCGTGAGCAGGTGCTGGCCGCAGGGGGGCAGGCTTTGATCATGGATGTGGGGGTGCTGGCCCAAGGGCTGGTGATACCGGACATTGCCAACACCGATGTAGCCAAAGCAGCAGGCGTGACGCTGCAGCAGGTAATGGACAGCGGTGACGAGAACAGCGCCATGGCTTTGATGGCACAGGGCGCTAGCCGCCTGGCCGCGAAACTGCATCGCGAGGGCCGCATGGACGGACTGTTGGTGCTGGGCGGCACCATGGGCACCGATCTGGCGTTGGACGTGGCCAGCAGTTTGCCGTTGGGGGTGCCCAAGGTGGTGCTTTCCACGGTGGCTTTTTCGCCTTTGTTGCCGCCCGATCGGATGCCGCCTGATTTGATGATGGTGCTGTGGGCGGGCGGGCTTTACGGGTTGAACAGCTTATGCCAATCTGCTTTGGCGCAAGCCGCAGGGGCGGCGGTGGGGGCGTGCCGCGTGGCACGGGTCCCGCGATTTGAGCGCCCGGTGGTCGGTATGACTTCCTTGGGGTCGAGTTGTTTGCGGTACATGGTGCACTTGAAGACCGAACTGGACCAGCGCGGGTTTGACCTCGCTGTTTTTCACACCACGGGCATGGGAGGCAGGGCATTTGAATCTCTGGCGGCGCAGGGTCAGTTTGCTTGTGTGATGGATTTCAGCTTGCAGGAGATGGTCAACCAGATGGGTGGCTCGGTGGTCAGTGCGGGGCCTGATCGCCTGATGGGCGCTGGGCTCAAGGGCGTGCCCATGATCGTGGCCCCTGGGGCTACCGACCTGGTGGACTACCCTGCATGGGGCGCAAAGCCGGCCCGGTTTGCGGGGCGCCCATCCCACGATCACAACCGCTTGATCGCCTCGGTTGGCATAGACGTCCCCATGCGCAGAGAATTTGCCCGTGAGTTGGCGCGTCGTTTAAGACAAGCCCAAGGCCCTGCACATTTGGTTTTGCCTTTGCAGGGTATTGAGGAGTGGGACCGTCCTGGTGCACCTCTGCATGACCCTGCTGGGCTGGCCGCCCTGTTCGCAGAGTTGGATGTGTGTGACTTGGGCGCTGCGAAATTATCGCGTGTCAATGCGCACATCAATGACGCCGCATTTGCTGCCCATGCGCTGACCGTTTTTGATGAATGGCTGGCGCAAGGCCTGATTTCGAAAGTCAGATCATGAAACGTGCATTGGTGCTCGACTTTGGAGGCGTGATCAGCCGCACTTTGTTTGAAACCCATGCGCTCAGTGAGGCCGCCTTGGGCCTTCCGTCCGGCTCGCTGCAATGGCGGGGGCCGTTTGCGCCGGAGCAAGATTCGCTTTGGCGCGATATGCAAGCAGACAAGATCAGTGAACGCGATTACTGGGCTGCCCGGACCCGAGAAGTGGGGGCCTTGCTTGGAGAGACTTGGACACGCATGGAGACTTTTGTGCAGCGTGCACGGGGCGATGACGTGGATGCTGTGATTCGACCCGAAGCCAAGGCTGCGATCGCATTGGCCAAGGCTTCAGGCTGCAAGTTGGCCATTTTGTCCAATGAGTTGGATTTGTTTTATGGTCAAGGCTTTCGCGCTCGGTTGCCCTTGTTGCAGGCATTTGATGTGATTGTGGATGCCAGCCATACCCACATCCTTAAGCCCGATCCGTGTGCGTACCAAATGTGTGCCCATCAGTTAGGCATGGCGTTGCAAGAATGTGTTTTTGTGGACGATCAGCTGCGCAATGTGCGGGGTGGGCAGTTAGCTGGCATGCAATGCGTTCACTTTGATGTGATGGCGCCGCAGCAGTCTTACCAGCAAGCCTTGCATTTGCTGGGCATTGCGTTCTGAGTCGCCCTGCGTCTGCGAACTGGTTGAGTCGTCGGGAGTTTGTGAGCTCCAAGGGGAAACCCCTGTGGATTTGATGCACATCTTTCATAAATTTGCTTTGCAAGGCTTTGCAATTTGATCATAATTACATGTAATTACAAAAAATGACGAGCTCACTTCAGATGCCGAACTCCCACAACTCACTGCATGACGAGGTCGCTGAGAGATTGCGCGGGCTGATTTTCTCAGGTGACTTGACGCCAAGTCAGTGGGTGAACGAGGTTCAGCTGTGTGAAACCTGGGAAATTTCCCGAACCCCGATGCGAGAAGCCCTCAAGGTGCTCACTGCTGAAGGCTTGGTGCGCCATGAGCCGCGCCGAGGTTGTTTTGTCAATGAGGTGACCGAGCAAGATTTGGATGAAATTTTCCCAGTGATTGCCTTGCTTGAAGGGCGATGTGCGCACGAAGCGGCTTGCCATGCTTCGGATGCAGATTTAAAGGCCTTGGCTGCTTTGCATGATCAGTTGCAAGCGCATGAACAGGCTGGTCGTATTCCAGACTACTACGCCACCAACTACACCATTCACGAGTCGATCATCGCCATGGCGGGCAACAAGTGGCTGGCCATGGCCATTGGAGATTTACGCAAAATACTCAAGCTGGCTCGGTTGCAGCAACTCAATGCTCCGGGCCGTTTGGCGCAATCTTTGAGCGAACACTTGGCTATTTTTTCTGCCCTGCAAGATCGCAATGCCCTTGCGGCCGAGGAGGCCATGCGCATTCACCTGACCCGTCAGCGTGAAGCCTTGCGCAGTCTGATGCAAAGTCAATCCTCGCGTTTGTCAAGTTTGATAAAGCCTGACGTTAACCACTTTAATGTACCCAAGGTCTCGACGACATGAATACCTCAGAATGGTTCGGCCGCAAAGTAGCCGGATGGTTGCCCGCTGCAAAGCTTGACAAAGCGGCCGCCAAGCTTGCTTCTGAGGCCAAATTCAAAACGACGACGGCCGTGGCTGAAGATGCCGCACTGCATGTGCGCTCATCGAAAGAAAGGTTGAACGCAAAACTGCGTCAGAAAGAAGAAGCCTTGTCGCCCCGTGTGCTGCGCCGCACGTTGACCGAGTTGCAAGCGATTGTGGACCCTGGAGTGAGTGAGGTCGAAGGCGGTCGCCGCGCCAAGGGCGTGGCGCAGTGGTACAGCAAGGCAACGCCTTTGCAAAGACAAGACTGCTGGTTGCTGATGAGTGAGCAATTTGCACCCGATGCGACCAAAGTCAAAGCGGCTCGCGAACAATATGAAGCCTGTGTAGGCACGCCAGACGAAGGTGTGGCTGAAATACGAATGCGCAAAGCTTTGGTATCGCCTCGAACCCGGCTGTTGCAACGCTTTGCCGTGTTCCCGGAAGGGATGCGTTTTTTGGTGGATTTGCGCGCGGAGTTGTTGCCTGCACTCAAGGGCAATAAACGGATTTTGGCCTTGGAGGCCGAGCTTGAAAATTTGTTCACCACCTGGTTCGATGTGGCCTTTTTAGAGTTGCGCCGTATCAGTTGGGATTCGCCGGCCAGTTTGGTGGAAAAGCTGATCAAATACGAAGCCGTGCACGACATCAAAAGCTGGGGAGACGTCAAGAATCGGCTTGACTCGGACCGGCGATGTTATGGTTTTTTTCACCCCCGTCTGCCGGACGAACCGCTTATTTTTGTGGAGGTCGCTTTCATGGATGAAATCGCCTCCAGCATCAGTCCTTTGTTGGACGAGTCCGCTGAAGCGGTGGATTTAAGCAAATCAAAGACCGCTATTTTTTATTCCATCAGCAACACCCAAACCGGACTCAAGGGCGTCAGTTTTGGCGACTCCTTGATCAAGCGGGTGGTTGAAACCCTGCGGGCTGATTTTCCTAAACTGAAAACCTTTGCGACCTTGTCACCCATGCCGGGATTTCGCCAATGGATGGGCCGTAACGCTTCTCGAATGTTCAATGAGACGCCCGATAAATTACGCGCTCAATTGGGCCGTGCGGTTGGATTTGAGCCTGCTTCTGCCGAGCACGTCATGTCGGCACTCGATCAAATCACCACTTTGCCGGAGCGCTCTGCCCTGCGGCAATGGCTGCTCGGTTGTGCCGCATACTATCTCGGGAAAGAGATCACAGAGGGGCGACTTGCCGATCCAGTGGCACGTTTTCATTTGGGCAACGGCGCAAGGGTCGAACTCATTCATTGGGCTGCCGACCTTTCTGCCAAAGGTGTGAAGCAATCATATGGTCTGATGGTCAACTACCTGTACGATTTGCGCAAGATTGACAGTCACCGCAAGATGTTGGAAGCCGGCAAGATCCCTGTTTCGGGCGATGTTCAGAGCCTTTATTTTTGAGTTCAACTACTAACCAGTGAGCAATCACAATGTCAAAAGAGGAGACAAATGCAATGAAAAACTTCAATTCCATGACCGATCGCCGTTCGGTGATCAAGTTCGCTGCCGCTTCTGCGGTGGGCGCAACTTTGCCCGCTTGGGCCCAATCTGCATGGCCGACCAAGCCGGTGACCTTGATCGTGCCTTTTCCGGCAGGGGGCGGCACAGATGCATTTGCGCGACCCATGTCGGCCCAATTCTCCCGACTTACCGGCAAGCAATTGATCATCGATAACCGGGGCGGTGCAGGGGGCACTTTGGGCGCTGGCATTGCCGCCAAGGCGGTACCCGACGGCTACACCTTGTTCATGGGGGCGGTGCATCACACGATTGCACCCTACATGTATGCCAAACTGGACTACGAGTTAGAGCGTGATTTGGTCCCGCTGATTCTGCTGGCCAGTGTGCCGCAGGTGTTGGTGGTCAATCCCAAAAAAGTGCCTGTTGCAAATTTCAAAGAGTTCATCGAATTTGTGAAGAAAAACCCCGGTAAGTTGAACTATGGATCGGCCGGTGGTGGCACTTCGCACCACTTGGCGGGAGAACTGTTCAAGCTCCAGACGCAGACCTTCATCACCCACATTCCCTACCGCGGCGCAGGCCCCGCTTTGCAGGACTTGATTGCGGGCAATGTGGACATGATGTTTGATGGCTTGGGTTCTTCGGCTGCCCACATCAAAGGTGGACGCATCAAAGCGCTGATGGTCTCTGGTGCCAAGCGAAGCCCTGCCTTTCCAGACGTACCATGCTCCGCTGAATTGGGTTTGCCCGACTACACCGTGACCACTTGGTATGGCCTATGGGCGCCCAAGGGGACGCCAGTGGAGGCGCAAACCCAAGCTGTGGAAGAAGCCCGCAAAGCCTGTCAAACAGACGAAGCCAAAGCAGTTTGGGCCAACCAAGGCGCAGAGTTTCCGAATTTGACGGGTGCGCAGTTTGACGCCTTCATCAAAACTGAATTGCGTAAATGGGCGCAAGTGGTCAAGGCTTCGGGCGCTAAATTGGATTGATCTGCCGGGCAGATTTTTTAAAGGATTTTTCAAATGGCAGGACCACTTTCACACATTCGTGTTCTCGATCTTTCCCGCGTGCTGGCCGGCCCTTGGGCAGGGCAGAATTTGGCTGACCTTGGTGCCGAGGTGATCAAGGTGGAGCGGCCTAAGATCGGCGATGACTCCCGGGCTTTTGGCCCACCCTGGATCAAGGATGCCGAAGGACAGGACACGCGTGAGTCGGCCTATTACACCTCCGCCAACCGAGGTAAAAAGTCCATCACCCTGAACATCTCAGACCCCCAGGGGCAGGCTATAGTTCGCGAACTGACTGAACGCGCAGATGTACTGATCGAGAACTATAAATTCGGAGACCTCGCGCGTTACGGCTTGGGTTATGAAGATCTTGCAAAAATCAACCCGCGCTTGATCTACTGCTCGGTGACAGGCTTTGGCCAAACCGGCCCCTACCGTGAACACCCGGGCTACGATTTCATGATCCAAGGCATGGGCGGCATGATGAGCGTCACCGGCGAACCCGATGAAGCTCCTGGCGGCGGCCCACAGAGAGCAGGTGTGCCAGTGGCCGATATCATCACGGGCATGTATGCGTCGATCGCGATTTGTGCCGCCATTGCCAACCGTGCAGAAACGGGCAAGGGACAGCACCTTGATCTGGCGCTGCTGGATTCACAAATCGCCTTGATGAGTTACCAGAACAGCAATTACTTTGCCACAGGCAAACCGCCCTCGCGCATTGGTAACTTGCATCCGAACATCGTGCCTTACCAGCCTTTCAAAACAGCCGATGGCAGCGTCATCCTCGCATGCGGCAATGACAACCTTTTCCGTAAGTTTTGCGCAATGGCGGGTTGCACTGAACTGGCCGAGGACGCCCGCTTTTCAAGCAATGGCAAACGCGTCGAAAACCGGGTTGAGATCACCCGCTTGTTGCAAGCTATTTTCTCCACACGCAAGACCAAAGACTGGGTTGAAGCACTCGAAGCTGCTGGGGTGCCCAATGGGCCTATCAATAACATCGCGCAAGTGTTCGAAGAAGACCAGGTCAAAGCACGCAAGATCAAAATCGAACTCGACCATCCTGTTGCCGGCAAGATGCCCTTGGTGGCCAGTCCCATGCGCTTTTCTGGCACACCCATCGAGCACAAACTCGCGCCGCCCACCCTGGGGCAGCACACCGAGGAAGTGTTGCGCGCCCTGGGCAAGGGCGACGCAGACATCGCCAGATTGCGCGGCGAAGGCATCGTCTAATTCAAGAAGACATGCTGGCTGTGGTCAGCGCAAAACCAGCACAGGAATGTGTGAGTGTGTCAACACTTGTTGGGTTTCGCTGCCCAATAGCAGGCGTTTGATGCCCTTGCGCCCATGAGAGGCCATGATGATCAAGTCGGCATTGTGCTTTTTGGCTGCGGAAATGATCGCATCCGACACCACATCCGATTTGGTGGTGATGCCCTTGGCTTGTACGGTTTTGCTTTTTGCCGACTTTACTATCGCATCGACTGTTTCTTGTGCAGCAACGGCCCACTGTTTTTCCACGCGGCTCACATCTTCAATTGACAGCGGGATACTGCCTTCAAAATAAGCTTGAGGGTAGCAAGGAAACACTTTTATTGCGATCAGTTCCGCACCGCAAGTGGCTGCCATGCCTATGGCACTGGTCACTGCTTTTTTTGAAAGCGTAGAGCCATCGGTAGCCACAAGAATTCGTTTGTACATGCTGATCTCCTTAGCGAGTTATGAAAGAAGCCTCAGGTTACGCTTGTATAAAGCCTGCGTCTTGACTTAGATCAAGTTGATGTCAACTGTTTTCATTTATGGTGATCGCATGTTGACCAACACAGTCGCCCCCTTGACTTTGCTCGACGATCCCCAGGAGTGGTCGACATTCAGTCATTTAGTTCGGATGCAATCCCATGTTTGGCAATCCAGTGTTGTTTTCGAAGGCATGCATTGCGCTGCCTGCGCCATCGCCGTTGAAGATGCGTTGCGCAAGGTATCCGGCGTAGGCGCTGTTCAAATCAGTGGGGCCAGTCATCGCGGATTGATCGAATGGAGCGATAAACAAACACGTCCATCAGAATGGATGGCGGCGGCCATGAATGCGGGTTACAGGGTGGTTCCAGCCAATGACGCCGTTGCCCATGAGCACCGCCGTTCAGATGCCAGACAACTGTTATGGCGCTGGGGTGTCGCAGGTCTTTGCATGATGCAGGTCATGATGTATGCCACGCCAGCCTACCTGTCTAAACCGGGTGACATCACGCCAGAGATGGTGCAATTATTGCGTTGGGCCTCTTGGGTTCTGTCCTTGCCAGTGATGTTTTTTTCAAGCCGGCACTTCTTTGCCAGTGCTTGGCATGAATTGAATCAAAGCCGAATCAGCATGGATTTGCCGGTGGCTATCGGAATTGGGGTTACCTTTATAGTCAGCTCTTGGGGTACCTTTGAGCCTGCGGGACCATTTGGCGGCGAGGTTTATTTCGATTCCCTAACGATGTTCGTTTTTTTCTTGTTGACAGGACGCTGGCTTGAAATGCGTTTACGTCATCGAACTGCCGGTGCGTTGGAGGCTGTCATGAACCGACTGCCCGAAAGCGTCAACAGAAAGACGAGCAGTGGTCAGTGGGAGCGCATAGCCATTCGGCGTTTGGTGATAGGGGACGTTATTCAAATTTTGCCTGGTGAGACCATTGCTGCCGATGGCACCGTTCTCGATGGGCTCTCTCATGTGGACGAAGCTTTGCTGACTGGCGAGTCAAGGCCCTTGTCACGCGGTGTTGGCAGCACTGTGATTGCGGCCAGTCACAACCTTTCTTCACCGATTCAGGTCCTTGTCACCCAAGTTGGAGCGGCCACGCGATTTGCCCAAATCGTGGCCTTGATGGAGAGTGCGTCGGTGTCAAAACCTGAGATCGCCTTGGCAGCTGACCGGTGGGCTAAACCGTTTTTATGGTTTGTGTTGCTGTCTTCATTGGGCGCGGCCATTTATGGTTGGCCGCAAAGCCCTGCCCATGCGCTGATGGTGGCTGTCGCGGTGTTGGTGGTGACCTGTCCCTGCGCTTTGTCATTGGCTGCACCAGCAGCCATGTTGGCCAGTGCGGGAGCGCTGGCGCGCAGTGGTGTCTTGGTGCGCAAGTTACAGGGTTTACAAGCTTTGGCCTCGATTGATACCGTCGTATTTGACAAAACCGGCACCCTTACCCAGGATGCTTTTGCATTGGTCGATGTGCAAACGCGAGAGGGACTTGGCCCTGCGCAGGCTTTGTTCTGGGCAGCTGCTCTGGCGCGTCACTCCTTGCATCCTGTGTCGCGGTCCCTGAGTGCGGCGTCGCGTCAAGAGGCGGCAAAGAACCAACAACTGGAAGAGTGGGAATCTTTGCAAGTGAGCAACATGCAAGAAATAGCGGGGGAGGGTGTTGAAGGGGAGATTAGCCATGTGTCTCAGCCGAACCTGTTTGTTCCAAAAGGCAAGCTGCGATTAGGCTCTGGGCGTTTTTGCGGTGTTAATTTGGCTGAAGCCCCTTTTTTGCGGGCTGTGTTGGCCGACGAAACAGGATGGCTGGCCACCTTTGAATTACAAGAAGAAATTCGCAGCGATGCCCGAGAAACGGTGCAGGACTTCATCAAGCAAGGATTGCATGTGATGCTCTTGTCTGGAGATGGCGACGCAGCGGTCCAGAAAGTGGCCCAAGCTGTAGGCATTACCGATGCGCGTGGAGGCTGTAGCCCCCAAGATAAATTGACAGTGCTTCAGAGACTTCAATCACAAGGCCATCAGGTCGCCATGGTCGGCGATGGGCTGAATGATGGTCCTGTACTGGCTGGCGCCAACGTTTCCTTTGCCTTGGGGCATGCCGCACCTTTTGCGCAATCCAAAGCTGATTTCGTATTACTGGGCGCTCAGCTGGGTGTTTTGGTATCGGTTTGGGCACACAGTCGTTTGACCCTGCGCGTGGTCCATCAAAATTTGGCGTGGGCTGCCATTTACAACGCCACTTGTGTCCCTTTGGCGATCTTAGGCTGTTTGCCGGCCTGGCTGGCTGGCTTGGGTATGGCATTGAGCTCCTTGTGTGTCGTACTCAATGCCTTGCGCTTGTCAACTGACTTGAAGCTCAACTGAAAGTTTGATGCATGGATATTTTGTTTTTATTAATTCCTTTGTCCGTCGCATTGGTGTTTGTCATTTTGGCGGGCTTGTGGTGGGCCATTTACCGTGGACAATTTGAGGACTTAGAAGCCGAAGGCGAGCGAATTTTGCGTGACGATTGATCTAAATCAAGAATTTTATTTTGTAAGTTGCCCATACTCAACTTGACTTTTCAAGAAGAGGCAAAAATGAAATTTGCGAATGCGCAAGCCACTGTCTACAACGACACCGTTGTTCGGCAGTTCGCCATCATGACGGTGGTATGGGGCGTTGTGGGCATGTTGGTGGGGGTGATCATTGCTGCCCAGTTGGCATGGCCTGAATTGAATTTTGGTATTGCTTGGTTGAGCTACGGTCGCTTGCGACCCTTGCATACCAACGCCGTGATTTTTGCATTCGGTGGATGCGGCTTGTTTGCCAGCGCGTACTATGTTGCGCAGCGCACATGCAATGTACGACTGTTCGGCGATAGATTGGCCGCTTTCACCTTTTGGGGTTGGCAACTGGTGATTGTGCTTGCCGCCATTTCATTGCCTATGGGTTACACCAGTGGTAAAGAATACGCTGAGCTTGAATGGCCAATTGATATCCTGATCACTTTGGTCTGGGTGAGCTTTGCCATTGTTTTTTTTGGCACTTTGGGCACCCGCAAGGTGCGCCACATTTACGTCGCGAATTGGTTCTTTGGCGCCTTCATCATTGCCGTAGCCCTGCTGCATTTGGTCAACAGTGCGGCTTTGCCCGTGGGCTTTATGAAATCCTATTCGGCCTATGCCGGTGTGCAAGATGCCATGGTGCAGTGGTGGTATGGCCACAATGCAGTGGGTTTCTTTTTGACCGCAGGCTTTTTGGGCATGATGTATTACTTCATCCCCAAGCAAGCTGAGCGACCCGTTTACTCGTATCGCTTGTCGATTGTGCACTTCTGGGCCTTGATTTTTACGTACATGTGGGCGGGCCCTCACCACCTGCACTACACCGCTTTGCCAGATTGGACGCAGTCCGTAGGCATGGTTTTCTCTTTGATTTTGTTGGCGCCCAGCTGGGGCGGCATGATCAATGGCGTCATGACCCTGTCTGGCGCATGGCACAAGTTGCGTGATGACCCGATCTTGCGATTTTTGATCGTGTCTCTGTCTTTCTATGGCATGTCGACCTTCGAAGGTCCGATGATGTCTATCAAAACAGTCAATGCGTTATCTCACTATACCGATTGGACCGTAGGCCATGTGCACTCGGGTGCCTTGGGTTGGGTAGGGCTGGTGACCATGGGCTCCATGTACTACCTGATTCCGCGTCTCTTTGGCAAAAAGCAGATGTACAGCGTCAAAGCCATTGAAATGCATTTCTGGGCAGCCACGATTGGCATCGTGATTTACATCGCAGCCATGTGGATTGCCGGTGTCATGCAGGGCTTGATGTGGCGTGCGGTCAATACAGACGGAACCTTGACTTACACCTTTGTCGAATCCGTCAAAGCCACCTTCCCGTTCTATGTGTTGCGCTTGATTGGCGGGCTTTTGTACCTTGGCGGCATGCTGCTGATGCTCTGGAACACACTCAAAACTGCGACAAACGGTCGTTCAGTGGACGTCCAGATCCCCGTTCTCACCGCACACGCTTAAGGAGTGACCAGCATGTCAAATATCAACAAAACGGGCGGCGGTCTGTCCCATGAAAAGATTGAAACCAACAATTTCTTGATGATCGTCTTGATCCTTTTGGTTCTTCTGTTTGGTGGCTTGGTCGAAATCGTGCCCTTGTTCTTCCAAAAGTCATTGACTGAGCCTACACCAGGCCTCAAGCCCTACACCGCCTTGCAGGTGCTAGGACGTGATATCTACGTGCGCGAAGGTTGCTACAACTGCCACTCGCAAATGATCCGTCCCTTTCGTGCCGAAACTTTGCGCTACGGACCTTACTCCGTAGCAGGTGAGTCGGTGTACGACCGCCCCTTCCAATGGGGCAGCAAGCGAACTGGCCCAGACCTTGCCAGGGTGGGTGGTAAGTACAGCGATGAATGGCATCGCATTCATTTGATCAATCCGCGCGATGTGGTGCCGGAGTCGAACATGCCCGCGTATTCATGGCTGGAAAAGAGTCCTGTGGATGCAGCGAGCTTGCCTACGCACATGAAAGGCCTGCGCACTTTAGGGGCACCTTATTCGGATGAAGAAATCGCTCAAGCCTCGGCCAACGTCAAAGGCAAGAACGAATTGGATGCGGTAATCGCTTACCTGCAGATTTTAGGTATTCACCGTAAATAAGGAGTGACCGTGGACATCAATACCCTGCGCGCCTGGGTCACCGTGCTCACTTTTGTGGTGTTCATGGGCATTGTGATTTGGGCTTGTTCGCGCCGTAATCAAGCGGCTTTTGAAGAAGCAGCCCAATTGCCTTTTCGCCAAGATGACTGAAGCCATTGAGCGATATGACGACAAAAAGGATTCTGAATGAGTGACTTTACAAGCAATTTTTGGTCAGTGTATGTGGCGGGCATTTCGCTGGTTGGCATTTTGGCTTGCTTGCTGCTGCTGTGGTTCAGCGGCAAGGCCAAAGCCATGACCGGTAATGACAACACCACCGGGCACGTGTGGGATGGTGATCTGCGCGAAATGAACAATCCCCTTCCCCGTTGGTGGGTCGGCTTGTTCATCATCACTGTTGTGTTTTCTTTGATGTACTTGGTTTTGTATCCTGGATTGGGTAACTTTACAGGCCAATTCGGTTGGACATCGGTGGGCCAGTACGAGGCTGAAGTGGCTCAAGGCAACAAAGAAGTAGAGCCCATCTATGCTCGATTTGCTGGTATGCCCCTCGAAAATGTAGCGAAAGATCCTCAAGCTATGGCCATTGGAGACCGCCTGTTCATGAACAACTGTGCACAGTGCCATGGCTCCGATGCGCGTGGCAGCAAAGGCTTTCCCAATTTGACAGATGCCGATTGGTTGCACGGCGGTGCGCCAGACAAGATCAAGGAAAGCCTGATCAAAGGGCGCATTGGTCAGATGCCTCCCATGGCGGCTGCTGTGGGCACACCTGACGATGTCCGCAATGTGGCGCATTATGTGCTCAGTCTCTCCGGCAGTCCTAACGATTCACTGCGCGCTTCACTGGGTAAATCCAAGTTTGGAGCCTGTGCCGCTTGTCACGGCATGGACGGCAAAGGGAATCAAGCCTTGGGCGCACCTGACTTGAGCGACAACATCTGGTTGCACGGTTGGGGGGAGGCCGCAATTGTGGACAAAATCAACAATGGCAAAGTAAACCAGATGCCTGCACAAGCTGACAAGTTGACCGATGGGCAAATTCATGTACTGGCCTCCTATGTCTGGGGTTTGTCCAACAAAGCTGCTGTTGCGGTTGCGCCTGCTGCCAAATAAACAGCAGATTGTTGGATGAATCAAGCTTTGAAAATAAATACTGAACCTACCCCAAGGGTGATCCCTGTCCATCCCGTGGTAATGGCGGTTGAGGACGAATCAGACGAAAACAGTTCGCTGTATATCGCGCATCAAAAAATCTATCCTCGCAGCGTCACGGGCATTTTTGCCAAGTGGCGGTGGGTCATGGTGGTGATCACGCAACTTGTTTTTTATGGCCTACCCTGGTTCGAATGGGGGAAGCGACAAGCGGTGCTTTTTGATCTCGGTGCTAGGCGGTTTTATATTTTTGGCATTGTCTTGTATCCGCAAGACTTTATCTATTTGACCTCCTTGCTCGTGATTTCCGCGCTGTCCTTGTTTTTGTTTACAGCAATTGCGGGTAGATTGTGGTGCGGTTATGCATGTCCACAGACTGTGTACAGCGAAATTTTCATATGGATAGAACGCAAGGTTGAAGGTGATCGCAGTGCCCGTATCCGCTTGGATGATTCGGCCATGTCGCTCGAGAAATTGGTCAAAAAATGGTACAAACATTTTTTGTGGATCAGCTTGTCGATGTGGACGGGCTTTACTTTTGTGGGCTACTTCACGCCTATCCATGACTTGGGGATGGAATTTTTCTTGGGGCACATGTCGTCATGGGAGATTTTCTGGGTCTTCTTTTATGGCTTTGCCACCTACGGCAATGCAGGCTTTATGCGTGAGCAAGTGTGCAAGTACATGTGCCCTTATGCG
Source organism: Limnohabitans sp. Rim8 (assembly GCA_945901045.1). Taxonomy (GTDB): domain Bacteria; phylum Pseudomonadota; class Gammaproteobacteria; order Burkholderiales; family Burkholderiaceae_C; genus Limnohabitans_A. Next base: position 81,791 of record CAMDKK010000003.1, read on the forward strand.
CGGTTTCAGAGTGCCATGTTCGACAAAGACACCTTGATCGTTACCTACGATGAACAGCGCGGAGAGTTGCGTGGTGCACGCAATAAAAAAGCAGATTTTGCGACTTTGAAATTAGGTGCGTGCGTTGATTGCACGTTGTGCGTTCAAGTGTGTCCCACGGGCATTGATATTCGCAATGGACTGCAATACGAATGCATTGGCTGTGGAGCATGTGCAGATGTGTGCGATATCGTGATGGACAAAATGGGTTATTCACGGGGCTTGGTCAAATATTCCACGCAGCACGCCATGAAGCAAGGCTGGACACACGCACAAGTTGTGCGCCGGGTTTTCAGACCGCGTGTGTTGATATACACAGGCATTTTGTTGGTCATTGTCATCGGTGCGGGAGTGAGCTTGGCCTTGCGCAGTCCCTTTAAAGTCGATGTGGTGCGCGATCGCGCATCCTTGGCGCGTATCGTTTCAGATGGAAAAATAGAGAACAACTACCGTTTACAGATCATGAATGCGGCAGAGCACGAGCAGCGCTTTACCCTTGCAGCAACAGGCGTCCCGGGGTTGACTTTGGTGACCGATGACCAGGTCATCGTCGAATCGACCGAGTCCAAATGGATTTCGGTCCGTTTGCAAGTGCCCTACGATGCGATTGCTGCGGGCTCACATCCGATTCATTTCAGCATCACCTCGAGTTCGCCAAGTGAAAAAATTGTAGAAAAATCTGTTTTTTTGGTGCCCCACTGAAGGACGCCTGATTTTTGAAAGTATGCCGAAAATGTCAACTTCAACTTCAATTGCAAACATCCCCGATCAGGCGGCCCCGCCTTGGTGGAAATTTGGACATGTGTGGATGGTGATTGCCGGCCCTGCTGTGGTGGTTGTAGCCAGTTTCATGACCTTGTATTTGGCATTGAGTTCGCCCAATACGGTGCTAGAAACAGAATCTGTTGCACAAAGTCACACAGGTACCGGTGCGCGTTTGGCGCCCGCCATGACGGCGCGCAATCATGCCGCAACAGGTGTGGTGCCAGTCAAGCCCTGACACCCGACCACAACAGAGGCAAGTTATGAACAAAAAGGATGCAAAATGTTGGCTCAAAGAATGATGTGGATAGCTTGGCCGGCTTTTTTAGTGGCCGGTATGTTGGAAACTTTGGTTTTTGCGGTCCTCGATCCGCAAGACCTTCAGTGGTTTGGCCGTCCCTTGCCACTTTCTCGGCAAGCCGTTTACAGCCTGTCTTTCTTTGTTTTTTGGATTCTGGCCATGGTCTCGAGTGGCTTGACCACCTTGCTTGCGGCATCGTCTGCCGATGACCATCAGTGACATGCCTGCTGGTTATTCACCAATTGCTGTAGGGCCGCAGTATCCAAAATCCGAACATGCCGTTGTTTGACTTCGACGGTTCCTTCATCCACAAATTTGGAAAAGGTGCGGCTGACAGTTTCAAGCTTGAGTCCCAAGTAACTGCCAATTTCTTCGCGGGTCATTCGCAGAATCAGTTCAGATTGCGAAAAACCGCGTGCATGCAATCGTTGAACCAGATTCAATAAAAATGCCGCCAAGCGCTCTTCAGCCCGCATGCTGCCCAGCAACAACATGACACCGTGCTCACGCACGATTTCTCGGCTCATGATTTTGTGTACGTGGTGCTGAAGAGAAGTCACTTCGCGCGACAGTTCTTCGATTTTGTCAAAAGGCATGACGCAAACTTCGGCGTCTTCCAAAGCGACCGCATCACAGGAGTGAAAGTCGTTGACGATGCCGTCCAGGCCCATGATTTCGCCTGCCATTTGGAAACCCGTGACTTGGTCTCGGCCATCTTCAGTCGCCATGCAGGTTTTGAAAAAACCGGTGCGTATCGCATACAGGGAGCTGAACTTTTCGCCGTTGCGGAAAAGTGTCTCATTGCGCTTGACTTTGCGTCGCGTACCGATCAAGTCATCGATCCGCTGGAGCTCTGGTTCGCTCAACCCCACGGGCATGCACAGTTCGCGCATATTGCAGTTGCTGCAAGCAACTTTGATGGCGTGTGGTGTCATGGTGTCATGCCCCTGAAAATACAGCAAATTGATGGAAGTCCCGTTTTCATTCTAGTCCTTGAACCCACCCAAGAATGACCTGTTCATGGTGGATGGTCATGCATTCCTCCTTAATTGCCATTGAGTTGATTTGCGTCAATGTTTTTACCCTTGGAGGAGGGCACAGTGGGTAGGCGATAAAAAATCAGAGGATAAATGCAAATGGTGAGGATCACGCCCGAATTACTGACCCGGTTTGATGTGCCCGGGCCTCGCTACACCTCTTACCCGACGGCGGATCGATTTGTAGAAGCGTTTGGCAGTGCAGACTATGTTCAAGCGCTCGAAATGCGAAGGGATGTCTCTCCCAACCGCGCCATGCCTTTGTCTGTGTATGTTCATATTCCGTTCTGTGAATCTTTGTGCTACTACTGTGCTTGCAACAAAATCATCACCAAGCACCCCGAGCAGGCCCTGGTCTATTTGGACTATTTGGCGCGCGAAGTGGCCTTGCATGTCAAGCATGTGGGCAAAGGGCAGCCAGTCAGTCAGTTGCATCTGGGGGGCGGGACACCCACATTTTTGAGTGATGCGCAATTGAAGGCATTGGTGGCGATGCTCAAAAGCAACTTCAATATCGTGCCGGGCGGTGAATGCGCCATCGAAGTGGACCCGCGCACGGTGGACGCGCACCGTTTATCGGTGCTGGCAGACTTGGGCTTCAATCGCTTGAGTTTGGGAGTGCAAGATTTTGACCCCAAAGTTCAGGAGGCAGTGCACCGCATTCAACCTGCACAGCAGGTGTTTGATTTGGTGGCACAAGCCCGCAAAATTGGGTTTGAATCCATCAATGTCGACCTGATCTATGGTTTGCCGCATCAGACGCCCGAGTCTTTTGACCGCACTTTGGCGCAGATCAATGCGCTGCGACCGGACCGTATTGCGTTGTATGCGTATGCCCATTTGCCTGCACGTTTTAAACCCCAGCGGCGCATCATCTCAGCTGATTTGCCCATGCCCAGTGAAAAAGTCGCCATGTTGGCTAGGTCGCTGGCCTCACTGAAAGAAGCCGGCTACGTGTATGTCGGCATGGACCACTTCGCCTTGTCGGATGACGCCTTGGCCATAGCCAAAAGACAAGGCCGACTGCACCGTAACTTTCAAGGCTACAGCACCCAGCCTGATTGCGATTTGATCGCTTTGGGCGTGTCGGCCATAGGTCGGGTGGGGGCTACCTACAGCCAGAACGCCAAAACATTGAGTGAATACTATGACCTGATCGATCAAAGCCAATTGCCCGTGGTGCGTGGCTTGGTGTTGAGTCGCGACGATATGATCCGCCGCGCTGTGATCATGGCGATCATGTGCCAGGGGCAATTGCAATTCGAATCGATCAACCTTGCTTGGCTCATTGATTTCAAATCCTATTTCAAATCTGAAATGACCCACTTGGAAGAGATCCAATCCCAAGGGCTTTTAGAGGTGTCAGATGCAGGGATCAAGGTCACACCCATAGGCTGGTTCTTTGTGCGTGGCGTGGCCATGTCGTTTGACCGCTATTTGCAGGCCAACGCCAACCGGACGCGTTTTTCTAAAATCATCTGAGTCGTTTCGGTGTCCAGTTCCCTGGCCGTGACGGCCTTTCTCATGGGCTTGGCTGGTGGACCGCATTGTGTGGCCATGTGTGGCGTCGTCTGTGCGGGCATAGGGCAGGCAGCCGGTGTGAGCGCTTCGCGTTCGATGCTGAGTTTCCAAATCGGACGTTTGGTGGGGTACAGCTTGATGGGTGGGTTGGCGGCAGCCAGCGTCAGCGCGTTGGGCTGGCTGACGGTTCAGTCTGCAGCCATTCGCCCATTGTGGTCCATGCTGCATGTGGCTGCGCTGGTGTTGGGTTGTTTGCTCTTATTGCAAGGGCGTCAACCTTTGTGGTTGGATGCTGTGGCGCAAAGGATTTGGCATCAGGTCAGGGTCTGGGGCGGGCGTTATGGCCAAGCGACGCCCATGGTGATGGGCACCCTCTGGGCGCTGATGCCTTGTGGCTTGTTGTATTCGGCAGTCATATTGGCTGCCTTGACGGCTAATGTATCAGATGGCGCCATGAGCATGGTCTTGTTTGCACTGGGCAGCAGCGTGAGTTTATGGTCCGGACCTTGGTTGTTCCTGCAACTCAAAAAAATGGGCGATGGCAGTTTGGGCATTCGCATCGCTGGTTTGAGCCTGGTCGTGATTTCAGTCGTGTCTCTTTGGATGGGATTGGTGAACAACCAAGCCCCTTGGTGCGCCGTTTAAGGCTTCAGTTCTAACTGTTGATCCTGCGGGTCAAACCATGCTCATCCCTTTGTTGAACATGTAGGCGGCAAGAAAAACCAAGAAGAAGGAAAACACCTGTTTCAGTTTTTTCACAGGCAGTCGGTGTGCAGCGCGCGCACCAAAGGGTGCCGTCACAACGCTGAAGCAGGCAATGACCAACATGCCAGGTACCCAGATATAGCCAAAGGCGCCAGGCGGCAGGTTGTCGAGTTTCATTCCACTGATGACAAAGCCGGTGACATTTGCAAGTGCAATCGGAAAACCCAAAGCCGCACTGGTGCCGATGGCGTTATGAATGGCAACGTTACACCACATCATTAAAGGCACGCTGACGAAAGCACCGCCAGCCCCGACCAAGCCAGAGAGCATGCCGATGAATCCACCCATTCCCAATTGACCTGCAAAACCAGGCATTTGCCGAGAAGGCTTAGGTTTCTTGTCCATGAACATTTGAAAGGCGGAATAAGCGACAAACACTCCGAACAAAATGGCCAAAGTGGTGCCCTTGATCTCCACAAAAATCCAAAGACTTGCCACTGCACTGCCCAGCACGATGCCTGGCGCCAAACCTTTGACCAAGTCCCAACGCACAGCGCCAAGTCTGTGGTGCGTTCGCAAGCTTGATATGGATGTGAACAAAATGGTTGACATGGAAGTGACAATGGCCATTTTGATGGACAAGTCTTGAGAAACACCCATGTTGCTGAGCATGTAGGTCAATACGGGAACCATCATCAGGCCGCCACCCAAGCCCAATAAACCAGCCATAAAGCCCACAACTGCGCCTATCAGGCCCAGCTCTAAAAAGATTTGAAGTGCCATGCTGCCTTAAGCAAGTCCGAGCTTTTGTGCCATTCCAATGCGCTGCAATTTGCCTGTTGCACCTTTGGGAATATCGTCCATCAGTAAAACTTTACGCGGAACTTTGAAGTCGGCCAAGCGTGTGGCCGTGTATTCACGAAGTTCTTTTTCAGTCGCCGTCATGCCCTCTCGCAGAACCACTGCGGCGCCCACTTCCTCGCCCAATTTGTCATGGGGAATACCAAAACACACAACCTGCGCTACGGCAGGATGGTCCATCAGGACTTCGTCGACCTCACGAGGGCTGATTTTTTCTCCACCGCGGTTGATGATTTCTTTGAGCCTTCCCGTGATGCTGACATAAGCTTGTTCATCCATGACACCTTGGTCACCCGTTCTGAACCACCCATTGGTGAAAGCTTCTGCGTTGGCTTTGTCGTTGTTCTCGTAGCCTGGCGTCACATTGCTGCCGCGAATCACGATTTCTCCAGTGCTCCCTGTCGGCATCAAGTCACCCTCTGGATTCATGATGGCAATCTCCGGTCCCGCGGCCAAGCCGACTGTGCCGGGCTTTCTTTGGCCAGGGGGAAGGGGGTTGCAAGCCATTTGGTGAGCCGCTTCGGTCATGCCGTAGGCTTCAATGACAGGTGCTTTGAAGGTGGTTTCTAGCTCTGCTAAAACCTGCGGTGGTAATGAGGATGAAGATGACCGAATGAAACGAAGCGGAACCTTGGCAATCACCGCTTTGTTGTTGGCTGACCTGGACAAAATAGCTTGATGCATGGTCGGTACGGCCGTATACCAAGTGGGCTTGACTTCATCCATTTGGCTGAAAAACTTCAAAGCATTGAAGCCGCTGGTGCAATAGACTTCGCCTCCTTGAGACAGCGGTGCCAAGATGCCAGCGATCAGGCCGTGAATGTGAAACAGTGGCATCACATTCAGCCCCCGGTCTTGGTTGCTAAAGTGTGTGCTGTGCGCGATGTTTTGTGCTGATGCACTCACATTAAGATGTGTCAGTGGAACAATTTTGGGACGTGAGGTGGTGCCAGAAGTGTGGAGTACCAAGGCGACATCCTCAGCTTGGGCGTGGCCTGGAAACTTCGCCGCTTGGGGGGTCAGACTGTCCATGTTGAGCGTGAATGAACCCGCACCCAGTGCGGGCGTGGGCAGCAGCTCAATGAGTGCGATGCCCATTTTTGCCGCAACAGCAACAGCAGGGCTGCTGGAGCCTTTTTCAACCACCAAGGCTTTGGCGTTCAAGTCGTTCAGGTAAAACTCGAACTCATCCGCACGGTAGCTGGGGTTCAAAGGTGCTGACGTAGCGCAGCAAGCCACAGTGACAAAACTGGCTGCCATTTCCGCACCATTGGGCAAAACCAAAGCCACACGATCGTGTCGACCAATACCAAATTTGTTGAACTCTGTTTGGACGTACTCACGCAGTTGGCGTAAAGCTGAAAAAGTAAGGGGCGCGCTTTGGGCCGCAGTCAAACAAGCAGACTGGGCATTTCCAGTCGACAGAAGTTCAATCAGGGTTTTCATTTTTTTAAGGGAATAAAAAGAGTAATTTTTTTGAAATTAATGCTCGACAAAGTCGCGTCAAGTATATTACGATACCTTTAGGTTTAAATAAATACCAAGGAGTTCAATATGAATAATCGTCGATGGATAACCCTCAAAACAGCTGCCTTGGTCGCCAGCAGCGCCCTTTGCGTGAACGCTTTCGCTCAGTCTAATTGGGAGCCCACCAAAAGCGTTGAGTTCATTGTGCCAGCAGGTACTGGCGGTGGCGCTGATCAAATGGCGCGTTTTCTTCAAGGAGTTATCTCCAAACACAAACTCATGAATCAACCTCTGGTGGTGGTCAACAAATCTGGTGGTGCAGGGGCAGAAGGGTTTTTGGATGCCAAAGGGGCTCGCCCAGATGGGCACAAGATCATCATCACGCTGTCAAATTTATTCACCACGCCATTGGCCACGGGCGTCCCCTTCAATTGGAAGGACCTGACGCCTGTGGCCATGTTGGCACTTGATGAGTTTGTCCTCTGGGTCAATGCCGACTCACCCTATAAAACGGTGGCCGACTTCACCAAGGCCATGAAGCAAGCTGAATCTGGCAAATACAAAATGGGCGGAACGGGGTCCAAACAAGAGGACCAGATCATCACCGTGGCCATTGAAAAAGCCACAGACAAAAAGATGATTTTCATCCCTTTCAAAGGGGGGGGTGACGTGGCGGTTCAACTGGTGGGCAAACACGTGGACACCACGGTGAACAACCCCATTGAAGCGGTGGCACATTGGAAGGGCGGAACTTTAAGGGCGCTGTGTGTATTTGATGCAAAGGTCATGCCTTACCCGAAAAAAATCACCGCCACACAGTCTTGGAAAGACATTCCCACTTGCAAATCGCAAGGTCTCGATGTGGAGTACTTGATGTTGCGCGGCATTTTCATGCCGCCTAAAACCACGCCAGCGCAAGTGGCTTATTACACCGATGTTTTCCAAAAAGTACGCCAGCTCCCTGAGTGGAAAGAATTCATGGAGACCGGCGCTTTCAAGGACACTTTCATGAAGGACCAGGAATTTCAAGACTGGTTGCTGAAAGCGGAAGTGGAGCATTTCCGTCTCATGCGTGAAGCCGGCTTCTTGGCCAAATAAGAATTCTGAAGGATCTCATCATGAAAACAGGTTCACACCTGCAAATGCGGTGGATGGAGTTGTTGGTGGCTTCGTGCTTTGTGGGGGTGGGCTTGTTGGTGATCACAGACAGTATTCGCGTAGGCAACGCATGGGGCAGTGATGGCCCCGAGCCTGGCTACTTTCCGTTCTACATTGGCTGCCTTTTGTTGGGCGGCGCGGTTTGGGTTATTTTGCAAACCTTGCTTGCTTGGAAACAAGACGGTGGCAAAGAAGTGTTTGCCGAAAAGCATGAGTTCAATTTGATGTTGTTGATGCTCATCCCAACTGCTGTTTTCACGGCCGCTATCTTTGTGTTGGGAATTTATGTCGCCTCACTTATTTTCGTTGCCGCCTTTATGGTCTGGCAAGGCAAATACAGTTATTTCAAATCCATCACAGTAGGCGCGGGCATCAGCGCAGCATTGTTTCTGCTGTTTGAAATTTGGTTTTTACTGCCATTGCCAAAAGGCTTGATTGAAACTTGGTTGGGCTATTGATCATGGAAGAACTCAATAACCTGTTTCAGGGCTTTGCAGTGGCCTTGACACTGCCCAATATTGGCTTCATGTTCATTGGTATTTTTTTGGGTGTGTTAATTGGTGTGTTACCAGGTTTGGGCGGTGCCAACGGCGTGGCCATTCTCTTGCCACTCACCTTTGGCATGTCACCCACTTCTGCCATCATCATGTTGTCTTGCATTTACTGGGGTGCATTGTTTGGCGGGGCGATTACTTCCATTCTTTTCAATATCCCCGGCGAGCCTTGGTCGGTGGCAACCACGTTTGATGGCTACCCCATGGCTCAAAAGGGCAAGGCCGCGCAGGCTTTAACCGCGGCCTTCACGTCCTCATTTGTGGGCGCTTTGGTGGCTGTGCTCATGGTGACATTTTTGGCACCTGTGGTGGCTAAATTTGCCCTTAATTTCGGGCCGCCTGAGTTCTTTGCCGTTCAGTTGCTCACTTTTGCGAGTTTCATTGGCATGAGCAAAGAACCGCCCGTCAAAACCTTGATGGCCATGATGCTCGGTTTTGCTTTGGCTGCCGTGGGCTTGGACAGCGTGACTGGTACATTGCGCATGACCTATGGCCAAGAAAGTTTACTGAAAGGCTTTGACTTTTTGGTTGCAGTGATTGGCCTTTTTGGCATCGGCGAAATTTTGCTTACCATGGAGGAGGGCCTTGCCTTCAAAGGACACAAGGGTCGCATCAGCCTGAAAGACGTTCTCGACACATGGAAAGAACTGCCCAAATACTGGGCCACGTCCTTGCGCGCTTGTTTGATTGGTTGCTGGATGGGCATCACCCCTGGGGGTGCCACACCGGCCTCGTTCATGAGTTACGGAACTGCAAAGCGTCTTGCCAAACATCCGGAAGAATTTGGCAAGGGTGCCATTGAGGGGGTGATTGCTCCTGAAACAGCTGCCCATGCTGCGGGCACCAGCGCCTTGCTGCCCATGTTGACGCTGGGTATTCCTGGCTCACCCACCGCCGCCGTGTTGTTGGGGGGGCTGTTGATATGGGGCCTGCAACCGGGTCCCTTGTTGTTCACTGAACAAAAAGACTTTGTCTGGGGCCTGATCGCCTCAATGTATTTGGGCAACATTGTGGGCTTGATTGTGGTTTTGACCACCGTGCCGTGGTGGGCCGCCATTCTCAGAATTCCATTCTCGATCATTGCGCCCGTCATTGTGGTGATTTGTGCCGTGGGTGCCTACACGGTTCACAACAGCATGCTGGATGTCGTTTTGATGTTGGTCTTTGGCTTGATGGGTTATGCCTTTAAAAAGCTCAAATACCCTATGGCACCTCTGGTCTTGGCCTTGGTGCTGGGTGACATGGCAGAAACCAGCTTCAGACAGTCCATGCTCATTTCCAAAGGCAGCTTGGAAATTTTTGTGAGCACACCTTTGGCCGGTACGATAACGGGCTTGGCCCTCATCATGCTTTTGTGGCCAGTGCTTGGCCTCTTGAAAAAACTCAGTCTAGGCTAAGTCCCTTGCCCTTTTTCAACACACTCTGCTCGAGCAAACGTGTCATGGCGTAAACAGAGTCGAGTGTGGGCGTGGGTATGTTGCAAATACGGCCCAGCTCAATCACGCTGCCTAAGAGCGCCTCTAACTCCAAAGCCTTGCCGTGTTCAATGTCTTGCAGCATGGAGGTTTTGTGGGCGCCTACAGCTTGTGCGCCTGCAATCCGTTTGTCAATGCTGATTTTGAATTGAACGCCTAGCTTTTCCCCCACGGTTTGAGCTTCCGCCATCATGCGTGCTGCCAAATTGCGTGTGAGATCAAAATTGCAAATTTCTTCCAGCGTGGCGTGCGTCAGGGCGGACACCGGGTTGAAAGTCAGGTTGCCCCACAGTTTGACCCACAACTCGCTGCGAATGTCTGTAGACACTGGTGTCTTGAATCCTGCGGCAATCATGGCCTGGGCCAATAAAGTGACGCGCGCTGATTTTTCGCCACTGGGTTCGCCCAAGGTAAACCGATTGCCTTCAATCAGTTTGACAATACCGGGCGCAACCAATTCGGCGGCTGGATACACAACGGCACCTATGACCCGGTGCGGGCCGATGTGTTGCCATTGAGCGCCGCCTGGATCAATGGAGCTCAGTTGACGGTTTTGATAGTCGCCCACCAGGTTGTAAAAGTACCACCAAGGCACTCCGTTTTGGAGGGTCACTACTGCTGTATTTTCATGACACAGCCGTCCAATTTGTTCAGCAACAGGGCTGACCTGATGCGACTTCATGGTTAAGAACACATAGTCGTGAGGCGTGGCCTCGTCGATGGTGCAGGCCTTAACATGTGGGGCGTGCAGCGATGAGCCGTCTTCTAAAGTCAGTGTCATGCCATTCGCTTGTATGGCTTTGAGGTTTTCACCGCGCGCAATGAAAGTGACATGGCAACCCGACAAGGCCAGCTTCACACCGAGGTAACCCCCAATCGCGCCTGCGCCCACAATGGCAATGTTCAAACTCATGCTGACGCTTTCATCGTGTTAGAGAGGGTGCCAATGCCTTCAATAGACACTTCGACAACAGCATCATTTTGCCAAGGCATCGCCCCTAAGGAGGTGCCGCAAGAAATAAGATCACCCGGCTCCAAAGTCATGCCTCTGGACAGTTTGGCGACCAATTCTTGGGGTGAGAAAAACATGTCACTGAGCGCATAATTTTGGCGCTCTCGTCCGTTAATTTTGGCTGTGACAAAAGCATTTTTGCAATCCAAGTCGGTTTCAATCCAAGGTCCGAAAGGGGTAAATCCATCAAAATTTTTGGCGCGCGTCCATTGTTCAAAGCTGGCGTCTGAGCGCAGTAATTCAACGGCTGTAACGTCGTTTACACACGTATAGCCAAAAATATACCGATTGGCTTCATCGATTGGAATGTCGCGTCCGCGTTGCCCAATCACAATGCCCAGTTCGGCTTCGTAAATTACGCGCCCTGCATCTTCTTTTGGCCGCATCACAGCTTGAAGATGATGGGAATAGGAGTTCGGTGATTTGAGAAAGTAAAGCGGTTCGGCGGGGGCGGTCCAGCCGTTCTTTTCTGCCGCGGTTTTGAAATTATTCCAAAGTGCTAAAACTTTGGAAGGCTTGCAAGGCGCCAAAATCTCGACTTCAGAGAATCGCAAGGTGTCACCTGTGGGTTGGGGGTCTTCAAACAGGTGGCCTTGATGAACATGGATGGTTTCATCCACCAATCGACCCAAGCCAATTTGGCCTTGGTGAGCATAGCGCAGCCACCTCATGCAGTTTTTCCCCAGTGAATAAAAAATGATGTGAAAAAGGTGTCTGCAATGCCACCGGACCCTCATCCTGAACCGGGGGTTCAGGTGGGCGAGGGCAGACTGACGTTGGGTTCATCTAACGCGAGATGATCACGCTCACCAGTCAATGTACCAAGCCCGAGCTCGTGGAGCATTGGTTCAAGGAAATATAAGACCCGGCATGCACTGCAGACGTCACAATTGTAGGCCAATGTGGCTTAACAATGCGTGTTAAATAAGTTGCCCGTCACGACTCAGCGCTTGGTCCAAGCGCTTGAGTAATTGGCTTAAGTGAGCCGATTGCGCATCCGACACAGGGGCAACGCTGGGCGGCAAGGTGTTCAGGGCTGTGCCGGGCACGGCCGCTATAGCTTCATTGGCATCAAAAGCCAAATTCAAGGCGGCCAATACAGCAATTTTGTCCCGGGCTTTGATTTTGCCGGCATCGCGAATTTTGCACATGGCCAGATCCACCTTGACCACCGCTGCCAGCAACTGGGGCTCACCGCCTTCAGGGCAGCCCAGCAAGTAGCTTTGACCCATGATTTGGACTTCCACTTGTTTTGTCGTCATGGTGCAGTGTCCGAAGCAGGCGTGGCGGGCAAACGATCGATCAACACATCCACCCTTGCGCGGGCAGCGGCCAGTCGAGACTTGAGCAAATCGCGCTCTTGCGCCAATGCAGAAACTTGCTGCCTTAGCAAATCGTTGGTGCGTGCGAGCTCTTCGTGTCGAAGCAATAAGTGCTCAACACGTTCAGCAATCAGGTCAATGGTTTGGTTGTTTGTCATGGCCGACAAAAAGTGAATACCCGTATTGTAGGGTTGAAGCCAGAATCCTACTTACAATCCAACGTGTTGGTGCTCGCGGCGTGGTTCACATGCCGCAGTTCAACGGGAAGCAGGAGGGTCGCGTCGCTCGCTCGACAAAACCTCACCTGCGCTGCCCCCGCAACGGTCAAGCGGACGAACTTCACAGTTCTGTCTCTGTCAACATGCCACTGGTCGCCTTGAACAAGCAACTGGGAAGGCGACAGAGGTCGTCTCCGCCAGCCCGGATACCGGCCAACAAGGTGGCGGTGCGTCTAAAACGTGCTGCTTGAACGTCCATGCACTGTCGGGGAAGGCGGTGAGGACACACAACTTGTTTGTTTCTTATGAAAAATCGTTTGATTCGTCCGCGTGGCTTTGCGCCTGCGGTGTCTGTCCTTGCCTTGTCATTGCTTGTCAGCCAGGCCCATTCGCTTGAACTCAATCCCGTGGTCGTATCGGCAACGCGTACAGAGCAAGCCCTGTCCGAGGTCTTGAGTTCGGTGTCCGTGATCACGCGGCAAGAGATTGAAAAATCGCAGGCCCCCAGCTTGGCTGATTTGTTGCAAGGGGAAACGGGGTTTGAGTTCGGTCGCAATGGGGGGCCGGGCAGCACCACCTCGTTTTTCTTGCGAGGGCAAAACAGCATCAACGTGGTGGTGTTAATTGATGGGGTGCGTTCTCAGGTTGACGGTATTGGTGCGTTGCAAGTCACCGACATGCCTTTGGCGCAAATTGAGCGCATTGAAATTTTGCGCGGCAACGCCAGCGCCTTGTACGGCGATGCCGCTGTGGGCGGTGTGATCAGTATTTGGACGCGTCAAGGAAAGGGTGAACCCGCCGCCTACGGCTCGGTCATGCTGGGGTCGCGCAATACCTACGGTATGCATGCGGGTGTGGGTGGCACTGTCAATGACCTCAGCTTTAATGTGCAAGGCGGTCGTTCGGGCAGTGATGGTTTTTCTGCAATGATTCCCTCGATGAATGCACGCGTCAACCCCGACAACGATGGTTACATCAAGGAGTACGTTTCAGCCAAGTTAGACAAAAAAATAGATGCCGATTTCAACATGGGTTTACGTCTGCAATCGACGCGCGCCAAGGCTGACTATGACAGTGGGTCATCGTTTGCGGGCGACAAGCCCAGCGACATTAACCTGTTGAAGAGCCACAACGATCAAGCCAGCTTGTACGCTCGCAAGGCCATCACGGATCACTGGGTGTCTGCGCTGGATTTTTCACATTCTTCCTTGGGTTACGAAAACACAAAAAACAGCACCTTGCTCAACGACGGAACCTTGAAGGGGACCCAAGATGCGCTGAGATGGTTCAATACTGTCCAAGCGCGGACTCAGTCCAGCATAAGTTTTGGCATTGACAAGTCCATCGACCAGTACAGCGCCAGTGGCAATTATGGGTATGGCATGCGCCGTGAAGGCATGGGCTATTTCGCAGGTTTGACAGAAAAAATGGACCGCTGGACTTTCCAGGTCAATGCGCGGCGCGATCAAATTCAGTTAAGCCGAACGGACGACTATGGCACGGTCAGCAGCGTCCAAAACATCAACTCTGGTTTGCTGGGTTTGGGTTATTCATTGACTCCAGCTTGGCGTTTGACGGCGACTGTCTCTTCAGGATTCCGTGCGCCTACAGCCTATGAAGTTTCCACCAATACGCAGGTTAAATCCGAAAATTACGCATCCAAAGAAGTGGGTGCGAGCTACGCTACAGGCGACGCACTGGCCCGTTTGGTGTATTTCCAGACAGATACCCGTGATGCGATCGATTACGACAAAAATTACCGTGCAGTGAACATCGGTCAAACCGAAAACACAGGCCTGGAAGCGACTTTGCGATCGCAGTGGATGGGCAACAACATCAAAGCTTCTATGGTCAATCAAGATCCGCGGAACGTGACTTTGGGCATGCCACAGGCCCGCAGAGCCAAGACTTACGGCTCTCTCGATATTTCTCGCCCTCTGGCGGGCTACGATATTGGCGCCAAGTTGTATGCATCGGGTGAACGCAAAGACAGCCCCTACTCGTCCACCATGTTGGGCGGATATTCTGTTTTGTCTTTCTATGCGAGTCAAAAGATCGATGAGCGCTGGTCTGCGCGTGTGCGCTTGGAAAATGTCTTCGACAAGCAGTACCAGCTGGCCTCCGGCTACAACACCCCGGGTCGCGGTTTGTTTGCGACTTTGCGATACAGTCCAAAGTGATGACTTCGCTTGCCCTTGGCCCCCAGCGCATTGTTTGCCTCACCGAAGAGGCGACCGAGTGGCTGTACCTGTTGGGCCAAGAGCAGCGCATTGTGGGTATTTCTGGCTACACGGTGCGCCCGCGCCGTGCGCGTTTGGAAAAGCCCAAGGTGAGTGCTTTTTTGACGGCCAAGATCGACAAGATCTTGGCCTTGCAGCCTGACTGTGTGTTCGGCTTTTCTGATTTGCAGGCCGACATTGCGGCCTTGCTGATCCGCGCCGGGGTGCAGGTGACGATTTTCAATCAACGCAGTGTGGACGAAATTTTTGCCATGCTGTACCAAGTTGCGGCCATGGTGGGCCAGGCCGAAGAAGGACTGGCGCTGCTGCAGACCTGGCGAGCAGAACTTGACGCTATTGCTCAGCAAGCGGCGAGTTTCAAACGCCGCCCCAAGGTGTTTTTTGAAGAATGGGATACGCCGCACATCAGCGGCATCCGCTGGGTTTCTGAGCTGATGGGCATTGCCGGTGGCGACGATATTTTTCCGGAGCTGGCCGTGATGCCCATGGGCAAAGACCGCATCATTGCCGAGGGCCAGACCATTGTTGACCGCGCCCCTGACATCATCATTGGCTCGTGGTGCGGCAAGAAGTTTCGCCCCGACACTGTGGCGGCCAGGCCAGGCTGGCAAGATGTGCCGGCTGTGCGCACGGGGCATATTTTTGAAATCAAGTCCGCCGACATTTTGCAACCCGGCCCGGCTGCATTGACCGATGGTGTGGCCCAGTTGCACCGCATCATGGCGCAGTGGGAGGCTGAGCATGCTTAAGCTGCGCAGCTTGGCTTGGGTGTTTTTTGTGCTGTGCACAGGCCTGGCCCAAGCCGTCACTGTGCGTGACGACCGCCAGCAAGAAGTCAGCTTCAGCCAAGCGCCTGCGCGCATCGTGAGTTTGTTGCCCTCGCTCACCGAAACCGTGTGCGCACTCGGAGAGTGCCGCAAACTGGTGGGGCTGGACCGTTATTCCAATTGGCCTGCCTCGGTACGGCAACTGCCCCGCTTGGGCGGTGGGTTGGACCCGAACATTGAGCTTGTGGTGGCGCAGCGACCCGACCTGGTGCTGATGGCCACTTCCGCGCGCGGCGCGGAGCGCCTGCAAGCCTTGGGCATCACGGTGCTGGCGCTAGAACCTCGTACCCATGCCGACTTGCAGCGTGTGATCAACACCTTGGCGCAGGTCTTGGGCGTGCCGGCCTCGGAGAGCGAGCGTTTATGGCGCGAGATCAATTCCGGCGTTCTGGCTGCGGCGCAGTCGCTGCCTTCGCAAGCCAAGGGCCAAAAGGTCTATGTCGAAGTCAGCCCGGCACCTTACGGCGCCAGCGAGTCTTCTTTCATTGGCGAGACCCTCATGCTGATGGGCTTGCGCAACATCTTGCCGGGGAACCTGGGGCCGTTCCCCAAAATCAATCCTGAATTTGTCGTGCGCGCGCAGCCCGACATCATCATGGCGGGCGACAGCAGCCGCGCCAGCATGCTGCAGCGCCCTGGCTGGTCACAGCTCAAGGTGATTCAGTTCGACCAAGTGTGTGTCTTCAACACCGACGAATCCGACATGCTGGTGCGCGCCGGCCCTCGCATGGCCGAGGGCGCGCGCTTGATGGCGCAATGCATTGCGCGCAGCCAAGGCAGCAAGCCATGACGAAGCCCTTGAAGCCTTGGGTGCTCAGTTTGCTGCTGGTGCTCCTCGGCTGGGCGGGCGTGGCTTTGGGCAGCGCCATGGGCAGCACCGGCTGGGAGCCTTGGTGGCAAGCCCTGCACGACCCGGTGTCGTGGCAAATTGTGTGGGACATTCGGCTGCCGCGTTCGCTCGGCGCTTGGGCGGGTGGGGCCTTGTTGGGCTTGGCCGGTGCTTTGGCACAGGGCTTGTTTCGCAACCCGCTGGCGGACCCGTATTTGCTGGGCAGTGCCTCGGGTGCATCCCTGGGCGTGGCCATTTATCTGAGTTTATTCGGCGGCAGTACCTTGGCCAGTGGCTGGTGGGTGCGCTTGGGGCTCACGGGTGCGGCTTTCGTGGGCGCTGTGTTGGCCGTGTTGCTGACGTTGGTGTTAGCGCGCGGCGTACAGCACACCTTGCGCTTGCTGCTGGCGGGCGTGATTGTAGGCGTGGTGTTGGGTGCCGTGACCTCATTTTTGAGTTTGTGGCGGCCTGAGGTGTGGCAAGGCATGCAGGGTTTCATGTTGGGCTCGACCGGCTTTATCGGCTGGACCGCTTGCATGCTGCTGTGCGCCGTGTGGGTGGTGTGTGTTGCATTGGCTTTGACCATGGCCCGCGTGTTGGACGCCTTGACCTTGGGAGAAAACACCGCGCTCAGCCTGGGTGTGCCTTTGGCGCCTGCGCGCATGCTGCTGGTGGGTGTAATGTCTTTGGCCACAGGCACGGCTGTGGCCCAAATGGGTTTGATTGCCTTTGTCGGCTTGGCAGCGCCGCACCTGGTGCGTGCCATGGTGCGCGCCACCCATGGCTGGTCGCTGCTTTTGTCGGCGCTGGCCGGCGGGTTGTTGCTGTTATTGGCCGACCTGCTGGCGCGTGGTTTGATTGCGCCGCAAGAAATGCCCGTGGGTGTGCTCACTGCCGTGCTGGGCGGCGGCTATTTGCTCTGGCGCATGTCGCGCATGACCTCCACCGGGGCCCGCGCATGAAGGCCGCATTGCAAGTCCACGCTCTGCGTGTGCGCCTGGGTGAGCAAGAAGTTTTGCATGGTATTGACCTGTCGATTGCGGCTGGACGTTGGACCTGCGTCGTGGGGCCTAACGGCGCTGGCAAGTCCACCTTGCTCAAGGCCTTGGCGGGCTTGCTGCCACCATCGCAACAGATTTCAGGCCAGGTGCATTGGCTGGGCCAAGCTTTGGTGGCCATTGATCGGCGCGAGCGCGCCCGGCAGCTTTCATGGCTGGGGCAGGGCGAGTCGGCGTCTGACGATTTGCGTGTGTGGGACGTGGCCATGCTTGGCCGCTTGCCCCATCAGGACTGGCTGGCCGCGCCCACGGCGCAAGACCACGCTATGGTCGAGGCTGCACTCAAGGCCACGCAAGCTTGGGATTGGCGTGAAAGGGCGCTGGGGCAATTGTCTGGCGGCGAGCGTCAGCGCGTGTTGTTGGCGCGCGCCTTGGCGGTGAATGCCCGCATCATGTTGATGGACGAGCCCCTGGCCAACCTGGACCCGCCGCACCAAGTGGACTGGCTCGAGCAAGTGCAGTGCCTTTTGGCTCAAGGCACGACGGTGGTCAGCGTGTTGCACGAGATTGGCATGGCGTTGCATGCCGACGACATGGTGGTGATGCAGGCCGGGCAGATCGTGCACCATGGCGCTTGCGCAGACGCAGCCACACAGCGCGCCATTGAGTCGGTGTTTGATCAGCGCATCGCCATCCACCCGTTGGCCGGGCAATGGGTGGCGCTGCCCAAGTCAGGATGACATGAGCGCACGATGCATCATGGTGCTGGGCACCTCCAGCGGGGCCGGCAAGAGTTGGCTGACCACCGCGCTGTGCCGTCATTACGCGCGTCAGGGCCTGAAGGTGGCGCCTTTCAAAGCGCAGAACATGAGCAACAACGCGAGGGTTGTAGCCCCCACGCTCCCCACTGCGTGTGGTTCGCTGCCCCCCGGGGGGGCGCTTGCCTGCTTGGGGCGGCCCGGCGCAGGCTCGGTTGTAGCCCCCACGCTCCCCGCACTGCGTGAGTGGGGTGAAATTGGCAGCGCCCAATATTTTCAGGCTTTGGCCGCTCAGGCTGAACCCGATGTGCGTATGAATCCCTTGCTGCTCAAGCCTGAGTCGGACACACGCAGCCAAGTCGTGTTGCTCGGCAAGGTCAGCACCAGTTTGAGTGAGACCCCTTGGCGTGATCGCAGCGAGATGGTCTGGCCGCACATTGCCGCCGCCCTGGACGAACTGATCGCCGAAAACGACGTGGTGGTGATTGAAGGCGCGGGCTCGCCCGCCGAGATCAATTTGATGGACAGCGACATCGTCAACCTGCGCGTGGCGCGGCATGCCAATGCGCAGTGCCTGTTGGTGACCGACATCGACAAGGGCGGGGCATTCGCTCATTTGTACGGCACTTGGGCTTTGCTGCCGCCTGAAGACCAGCAGCGCATTCAAGGTTTTGTGCTGAATAAATTTCGCGGCGACGCCAGCCTTTTGGCCCCGGCCCCCGAGATGCTGCAAAACCTCACCGGCGTGCCCACCGTGGCCGTGCTGCCGATGTGGTGGCAACATGGTTTGCCTGAAGAAGACGGGTTTTTTAACCACCGCTCTGATGCCATGAGAAGTGCCAGCGCAAACGGTGTGGCGGCGAAAACCCTGGCCGTGATCGCTTACCCGCGCATCAGCAACCTCGATGAATTTCAGCCCCTGCACAACGTACCCGGTGTACGGCTGATGTGGGTGCGCAATCCGGACGATCTGGCGGGCTTGCACGCTGCAGACTGGGTCATCTTGCCCGGTAGTAAGCACACCAGCGCCGACCTGGCCTGGGTGCGCCAGCAGGGTCTGGACGCGGCCGTGGCGCGCCATGCAGCGCAGGGTGGGGCGGTGCTGGGGATTTGCGGCGGCTTGCAAATGCTGGGCGAAGCGCTGATTGACACCCACGGCGTCGACGGGAATGCGCCGGGCCTGGGTTTGCTGCCACTGGTCACACAGTTTGCGCAAGACAAAACCGTCACCAAAACAGCGGCGCAGTTTGGCCCGGTGGGCGGTCCCTGGTCCGCCTTGAGCGGTGTGCACCTCCAAGGCTACGAAATTCACCACGGTCAATCCCAGGGCCACAGCGCGATGCTGGCAGGCGGCGCGGTGCTGCACGAAGTGATCCCAGGTCTGGCTTGGCAAAACGGCGAGGGTCATGTGCTGGGCACCTACTTGCATGGCTTGTTTGAAAGCCCTGCCGTGCTGCAGGCACTTTTTGGCGCACAGGTACCTACGTTGGAGACGGTGTTTGACGGCTTGGCCGATTTCATCGAACAGCACTTTGAGGCCGGTGTGTTGCACCGGCTCATTGAACCGGTGCACAGGGCGTAACGCTCGGCCTCTTCAGCGCGATACCCGCCGCTGGCGCGCGGATGGGTTGGCAGCGTAGTCAATGACCGCTGAGGACGACTGGAATTTCTTCGGCCGGGGGCGTGTTGCGGCTGCGGCCACAGCGCACGATACCGTCGATCATGACCATGCCCACGCCAGGAATATCGCCCAGTTGCACGCTCTCGAGCAAAGTTTTACCTGCCGTGTGCTGGGCGCGGTCCATGAAGACAAAGTCGGCAGCGCGTCCGACTTCGATCAGGCCGCAGTTGAGATTGCGAATGCGCGCTGTGTTGCCGGTGGCAAAGCAAAACACCAATTCTGCGGGGATGTTGGCCAGGCTCGACAGCAGCGCCACCATACGCAGCATGCCCAGCGGTTGCACGCCCGAACCCGCAGGCCCGTCGGTGCCGAGGATCACGCGATGCGGGCACTTGAGTTCCAGTGCGGCCTTGGCGGCGGCGATGGCCACGCGCTCATTGCCGTTGTGTACGATTTCAATGGCGCGCGAAGACTTTTCGCACAGCTCACACACATGGGCTTCAGGCAAAGAGGTGTGGCCGCCGTTGATGTGGCCGATCACGTCAGCATCGGCTTCCAGCACCACGTCTTTGTCGATCATGCCCGAGCCCGGGATGGACGGACCACCCGTGTGGATTGTGCTCTGAATGCCGTACTTGCGCGCCCAGGCCACCATCTCTTTGGCTTCGTAGCCTGCCTTCACGGAGCCCAGACCCACCTCGCCGAGCAAGCTCACGCCGGCCTCAGCCAGTTCTTTGAAGTCCTGCTCGGTCATGCCTTTTTCGATGATGGGCGCACCCGCAATCACCTTCACGCCGCCAGGGCGAAAATTGTCAAAAGCGCGCTGCGCCGTGATGGCCAGCGCTTTGAGGCCGACGATGTCTTTGGGGCGCCCTGGCAAATGCACTTCACCGGCAGAGACCATGGTGGTCACGCCACCGTTCATGGTCGAGTCGATCCAGCCGATTTGGTTTTGGCGTGGTGTCCAATCACCAAAAACCGGATGCACATGGCTGTCGATCAGGCCAGGGCAAACGCAGGTTTGTCGTGCGTCAATGACTGTTTGCGCGCCCTCCAGATCGCAATCTTTCTCGCGGCCCACCGCGGTGATCAGGCCGTTGTCGACGACGATGGTGTCGGCTTGCAAAATGGGTTGATCAATGTCGCCTGAAAGCAGCAAGCCGATGTTTTTAATTACGACTTTGCCAGAAGAGCCAATGGTAGCGATGTCAGCCATGAAAAAACTCCTTAGTGAGCAGGTTGGACGGCCGGGTTCACGACGCGGAACACGGTGTCAAGGACAAAAGATTTCCATTGCGCCACGGCCTGTGGGGCGTCGACGTTCTCACCCAAAAAGGCCGTCAAGGTGAAGCGGTTGGACATGTAGAAATAGCCGGTGGCGGCAATCAGCAAATAGACGTCACGGGCAGAAATATCCGCACGGAACAGACCTTGCGCTACACCGGATTGCAAGATGTCGCCAATCACCGAAATGGCCGGAGACGAGTACTCCTTGGCCCGCAGCGATTTGACGATGTGCTTGCCTTTGTGCAGGTTTTCGGTGTTCAGCAGGGTGACAAATTCGGGGTGTGCGCGGTAGTAGTCGAGCACAAAGTGCACCACCTGTTCCAGCGCTGCCAGCGGTTGGCTCACGTCCAAGGCCAACTCGGCTTCGGCATCGTTCATGCGTCGGTAAATAGTTTCTAGGACTTCGATGAACAAGCCTTCCTTGCTGCCGAAGTAGTAGTAAATCATACGGTCATAGGACTTGGCCAAGCGTGAAATTTTTTCCACGCTGCCGCCGTCATAGCCATGCTGGGCAAACACTTTGATGGCAGCGCGCAAAATGCTTTCGCGTGTTTGCTGTGCGCTGTGTTCGCGCACGCCCGCCGTGCGTTTGCCGCTCGGCTTGGCCAAGCGGGTTTGAGGTTGGCGTGCTGCAGTGACCATGGTGGTTTATTTTTCGACGAATGCCCGTTCAATCACAAAATCACCTGGGGTGCTGGTGTTGCCTTCGACAAAGCCTTGGGCCTCCAGCATGAGCTTGAGGTCATTGAGCATGCCCGGACTGCCACACAACATCACCCGGTCTTGCTGTTGACTCAAGGGCGGCAAGCCCATGTCTTTGAACAGTTTGCCATTTTCAATCAGTGCCGTCACACGGCCCATGTTGCGGTAAGTCTCGCGGGTGACTGTGGGGTAGTAGCGTAATTGCTGGCTGATCATTTCGCCCAAGAATTCATGTTGGGGTAAGTGGTCCACGATCAAGTCGTGGTAGGCCAACTCGTCAACTTGCCGTACACCATGCACCACCACCACACTTTCGAATTTGGCATAGGTCTCAGGGTCGCGAATGATGCTCAAAAACGGCGCTAACCCCGTGCCGGTGGACAGCAAGTACAGGCGCTTGGCCGGCGTCAGGTAATCGATCAGCAGGGTCCCTGTGGGTTTCTTGCCCACGATCAGGGTGTCACCCACCTGGATGTGTTGCAGGCGTGAGGTGAGCGGGCCTTCCTCGACCTTGATGCTCAAAAATTCAAGGTGCTCTTCGTAATTGGGGCTGGCGATGCTGTAGGCCCGCAGCAGAGGTTTGTCGTTCACGCGCAGGCCAATCATGGTGAAGTGGCCATTGGAAAATCGCAGCGAAGGGTCGCGCGTGGTGGTGAAAGTGAACAGACGGTCTGTCCAGTGGTGCACGCTCAGCACCCGCTCTTCGTTGAAAGCACTCATGTTGGTTCAAGCTTGTGGTTAAGGCTGCAAGGGACGATCAAGCCAGTGCAGCATGGGTTAGGAGAAATACGGTTGCGCAGCAAAACAGGATGCGTTATATTGACTTTTCATGTAGTGATCACAACATTTTTGTTTTGTGAATGCTACACAAATTGAAGCCGACGTGCAAGTGTGCACATCGGTGATCTGGACATGCTTAACCTGAGATGACCGAACACTCTAAAACCGATGGACTGCCCAGCACCGAGGTGCCTGCATCACCGCAGGTGCTCGAGCGTGCCAAGCTGCGCAATGAGCGCATGAGTGGCGCCAAAATTGAATGCAACGCCTGCCCGGTGTTGTGTCAAATCTCTGCGGGGCGCGTAGGCGCCTGCGACCGTTACGCCAACCGCGACGGCTTTTTGGTGCGCGTGGATCCGGTGGTGTTCCTGCGCCGCACGTTGGCGCAAGATGAACCCCTGTTGGTGCCCTTTGCCCCACGTGGCGGCGATCAAGATTCGGTGCCTTGGAATGGTGATCTGCTTCACGCTGATCAGGTGTTTGTCACTGGCGTGGGCTCGTCCACCACCTACCCTGACTACAAACCCGCGCCCTTCATCGTGTCGTCCCAGGTCAAGGGGGTGGACATGGTGACCGTGGTGACCGAAGGCATCTTCAGTTATTGCAGCATCAAAGTGAAGATCGATACCGACCGCTATTTGGGCGCTGAACAAGCCAATGTGCGCATGAAAGGCGAGGTGGTAGGCCATGTCACCACGGCAGAGTATGGCTCTCAAATGTTGTCCCTGGGCGGTGTGCACCACTTGACGGGGGGCAGTAAAAAAGAAGGCCGCGTGACAGTCGACATGATGCAAGCCTTGGGTAACAAACAGGCGGTGGCGTTGACCATTGATGGGGGTGCCCAGTTGGTCATTCAGGCGGGATGCGCACCGATCGTCAATGGCGTCGAAGAGCAGCGCATGCGGGTGGGCTGCGGCTCTGCGGTGGTCGGTATTTTTGCGCGCCAGTTTTGTGGCTTGGTGGACGAGGTGGTGGTGCTGGACGACCACATCACTGGTGTTTTGACCGAGCACCAAGCCGGCCGCTGCCTGGACATGAAGCCCTCCGGCATTGAAATGGGAGGGCGTAAATCCACGCCAGGGCGTTACTTCCAAGTGGCCAATCCTGGCAATGGCTGGGGTGGCACTGACATTGCAGATCCTTTGTCGATCATCGAGGGCTGGGACCCCGAGGTGGTCTGGCCCGGCTTGCGCTTGCTGATGACCTCCACCACGGGTGAGCACGCGGCTTGGTATGTGCTCGATGACAAACTCCAACCGGTTGAGCAAAACATGCCGGCCGAGGTGCGAGCCATCGTGGACCGCATTGGCGAAAACTGCGAACCTTCACTTTGCAGCGTGATGTTTTTGGGTGGCGCCGGAGGCAGTCTGCGCGCCGGCGTCACAGAAAATCCGGTCTTGCTGACCCGCGCCATCAAACAAGCACTGGTCAATGTGACCTGCGGCGGCGCGCCTGCCTTTGTCTGGCCTGGCGGTGGTATCACCGTGATGTCCGACGTGTTGCGCATGCCTGACAACAGCTTTGGCACCGTGCCGACGCCGGCCATCATTGCACCCATTGAATTCAGCATGCGCTTGTCGGATTACCAAGCCTTGGGTGGGCACATGACTCATGTGCGATCACTCGAGGATGTGTTGCGTCACGGCGCCTGGCACAACGAGGGTGCGCCGACCGCGCTGCAATGGTCCGAACTGCCGCAAGACAACAGTTGGCCACTCGGGCAAGCCCCGATGCTGGGTTAAGGCGCGAATCGTGAGTGCTTCTCGTCAACGCTTGTCTGAGGGCCGCTGGCATTTTCAGCATGGCCCCATGGACATCGTGATCGGTGCCGACCCCTTGGGCCCCGCAGGTCAAGGGGCGCTCGCCGAGGCGCACGAACATGCGTGGGCGCGGTTTGTGCCCCTGCTGTCAGAACTAATGGATGAATGGGCCTTGCTGCGTTTGCCGGTGCAGGCAGGGCACCCTTGTCCATTGCAAGGCGGGGTGGCGCGTCGCATGTGGCAAGCCTGCTTGCCTTGGGCGGCGCAGCAGTTCATCACGCCCATGGCGGCGGTGGCAGGCAGCGTCGCCCAAGAGCTGATCCGAAGCTATGAACGCCCTGGCGTGGCCCGTGCTTGGGTGAACAATGGCGGCGACATCGCCTTGCACCTGACGCCCGGGCAGTCTGCCCGCGTGGGCTTGTATGCCGACCTGGCACGTTTGCAAGCGCACGAATGCATGCAGGGATTGAGCCTAGATGGTGCATTTGAAGTCACGCACACCATGCCCGTGCGTGGCGTGGCCACCAGCGGTTGGCGTGGCCGCAGCTTTTCATTCGGTATTGCCGACAGCGTGACGGTGTTGGCCGCCACCGCCGCGCAAGCCGACGCGGCAGCCAGCATCATCGCCAATGCGGTGAATGTGGAGCATGCGGGGATCGTGCGTCAGTCGGCCCAGACTTTGCGTGATATGACCGATTTGGGTGACTTGGCCGTCACCGTGGATGTGCCTCGCTTGCCTGTGGCCTGGGTGCAGCAAGCCTTGCAATCCGGTTTGCAATGTGCGCGAGAATGCCAAGCTGAGGGTTTTATATCAGGAGCGGTATTGGTGTGCCAAGGGCAGTCCCTGAAACTGCCGATGTTTTCGGGGAACGCGTCTGTTTTTTTTCAAGACGAGGGCTTGGCTTTGGCCTGAGAAATGTTTATGGTGATGCAATGATTGAAATAAGACGTGTCTTTACCCAAGTGGAAGAAATCTTTCACGAGTTCGGCCCTGTGCCTGAACAAGCTTTGCTGCGCGGCGCGATCGGTGCGGTGCTGACCAACCCTTATGCCGGCCGTTATGAGGCGAACATCTTGCCCATGATGGATGCGCTGCAAGACGTGGGCATTGACATGGCACGCCGTTTGCTCGCCGCCATGGATGTGCCTGCCGAGCGCATTGCCACCTACGGCAAAGGCGCGATTGTGGGCGAACATGGCGAGCTCGAGCATGGCGCACTGTGGCACGTGCCTGGGGGTTATGCCATGCGCGAGTTGTTGGGCTGGAAGGGCGACCGCGAAGCCTACAAAAGCGGCAAGGTCGACGACAAGCCAACGGGTCAACCGGCCAATGCCTTGTCCATCGTGCCTTCGACCAAAAAAGTGGGGCCTCCGGGCGCTGCGCTCGACCTGCCGCTGACCAATATCAACGCTTCTTATGTGCGCGGCCAGTTCGACGCCATGGAAGTACGGGTGCCCGGTTCGCCGCTGCCCGATGAAATCGTCTTTATCCTCGCCATGACCACCGGTTACCGCATCCACGCCCGTGTAGGCGGGTTGCGCGCCGAGGACATCAGCCAGTGGAACGGCTTGCGCTGATTTCCAACTTAGCCCACAGAACCTCAGGAGACTTCAGCGATGAGCGCCAACATTCGAAAAATAATTGTCCAAGTGGACGAGATCCGTCAAGAAATGGGTCGTGCCGTTTCCCCACCTACGCGCCGCGCCCTGGCCATGGCGGTGATCGCCAACCCCTATGCCGGTCGCTACAGCGAAAACCTGGACGAGCTGATCGCCATCGGTGAAGAGTTGGGCGCGTTGCTCGGCCAAAAATGTGTTCAAGCTTTAAGCATCGAGCCCAGCCAAGCGCAAAGCTATGGTAAGGCCGCGATCGTGGGCGAAGCTGGTGAGCTCGAACATGCGGCCGCCATATTGCATCCTAAATTGGGTGCACCGCTGCGCGCGGCAGTTGAAAAAGGCGCCGCCTTGGTACCCTCAGCGAAAAAGCGCGGCGGCATGGGAACGACCATCGATGTGCCCTTGGGTCACAAAGATGCCGCCTTTGTGCGCAGCCATTTCGATGCCATGGAAGCACGCGTGAGCGATGCACCGCGGGCACAAGAAATTGTGGTTGCAGTGGTCGTTACCGACAGCGGTCGCCCTTTGCCCCGCATTGGCGGTTTGCAAGCGCAGGACATTCAAGGTCAGGACGGTTTGCGCTGAAACGCAAGCCTATTTTTTGTTTTAACCCACCCCAGGAGATTCTCCATGAAAGCAGTCAACACCCTTCGTCGCGCCATGGCGCTGACGGCCCTGACTTGGGCGGCCTTGCCCGCGCAGGCCCAAAACATGATCAAAATCGGCGAGATCAACAGCTACAAAGCCCAACCCGCATTTTTGGAACCCTACAAAAAAGGCATGGAGTTGGCCATTGACGAAATCAATGCGACCGGTGGCGTCATGGGTAAAAAGTTTGAGCTCATCACCCGAGATGACAACGCCAACCCGGGCGATGCTGTGCGTGTGGCCGAAGAACTGATCTCGCGCGAAAAAATTGACGTGCTGACCGGCACCTTCTTGTCCAACACCGGTTTGGCCGTGGCCGACTTTGCCAAACAAAAGAAAGCTTTTTTCTTGGCCGGTGAGCCTTTGACCGACAAGCTCACATGGCAAGGTGGCAACGCCTACACCTACCGTTTGCGTCCTGGCACCTATATGCAAGCGGCCATGCTGGTGCCTGAGGCGGTCAAGCTGAAGAAAAAGCGCTGGGCGGTGGTTTACCCCAACTACGAATACGGTCAATCGGCTGCAGCAGCGTTCAAAAACTTGCTCAAAGCAGCCCAACCCGACGTTGAGTTTGTGGCTGAACAGGCCCCGCCCTTGGGCAAACTCGATGCAGGCAGTGTGGTGCAAGCCCTGGCGGATGCCAAACCTGATGCCATCTACAACGTCTTGTTTGGTGCCGACCTGTCCAAGTTCGTGCGTGAAGGCAACACCCGCGGTTTATTCCAAGGCCGCGAAGTGGTCAGCATGTTGACCGGTGAGCCCGAGTATCTCGACCCTCTGAAAGACGAAACCCCCAATGGTTGGATCGTGACCGGCTACCCTTGGAGTTCGCACAACACGACCGAGCATAAAGCGTTCTTGCAGTCGTACCAAGCCAAGTTCAAAGACTATCCACGTCTGGGCTCGGTGGTGGGTTACGTGATGATCAAATCGGTCGCAGCCGGGGTGGCGAAAGCCCAAAGCACCGACTCTGAAAAGTTGCGCGTGGCCTTTGCTGGGCTGCAGGTGGACACGCCTTTCGGCAAAATCACTTACCGCGCTGAAGACCACCAGTCCACCATGGGCGCTTTTGTGGGCCGCACCAAAAATGACAACGGCAAAGGCGTGATGGTGGATGCCCGTTACCTGGACGGGGCACTGTACCAACCGCCAGCTGCTGAAGTGAAAAAATCACGCGCGGCAGACTGACAACTTCACTTCTCCCCTCTGTGACCTCAAGCCCCTTTGGATCGGGTTCCAAGGGGGTTGTCATGCTCAGAATTTTTCTCGAAATGATCCTTTCATGAGTTTTTCCGGATTTTTCGTTCAGCTTTTAAATGGGCTTGCAGCGGCGTCTTCGCTGTTTTTTGTGGCGGCGGGTTTGTCCTTGATTTTTGGTGTCACGCGCATTGTTAATTTTGCGCATGGCTCCTTTTTCATGGCTGGCATTTACATCGCCTACACGGTAGTGGACCGCTTGGCGGGCAGCATCGGCTTTTGGCCGTCGATCGCGCTGGCGGCTCTGGCGGTGGGCGTGCTGGGGGCCTTCATAGAGATGCTGCTGCTGCGCCGCATTTACAAAGCGCCTGAACTGTTTCAGCTGCTGGCCACCTTCGCTTTGGTGCTGGTCCTGAAAGACGCGATGCTGTGGCTCTGGGGGCCTGAAGAGTTGCTTGGCCCTCGTGCGCCGGGTCTGGCCGGTTCGGTGTCTATTTTGGGGCGGCAATTCCCGACTTACGATTTGTTTTTGATTGTGGCGGGGCCCGTGGTGTTGGCGCTGCTGTGGTTGCTGCTTACCCGGACCCGTTTGGGCACCTTGGTGCGGGCGGCTACGCAAGACCGCGAGATGGTCAGCGCCTTGGGCGTCAATCAAGCTTGGTTGTTCACAGCGGTGTTCGCTTTAGGCGCGCTTTTGGCCGGTTTGGGCGGCGCCTTGCAGTTGCCGCGTGAACCCGCGAATTTGGAAATGGATTTGAACATCATCGGCGCCGCCTTTGTGGTGGTGGTGGTGGGCGGCATGGGCTCGATTCCGGGTGCGTATTTGGCGGCGTTGCTGATCGCCGAAGTCAAGGCTGTGTGCATTTGGCTGGGCATGGTCGATGTGTTCGGCGTCGCAGTTTCATTCTCCAAACTCACCTTGGTGGTGGACTTTGTGGTGATGGCCGTGGTGCTGGTGTGGCGGCCTTGGGGCTTGCTGGGCAAACCGCAGGCCCCGAGCCGTTATATTGGCTTGCGTGAGGAGCCTCTGCGCCCCGCCAGCAAGGGCTATGTGGGGGTGGCCGCGCTGCTGGGTCTGGTGCTGGTAATCATGCCTTGGCTCACCGCCAGTTCGCCTTACACCACGGTGTTGCTGATTGATTTGTTGATTGCGGCCCTGTTTGCGGCCAGCCTGCACTTCATCATGGGGCCGGCGGGCATGCATTCCTTTGGCCATGCCGCCTATTTTGGTTTGGGCGCATATGGCGCAGCACTGTTGGTGCGCTCGTTGGGCTTGTCGATGGAAATGGCCTTGCTGGCGGCGCCCTTGGTGGCCGCTTTGGGGGCCTTGGTGTTTGGCTGGTTTGCCGTGCGCTTGTCCGGCGTGTACCTGGCCATGCTGACTTTGGCATTTGCCCAAATTACGTGGGCGGTGACCTTTCAATGGGACAGCTTTACCGGGGGGAGCAATGGCCTGACCGGCGTCTGGCCGTCTGAGCTCTTCAGCGATAAGCGCATGTACTACTGGCTGACTTTGTGCTTGGTGATGGCGGGTGTAGTGTGGCTGCGCCGGGTGTTGTTTTCGCCCTTTGGCTATGCGCTGCGCGCCGGACGCGATTCGTTGCTGCGTGCCGATGCGATCGGCATCGACGTCAAGCGCATGCAGTGGTTGGCCTTCATTTTGGCGGGGGGCGTGGCCGGTTTGGCGGGGGCTTTGTATGCCTTTTCCAAAGGCAGCATCTCGCCCGAAACCATGAGCGTGGGCAAGTCGGTGGACGGCTTGGTCATGGTGTTGCTGGGCGGTATTCAAACCTTGGCGGGTCCGGTGGTGGGGGCCTTCAGCTTCACTTGGTTGCATGACGTGGTGGCGCGCAACACCGATTACTGGCGCGCCATGTTGGGCTCCGTGATTTTGATTTTGGTGTTGTTGTTCCCGCAAGGCATTGCCGGATCGGTGCAGTTGTTGTGGGAACGCCTGCGCCACAAAACCTCGCCGCAAGAGGGAGCCGCACGATGAGCAATGCACTCTTGCAAGTGAAGAATCTGGGCAAGTCCTTTGGTGGGGTCAAGGCGGTGGACGGCATCAGCTTTGATCTGGCCCCAGGCGAATTGTTGGCCTTGATCGGGCCCAACGGCGCGGGCAAGTCCACCACCTTTAACATGGTGAACGGGCAGCTGCGCGCCGATCAAGGCTCCATTCTGCTGCTGGGCCAAGAGCTGGTGGGGTGCAAGCCGCGCGCCATTTGGCGTCAGGGCGTGGGACGTACTTTTCAGATTGCCGAAACCTTCGCCTCGCTCACTGTGGTGGAAAACGTGCAAATGGCGCTGCTCTCGCATGACGACTTGCTGCTGTCGATGTGGCGGCGTGCGGCCGACCACCGCCGGGGCGACGCGCTGGCCCTGCTGGATCAGGTGGGCATGAAGCCCCAGGCCGACCGGCCCTGCAACGTGTTGGCCTATGGCGACGTCAAGCGCGTCGAGTTGGCTGTGGCCATGGCCAACAGCCCCAAACTGCTGTTGATGGACGAGCCCACCGCCGGAATGGCGCCCAAAGAGCGCAAAGACTTGATGGCGCTGACCAAAGAACTGGTGGTGCAACGCGGCATGGCCGTGCTGTTCACCGAGCACAGCATGGACGTGGTCTTTGCCTATGCCGACCGCATGATCGTGCTGGCCCGTGGCCGCTTGATCGCTGAGGGCAAGCCGCTGGAAATTCGTGATCACCCCAAGGTGCAAGAAGTTTATTTCGGCACTGGGAAGACTTTTGAGAAATCCTCCACATGAGCGCATCCGACATCTTGCTTGAAGCCAAGGGCCTGGCCGCTTGGTATGGCGCAGCCCAAATTTTGTACGACGTGGACTTGCAAGTGCGCCGCGGCGAAGTGGTGGCCCTTATGGGGCGCAACGGCGCGGGCAAGTCCACCACGCTCAAAGCCTTGATCGGCATGCTGGCGCGCAGACGTGGACAAGTGACTTTCATGGGCCATGACCTCTCGCACAGCGAGCCGCACCACGCGGCCCGCTTGGGCCTGGGCTTTGTGCCCGAGGACCGGCGCATATTCACCGACCTCACCGTCATGGAAAATCTGGAGGTCGGTAAGCAGAAGGTGCGGCAATGGCCTGATGGCAAGGTGGCGCCTCATTGGACGCCTGAGCGCTTGTTTGAACTCTTTCCCAACCTGGGTGAAATGCCGCAACGCCCCGGCGGCAGCATGAGTGGCGGTGAACAACAAATGCTGACCGTGGCCCGTACCTTAATGGGCAATCCCTTTTTGGTCTTGCTCGACGAGCCCTCTGAAGGCGTAGCGCCGGTCATTGTGGAGCAAATGGCGCACATGATTCTGGCGCTCAAAGCCCAGGGCGTGAGCATCTTGCTGTCCGAGCAAAACATGCATTTTGCAGAGTTGGTTTCCGACCGGGCCTATGTGCTTGAAAAAGGCCAAATCCGCTACCAAGCCAGCATGCAGGATTTAGCCGCCAATGAAGAAGTCCGGCGCAATTACCTCAGCGTTTGAACTTCGGCGCACGCTATGTATCCCCCAACAGTCTTACAGGTCAATCAAGTTCGGTGCGAACTGCCGCAGGCTGCGGGCCGCGCCAATTTGCTTCAGGTCCTGCGCAATGACTTGCAACTCAATGGCCCTAAATTCGGCTGCGGTTTGGGGGAGTGCGGCGCTTGCACCGTGTGGGTCGATGGTGTGGCCGCTCGGGCCTGTGTGATTCCTGCCCACGGCGTGGCCGGACGCGAGATCACCACTTTGGAGGGCTTGACCCCATTGCACGGCGTGGCGGGAGAGTTGCATCCGGTGCAACAAGCTTTTGTCGATGCCCAAGCGGCGCAGTGCGGTTACTGCCTCAATGGCATGGTGATGATGGCTGCGGCGTTGCTGGCACGCGAGCCCAATCCCAGTGAGGCCGATGTGCGCCGCGAACTGTCGGGTAATTTATGCCGCTGCGGCACGCACATTGAAATTGTGCATGCGGTGCTGTTGGCGGCCAAGCGGATGAAGGAGTCCACCGCATGACGCGCCGTGCCGAGCAAGCTCAGCGCCGAGCAGATTTTCATGCCGCACAAGGCGTGCTGCTGATCACCCGTGAGCCGCCGCCCGCGCCGCCAACCGTCCAAGGCCAGCCCTTGGCCGTGCCGAGTAATCCGGCGGAGGGCGTTGAAATTTTGCTGGCCGTGTGGGACGACGGCAGTGTCACCGCGCTGAACGGCCATGTCGACCTGGGCACCGGCATTCGCACGGCCTTGTCGCAATTGGTGGCCGACGAGTTGGATGTGGACATGGCCGATGTGCACATGGTGCTGGGCAGCACCACGCTGGCACCCAACCAGGGCGCGACCATTGCCAGTGCTTCGCTGCAAATTCATTCAGCCCCCTTGCGCGCCGCGGCGGCCCAGGCGCGTGCCTGGTTGTTGGCCCGTGCAGCGCAGCAACTGAACGTCTTGCCCAGCGCGCTGCAAGTGCAAGGCGGTGTGGTGACGGTACAAGCCGAGCCGACGCGCCAGTGCCGCTTGGGCGAGCTGCTCACGGGCCAGCATGTGGCGCTGACTTTGGCGCTCGCCACGCCACTCAAAGCTGCCAGTGAACACCGTGTCATCGGTCAGTCGGTGGATCGTGTGGACATTCCGGCCAAGGTCACGGGCGGGCAGGTGTATGTGCACGACATGCGGGTGCCCGGCATGCTGCATGGGCGCGTGGTGCGCCCGCCCTATGCCGGGGCGGACCATGGTGACTTCATCGGCAATACGCTGGAGTCGGTGGACGAGTCGTCGATCGCGCACATCCCTGGCGTGCGCGCGGTGGTGGTGATTCATGACTTTGTCGGCGTAGTGGCCGAGCGCGAAGAACAAGCCGAGCAAGCCATGCGCGAATTGCGCGTGCAGTGGAAAGACTGGCCCGGTCTGCCGCCCCTGGGTGACTTGCAGCAGGCACTGCGCAACAACCCGTCTACCCAGCGCCGCTTGGTCGATGAAGGCGATGTGGACGGCGCCCTGGCCCAAGCTGCGCAGCGCTTGTCGCGGACCTATGTCTGGCCTTACCAGTTGCATGCGTCGATCGGACCGTCCTGCGCCTTGGCGCAATGGCATGGGGACGCCGTGCCAGGTGAGCCCAATTTGACCGTCTGGGCGGGCACGCAAAACCCGCATGTGCTGCGTGCGGACTTGGCCAAGCTGCTGGGCTTGAATGAGATTGTGGTCGACGTGTTGCGCATGGAAGCTGCAGGCTGCTACGGCCGCAATGGCGCCGACGATGTGGCCGCCGATGCAGCGCTGTTGGCCCGCGCGGTGGGCGCGCCGGTGCGGGTCCAGCTCACTCGCGAACAAGAACACGCCTGGGAGCCCAAGGGCGCAGCGCAGCTCATGGATGTGCGCGGCGGGCTGAACGCAGACGGCACGGTCGCAGCTTACGATTTTGAAACCAGTTACCCCTCCAACGGCGCACCTACTTTGGCCTTGCTGCTGACGCGCACTGTCGAGCCCTTGGCGCAGGCCTATGAGATGGGCGACCGCACCGCGCGCCCACCTTATGCCTTTGAGAACCTGCGCGTCAGCGTCAACGACATGGCGCCCATCTTGCGGGCTTCGTGGTTGCGTGGTGTGTCGGCTTTGCCCAACTCGTTTGCGCACGAAAGTTATATCGACGAGCTGGCCGCTGCCGCCGGGGTCGATCCGGTTGAGTTTCGTTTGCAGTACCTGCAAGACCCCCGCGCATCTGAGTTGCTGGCCGCCACGGCCGAGCGTGCGGGCTGGCAGGCTCGAACGGCGCCGCGCCAACACACTGTGGAAGGTACGGGCGGTGACGTTTTGCGCGGCCAAGGCGTGGCCTATGCGCGGTATGTGCACAGCAAATGGCCGGGATTTGGCGCGGCCTGGGCCGCCTGGGTGGCCGACGTGGAGGTGAATCGCCGCACGGGTGAGGTGCATGTGAGCCGCGTGGTGGTCGGTCACGACGCAGGCATGATGATCAACCCGGCCGGCGTTCAGCAGCAGATTCATGGCAATGTGCTGCAAACCACCAGCCGCGCCCTGAAAGAAGAACTGCAAATTGAGCCGCGTAAAAATACAGTGGCCACGCAGGAGTGGGGCAGTTATCCGATTTTGAATTTCCGCGATGTGCCGGTGATCGAGGTGGTGACACTGCCGCGCCAAAACGAAGCGCCTTTGGGGGCAGGGGAGTCGTCCTCGGTGCCGGGCACGGCAGCCATTGCGAATGCCATTTTTGATGCCACAGGCGTGCGCTTTCGAGAGCCACCGTTCACGCCTGAGCGCGTGCGCGCCGCTTTGCAAAGTCAAGCCATTTCACCTGAAGTGACTCCGTCTGAAAAGACCACTCAACCCCCGACCCCGTTGATACCCGAAGGCGTGCGTTGGCCCTTGTCATTGCCGCGCTGGTCGCGCGTGGGTGCCTTGCTCGCGGGCCTGATCGGCACGACCATGGCCTTGCTGGGTGGGCGCGCGGTCATTGCGCCGCTTCACTACAGCCCCAGCGCGCTGTACACCGCTGAGACGATCGAGCGTGGCCGGCAACTGGCCGCAGTGGGCAACTGTGTGGTCTGTCATACGGCACCCGGCGGCATAGCCAATGCCGGGGGCCGCGCCATGCGCACGCCGTTTGGCACCATTTACACCACCAACCTCACGCCCGATCCTGCGCACGGCATCGGGCAATGGTCCTTCAGCGCGTTTCAGCGCGCCATGCGCGAAGGCATTTCGCGCGACGGGCGTCACCTGTACCCGGCGTTTCCTTTCACGTCCTTCGCCAAAATGAACGACGACGATCTGGTCGCGCTCTATGGCTACCTGATGGCGCAACCGGCAGTGGCCTCGGCGCCGCCCAAAACAGCGCTGGCTTTTCCGTTCAACCAACGCGCCTTCATGGCCAGTTGGAACGGTTTGTTTCATGACCCTCAACCCTTTGTGCCAACGCCAGGTCAATCGGTGGAATGGAACCGTGGCGCTTACCTGGTGGATGGCGTGGGCCATTGCGGCGCCTGCCACACACCGCGCAATGCCTTGGGTGCAGAGCGCAGCGGAGCGGCGTACTTGAGTGGGGCCATGGTGGACGGTTGGGAAGCCCCGGCCTTGACCGCGCTGTCACGCGCGCCCGTGCCGTGGAGCGCCGACGAGTTTTACCACTACCTGCGCAATGGCCACACCGAGCACCACGGCATGGCGGCAGGCACCATGGCGCCGGTGGTGCAGCAATTGGCGCAAGTGCCGGATGCTGACATCCGCGCCATGGCCACTTACTTGGCCAGCTTCAACCAGCCGGCCACCGACACCGCCATCGCCGCCCAAGCCAAGCTGCTGGTGCAACAAGCGGCCGAGCAGCGCAGCAAGTTGGTGGGCAGTTCCGGTCAGCGAATGTTCGAAGGCGCTTGCAGTGCCTGTCACCACGAAGGAGACGGCCCCAAACTGCTGGGGGTGAACCGCCCCTTGGCGCTCAACACCAATTTGCACAGCACCCAGCCCGACAACCTGCTGCGCGTGATTTTGGACGGCGTGCAAGACGTGCCCGGCCCGGATGTGGGCTTTATGCCCGGCTTTCGCCACGCCTTGAACGATGCACAAATCGCCGACTTGGCGCGCTATATGCGTCAGCGTTATGCGCCGGCACAGCCCGCCTGGTCAGACCTTGAAAGCGCGGTAGCCCGGGTGCGTTCGACCCTCAGCGCCCACTGAGTCCGACTTTGAGTTCGATCAGCGCCTCAACTGGTGACCGTGCAAAAAGGTGATTCTGTCTCGCTGACGGCCAGCTGTGCGCCCTGCACACCCGGCGCACCGCTAAGCCCTCTTGTGAACAGCGCATTTTGGGGGTTGATCGGCAAGGCTGGATCGGCAAGGTACGGCCTGACTGGGGCGACGACAAGGGTTTCTATATGGGTTGAGGGCTCTTTCAAAGGGCTCTTCCAAGTTGCGATACTTGGCCACATGCGGTTGAAATGCCTATCCGTCTCGGCCATACGCGCGGCTCTAGAAAGTGAAGCCGCCCAGTTCGGCTGGCCAACCATGCATGCACAGCTGGCGCTGCCTGACCCGATCAGCTCAGCACGATTGCTGCCAAACGATGCCCATCGCGAACAGCGTGCGCTGGAGGTGTATCGCATTTCCGGTAGGCCACTATCGTCATTCCAATTATCGAATCTGCATGCACAAAATGCTACTGACAATATAGCCAAGCGCCAACTGACGTGGCTGCGATCAAACCGTGAAAAGCAGGCGGTGGCCTGTGACGCGCCAAGTGCGCTGGATCAGGTCTCAAGCACCCTAGCAGGCTGGTTGAATCAAGACAAAACCACCCTTTAAAAATCGTTTTTCAACCAAGGCTTCTATGACCACTGCAGCACGCAATCACCACTCTGACTCTTGGCTCAGCACTGCGATGGCACGCATTGATGCCGATTTTCAGCGCAGCGCAGACACACATTTGATCCCGCTGCCGCTGACCGCACTGAGCCAGCACGGGATTGATTTGTACCTGAAGGACGAGTCCACCCACCCCACAGGTAGCTTAAAGCACCGGTTGGCGCGCTCGCTGTTTTTGTACGCACTGTGCAATGGCTGGTTGACTGAAAAAACCACCATTGTGGAAGCCTCCAGCGGTTCCACCGCAGTGAGCGAGGCGTATTTTGCGCGGCTGCTGGATTTGCCCTTTATCGCGGTGATGCCGAAAAGCACCTCGCCCCAGAAAGTCGCGCAAATCGAGTTTTACGGCGGACGCTGCCATTTTGTGAACAGTTCCGGCATGGTTTATGAGGCTGCGCGGGGGTTGGCAGCACAGGCAGGCGGCCATTACATGGACCAATTCACCTACGCCGAGCGCGCCACCGACTGGCGTGGCAACAACAACATCGCGCAAAGCATGTTTGAGCAGATGGCGCATGAACGCCACCCCATACCGCGCTGGATTGTGGTGGGCGCAGGCACAGGAGGCACCAGCGCCACGGTGGGGCGCTATGTGCGCTACATGCGCTACGCCACCCAGCTGTGTGTGGCCGACCCACAAGGTTCGGTCTTCGGCGCTTACCACCGTTCGGGAGATACCAGCTTGACCGCGCCTGGCTCGCGCATTGAAGGCATTGGCAGGCCTCGGGTGGAGCCGAGCTTTATCCGCAGCTTGGTGGACACCATGCTGGAGGTGCCAGACACGGATTCTGTGGTGGCGATGCGGTCTTTGAGCGCGCTGCTGGGGCGCAAAGTCGGCCCGTCCACGGGGACGAACTTTGTCGGCATGCTGCAATTGGCATCGGAGATGAGGTTGAGAGGGGAAACGGGCTCGATTTTGTCGCTCTTGTGCGATTCAGGCGAGCGCTATCTGAGCACGTATTACGACGCTGACTGGGTGCAGCAGAACCTGGGCGACTGCAGCAGCTCAGAATTTGATGTGCAAGCCCTGATCGGCTGAAAACGCCCTGCAAAACGTTTTATGGGGTATTCGTCCCCCAAATAGTTCCCCGCTAAGAATGCACTGTCGAATAGTTTGAATAGTTTGATGCTCCATCCAATGCCCCTAAAGCAACGGTAGCATTGACTTTTAATTGCTCGGCATGCATCGCTGGGTCCTACCCGAGGCATTCTGAGCTAAACACCTGAACATCAAGCTCCCCCGCGCCAAGCTCGGAGCCCAACACATTGCCCCGGCGCGTGGACCGCTCCTGTGGGACAACTGCGATGCACAGGCGGATGAGGGTGTGACGATCGAGCCGGACTGGGCAACTGACTGGGATGGGACAGCACAACCGGCCCCCGATTACGAGGTCAATCAGCGCACAGGTTGGTGATTGCTTGAGGCTGCGGATCAGGCTCGCTGCGGGATGTCCCTGCGCCCGGTACTCTCCGCATACCGCATACCGCATACCGCACATCACACATCACACATCACACATCACTATCCTTAACACCAAACCCTGGTGGTGAATCTGGGAAAACCTGGCACAGGGGGTGGAAAATTACGTGTTTCACGCGGATTCAGGGCGCATTCATCTGTTTATCTGGATATCCTGAAAATGTTTTTTGGTGAAGTAAAATTTTATAACTAATACAGTTTAGTAGGCAATAAATACAAATTTTAGAGGATTTCCAATCTTTATATTTTGTGTTTTGTCTTGTTTTAATTTACATTTTTACACATTGTATTGTGTGGATTGTTGTGTGAAAATAGCAAAAACCCAATAAAAAGGACATAAAAAATGGCTACCAACTTAGCTTTAGACGACGGTTTGATCGAAGAAGCACGTCAGCTCGGCGGCCATCGTACCAAGAAAGACGTTGTCACTCAGGCTTTGCTGGAGTACGTGCAGCGCCGTAAGCAGTTGAAATTGCTCGATTTTTTCGGTATGGTCGAGTATGACGATGACTACGACTACAAGGCGCAGCAGTCAGTCACCCGTTCACCGACACCCGTGTAATTTATCGGAATGAAAGTACTGGTTGACACTTCGGTTTGGTCGCTCGCGCTGCGCCGTCCTAAAAATGTAGCTCTCAGCCCAGAGCAGAAAACCGTTGTCACCGCACTGGCAGACCTGATGCAAGATGGCCGCGCCGTGATGATGGGGGCGATTCGGCAAGAACTGCTCAGCGGCATCAAAACGCTGGCAGGATTTGACACCCTAAAAAGCACGCTCAGCGCTTTTGAAGATGTGCCATTGACGATGACAGATTACGAAAAAGCGGCTCAAGTCTTCAATACCTGCCGCACCAATGGGGTGCAAGGCTCAAATACGAATTTTTTGATCTGCGCGGTGTCAATCAACCACAAATTACCGATTTTCAGCATTGATAATGATTTTTTGAACTATCAGAAGTGCTTGCCGGTGTTACTTTATTCACTACAAATTAAATAGTACTTATTGGTGACTGTAGATTCGGCCCTATGAAGTCTTGAATTCCTGGTGATTCCGCCCATAGCAAAACACCAGTGGGTGCTGTCTGTCCCCAAGCTTGGCATTTTCTTGCTTTGCCTGCCCGCCGACGGCAGCCAGATGCACAAATCTGGACATAACAATCCGTTGAAGTTCTCGTTGCAACCGCTCTGCCAGCTGCAATGAGGTTCAGCAAACTAGAGCTGAATGCCAAAGGTCTGATCAATGTTCGATGGTCTGCAAACGAGGTTGTTTGCCATAAGCCTTCTAAACGAGTCATCTGGATGCGAATCCAAGATGCCAAAGCCTCCTCACTGAGCTCGCCTGCGGCAAGCAACAAGATCGTTTGCGTTGCCTCTGGCTGTGAGGCGGTGAGGCGATAACCATTCAGACGCAAAGACAAACCCAGCGCCAAAAAAGCAGTCCTCTTGTTGCCATCTGCGAAGGGGTGAATCTTTGCCAATTCAAAAGCATAAGCGGCGGCAATATCAGCCACATCTGGCGAGCCGTAATGGGCCAGTTGTTCTGGGTGTGAAAGAGCGCTGCCCAGTAGCCCTTCATCACGTAAACCTGCAAGTCCACCAAATTGCACCAAGCACATGGCGTGTAAACGAACCAATGCTTCGCGCTGTATCCAGCGCCACTGCATCACTTGACCAGCACTGTTAGCGCAAAAAGACAAAATATTAAGCTTCTTAATCACTTTATTTCCTTCTGCTGTTGATATAGCGGTATTGGTCTAACAGGCTGCCGTAAGTCACCACCAATGCAGGCGGCATACTGCCCAGATTGGTTGACAAGTAACTTTCTGAAGTCTTCGGCCGCAACTGACTGCAAAACTCAGATCAGCGCTGGGTGTTGGCCTGAAATGAATTTTGCAGGGATGACTCATTAGTTGTGTTGGCATTTGGATACGTGCTTTGGGCCCTCGTTACGCCAAGCCAAAATAATGTCCTCTGGACTCACAAGCAATGAATAGCGGCAATCGGTGTATAAGTTGGCCCACGCAGAAATGTAGTAGCGTACGTTTGGCTCTTCTGATTCTTTTTTGTAATAAAGGGGTTCGTCACCTCGCGTTGCCCATTGGTATCGATTTCCTACGATTGAGTAATAAGACGGGTGAATAATCGTCATCTCCCGCCCATCTTTATCCTTGACTTGCACCCATCGTTTTTCTGGTCGCGGGGGGGTGGTGTCACGGATCGGCATTATGGAGCCAGGCATGATCGCCATTTAGGAGCCACTTTTTTTGAGTAATTTAGGGCTTTTCGAATGGGTTAATTGACGGTTTATTTTGCCCTTTTTTTGGGCCGTTTGTAATGTGAATTTTGGCGCCACTTTGGGCGTCCTGTAAGACTGGCCTTGTAGCACCAAGCAGCAGGCGTTATGCTGCAATCGATCTAAAGTGGCCGAGGCTAATAACGGATTTGATGGAACGCTTGATCCCACTCATTGAAGTCCAAATTGCTGGTAACGATGGTGCTCGTGTTTTCATATCGCTCAGCAATGATGTCATGCAAGTCCTCGTCCTCTGGCGCACGCAGCGGCTTTAAGCCAAAGTCATCAATGATCAACAAAGTGGCCTTCGCGAGCATTTTCAAGCGGCGTTTGTAGTTCCCCGTGGCCTTGCCAATCTGCATGCTGTAAGCGACCTCATCGCTCACCAGCGTATCCAGGAATTCGCTGTAAGCCATCCTGGCCTCTAAGGCCTGGCGGTTTCTCGCCTCTAGTGACTGGAGCATTCCAGTTAGGCGTAGTTGTTTGAGTTGGTGGTCCAACTGCGGAAAGTGATTCATGGGCTTCAAGCCTCCTTTGGGGTTAATGCAGCAGGTGGGTTGCTCCATCAGT
>CAMDKK010000004.1 GCA_945901045.1 Limnohabitans sp. Rim8
ATCAAATCCGCTGCTAGCGACCCAGCCAGGAGCTACTGAATTTACACGTACGCCAAAGGCGGACCATTCGCAAGCTGCGGTTTCGGTGAAAGAAAGCATTCCTGCACGAGCGGCACCACTGTGTCCCATGGTCGGCATTCCCCCCCAAATGTCAGCAATGATGTTCACAATGGCACCGCCATGCAGTTTCATCGATTGGTTGAAAACTTCACGGGATAAAAGGAACCCACCGGTTAGATTGTTCCTCACTACAGCATCCCATCCATTTAGACTCAGCTCACTAAGTAGTTTTGGAAACTGTCCTCCTGCATTATTAACAAGACCATCAATGGAACCGCGTTCTTGGACAACCGAACTTACCATATTCTTGATGCCTAATTCATCACGTATGTCACAAGCATAAACACTCGCTTTTCCACCCGCATTAATTATTTCATTTTGTACTGTAATTAACTTTTCAATTTTGCGTCCAACCAAAATAACATATGCGCCTAAATTAGACAGTTCATGCGCGGTACAACGGCCAATTCCGCTACCAGCGCCTGTAACAATATGAGTTTGATTCGCAAGAAGATCAGCACAAAAAACTGATCTGTAAACTGATTGGCGACTGTTACTTTTTTCCATATGGATTTCTTTAAATATATTTAATGCAAATTGGGTTCCATTATTGCCAGTATTTGATGTCTCTCGACCATGTCACCTACTTTACAAAGTATCTCTTCTAAAGTTCCATCAAATAGTGCCTTAACATGCAACTCCATTTTCATGGATTCAATCATCACAAGAGTTTCTCCTTTTTTCACTTGACTTCCAATCGCTTTATTGACGGAAACTATCTTGCCCATCATCGGTGCTTGCATTGTTTTTACATGCCCTGCATCTTCTGATATAACTGAAAGATAAGGTACTATTTCAAGCAAATTATGACCTAATGAACTGCTGAGTTCGATCTTATTATTATTTTTAATAATAGATATTTCATATATACTTTGATCACAAGAGATCATAAAATGATGAGTTCCAATCTTGTCTAATTTTATTTGATAATATTTTCCATCAATAAATAGGATGGTATTGCCACTGTCGCTGACCGATCCGAATTGAATTTCCCGTGTATTTTTATTTTCTTCGACTTCGAGCGGATTTATTGAATTTTCTGACGCATCTCTAACAAGAACAGTAGAAAATTTGGTAGCATAGGATTTTGATGAATTTAAACGCCATCCAGTGAAACCTTTCCAGGTATTCCAAAGCTCATTTTCTTTTGATGAGGTTCTTTCTTGTTCTAGCCAATAAAAAGCAGCTGCACATATATGAGGAATAGGTATTTCTACGTCAATATTTTCTAATAATTTATTTGCAATCCATTCATCGATTAGTCTTGTGTGAAATGTGAAATCACAAGTAGAAGGAAATTGTAATAGATCTTTCAAAAAATTAATATTCGTAGGAAGACCTAAAATAATAGTTTGCGACAGTCCATTTATAAGAGATTGACGTGCCATATCTCTATTTTCACCATGAGATATAAGTTTTGCAATCATGGAGTCGTAATAGGGAGAAATGGAGTCTCCTGTATCAAAGCCTGTGTCAATTCTTAAATCGGCTTGTGAGAAATCAACCAAACTCAGTAC
Source organism: Limnohabitans sp. Rim8 (assembly GCA_945901045.1). Lineage (GTDB taxonomy): Bacteria > Pseudomonadota > Gammaproteobacteria > Burkholderiales > Burkholderiaceae_C > Limnohabitans_A. Next base: position 1,638 of record CAMDKK010000004.1, read on the forward strand.
CCCTGTACTGGGTAAAAATCCTAAATTTGTATCTTCAGCACACAAACGAGCTTCAAAGGAATTTCCATTGCATTTGATACTTGTTTGATCAAAAGGAAGCGAGTTGTAGATTGCAATATGCAATTGGAGATCTACAAGATCTAAATTAAGTACAGATTCGGTTACAGGATGCTCAACTTGTAACCGAGGATTCACCTCAAGGAAAAAATAGCGCCGATTCTGAACTATGAACTCAACTGTGCCTAATCCCCGATACTTAACACTTGAAGCCAATTTGACAGCATCATCCCACATGGATTGACGAAGATATTGGCTTAATCCCGATGCAGGAGCTTCTTCAATTATTTTTTGATGGCGTCGCTGTAAAGTGCATTCACGATCGAATAGGTGGAGAACATTGCCATGGCCATCCCCAAGAATTTGAACCTCAATGTGGCGAACATTTTTCAAGTAAGGTTCAACAATGAGGTCCCCAAGTCCGAATGATTTCTCTGCCTCGCGCATAGCGCTAGTTATACGATTTTCTAATCCTTCCAGATTTTCTATGATGGCCATACCACGACCACCCCCTCCAGCGACTGCTTTAAGTATCACTGGCAGTGTCATTGTCTTAATCAGACTGGCTACTTCTGCGGTATTCTCCATCGCATTTTCACTGCCTAACAAAATAGGTAAACCAAGCTTTGCTGCTTCTATTTTTGCCCCAGATTTAGAGCCTAGTCGTTCCATAGTCTCTGCTCTTGGGCCAATAAAAACAAGGCCTGCAGCTTCTACTGCGATAACGAAGCTGGGCTGTTCCGACAAAAATCCATATCCTGGATGAATAGCATCAGCTCCAACATATTGAGCCGCAGCAATAATTGCAGCAATATTCAAATAACTGTCCTTAGCCTCTGGTCCTCCAACTTCGATCGACTCGCCTATTTCTCGCACGTGCTTTGCCTGTCTATCAGCACTTGAATGTATGGTGGCTACTGCCAAGCCGCGCTGCCTACAGGTACGAGCAATACGGCAGGCGATTTCCCCACGATTAGCTATTAATACTTTGTGGATATTTGGCATCTGAACCTCAAAAACGGAATACGCCAAATGGCGTTGATTTAACCTGTGTCCTTGAGGCAAGCTCTAAAAGCAAACCCATTACGTCACGAGTTTCTGTTGGTTCAATGATCCCGTCGACCCATAAATTGCGAGAAAAATTACTTGCAGGTTGAAATTCTTCATAAACTTTTCGCACAGGTTCTTTAAAGGCTTCCATTTCCTCTGAGGTCCAAAAGTAGCCTTTGGCCTTGTTATTTTGCTCTCTCACTAATGCAAGCACTGTTGCCGCTTGCTCTGGGCCCATAATGGCAGAGCGCGCATTTGGCCAAGCAAACATGGCTGTAGGATTAAAAGGTCTTCCGCACATCGCCAAATAACCTGCGCCATATGAAGAGCCGATCAGAATGGTGTACTTTGGCACGTTAGCTGAAGCCATAGCGGTAATCATTCTGGCCCCCGCTTTAGCAATACCAGCCTGTTCCGCGGCTTTGCCCACCATGAAGCCAGTGACATCAGCCAAAAACAATAATGGAATGTCACGTTGACAGCACAATTCGATGAAGTGAGCAGCTTTTGTCGCACTGTCTGTGAATAAAACGCCCTGGTTTGCTAATATTCCAATTTTATAGCCGTGAATGCGTGCAAAACCAGTTAATAATGTATCGCCAAAGAGTGGTTTGAACTCATCAAATTGACTCCCGTCTAACAATCGTGCCAGTATTTCACGAGTGTCTGTGGGGATTTTGCTATTGCGGCTTATGATCCCTTGAATCTCTGCGCATTCATAATTGGGAGGACGCGTAGCTTCCCTTGTCCAGCGCGGTGAAGGTAATTCAGATAAGTTGCGGATTAAATTACGCGTGATTTGAAGTGCATGTTGATCATTTATCGCCATGTAATCAGTCACCCCACTTAAGCTAGAGTGCATTTGAGCACCACCAAGTGATTCTGCATCTACAGTTTCACTTGTTGCTGCATACGTCAGCTCAGGCCCGCCCAAGTACATATAGCCTTGTTCTTTCACAATGACAACTTCATCCGATAAGGCAGGAATGTAGGCGCCTCCCGCCGTACAAGGCCCCATCACTACGGCAATTTGGGAAATTCCTTCGGCAGACATTCGTACTTGATTATTAAAGATACTTCCGAATTGACCAACATCAGGAAAAATATTGGCCATATCAGGTAAGAAGCCGCCGCCACTGTCTACCAAGGTGATACAGGGCAAGCGATGCTGAGATGCAATTTGCTGAGCGCGGACATGTTTTTTGCATGTCATTCCGTAATAAGTGCCACCCTTTACAGTAGCATCATTGGCTATGATCATGCACGGTCGATTGTTGATCAGACCGATGCCAGTAATTATGCTTCCCCCGGGGGGGACATCCTCATACATACCTTCGCCAGCAAGCATGGCGAGTTCGAGAAAAGGCGAGCCCGGATCTATTAAAGCTTCTACGCGATGTCGCGGAAGCATTTTCTTCTTCGCTGTATGTTTTTCCCGTGCTTTCTGTGTTCCGCCTTCTAGGGCTTGTTGTCGAAGAGCACGCAGGTTTTCAATTAAATCTTGATAAGCCTCAAAATTTTTTCTATACTCTTCTTCATGAGTTGAGATTAGGGAATTAATTATTGTCATTCTTAAATTTCCTGCCAGCTCTTTAGTGTTAGCGTAAATTAAATTTTGGTTTGCGTCGTTCTATAAAAGCAGATATACCTTCATTCACATCGTAGCCCATAAGTATTTCAGGAGCTAGATTTGCTTCAAGTTCGAGTCCTTCGTTCAATGTTAAATCTTGTCCTGTGCGAGCTAGACTTTTCATCGTAACTAAACCAAGTTGACTTCTATTGACCATTTTCAGACAATAGTTCAATGCCTCAAGATGTAATTTATCTTCTGGAACTACGTAATTGACTAAACCCCAATTGAGTGCAGTTTGAGCATCTATCCACCGTGCGCTATAAAACAGGTCCAATGCTCGGCGAAGTCCTAATACTCGTGTTAAACGTTGTGTGCCGCCCCATCCGGGAACAAGGCCAAACTGTGCGTGCTGATCACCAAAACGTGATCCCTCGCATGCGAATACTATATCGCAAGCCAGCATTAACTCACATCCACCCGCCAACGTTAATCCTTGACATGCTGCAACAATTGGAAATTTGCTACTTTCTAATCGTGCAAATACAGAGTGTCCAAACTTAATAAAATCGCTTAATTCTTCTGGATTGGTTAGTAAACTTTTAACCTGTTCTAAATCTGCCCCAGTACAAAAATGTTGGCCTTGTGATCGGATTAAAATTACTCTTATATCCAAGCTTGGTTTTTCAAATTGATCAAGTGCCTGGTCAATACCTTGTAAAACATTAATAGAAAGGCAATTGAACTTATCAGGACGTGCAATTTCTATAATACCTACATTAGATTCAATGTGGATAAGTACGGCGTTATCGTCAGTCATTTCTTTTTATCTTTGCTGTATTGAAGAGCCATACGACCTACTCGTTCGCGTGCGACTATAAGTTTCATGACTTGGGCAGTTCCATCACCGATTTCTAAGCCCATCACATCTCGCAGTCTTTGTTGGTGTGGGTGATCCATTGACCATCCATAGTGACCCATGGTTAAGATGGACTGATGGATTGCATCAAAGGCGGTTTTGGGCCCCATCCACTTAACCATCGCAGCTTCTGCCGTATGCGGCAGGTTAGCGTCACGCAAGCCAAGACCGTGATAGCACAGTTGTCTGCAAGCAGAAAGCAGTGTTTCAAATTCAACAATTGGGAATGTTACGCCTTGGTATTGTGCTAAAGGCGCACCGAATGTTTCACGCTCTTTTACATATTCCCAAGTCTCATCTATCGAAGCCTGGGCTGCAGCGATGCATTGAAGAGCAATGAGAATTCGACTGTAATCGAAGCCTTGCATGACCTGGCTGAACCCCCCACCTTCATTACCCAGAAGGTTTGTTTCCGGTATGCGTACATCGTCAAAAAATACTGAGCCGCGTCCAACTATTTTGCTGCCTACATCGTTGAAGGTTGTGCGTTGAATCCCAGGAAGGTCAAGTGGAACTAAAAAAGCACTTATACCTCTTGCACCTTCATCGTGTTTTCCGGTTCGCGCAAAAAGAACTATTGCTTCTGCTTGTTCAGAAAAAGATATAGAGGTTTTCTCACCGGAGATGATGTATTCATCTCCCAGTTTACGTGCTTTAACCTGAAGATTCGCGGCATCAGACCCACCACGGGGTTCAGTTAAACCCAAGCCAACTAGCGCATCTCCACTGATGAGTTTTGGCACCCATTGATGGGCAAGCTCAGTACGCGCATTGCGATGAAGAATCATCCCCATAAGGGAAGCCAGCAACTGAACATAACTCACATTGAAATCGCCATAGGCAATTTCCTCAATAATCAATCCCGTACTTACACCACTTAGCCCCATTCCTCCGTAGATCTCTGGTAGATCTGCACCTATCAAACCCAAACTGCCCATTGATTTGCACAGCTCGCGGTCAATGACGGTAGATGTTTCTCGCTTTTGGTAATGTGGACGTAACTGTTCACTTGAAAAGCGCTTTGCAAGCGCTTGAATCGCCAATTGATCATCGTTTAAAATCATACCAAAGTACTCCAATTTAGATTTAAATTGTTTTTAAAAAGTTAAGAAAAAAACTGCGAATCGAGAATTCTTGTAGAGCTTGCAAAAAAAAATATTGAGCTTATGATATCGAACATACGTTAGGTAGTCAACAGTTCGAGGTCCTCCCAAATAAACAGTTCCCCAAGTACTTAACTGTCTGAGATCCAGCATTCATGCGGGTTGCATCAAGATTTGAGTGTATGCGGGGAAGTAAAAATTGGGCGATTCGGCCTCTTGTTTATTGCTGATGCGCTAGTTAAACGTATCTGAAATTACCCGTTTCAAATGCTGTTCTGGATTCATTTAAAAAGATCAGGAGACAATGCCTATGAGTTTTGATGAACCGAAGAAAAATTTCGGCCTTGAGTCGGGTAATCCTGTTGCATCGGGAAAGAACACCACATTTCCATTTCTTCTGTCACCAATTCATGTTGGTTCGCATCAATTGCGCAACCGGGTCATGATGGGATCTATGCACACGAGACTGGAAATGATGGAGCGTTCTATTGAGCGACTTGCCCTCTTTTATGGCTCTCGCGCAAGTGGTGGTGCGGGGCTAATTGTCACTGGAGGTTATGCGCCCAACTTGGAGGGATTACTCGACGAGAACGGACCCGCGCTCTTAACTCAAGAGGATGCGGATACATTGAGACCTATACCTCAAGCAGTTCATGATGCGGGAGGTAAAATTATTCTTCAGGTATTACATACTGGTAGAAATGCAAAAGTAAAACAACCAGTTGGGGCCTCAGCGATACCATCTCCCATCAACCCTAAAGTTCCGCGAGCCTTGAGCACAGAAGAGGTTTGGGCAACAATCGAAGATTTTGTTCACTGCGCTGAGTTGGCACAACGTGCTGGCTTTGACGGCGTGGAGATTATGGGGTCCGAAGGATATTTACTCAATCAATTTACTGTGATTCGGACAAATGATCGTGAGGATGAATTTGGGGGATCACTTGAAAATCGTTTACGTCTTCCATTAGAGATTGTTCGACGTACACGTGAAAGGCTAGGTCAATCTTTTCTCATCATGTACCGAATATCTGCCATCGATTTGGTTGAAGGAGGGGCGCCTTTAAACGAGATTTTGACGCTTGCCCAAGCAGTGGAGCAAGCTGGTGCGGACATTCTCAACACAGGTATTGGGTGGCACGAATCACGAGTTCCAACGATTGGATATGTTGTTCCCAGAGCAGCGTGGCGCTTTGCCGTAGCGCGCATCAGGAAAGTTGTCAGCATTCCTATCATAGCTTCTAACCGAATTAATAATCCCGCTATAGCTGAAGAATTACTGTCCAGTGAAGATGCTGATATGGTATCTATGGCGCGCCCATTCTTAGCCGACCCAGATTTCGTAAATAAAGCAGCTACAGGACGTGCAGATGAAATTAATACCTGCATTGCATGTAATCAAGCATGTCTTGATTATATTTTTTCTGAGCGTACGGCGAGTTGCCTAGTGAACCCTAAAGCCGGTAATGAGCTTGAATATGCAGTTTTGCTGGATCGAAAATCTGTAACTAAAAAAGTAGGAATCATCGGCGCTGGTGCTGCAGGTTTGGCTTGTGCCATTACAGCTGCTGAACGTGGTCATAAAGTCACTCTGTTTGAAGCGAGCTCAGATATTGGAGGTCAGCTTAATTTGGCTCGTAAAGTACCTGGAAAGCAAGAGTTTGATGCGCTGATTAAATACTATCGTATAAAACTTGATGTTTTAGGTGTTCAGGTTAAATTGAACTGCAGCGTAGATGCAAATTATTTATTCAAACAACAATTGGATCATTACGTCATTGCAACGGGTGTGTTACCTAGACAAGTTGAAATTCCAGGTAGTGATAAATTAAAAGTTGTTAACTATGTAGATCTATTGTCCGGACTTGTGACTGCTGGACAAAAAGTTATAGTGATGGGTGCTGGTGGCGTGGGTTTTGATGTCGCTCAGTTTTTAGTGGGTGAAAAAGTTGAATTAAGTGAAAGCTATGATGCTAAATCAATAGCGCATTTTCAAGAAGAGTGGGGCGTCGATCCATCTGAAAATTCGATCGGTGGAATTAAAAAATCATTACCTCAAATTATTTCTCGTGAAGTAACTATTGTGCAAAGAAAGCCCGAAAAGATGGGACGTAGATTAGGTATGACTACAGGTTGGGCTATAAAGTCAGAGTTATCACGTCGAAATGTGCAGATGCTGTCTGGATGTACGTATGAGCGTATTGATGAACAGGGTTTACATTTAACAATTAATGGAACTCCACAATTGCTGAAAGCTGACACTATAGTCATTTGTGCAGGGCAAGACAGTGTTTTTGATTTACACCTTGACTTAAAACGCTTGGGTGTATTCTCTACCGTCATTGGAGGCGCTGAGCAAGCACAAGAACTTGATGCATTGCGTGCAATAGATCAAGGAACGCGACTTGCATTAAGTTTTTGATTCTAATAAAAAATTTTAATTTCTCCATTTAAAGTAAAATTCAACAAATCGTTAACTTCAGGCTGACGATTTGAAATTTAAAATGACTCGAAAGGTTTTTTTTTATGAACTACAGTGATTTCCAGTTTTTATTGTTCGATCACAAAAAGAATGGTGTTTTGCTTATTACCATTAACCGTCCAGAAGTGATGAATGCTACTAACGCACGTTTGCACTGGGAGCTGACTAAGATTTGGAATGTTGTTAACGAGGATCCGAATGTCAGAGTCATTGTGATCACCGGATCTGGTGACCAAGCTTTCTCAGCCGGAGGGGATCTTGAGTGGGTCGAAAGTATGGTAGGCAATCCTGAAGCATTGAATAATACGCTTAAGGAGGCGGCAGATATTGTGTACAACATGTTGAGTTGTGAAAAGCCTATTATCTCTGCCATTAATGGCATTGCTGTTGGCGCAGGACTTGCTGTCGCTTTTATTGCCGATATTAGTATCATGGCCGAGGAAGCGAAAATTACAGATGGCCACGTTAAAATTGGTGTAGCTGCTGGTGATCATGCTGCTATTTTGTGGCCTCTGTTGTGTGGAATGGCCAAGGCAAAATACTACCTCATGACAGCGGAATTTGTGACGGGTAAGGAAGCTGAACGAATTGGTCTGGTTAGTTTGTGCGTGCCACGATCTGAATTAATGGACAAAGCCCTTAGCGTAGCTCAAAAATTAGGTAAAGGCAGTCAGCAGGCCATTCGTTACACAAAAAGATCACTCAATGGCTGGCTTGACCAAGCACGCCCGATCTTTGAAAGCTCCTTGGCTATGGAGATGATGTGTTTTATGGGTAAGGACGCGGCTGAGGGTGTTGCTGCTGCACGTGCAAAGCGTCCCCCCGTATTTCCATCAACTCTTAAGTAATTTCATTTATTTTAATTAAATAATAATTTAAATTTTAAAATATTTCCTCATTTGAAGATTTTTAAAAAATTATTTGCTCCGTTAGAAAAGGATTTTTTTCATGAATTTTGAATTGTCGCAAGAGCAACAAATGATCCTCGAATATGGGGATAGAATTAGTAAAAAATTTGATCATCGGTATTGGAAAACCTATGCAGAGCGGGCTGAGACGCCACATGAGCTTTACGCACAAATTGCTGAAGATGGTTATTTGGGATTGATGGTGCCCGAGGCTTATGGAGGATCAGGCTTGGGAATGACCGAAATGGCTTTGTTTATGGAAGGCCTCGCCAGAAATGGTATTCCCTTGCTTAACTTAGTGGTTGGCCCGACTATGACAATGGGGCTCTTAGCCAAGCATGCAAGTGAGTCGATGAAGCAGCGTTTTCTGCCACAAGGATGTTCAGGCAAGCAGAAATTTTGCTTTGCAATCACTGAACCGAATGCCGGAACCAATACGATGGAAATAACATCTGTTGCAAAAAAAGACGGTAATAAATTCTTGTTGAATGGCCAGAAAATTTACATTACTGATGCAAATACAGCTGATTACGCCTTGGTTTTTGCGAGAACAAAAAATAAGGGCGAAAGTGCTTCAAAAACAGATGGATTTACTTTGTTTATGGTTGACATGAAGCAACCTGGTATTTCTAAAACACGTATTTCAATCTCTTTTCCAATGCCTGAGTCACAATGGCAATTATTCTTTGATAATGTTCCTTTGTCGTTAGATGATGTCGTTGGTGAAGTTGATAAGGGATTTAATATTCTTTTTGATACTCTCAATCCAGAGAGAATCATCGTTGCAAGTCTTTGTACCGGTGTTGGACAATTTGCATTGAAACGTGCCGTAGATTATGCAAATGAGCGTAAAGTATTTAGAGACACACCCATTGGCGCCTATCAGGGAGTGCAGCATCCGCTAGCAATTGCCCGTAGTGAGATTGAGTTGGCAACTTTAATGACGCTAAAGGCAGCTTGGGCTTTTGATCAAAATTTGCCTGCGGGTGAATTTTCCAACATCGCAAAGTATGCATCTGCTGAGGCCGGTATAAAGGCTGTCGATAGTTCTATACAGGTCATGGGTGGAAGTGGATTCACAAAAGAGTTTGGACTCTATGACCTTTATGGTGTGGTTCGTCTGATGCGAACAGCACCTGTAAATAGAGAGATGTTGCTCAATTACATAGCCAATCATGTGATGGGTTTACCTCGTTCTTACTAGTAAGGTAATTAGAAAAAATGTTACTTAGGAATAAACGCAATGAAAGCGGATTGCCAATTAGAAATTTTAATAAAAAGGATTTCTATGCTTCTAACAAAACTCTATTTCTCTGAGAGGCACTTCAAAAAGGTGTTCTTCGACCCGATTGAATTGAGCAAACCGTTGCTAAGCATAACTCCACAATTGACGCCATAAAGTTGAATTGTCTTGAATCCTGACGAACTCATTTTTGTATGATTGACCCTGAAGTGCTTTCCTATTCAACAGTCGACCAATTCATCGAAACCAGGTCATCCATTGGTGCTGAAGATGCTGTTGTGACTCACTTTATTTCAGGGAAGGGCTTTCAATGTGGTTTCGAAAGTTCTAGGAATGACTCGTTTTTAAACCCTATTAATCTACTTCAGCAATCTAATCACGAGTGTTTTACCTTCAGCGACTCGAACGAATTTGTCGCGAATTCGCATGAATCAAAATTAGGATTCATTGGATTCAAGTTCCACCTGAAAATACGATTGCATTGCGCAAAATGCAAGCATTTATATACGGATGTCTTAGGCGATTGTTTTCGTGCCTCTGACCTTCAAACCACTGAGTCTTGCAGCATCGGTGGCAGACAAATCAAGGGCAAAAAGGTGCATAAGATGTCTGAACTTATGGTTCTTGATTTTGGTGCAGGAATAGTACCTTTTTCTATTGCAATTTCAGGAAGTGAGCATGTGATCAACATGTGTTTTCTTTTTAACAGTCTAAAAGTATATGGTTAACCCTATTTTAATTCGAAGAAAACAGGTCTAACATATATTTATGAATTCAACATACGATACTGGACTTTCCTATGTTTGAAACAGTTCCTATTTCAGCTCTGATGAGCAAACTACAGGATGAGACTGGAATTAGTCAACATCCTATTCACTTGACACTGTTACCAAAGTTGGGAAATAAGTGAAATGAGCATCCATGAAAAAAACAATGATGTATTGGGTGTGCCAGTTTTGGAGTGCAGATCTATTGAGCGAAGGTTTGGTGGACTTGTTGCGCTCACAGACATCAATCTTAAAATTAACAAAGGGGAAATTTTCGGCTTAGTGGGCCCCAATGGCAGCGGTAAGACGACCATGACAAACGCTATCAGTGGTTTTTATCCACCCCAAAAGGGGCAGATTTTGTTGAATGGCAGGGATATTGTTGGATTGCCCCCGCACAAAGTTGCTACTTTGGGCGTCTCTAGAACTTTCCAGAATTTAGCACTATTTAATGGAATGAGTGTTCTCGACAATATTTTGTTGGGACGACATATTCATATGAAACCGAGTGTGATCGGCACTCTTTTTTATTGGTGGATGAGCCAGCAAGATGAGTTGCTTCAAAGACAAAAAGTTGAGGAGGTTATAGATTTTCTTCAACTCCAAAGTGTAAGAAATCAGTTGGTTGATAGCATTCCAATAGGACTAAAGAAACGTGTTGAGCTGGCGCGTGCCTTGGTTGCAGAACCAACTTTTTTGGTCCTCGATGAACCTATGGCTGGTATGAACCAAGAAGAGAAGGAGTATATGGCGCGTTTCATCTTAGATGCACGTGATGAGCGCGGCATCACAGTTTTGATGATTGAACATCACATGGATGTGATAGTAGGTATTTGCGACCGCATGATGGTGTTGAATTACGGTGGCATCATCGGTACTGGAATACCCTCTGAGGTGGTAGCTGACCCTCGAGTCGTCAAGGCTTACTTGGGAGACGCACATGGTGCAAAATAAGCTTGCTGAACGTAACAATTCAAATAAGTCATGGGATTTTAATACAGATACTACCCTTGTTAAACTATTAGAAAATAATGCGCAATTATTTTCTAATAAAGTTGCAATGCGAGAAAAAGATTTCGGTATTTGGCAGGAGATCACTTGGTCTCAGATGTTAGAGCAAACTTTAAATTTTGCCGCAGGTATCGAAAGCTTAGGATTTGAAAAGAGCCAAACTTTGATGGTTCTGGGTGATAACCGGATCAAATTATATACAAGTATGTTGGGGGTAGGCGTTCTAGGTGGCTATGCAATGCCTGTTTTCCCAGACGCAACACCAGAAGAAATACGCTATTTTGCACAGGAAGTAAATGTTAAATTTGTGCTTGCTGACGATCAAGAACAGGTTGACAAAGCGATTGCATTTGAAATTTCAGATGAGCAAATGGAGGAAAACGATTTAGCACATATTGATCATATTATTTATGCAGATCCCAGGGGAATGGCCAGTTATCCTCATACCGGTTTGATTTCTTGGGAAAAAATAATAGCTATAGGTGCTAATAGGTTGCAAGAAGAAAAAGGACTTCGAGATTCTCTTTTGAGCAGATCTGAACCTGATGGTCCCGCTGTTCTGATTCACTCATCAGGAACTACAGGCAAGCCTAAGGGTGTTGTAATTAGCCACAGGGCATTACTTTCTGGTGTGCGTAATGCTTACCTTGGCAAAGCATTTGACTTTGGTGAAGAAATTTTGGCTTATTTACCGATGGCTTGGGTAGGCGATTTTGCGATGACCGTAGGTGCTGGTGTAGCCTTGAGATTTGTTATAAATATTCCTGAACGTCAAGAAACAGTATTGCGTGATCTCCGTGAAATAGCACCAACATTTTATTTGGCTGCTCCTCGCAGCTGGGACAATATGCTCACCATGATTCAGGTGCGGATGGAAGGTTCCACGCCTGTTAAGAAGCTGATCTATCACTTTTTTATGAATATAGCTTTAAATGCCGAGAGAATTCAATTGGAAGGTGGTAAGTCTTCTGTTATGGTGAAGTTGTTAAGGCAGTTAGGTGAATTGATTGTATATGGTCCGATTAAAGATCAACTCGGATTAACGCGGATGCGAAATGCGTTTACTGGAGGTGAAGCCATAGGAGAAGATAGCTTTATTTTCTATAGAGCACTGGGTGTCAAATTAAGACAACTTTATGGGCAAACTGAAACTTGTGCATTCAATGCAATTCAAGATATGGATGAAGTTAGGTTGCATACTGTAGGACGACCGCTTCCCAATGTCGAAGTTAAGATTAATGATTTAGGAGAAATTCTAATTCGTTCAGGAAGTGTCTTTTCTGGGTATTTTCAACAAGTTGAAGCAAGCAAAGAAGCGCTGCAAGATGGTTGGCTGCATACAGGAGACGCAGGGTATTTAGAAAAAGATGGCCATCTTGTTGTTTTAGGTCGCGTGTCGGAGGTGGTTTATACAAGCAAAAAAGAAAAATATATTCCTAACTACATTGAGAATAGATTAAAGTTCAGTCCTTTTATAAAAGATGTAGCAGTTTTAGGAAAGAATAAAGATACTTTATCTGCAATAGTTTGCATTGATAAGGAGTCAGTTGGTCATTGGGCTGAAACCCATGGTGTTTCTTATATGTCATATGCAGATTTATCACAAAAACCGGAAGTACTTGAATTGATAAAGAGTGCAATTTCACGGGTTAATAAAACATTACCTTCTTCACTGAATTTAAGACGGTTTGTGAGTCTTCATAAAGAATTTGATGCTGATGACGGAGAAGTTACCAGAACGCGTAAGTTACGACGCAATGTGGTTGAAGAGCGGTATAAACCAATCATTGATGCTATATACAATGGAAATATGACAGTAGAAATGAAAGCACAAATTACATATGAATCTGGTGAAATAGGTGTTACTGAACGAATCCTTAAAGTGGAAGAGGTTTAATCATGGATATAGTTATGTTGGGTGAGCTTGCGATTAATGGTGCATTAATTGGATTAATGTACAGTCTTGTTGCTTTAGGAATAGTTTTAATTTATAAATCGTCTTCTGTTCCAAATCTGGCGCAAGGTGCTATGGTCATGTTAGGTTCATATGTCGTACTTGGCTATGCAAACATATTTAATATTGGTATTTGGTATGCAATTCCACTTGCATTAATAACGATGTTTCTACTTGGAATAGGAATAGAGCGTGTTGCATTGCGCCGATTAGCTGGAAGACCCATAATAATGATATTAATGATGACTTTGGGGCTGGATATTTTCTTTCGATCTATCTCTATGAGTATATGGGGAGGCAGTGCAAGACCTATGAAAATTGGTATTAGTGATGATCCTTTATTTTTAGGTCCTATATTATTAAACTGGGCATATGTAATTGGTGCCGGTGTAGCTTTAATATTGTTCGGAATTTTTGTACTTTTTTTCCGTACGCGTAGAGGTATTGTCTTGCGTGCGATATCAGACGATTACACCGCGTCTTGGTCTGTAGGCATTTCAGTAGAGAGGGGTGTGGCCTTATCTTGGGCCATATCTGCTGTAGTAGCAACGGTTGCTGGGGTTTTGTGGAGCTCAGTTCAAGGTGTTGATCAGTCCCTTTCATCACTGTTACTAAAAGGGGTTACTGTTGCGGTACTTGGTGGTCTCGACAGCATTGGAGGGGCTGTTTTAGCGGGAATATTGCTTGGTATTTTTGAGGGTGTAGCTTCTGGTTATTTGGATGCCCTTGTAGGTGGCGGAAGTCGAGACTTGGTAGTCGCTGCAACACTGATAATTACTATTTTAATACGACCACATGGTCTATTTGGCCGTCACGATATCGAAAGGATATAACATGTTTTTTCGACAAGCAGGTGTTTATCACACTAAATATGCTGAGGATAGGATTTTTTTTCCGATTCCTGTTGATCGCTGGATGGTCGCAGCTTTATTGCTATTAAGTCTCATAGCACCTTTTGTTTTTTCATCTCTGGCACTCAGTACATATTTACTGCCATGGTTGGTTTGGACGTCAGCTGTTCTGGGGTTGAATTTAGTCATAGGTTGGGCGGGTCAGTTTCACTTTGGTTATGCAGCTGTAATGGGTATTGGTGCATACACTTCAATTCATGCAAATAGATTCGGTATACCCTGGGAGTTATCGCTGCTTCTAGGGGGCTGTATGGCTTCTGTTATTGGAGTAGGATTTGCTTTTGCAGCCTTGCGTGTCAAAGGACTGTATTTAGCACTTAGTACACTCGCACTTCAATTTGGCATGGATTGGGTAATATCACATGTACCTGCAATCAGTGGTGGAACGCAAGCTACTCTTCAGGCGCCTCCTGTATATTTGTTTGGTCAATTGCTAGATGGAGAAATCTCATTTTATTATATAGCGCTTGCTTGGTGTTTAATAGTTACTATATTTATGCTCAATCTGAAGCGATCATCGTTGGGAAGAGCATTAATTTCCGTACGCGAAAAAGATTTTGCAGCCGCTGTGATAGGTGTGCATAGTTTTTACTATAAATTAATAGCTTTTTCTGCTTCTTCATTCATAGGAGGCGTAAGCGGTGCCATTCTTATCTTTACTTTTTATCGAGCTGCCACACCAGAACAATTTTCTATTAATATTTCAATTGAACTTTTGGCAATGGTTATAGTCGGGGGATTGGGTAGCATTATTGGAAGTTTTTTTGGAGTAGCATTTATATTGTTAATGCCAGGTCAAATGAACAATTTTTTCGGTTGGTTAGCTGTTACTTTAAATATGCCGCTTGGAATTGAAACTCTTTCTCATCTTCCCAATGCAGTTTATGGAAGTATGATAATAATATTCTTGCTGATAGAACCTATGGGTTTAGGTAAACTTTACAATAATTTACGAGACTATTTATTAGTGTGGCCTTTTGGATATCAGCAGAAATAAGGAGTTAAAATATTATGGAAAATTTTAATATAAACTCTAAAAGTATTAATGAAAATAAAATTTTTGTTTCAAAACCTATGTTGGAATTAAATAATATTGAAGTTATATATGACTTTGTTTCTCTTGCAATAAAAGGAGTTTCACTGAGCGTTCCTGAGGGGTCTATGGTGGCTTTATTAGGTGGAAATGGTGCTGGTAAAAGTACAACTCTGAAATCTATAAGTGGATTGCTTAAAGCTGAAAGGGGAGAGGTAACGCGAGGAGATATTTTATTCATGGGTCAGTCAATCAAGCAAATGCCAGCCCAAGAGAGAGTTAGACTTGGAATAGCTCATGTGCTTGAGGGGCGCCGAGTGTTCGAGCATCTGACGCCAGAAGAAAATTTAATTGCTGCATCTGCCGTTAAAGGATCTCTAACTCAAATGAAATTAAATATTGAAAGAGTGTATTCATATTTTCCAAGACTTTACGAACGTCGCACTGCTGAGTCAGGCTATCTCTCTGGCGGTGAGCAGCAAATGCTGGCCATAGGTCGAGCATTGATGACACAGCCTAAACTTCTTATGTTAGATGAACCGAGTCTTGGTTTAGCGCCATTTTTGGTTGTGGAAATTTTCAATATTATTAGTCGTATCAATAAAGAAGAAAAATTAACAGTTTTATTGGTAGAGCAAAATGCATTGGCTGCTCTCGATATTGTTTCTGAAGGATATTTAATTGAAAATGGTAAGATGGTTATGCATGACTCTTCAATTGCAATGAAAAATAATCCAGATATTAAAGAATTTTATTTAGGTGGTTCTGCAGGGAGAGATTTTCATAAAATAAAGCATTATAGTCGTAGAAAGCGATGGCTAACGTGATTTTAAAAAGCATATAATTTTATATGTATTTCTATAAATTTTTTCAAACAAACAAAGGATTAAAATGATTAAGAAAATTCGAAATTTATTGACAGTAATTTTATTCACCTTTACCGGGCTTGGATCTGCATGGGCTCAACCAGTAAAATTTGCTTTATGTTACGATATCAGTAAAGCATATACATTTATTACGCCTCAATTAATTCAGGCTACACGAGATTATGCTCAACTTTTAAATCTAAAAGGAGGCATAGAAGGTCATCAAATTGAAATCATGGCGCAAGATCATGGAAATGAACCTCAAAGAGGTATAGAATGTTATGAAAAAATGAAAAGAGAGGGCGCTATAAGTTTTGATTTTCTTTCGACGCCTGTTTCTCGTGCAGTTCTACCTAGAGCAATGAAAGAAAGCCAAGTAATGATTCAGTCCTTTGTAGGCAGAGGAGATGCTATCGATGGTGATGTATTTAAATGGATATTTCCGATAGGACCAACCTATTGGGGTCAAGCCGCCAACGATATACATTATATTAAAACAAAAAGTAATAATAATTTAAAGGGAGTTAAGGTCGCTTTCCTTTACATTGATTATCCTTTTGGTCAAGAGCCTATTTCTGTCTTAAAATCCTTGGCTGCAAGAGAAGGATTTGATTTACAATTATATCCTTATCCACTTCCTGGTAATGATCAAGCAGCAGCTTGGACTCAAATACGCCGTGCAAATCCTGATTGGATAATTAATTGGGGTTTTTCAAACATGCACGTCGTTGCTTCGAGAGAGATGAAGCGTAATGGTATTTCTATGGATAAATACATCGCAGTAAATTGGACTAATGAGATTGATATTGCAAACATAGGTCCTGATGTTGCTAAAGGACTTAAGCGTGGTACGAATGTTGCTGGTGGTGATAATCCATTGTTACAACAAATTGTAAAAGAATTATATGAAAAAGGAAAAGGTAATGGGGATAAAAAAGTTCTAAATGACGTTTATTACAATACTGGTCTTGCTATTTATGCTTCAGTTTTTGAAGGTGCACGCCTTGCAATTAAACAGTATGGTTGGCCGATCACTCCGGATAAAATGCGGCGTGGTTTAGAGAGTATTCGTAACTTTGATGGTAACGGTTTATTTGCACCATTAAATGTTACTGCCAAAGACCATGGTGGAGGTGGAAAAACACGCATAGACATGTGGGATGGAA
This sequence comes from Limnohabitans sp. Rim8, assembly GCA_945901045.1. Lineage (GTDB taxonomy): Bacteria > Pseudomonadota > Gammaproteobacteria > Burkholderiales > Burkholderiaceae_C > Limnohabitans_A. Next base: position 18,675 of record CAMDKK010000004.1, read on the forward strand.
CTAAATGGGTGGCGCAAACAGACTGGTTCTCTGCTTACGATGATGTAGTTATGGAAGTTGTCAAGAAAGAATCTGCTGAATATCTAAAGCAGAATCCTTGAATATATTGGAGTATTTTAAATGGAACTTGACCTCAAAAACAAATCAATTATTGTTACTGGTGGCGGCTCTAATATCGGACGGGCTATTGTCATGGCATTCGCTCGAGAAGGTGCTAACATAACCATTGGCGATGTCGACTCTGTACAGGCTGAGAAGACAGCACTTATTGCTAAAGAGTTGGGGTCAGGTTCTATTCAAGTAGTTAAAACTGATGTAACACAATTAGATCAAGTGCAACACATGTTTGATGTTGCTGAGAAAAATTGTGGGACTGTCCAGTGTTTAGTTAACAACGTTGGATGGGATCAGTTGATGTTTTTTACTGAAACCACACCGGAATTTTGGAACAAGATAATTCAAATTAATTATATGGGGGTTTTAAATTGCACTAAAACTGCATTAGATCGAATGATTCCAGCCCAATTTGGTTCTATTGTTTCTATCAGTTCTGACGCAAGTAGACAAGGTGAGTCCCGTGAGGCAGTTTACGGTGGTGTTAAAGCTGCAGTTAATAGTTTTATGAAAACTATTGCAAAAGAGAACGGTCGTTATGGTATTCGCTGTAATGTTGTTTGTCCTGGAGTAACGATACCTTCTGAATCAAATGATGTTGGTGGAAATAGTATGTGGGTCGATGTAGATAAGATGTTTACACCAGAACAAATTGTAAAAATTGCTAAATCATTGCCACTGCGTAAAATTGGACGACCAGAAGATATTGCGAATGCTGTTGTATTTTTATCTTCTTCACTTGTAGCAGGTCATGTAACGGGGCAGGTTTTATCCGTTTCAGGTGGATACAGCATGATTGGATAATTTCTGGTTACAAATTATCTTTTCTAGTATATATGTAATTTGAATTTACTATAAAATGCCTGATAAAATACCTGTTGTTCATGTTGATTCTAAAGAAAGAATATTACTTTCAGCTGCTCGTTTATTTCGGGATCATGGTTATTCGGCTACTACTTTGCGAATGATTGCTTCATTATCTGAAATCAAAGCCGGAAGTATTTATTATCACTTTGACTCTAAGGAAAGTATATTAATTGATGTGCTGAATAGAGGAATTGAGCATGTTGAGAATGAAGTCAGAATACGAATTAATGCATTGTCTTCAAATTCTACCTTTCAAGATAAAGTAAAAACGGCTATAGAAGGTCATCTTGCAGGAATGTTAAGTAATGGTGATTACACATCTGCAAATATTAAAATTTACAGTCAAATCCCTTCAAAAGCAAAAGAACGACATAAAATTGTACGCCGTGCTTATGCTGACTATTGGGATAGTCTGTTTGAAGAAGCATTTGAAAATGGAGAATTGCGGGAAGCGTTAAATAAAGATGTTTTTCGATTATTTGTTCTTGGCTCTTTAAATTGGACTACTGAATGGTACGAGCCAAAGAGAGGCTCTTTTAAAGAATTAGTTGATCAAGTAACTTCAATTTTATTTTTTGGAATATTTAAAAAATAAATCTTTATTAATTACTTATTTTTGATGGTATTTTTTATGACAATCGAAGAGATTACACCTGAATTTGGTCTTGCTGATAAAGCACTTGCAGCTTTGCCAACTGTTTTCAAAGATGATTTATTTAAAAATCAAGTTGTTTTAGTTTCAGGAGCTGGAAGTGGTATTGGTAAAGCCATTGCCTTTTTATACGCACGACTTGGTGCTAAATTAGTTATTTGCGGTAGGAAAGAAGATAAGCTTTCTGATTGTGCTGCCAAAATTAAAGAAATATTTAACGTTGAAGTCATGATTTATCCAATGACCATTCGAGATCCAGAACAAGTTAATAATTTGATGGATGCTATTTGGACTGAACATGGCCGTTTGGACATACTAGTTAATAATGCTGGTGGTCAATTTGCATCTCATGCTTTAGATTTTTCTGTAAAAGGATGGAATGCAGTTATTGATACCAATCTGAATGGAACTTGGTATATGATGCAATCGGCTATGAAACGTTGGGTTAAAAACTCGCAGCATGGTAATATAGTTAATATAACTGCTGCAGTTGACCGTGGATTACCTGGTATGGCGCATACAACAGCGGCCCGTGCTGGTGTTATTGCACTCAGTAAAACAATCGCAGTAGAATGGGCACCATACAATGTAAGAGTAAATTGTATAGGTGCTGGATCTATAGAAAGTCACGGTTTCACAAATTATAAGCCTGAAAACTTGCCTACATTTTATTCATGCAATCCTATGAAACACGCTGGTGATGTACAAGATATAGCTGAAGCAGTTGTATATTTAACAGCTTCTTCAGGTAAGTTCATTACCGGAGAGGTGTTAAATGTTGAAGGAGGTATGCTCCTTTGGGGTGAATTCTGGCCAGCAGGTAAGCCAGATTATTTTAAATCAAATGAATAGTTTAATTTTATTATTTATTTGTAATTTATTAATTTTTTATATATCTCACGTATCTCTTCAACAGTTTCTGGATTTACTAATGAGGATAAATCACCTGGATTATTATTTTCATATACTGAGCGTAACACTCTTCGCATTATTTTCATATTCCTTGTTTTTGGCAATTCTCTGACCAGCAATATCGATACTGGGCGATATGAAGCGCCCATTTGATGGACTATTGCTTCAGATAGTTCTTTTTTAAGTGCTTCGTCAGATGGAAAACCGTGTAGAGGTACGCAAATACACGCAATAGCTGATCCCTTTATTTCGTCATGCACTCCGATTACGGCTGCTTCGTGTATTTTTCCGGTCCCGCTCAGCAGTGTTTCTATTTCTGAGGGCCCGGTGCGTTTGCCAGAAATTTTGATCGTGTCGTCACTGCGTCCCAAGATGTAGTAGAGACCATTTTCGTCGCAGATTGCAAAGTCGCCGTGAACCCATACCCCAGGAATGGTGCGCCAATAGGTGTCCAAGTACCTGTTATCGTCTTGCCATAACCCCATGGTCATGCCGATGTTTGGATTGCGCAAAACGAGTTCACCAACATTTCCTCGTTCAACCGATTGTCCGTTTTCATTAACTATGTCAACACCTGCACCGAGCCCGCGTGCACCAAAGGATCCAGGCCGCAAGGGGTGGTGAAGGGTTCCTGTGAAATTACATCCCCCAACCTCTGTGCCACCAACGATGTTTATTATGGGTACTCTTTTTTTGCAAACGTGTTCAAAGAACCAGCGCCAGGCGGACTCGGTCCACGCCTCACCCCCAGAGCAAGTTATACGCAATGAGGACAGATCATAACTGTCAACTTGTTCCTCGCCGTAGGTCATGAGGCCTCTAATGAGTGTTGGAGCGATTCCAAGATATGTAACCTTATGCTCTTGGATTAGGCGCCAGAAACGGCCTGTATCTGGGAAGTCAGGTGTTCCTTCAGCCACGAATAGACTTCCCCCAAAATAACTAGGGATACATGCGCACATGGCACCAACCATCCAGCCCATGTCGCTCATGAAGAAGAATCTGTCTTTTTGCTGAAAATCTCCACAGATATGCATGTCGCGCGTTACCATGGACCCCAAGAAACTGATGTGTGTCCAGATACACCCTTTAGGTTTGCCGGTAGTACCAGACGTATACAGAATCAATGCGGGTTGGTCAGTCTCGATTTGAACTGTCTCTAGTGTGCTCGGTTGGCATGCAACGATATGACCCCAGTCATGATCACGATCTGACTGCATTGGGTAATTTGGGTGAATATCACCTGGATGTCTCAGAACGATGACATGCTGCACACTCGGCACTTCTTTAAGCGCTTCATCAAGCACCGATTTCATGGCGGCGGGGGATCCGCGTCGCCATGCGGCATCTACTGTCAGAACTGCTTTGGCTTGACCATCATTCAAGCGGGAGGCAATGGGTAGAGGGCCGAAACCTGAAAACAATGGCATCAGTACCGCACCGATCTTCAGTACTGCAAAAAAAGCGATAAACGTTTCCGGCAGGTTAGGCATATAAAGGCCTACGCGATCGCCACGAGTGATGCCGAGTGTCAGCAATCCACCTGCGAGGCGGCAAACCTCAGCATCAAACTCTCGGTAAGTTAAGGTCCTGCGGTTTTTTGGATCTTCACCTTCCCATACCAAAAAAATTTGATCCCAAACGGGGGTGTCTCGGTGACGATCCAAGCAGTTTAAAACGATGTTGGTTGAGCCCCCCACACACCAACGGGCAAACTCGATACCTCGCGAGGTGTCAAGCATCTGCGTATACGGTTTGTAAAACCGCATATCGCAGAAATCGAATACCTCTTGCATCAACCAAGCTGGGTCGATATCCGCTCTTGAACTTAGACTTTCAAAGCTAGCCTCACCCACTTGACGCAAAAATGCACTGAGTCTTGAATGTTCAATCGTCTCTGGTGTAGGTAACCAATCAAATGGTTGTTTGGTAGAATTCATTTATGGATACTATCCGAATGTCGTTTTTGAGTCCAGAGTTCGATTTCTAGCGTATCTATTCTTCTTTTTAAAGATGTGCATTCAGTCAGAACAGAAAGGCAGTGTGGATCCATGCGTGTTTGTGTAACGCTTCTTTTCCAGGACTCCTACGAGGGGTTTTCTCCTGTTCAACTCAACCAAGCAACGCAAATTGAGTTAATTGTTGAGCCAGTCCCATCGTCACATTAAATGAACGAGCATGCTTATGGTCAAAAATACGCTTAGGGGTAAGTCGGCGGTCATAGGGGCCGGTATTTCAGCGGTTGGGCGTGTCCCTGGTAAGAGTGCACTTGCGCTTGCTGCTTACGCTGCGGGTAGAGCAATGGCCGACGCTGGTATTGAAAAACATCAGGTTGATGGAGTTCTGTGCAGCCACGCTTTTTCTTCGCCTTTTCATCGCTTCAGTGTGGCTTTGAGCGAGTACCTAGGCATACAACCCACTTTTTCCAATACGCTGCAGGTTTCTGGTGCTACTGCAGCAACGATGTTCAATATTGCCGCTGCTGCTATTGCGGGTGGTTTGGCTGAGACGATTTTGGTCGCTGGAGGGGACAGTTTGCTGACCGGTTTGACTCCAGACTTGGCGATTCGGTCGATGACGGAAAGTCGTGATCAACAATATGAAATGCCATTCGGTATACCTGTAGCCAATACATTCGCAATGACCGCACACAGACATATGTTGGAATTTGGTACAACACAAGAGCAGTTCGCACAGGTGGCGGTAATACATCGAGAGCATGCTAGGAGCACGCCTGGTGCGCAAATGACTTTGCCGCTGACAGTTTCCGATGTGCTCAATTCTGCTTACGTGACGACGCCTTATCATAAATTGGACTGTTCACTCATTTCAGATGGCGGAGCCGCATTTATTGTTACTTCGGCGCAACGTGCAAAAGAGCTTGGTATCCGTAAACCTGTCTATATTTTAGGTGGCGGCGAATGCTACACACACGAGCATATTTTTCTAATGCCTTCCCTCACCACGACTGGCGCAGTGCAGTCAAGTGCCAGAGCCTACGCCATGGCAGGTTGTACGCCCAAAGATATTGATGTCGCTGGTGTTTATGACTGCTTTACAGGTACGGTGATTATGATGTTGGAGGACCTTGGATTTTGTCTCAAGGGCGAGGGGGGTAGTTTTGTTGAGGACGGTCACATAACTTACGGCGGAACCATACCCTGCAACACCCATGGTGGTTTATTGTCTTTTGCACATTCAGGTATGCCAGGGTCGCTGTTCCATTTTCACGAGGTCGTTCAACAACTGCGCGGCCAGTGTGGTGATAGACAGGTTCTAGGAGCTGAACTCGGACTCGTGCATAGCCTGGGCGCGGGTTTCGCTACCAACGCAACGACCATCTTAGGAACCGAGGCAACTCTGTGAACCACATAACTGATACTCATATCAAACCACAACCCACGCCAGATGCAGACTCTCATATCTATTGGTCCGGTATACAGAATGGCAAGCTGTTGTTACAGTACTGCTTGGAGTGTGATCATCGGCAGCTCTATCAGCAGGTGATCTGCCGTGAATGTGGTGGTGATCGTCTGGAACATCGTTCTGCCAGCGGCAGGGGGAAGGTTCACTCTTTCAGCGTTGTTTACCGTGCCCCCAGTCTTGCTTTCAAAAAAGACATTCCCTACGCTGTGCTGTTGGTTGAACTGGAGGAAGGTCCAAGAATGATCAGTTCTTTTGTAGGCGCAGATCCATCTGTTGTCACTTTTGAAATGGAGGTTGAGCTTGTCTGTGAACCCGAAACAAATGGCCTGACTCTGCCACGCTTTCGCAGAATTTCATCTTAACAACTGATTCAGTGCTGGGAAATTGCTATTGGGACTGAAGCGGGCGAGACAAGTAGCCAGGTGAAGCGATGACTGCTAAAGCAAGACATGATGGTCTAACTTGGACCTTTTTAACATGTCTCGGCCAATGCCTGGAAATCTTCATCCATACAAGAGTTCGGGTTCATTGAGCTTTTTCAGTGATACTCACTTGGCGTATTTTCGAAAATCTGGTTTGCGCTTTTCCTTCAGAGCCGTCACGCCTTCGCGCGACTCTTCTGTGTCGTAGTACAACTTGAGTGCGTACATGCCTAAACCTGCGATGCCGGCCTGGTGTGCGGTATCCGAATTGAAACTGCGCTTGGCGATCGCAATGGCCGTCGGACTGCGCTCGCAGATGGTCTCACCCCATTCCTGAACTGTGGCGTCCAGTTGATCATGAGGCACGCAGATGTTGGCCAGACCCATGGCCACCGCTTCTTGTCCAGAGTAACGCTTGTTCAGGTACCAGATTTCGCGTGCCTTCTTCTCACCCACCACACGTGCCAGAAAGGCGGTGCCATAGCCTGGGTCGACAGAACCCATCTTGGGGCCGACCTGACCGAAAATGGCTTTGTCCGAGCAGATGGTCATATCGCAGATAGTTGCCAACACATTACCGCCGCCAATGGCAAAGCCCTGAACTCGGGCAATCACTGGCTTGGGCACGTCACGAATAGCTGTGTGCAACTCTTCCATCGGCAAACCAACAGTGCCGCGACCATCGTAATTACCGTTGTGGGCTGACTGGTCACCCCCAGTGCAAAAGGCGCGGTCACCTGCACCTGCCAGCACGATGGCACCGACGTCCTTGTCGTACCCGGCCTTGTTCATAGCCTTAATGATTTCATCGCAAGTTATGCCCCTAAAGGCGTTCATCTTGTCGGGGCGATTGATGATGATCCAGGCCACGCCGTTCCGGTTTTCGTAAATGATGTCTTCGAATTGCATGTGATTCTCCAAAAGTTTTGAGGTGACTGATCAGTCCTGCTTGGTCAGGCCGTCGGACACACTGAGGACCTGACCGGTGATTAAAGAGGGGTCGTCGCAGCACGTCAAGTTAACTCCCGCTCACCGGACAGAGTCTAGCGCATGAACACTCCGCCGCCCATCTCCTACAAAGGCCACCACTGACCAGCGGCAATCGTCAGTCAATGCGCATGGCTGTACTTTCGTTTTTGCCTTGGCTATTGAAAATCAGAAAATTCAGCATTGGTGACAGGTTATGCAGGCCAACCTGGCAGCGCTCGCGCATTTCGCGTCTAAGACCTTACATTACTCGGGCACGTAAGGTATGGCCTCTTCCACAGTCTCCCAGATAAAGGCAGCGGATGGCTTGCGGCTTTCTTCCAGAATGTGCCCGACCAGTCCGGCCGAGCGACTGACTACGGCGATGCCGCGCATGATCTTTTGCGGAATGCCGATCTCACCGAGCAACGCCGCCACTGCTCCGGTTGCGTTGATGGTGATATGTCGGCCATAGACTTTGTTGACTTGAACTGACAATGTGCGCAGTGCGCCAATATGCTTGCCGGTGACGTTCTCACTTTCGGCCACGGAAAAAAGCTTGGGCGTGCGCGGATCATCCGGCTTGTGGTGCGGATGTCCAAAGCCGTGCAGCGGTTTTTGACTCTGGTGATGCCGCTGTGCGATGGCCAGCGCTCGAGCCTCCACACCTTCGGGTGCGGCGAGCATTTCCTCTATGTTGGCGGCGCAGCCTTCCATGGTGCCGATGAATGTGGAGCCCACGCCCAGCAGGCCGGCGGCCACTGCCGACTGCAGTGAATCGGGCGCTGAGTGATAGATCAGTCGTGTTGCAATGGCGCTTGGCGTGAGGCCGTGCTCCATGAGCGTCACGAGCACCGCATCCATGATGCGTACCTGCGCTCGGGTAGAGGCTTTCTTGCCAGTCAGCATGAAGAGCATCATTTCTGTGAAGGTCAACTCACCGATTAAGTCATGTACCAAATCAGCCTCGCGCACGATGATCGTCTCGGCGTTTGAATGGGCAATCGATGTGGTTGGGACGGGTTTGGTGCGCATAGCGTTCCTTCTGACAATGAAGCAATTAGGGTGTGTTGAAGACTGTCAGCGCGTGACCTTGACGCCGGCGCGGTCGCGGTCCCATAGGCGCGAAAGGTTTTCTTGTGCCTGGGTCCGCAATTTGTACTTCTCAACCTTATGGCTCAGCGTCTTGGGCATGTCGTCCACCACGTCAATGTAGCGCGGCACCATGAAGTAGGCAAGATTGCGATTGCAGTGCGCCAGTAGGTCGGCAGGGCTGAAGGCGCCCTCCATGCCAGGTCGCAGTGTGACTGAGGCGGCCACCTCGTCTTCACTGGTCTCTGCACGCACCGGGTACACGGCTACGTCCGAAATGGCGGGGTGAGTGCGAATGACTTCCTCTACTTCAAAGGCCGAGATGTTCTCGCCACGACGGCGAATTGCGTCCTTTATGCGGTCGGTGTACCAGACGTAGTTGTCCGTGTCTATCCAGCCACGGTCGCCAGTGTGAAACCACAGGTTGCGCCGACTTGACAGTGTGGCCTCGGGCATCTTGTAGTAGCCCAACGACGCCCCCCATGCGTTGTTGTTGCGCAGCAAGATCTCACCGGGCGTGCCGGGTGCCACATCAAAGTCATCTTCGTCAACAATGCGCACTTGCACGTTTGTGCGTGGCAGCCCGCAGGAGCCGAGCTTGTCACGTCGGCTCTTTGTGTTGTAGGCCGCACCCAGGCAATAGTCCGTCAGGCCGAAGGCACTCATGATGGTCATGCCAAAACGTTCTTCGAGTTCTTTCGCAAAACCCGGCACGGGCGCTAGGTGACAACGTCTCACTTTGTGGTCGCGATCTTGCTCGGATGGCGGCAACAGCCAGAGAAAGTTGGTCACGGCGCCGACGCCATTGAAAACGGTGGCGCCGCTCTCACGGATATGACGCCAGAAGTTGCTGACCGAAAAGCGCGGGGCCAGTGCAATGGCCGAACCAGCCATCAGCGAACCCATAGTGCTGCCCAGTAGCGCGTTGCCATGGAACAACGGCAGGAACACATAGGCCACATCGTCGGGCGTGTACTCGTGGTGGAAGGCCACGTCCGTGCCCCAGTAGACCAGCTGTGCGTGCGAGAACATGATCGCCTTGGAAGGACCGGTTGTGCCGGAGGTGAACATCAGCATGGCCACATCACTGAATCGCGGACCGCGTACCTCTTCGTTAACATTTGCCGTCATGTTGCCGGGACCTTCAAGCAGTTCGGCAAAGTCGTGAACGGTGGCACCTGTGGCCGTGAGGGTGCCGCTAGGCGGCACGTTAACGGGCGCAGACTCTGCGCCGTCACGCGCGGGTCGAGGCACCCGCACAACGAACAGTTGGGTAATCCTGGGGAGCGTGCTGATAATCTCCATGTAGCGCGGCAGCAGTGCATCTTCGATGATCAGCGCCTGACAGTCCGCGTAATCTAGAAAGTAGGTGAGCAACTGTCCCTTGGCGGCAGAATTAATGGGCACCGTCACAAAGCCGGCGCGGCAGGTGCCGAAGATCGCCAGCAGCTGTTCAGGACAGTTGTCCATCAATATGCCTACATGGCCTCTGGCCGTTACGCCGAGTCTTCCCAGATTAGCCCCTATGAGGCTTGTCTGCTCATCCAGCGCCTTGTAGCTGAGGGTCTCGCCCGAAGGCAGCCAGGTCAGGAAGGTCTTGTCACCATAGGTGACAGCATGGTTTGTCAACACCCTGCCGATCAAGGCGTGCCGTGCGTCAAAACGGAATTCACTCAAGTTTGGCTCCGCTGGTTCTGATCAGGTCCGCCCACTTTTTACGCTCGGAGGTCATCATGGCAGCCCACGCAGTCGAGTCGGCAAAGTCAATCTCAAACCCCTGCAGACGGGACAGCTCTAAGAAGCGGGGGGTCTTCACCAGCACGGCCAGTGAGTCCGAGAACTTGCGCACGATCTCGTCTGGTGTGGCGGCTGACACAAACACGGCGTTGAATGAGAAGAATTCGTAGCCGGGGTAGCCTGATTCCGCGACTGTGGGGAGGTCAGGCAGGCTTTGCGTTCGGCGTGGTCCTGTGACTGCAAGTGCGCGCAGGTTGCCCGCCTTGATTTGCGCGCCCGCCGTAGTGAGTGCGGCAAAAGTGAAGTCCACCTGCCCGCCAATGGTGTCAGTGGTAGCCTGGGCTTGTGTCTTGTAAGGTACGTGCAGCAGGGACACGCCCGTAGCGGCAGAGAATCCAGCGGCTGAAAGATGCTGCGCGCTGCCGCTGCCGGCACTGGCGTAAGAAACCTTGCCAGGATTTTTCTTCGCGTACTCTACGATGTCCTTGACGGAGTTGAACGGAGAGGCTTTGGGTACCACCAGCACCAGCATTACACTGGCCAGCCGCGCAACGGGCTTAAAGTCCTTGATCGGGTCGAATGGCACCTTGCTCATCAACACCTCATTGGTGAAGTGTCCGGGACCGGTGAAGAGAAATGTATAGCCGTCGGCGGGCATGCGCGCCACCATCTCGGTGCCGATAACGCCATTGGCGCCTGCCTTGTTCTCCACCACAATGGGCACCTTGAACTCCGTGCCCATGCGTTCTGCCAGAAAGCGAGTAATGCTGTCCAGGTTGGTACCAGGGCCATAGGGCTGGAAAAAAGTGATGGTCTTTGTAGGCCACTCGGCCGCATGGACCAAGTTACCGACAATCAGGACGGCAGTTGCAAAGATTTGAACAAGGCGTTTCATAAGGAAATTCTTGAAGATGGAATTGCTGAATTTTATAATGCAGAATTAACTATTCTCAATAGCGAATTAGAAAGTGTGTCGCGAGCTAAATCGAATTGTTAGCGCTCTTTCATGACCGGGCACGGGCCTTAATGATGTCTGGAAGAATTTTTCTTTCGACAAGTACCTCCAGCCAGTGCTTGATGCATTCCTCCGTGTCACGTACTTGCGTGAAGCCCGCTTGCTTGATCTTGAACGTGCTGACGTAGGTGGGGGGAGGTGCCGTCTTCAAGCCATAGCCGAACCGGGAGTCGGCGGAGTAGTGGGACTCCCCGAGCAGTTGGGTCATCGTCAGCGGCCGCAGGTCATGGTCCTTTACCAGTTTCTCCCAGAGCCCGGCCTGCGACGGGAGGAATTCAGCCAGCGACAAGGGTTGGTCTGCACCCAGTTCGAGTCCGAAGAAATCGGCGAGCGTAGGCCACAGGTCTTTCCAGTTGAACACCTCGCCATTCGTGAGGTTGTAGTGCTCATTCCAGGCATGGGGGTTTTCGGCTGCCCATACCGACGCGTCACCGATCAGGCGGGTGTCCACCGCTTCGCGCGGGTAGGAAACATGCCCAGGGTAAGAGAAGGGTACCCCTGTCTCAAGGCATAACGCGGCATAAACACCGATCACCGGTATGGTGTTCATTGCCACGCCAACGTTCGGTCCCAGAACGATGGTTGGCCGGAAAATGGTCCAGCCGAATCCACTCTGCGCCGACTTCTCTCTGATGTAGTCTTCCTGGAACCAGTAGGAGTTGGGGTGGTCGTCGCGCGGGTAACGCTCACGCGCAGGGATCCGGATGGGATGCAGGTGCGCACCGTAGGCCTTGGTGCCCTGCAAAACGGACACGTGCTGCAGGCTTGCGCCTGCGGCCAGGGGCTCCATGACGTTCCTGATCATCGCCAGGTTGGTGGACATCTGCTCCGGGTCCTGCCAGCCTGCGATGAGGCCGGGCTTTTCATACACGGCCGCGTACACCACGTGCGTCACCTGCGCCAGGGCGCCGAAAGCCTTCTGGCATGCGCCTGCATCAAGCAGGTCCACCGGCAGGTGCGTGAACGGCTTGCAGCTGCATATCTCCGGCGTGCGCCGCGATACGGCAATGACTTCCCAGCCTGCATCAAGAAAAGAGTCGACGGCGCCAGAGCCAACCAGGCCGCTGGCACCTGTGATGAGTACAGTGCGTGACATCGGGTCAGCTCAGTCCACCACCAGGTTGATGATCTTGAAAAGCTCGCCAAAGCGTGCGTGCTCGGTGGTGATGCGCTTGCCAAAGTCGGTGCGGCTTTCAGTGCCCGCACTGATGCCCAAGCTCAGGAACTTCTCCTGCACTTCAGGTTTTGCAATAGCCTTCTCGATCTCTGCGCTCAAGCGGTTGAGGATTTCAGGGGGAGTTCCGGCCGGGGCCACGATGCCGTACCACGCGACGCTTTCCGCGCCGGACAGACCTGCCTCTGCAACGGTCGGCACATCGGGCAGCAGTGGCGAGCGCTTGACATCCGCGACAGCGATGGCACGAAGCTGACCTGATTTCACGAACGAAAGAATGGGAGGCACGCCGCTGATGACGAGTTGGGCCTGGCCGCTTATCGTGTCGGTGATCGCCTCGCTGTTGCCTTTGTAGGGGACATGCAGGATTTTGGTCTTGGACAGATGCTGGAACAGTTCGCCGGCAATATGGCCGCTGGTGCCCATGCCTGCCGAGGCATAGCTGACCTTGTCGGGGTTGGCCTTGACGTAGGCCATCAGCTCCTTGAGGTTTTTGACTGGGAGCGAGGGGTTGGCCAGTATGACGTTGGGCCCGGTCGCGATAAGGGCGACGGGCACCAGGTCTTTCAACGCTTCGTAAGGCATCTTTTTGCGCGCGTTGGGGTTGACTGTGAAAGGCCCAGCAGACGCGAAGCCAATGGTGTAGCCGTCCTTGTCGGCCTTGGCGACGAAGTTGGTGCCGAGATCACCGCCGGCGCCCGGCTTGTTTTCAACGATGACCGGTTGGCCGAGCTGTTCGGACAGCGGCTTTGCAACCAGCCGGGCGATGATGTCGATGGAGCTCCCTGGGCCGAAGGTTGCGATCAACCTGATGGGCTTGGAAGGGAAGGGCGCGGCTGTCTGTGCAGAGGCGGCAAATGCGCCCAGGCCCAGGACGAGGCTTTCAAGCAGGCGATGCAGTTTCATTGTTGTCTCCTTGGGGTTATTGTGTGTCGGCTGTGGTGAGTCGGTTTGTGTGGGGCCATGTTGGGTTCCTTTCGGTGACTGGCGTTCAGCCGGTGTGGGAATACATCAGGCGGCCAGGCTGGGGAAGTCGAGCCATCAGGATGGCGCCCTGTTCAGCTTCAGTGATGTAGAGCGTGCGGCCGTCGGAACCGCCGAAGGCGACATTGGTGGTGCGCATGCCGGTGCAGGAGCGAATGCGGTAAAGCGGCTCGCCCAACGGGCTGAAGAGCCATACGGTTCCTGCCTGTGCGTGGACGATGGCCAGGTTGCCGCTTTCGTCCAGCGCCAGTCCGTCCGGGCCAGCGGTGCTGCCGGACAGCTGTACAAAGCGGCCGGCCTTTTTCATTTTGCCGCCGGGCTCTAGTCGCAGCGCATAGATGGCATTGTCATACGTGATGGCCACATACAGTACGTTCTCAGCCTTGTTCAGCACGAGTCCGTTGGGGCCTGCCAGGCCCTCCATCAGCAAGTCTACTGTTTGGCCGTCGGCGCGCAGGCGAAAGACACGACCCGTCGGGTTCTCCAGTGCGCTCTCGCCTTGGTCTGTAAAGTACAGGTCGCCGTTGGACGCGAAGAACAGGTCGTTGAGGCCTCTCAAGCCTTCTCGGTGGACGTTCTGCAGGTAGGGTGTGATGCTCTTCGTCAGAGGGTCAACCAGCATCAGCCCATGCAGGTGGTCTGCCACGAAGATACTGCCGTCGCGGTGAATCTTCAGTCCGTTGGGTTCGCCTTCATAGCTGACCACGACTTCAAACTCACCTGCTGGATTCACACGCAGGATGCGCCCGTGTGCCAAGTCCACGCACCAGAGATTTCCTGCGCGGTCGAAGGCCGGCCCCTCCAGGAATGAATGCATCTTGGTATGGCGGGCGGCAAGCCAGCTCGATGATTGATGCGTCAGGTACAGCGCCTCAGGCAGTCTGGCGAAGACTTCGGTGTCCAAGTGTTGTGCAGGAGGGTACATGGTGGTCTTTCGGAATGTTCAGTTGCTGTCGGGCAGCTCGATGCAGAGCATCAGTGCGCTGAGCGTCTTGCCATGCGGATCAAGCCGCAGTGAGCGGGTGACACCGCCTGCAAGCACATTCGGGATGACGAAGTTCAGCGCCCTCAGGCTCTCGACTTCATACCGTCGCACCGTTTCGGCACCAAGGTGGGAGAACGCCAGCAACACCCGTTCCGCCGTGAGCTTGCTCCTGAGCACCTGCCAGGCAGCAAGGTCGTAGGCAATGACGGCGACACTCGATGTGTTGCCTTTGTCTCCGGCGCGCGCATGCGCCAGATCGTGTACCAGTACGCCCATACTTATGCTCCCACGGTCGTGATCTCGGGCCTGACCCAGTCGCGCGGGATCAGGACTGCGTCAACTGCGATGATTTCTCTGGCGCCAAGATTGACTGGGCCGCCGGCCCCATAAGGACCCTGCATGTTCAGTTGACGCACATGGTCACCCAGCAGGTGGGCACTCTTTTTGTCTGGGCAACGGGCCGCGACGCGAAGCCTGACTTCGTAGGGCACGCTGGACATAGCGTTGGCATGGCTGCCATGAAGACTGTTCATGCCGATAAGGTCTACCTGGATCTCGCTGGCGACGCCGCCATCGAGGCGAAACCGCTCTTTCACGGTCTCAGCTGCCAGTTGCGCCCGTTCAATGGCATTGATGCCGGCATAGGCGACTTCACCGCTGCCGATCCAGCCGTCAAAATAGCCGACCACAACCTTGTAGGTGTCTGTGCGTGGGCGGGCGCTGACACCGCGAACGGCCACGCGGTCGGGGGTCAGCTCTTCAAAGTTGATGCCATCAAGGGACAGGACGCAGTCGGGCGTTATGTAAGCGCACGGATCGTGAATTTCATACAAGGCTTGCTCGCTACAGGTCATGCGGTCCAAGCGTCCGCCCGAGCCGTCTGGCTTGCCTATGAAAAGACTGCCATCGCCATGGATGTCGGCGAAAGGATAGGCCAGTTCGGCCAGGCGTGGCACATCCTTCTTGCCCGGGTCCGCGAAGTAGCCGCCGGTCACCTGTGCGGAACATTCCAGCAGGTGACCCATGATGGTGCCGGCGGCGAGCCGCGGATAGTCGTCATAGGACCATCCGAGGTGGTGAAGGGCTACGCCAAGAAAGAGTGAGGGGTCGGCCACACGGCCGGTCATGACCACATGAGCGCCTGTGGCCAAGCCGTCGCGGACCACATCTGCGCCGAGATAGGCATTGGCCGAAGCAAGCCGTGGGAGAATTTCCTCAAGTGGCAACTGGAGATCGAGTAACCGCAACTCCGGATGCTGGCTCACTCGCTCCGTGACGTCGTCTCCGGTGACCGCAGCGCACTTCAGCCCCTGCCAGCCGAGGGATCGGCCAATCTCAAGAGCGGCCTGCGCCGCACCGAGTGGATTGGCGGCCCCCATGTTGGACACAAGCTTGACCCCTTTGTCCCGCATCATCGGAAGAAAGCTGCGCATGCGGTCTTCCAGCATGGGGTTGAACCCTTTGGAGTCGCCGGTTTTGCGGCTGAGGGTCTCGCGCGCAATGGTTCTCTCAGCCAGGCATTCACACACGAGGTAGTCGAGGCTGCATTTCTGCAGGAGTTCTAGCGCGGGCCCGATGCGGTCGTCAGCCATGCCTGCGCCGACCCCGATACGGAGCCAAGTATCCGGACTGTTCATTCAATGTCTCCATCATGGCGCAATTGCGGAATCTGACGAGATGTCGCGACACCAGTATGGTCAACATGCGTCTAGCCACAAAGTATCGGCATATTTCCGTGATATTTAAAATGATAAAATTTCATCTCTGTAATAATATAAAGACATCACCATGGCGGCTGTGAATCGGACGCTTTCCATCTCAGAACTGGACGCTGTGTTGCTGGTGGCGGAAACGCTTAATTTCCGCATTGCTGCTGAACGCGCCCATGTCTCGCAGCCAGCGCTCAGCCGCCGTTTGCAGGCTGCCGAGCAAAAACTCAATGCCAGGCTGTTCGACCGCTCCAGGCACAGCGTGACCCTGACCGATGCCGGTGCGGAACTGGTGCCTATTGCCAGACGCATGCTGTCCGAGTTTCGCGACTCACTGAGTGACCTGTCGGAATTCATTGCCGGGCGCAGGGGCAGTGTTTCCATCTGGGCCTTGCCTTCGGTGGCGGCGGCAATCCTGCCCGCGTCCGCAAAGGCTTTTCAGGAAACTCACCCCATGGTGCGCCTGGTAATTCAGGCCGCATCTGCACGTCAAGTGACGCAGGCGGTACTGGATGGAGGCGCCGATATGGGGATATCGGTGGCTGGGCCGGACTTGCCGGCAAGCGTTGAATTCACACCACTCAGGCAGGAAAAATTCGTGATGATCTGTCCACGAGGCGACATTCTTGCAGCGAGAAAAAAGGTGGATTGGGGCGTTTTCATGAGCCGCCCCTTTGTGGCCAGCGGACCTGGCAGCAGTATCAGGCTGGTCACTGACCAGATCTTGGCCGCTACTGGGCAAGTGCCGGCCATGCAGCTTGTTGCCGACAATATTTCTGTGGTCGGCGCAATGGTCGCCGAGGGAGTCGGGATTGCTGCCGTTCCACAACTGGCGCTGAGGTTGATGGACAAGGATCGTATTCAGAGCGTCGCACTGCATTCCCCAACGGCGACGCGCGAGGTCGGCATCCTGATAAAGAAAGACCGCTCACTGTCAGCGGCGGCCATGGCATTTCTTGCCAGGTTGCATGAACTGGAACTGCCTCGGTGAGGCGACATGAGCTTGGATCAGAGATGGTGCCGCCATCAGGGCCCGAGCCAAAAATACAACAATTCGAAGACACCATTGGAGCTGAATTTTCTTGCTTATTCAATGGACATGACTGATACACGTTTGGTTTTTTACTGTCTCAGAGCAGTGCTTGAACTCGTTAGACACCCTATTTACCAGGACTTCGGGTCCGCCTCCCAACAAGGCCCATACTTCGCTCTCAGCGCGGTCTTTGAAAAAAGGTTTTTGAACGCATTGTTCACAGCCAGGTTAAGGCACTTGACAATCGCGTCCGGCGTGCCTTAAGGAACCGCTAACCCAAGCCAAAAGCTGCTGTATCCATACTCGCTCAAGTTTGGAATCAATGGCAAACTGCTGTGTCGTCTGGTGCCAGTCGGCAAGAACACGAGCAAAGGTGTCGTTGATACTTGGAAAAGCATCCTGAGCGATAGCTCGAAGGGGGGAAGTAAAGCAAACCCGCTTGGACCTTGAAACGCCCAATGCGCGAATTCGACCCGTTTGAAGCTGAGGCACCGCCGGCCCTGAGGTAGAAACAGCCAAATCCACTTGACCGCCAACCAAATCGGCCATGCACTGTGATGTGCCTTTGCAGGGGACGTGATGGATGGAAATGCCATAGGCTAGGCCACTGAATGAACCAAGGGTGTGAACGATCTGATCGGGTTAAAGCTTGTTTGCGAATATTTGGCACGTATGCGAACGCCGCGCTGTCGACCAGCAAGGGCTTGCTCAATCCACCTTGGCCCCTGAGCTCTTGACGACGGCAGCCCATTTGGGGACTTCTGCCTTTAAAAAGCTGCCAAATTCGGTGACACTGTTGGGGGTGCTTGACATGCCCAGTTGGGCAAATTTTTCGACAATATCCGAAGACTCCATGGCGCGGTTCAGTGCAGCATTCAGCTTTTCGATCACTGCGGCAGGTGTGCCTGCTGGCGCAAAGAATCCGAACCACGTGTAGTCATCAAACTCTTTGTAGCCGAACTCGGTGATCGATGGGACATCAGGCAGCAAAGGGGAGCGGTTGGCACTGGTCACGGCCAGCGCTTTGAGCCTGCCCGCTTTGATCATTGGAACCGCAGGCGGCATTGAGGTCGATGCCATTTGCGTGTGGCCGGCCACCACGGCATTGATCGCTGCGGCAGGTTGGTAGGGCACATGCACAATGTCAATTTTGGCCGCTGATTTGAGCCGTTCCATCGATAAATGGGTCGTGGTACCGATGCCAGAGGACGCGTAATTGAAGGGTGATTTTTTGGCGGCTTCAACCAATTCTGGCAAGGTTTTAACCTGCACACTGGGGTTGACTGTGAAAATGTTGGGCGTTTTGGGGCCCAGCGCAACCGGTGAGAAATCTTTCACAGCGTCGTAGCCTGCATCTGCATAAAGCGAGGGGTTCACGGCAAATGCCACGCTGTGAACCAAGATCGTGTAGCCATCCGGTGCTGCCCGTTTAACTTGGGTTGACGCGATATTGCCGCCAGCGCCTCCCCTGTTTTCCACAATGAAATTACCACCTGTTAATTCGGACAGTTTTTGAGTCAATGACCGGGCCACGATGTCGGTTGAGGCGCCGGGCGCAAATGCAACAAGCAATGTCACGGGCTTGGCCTTAGGCCAATCGGTTTGGGCTTGTGCATGCAAGCCGATAAACGCTGTCAGGATAGCGCCGAGCCCTGTTGCATTTATCTTCTTAAATATCTTCATGATGTTGCCTCTTGTGATGAAGTATGTCGATTGAAATCAGGCCTGTTTGACCAATTTGAAGTCAAATCTCACTTCGTAAAACGGGTGGTCAAGACCATACCGTTGGGCAATTTCTGTATTGCTGGATTTGACAAAAGGCACGATCAAACCCTCACGCACGCCGAACACGGTGTCATTGTCTATGTACTCAGAATTTTGTGGGAACAGTTCTGTTACCAAGCCAATATATCCCGGTGCACTGACGATCAAGTGGTAGTGAGCTGGCCGCCAGATGCTGCGCTGGCTAGCGGCCAATAGTGCACCCACAGGGCCATCGGTAGGAACGGTGTAGGGATGCGGGCGAATGGTCAGTAAATTGAAACTGCCATCTGCTTCACATTTGATTTTGCACCTCAAGTTGTGTGGGTCCTGGGCAGAGTCCTGTGCAGGGTACAAACCGTTGTCGGCGTTTTGCCAAAAGTCAATTTCAGCATTTTCAATGGCCTGCCCTTGTTGATCCAGGACGCATCCATGAAGCCAGGTCCTGTCTCCGGCTTGGTCGCCTGTGAGATCAATCCCGTTGGGTTGCAAGCGAGAGTCATGGCTGTGAAACGGTCCCAAGACGCTGCTGGAGGTTCCGCCTACTGGCTGAGAAACAACATCCACGATCGATGAAATACCCAAAATGTCTGAAAGCAGACTGAATTCATTTCGCTCTGAGTCGGTGATGGCGGCACTCTGGGTCAGAAACTCTAAACCTTTCATCCATTCTTCTTTGGTGAGTTTGGACTCGGTGACAAAGGCGTGAAGATGCTTGACCAAAAGAGTCATGACTTGGGTAAGACGCGGGTCTGATGCGGATGCAAAGCTGCTCATGGCAGCTTGGGTAACAGAATGGGTTGTCATCGTAATCTGAAGGAGTTGGCGAGATGACACGCATATTAGGCGATTACAGACTGCTTTATGGACCGCGGGTACCGAGGTACGGGTTTTTACTGATCCGCTAGGTGATCAGCATCCTTCAATCGCTGATATTGCAATCGTTGCGCAACAAGGCCAAAGCATCATGCAGCTTGTAATCGCGGTCACTTTGCAGTGTGGCTTGGGCGTCCTCTATAAAGCGTTCCCATAATTGAAGGTAATCACTCTGATATTGAAGGGGCGCTTGTTCCAGAATAAAGGGGGTAACCAAGTTGGCATGCAAACCTGACTTGCGAATTTTACGAATCAGCGCAGAAGCGGATTTCTCGGTCAACAGGGTTTTGCCCGTCAAGCCGGTGGCAATACACAAAAACAATGTCAACAATGAGCTGTCGTCACTGTGGCCTTTGGTGAGCTTGTTCCAAAGCGCACTGGCCTCGCGGTCAAAATGATCGACCTGCGCAAGGCTGTCTTCGATCCAGAAATACCGACCCACAAAGGCTGGGGTTTGGTTGAATAACTTTTGGGGTGTGAGGGCGGTATCTAAGATTTTGGGTAAATCCATTTTCACCGTTTGAAGTACCTCTTCAACAATTTGTTTGTACTCGAAAGGCAAGCCCTTTGGCAGAATCATTTGAATGGGTTTGGTGACGTTTTTTTTCCGCAAAGCCAATATCAATAGTTGAAAAGTTAACCAGTCCGGCATTTTTTTGGATGATGCCTGCTGAACCAGTAAAGCCGTGCGAATGACGGCTTCGGCATCCGGTCCCGCATCCTCCAGATCATCCGCGTCCATTCCCAGGCTGTCTGCCAGCCACTGAGCAGCATCGATCAATTGAACAACAGCTTGGCGTTTGGCCAACTCGGTTTGGTACGCGGTCAAGCTGGAAAGCGACCATTTTGCCAATTGTGGAATGTGTTTTTCGCTGAAGCCCCCATGTTCATTCATTCCAAAATGGCTGTTTTGCGGCATGGCGATCAAGGTCTTGAGCATGTCAGAGGCCGCTTTCGAGCGGGACATGAAACTGTTTTCACGAAGGATTGTGGCAGCAACAGACACATCGCCTCCACTGTCATGCTCTAAGTTCAAACTGACCAAATTGATGATGCGGTCACGGGCTTTTTCCAATTCGGGACGCAAAAATTCGCTGCCAAAATACCTGGCTATTTGAACCATGCCTTTGGGGGCATCCGTTTGGATGCTGTCCAGTTTGGCTTGGTCCAGAATGCCGTGTTGAATTCCGAACAACAGTGCTTTTTCAAAAAAAGGACTGGCGTCAAAAAGCGCCACCGAAGTGGTGGGTTCTGAAGCTGTGGTTTCTGATGGGCCGCGCATAGGGCTTAAATGGCCGACTCTTCGTCAGGATCGATCGCTGCCTGTGTGATCTTGCCTCGGTCCGTGGCGCTAGTTTCTATTTTCTCGTCGTCATCGGATGCATCTTCTTCTTCCATGAGTCCCTGCTCGTGTGCCCTGGCTTTGGCACGTAAGACCAAGAGCATTTCTACAAATAAATCAGGGCATTTGTAGCGCAAAGTCCAAGCCATTTGCATCCAGTCTTGGTCAGCGACTTCATCTTCATCCAATTTAGGTCTGACGTGCGCCGACGATAAAAGGGCGTTTTCAGACAGCATGCGACCATCATCTTCGACCGCGTCGAACAACCCCGTCCATGCGAAAGCTTCAATACGGCTCCACTTCTCGGAGAAGTAGTCTGCCAAAGCTTCTGCGCCCCCTTCGAGGTCACCAATATGGGTCAAGAACTCAACGGAATCCGCATCTTCTCTGAAAATGATGGCATTCATCATGCCGCGCAAATGGGTCCGGGACAGGTCTTTGTATTGCTTCTCAATCACCACTGCCCTGGCGAATTGAGCAGGAGTGACCAGCAAATTAATGACGGACTCTTTGGAGTTGTCGTATTCGCGTATGACGGCCAACATGTCTTTGGCTGGAAGTTGTTCAAGGACGACCAACAATGCGTTGTCACCTTGCTCGTCGGCCAGTTCGACCAAGGCAGCCTCTGCCGCCACAATGTCACCCGATGCGATCAAGCTTTGAGTTTTGGCGATCAATGCTATTGCGCTGGAATTCGTTTCGCTGTTCATCATCAATCCTTGCGGTCAAAGCCTTGTGCGGCCAGCCAGTCATTTCCGGCCTCTTCACGGGCTAGCGCATCGGCTTCGTCGCCGTCTTCTGCGGTGGCTTCGCGGTGATCGTCACTGCCTTCACTTCGAGATAAGTTGTCGTTGTGTCCGTCTTTGTCCGCATCATCTTTGCTGACAGCAGGGCGGTTGTCTGCGCTCAAGGGTTTGCTGTGCATGTACTCGAGCGCTGCCGCCACACTCAGAAACCATTCGCCCATAGGCTCTTGCAAAATTTGCGCCACGATGGGTTGCGCCCAAGCTTCTATTTTTAAAGCATGCTGCAATTTTCCCCAGGCCAATAACTCTTCCTCGTTACGGGTTAAAAAATGGTCCATCACGGTGGGCACGGTGAACTTGAAAGCTTGGTGCAGGACGACAGCCACCATTTCAGGGTGCAAATCCATTAACTGCAACAAGAAACCCAACTCCTCTCGTTTTTCAGTCAACCTTTTGCGCAAAACATTGCGGCCTTCGGAGTCGAAAGTCAGGTCGTCCAGTTCGGCTTGGTAAGCACTGCGAAGTTCAAGGAAAAAGGAGGAAATATGCATCGTTTTAAATCTTTGGCGAGGTGGTTTTTGACCGCAAAGGGGCGAAATAGTTTTGCCAGATCTCAAGTGCTGTGAGTGCCGGATCGTCCAACAAGTTACGCCGCCGGTTGTCATCGTAGGCTTGCCGCTTGGAATCATCCGAAAGCACGTCATAGGCCTCTTGAACTTCGCGAAATCGCGCTGGCGCGTCTGCGGCTGTGTTGCGGTCAGGGTGAAATTGCGATGCTTTTTGGCGAAACGCTTTTTTAATATCAGCCAGGCTGGCGTCGCTCTTGAGCCCGAGTGCTGCGTAGTGTTCAGTCTTGTGCGCTGTCATTCACGGTCTTTCAGTCTTGGCTATTTTAGTCGGGTTCGGACCTGGCCACGCTGCGCTCAGCAAGACCAGCCTTGGCATGCCCTGTAAATTGCATGACCCCATCATCCAAGCGGCTCCAGCGCAGGCTGAGCATGTCAGCAATGTAGTTTTGATGCACCCGCCAAGGAGCGCGGTCTCCCTGCACAGGCAGTACAGACGCTGCGCGTTGCACATAACCCGATGAAAAATCAAAATAAGCTTGCGCCTTTGCAAGCGGGTCTCTGCGCGGCACGGCCTGGGTGTAGCCATGGCGTTCCATGTGTTTCAAAAGGCGGCAGACGTAGCCCGCGGTCAAATCGGCTTTGAGCGTCCATGAGGCATTGGTGTACCCCATGGCCATGAACACATTGGGCAAGTCCGACAGCATCATGCCTTTGTAAGCCATGGCCTGTGCGGGGTTGTAGGCTTGGCCATCCACACTGAAGGCAATGTCGCCCAAAGCGTTCAGTTGCAAACCCGTGGCGCTGACGATGATGTCGGCCGCAAGGTGCTTGCCGCTGGCCAGTTCAATGCCTGTGGGGGTGATGCAGACAATGGTGTCTGTGACAACCGATGCACGCCCAGCGCGAACTTCGCGAAACAGGTCGCCATCGGGCAGCATGCAAACGCGTTGGTCCCAAGGTTTGTAGTTTGGCGTGAAGTGTTTAGCCGTATCAAAGTCGGTGCCCAGTTGTTGCCGGGTCAGGTCGATCAAATGGCTTTTAACCTTGTCAGGATAACGACGTGCTAATCGAAAAAAATACATGCCGAGCACGATGTTTTTCCAGCGCGTCAGGTGGTGCGCCAAGCCCGCTGGCAAAAAACGTTGGAGTTGCAAAGCCAGCGCGTCTTCGGCTGGGCGTGAGACCATGTAGGTCGGCGAGCGCTGCAGCATCGTCACATGCAACGCCTTGGCGGCCATGGCGGGGACCAAGGTTGCGGCGGTGGCGCCGCTGCCAATCACCACCACTTTTTTGCCGCTGTAGTCCAGCTCTTGAGGCCAAAACTGCGGGTACACCCAAGTGCCTTGGAATGTGCCTTGACCTTCAAACGCGGGTTGGTGCGCCTGGGTGTAACTGTAATAACCGCTGCAAAGGTACAAAAAACGCGTCGTCACCTTCGCAATAGCGCCATTGGTTAGCGACAGGGTGACGCGCCAAAGGGACTGGCTCGTGGACCAGTCGGCCTTCAACACTTTGCGGCCGAATTGAATCTGTGACGTGATGCCCGTTTCGTCAGACGTGCTTTGGATGTAGCGCAGGATGGACGGACCATCGGCAATGGCTTTTCGCTCTGTCCAGGGCTTGAAGGCGTAGCCCAAGGTGTGCATATCGGAGTCAGAGCGCACACCGGGGTAGCGAAACAAGTCCCAAGTGCCGCCCAGGCGGGCTCGGGCTTCCACCATCGTCCAGCGGGTGTGAGGGCTTCGAAGCTGCAAATGGCGCGCCGCACCGATGCCGGACAGACCTGCACCCACGATCAGCAGGTCCGAGTCGGGGGTGTGAAAGCTATGGTTTTTGATGGGGGCTGCTGCAGTCTGGGCTTGGGGCATGGGCTTTCCTGTGGTGAGGTCGAACTTTACAGGAGGTGGTGTGTCCTGAGTTTCCCTTAGCCTCAGATCAAGATGGGTCAAAATACACCGGACCCGCACTTTCACAGAAAAGCAAGCTTTGACCGACGACACACCTTTGACTCAAGAACCCCGCGTTTGGCAAGATGAACATTGGACGGCCCGCGTCGTCAAAAACGAAGATGACGATGGCTGGGCGGTGGCCATGTTCAAAACCGGGCAGGCGGAGCCGGCCTTGGTCGGACCCTGGACCATGGGGCGCGACAAAAAGAACCCCAAACCTTTGGATGGCAACGCCTTCATCACCCTGGTCAAAACAGCCAGCGAATTTGTACGCCGCTCTGAGCAGCAACTTCATGCCAGTTTGCATCAGAGCCTGTCGGTGGAGGGCCCTGCAGGCCGGGTGACGGCGCTGCTGGACATTGAGCCGGATGAAGACAACCCGTCAGCCACCTTGAGCGCGCAGGGCGAGACAGGCGAGTTGCTGGCGCAGTGGAAGGTTGACCCGACTTTCAAGTTCAACCGCCATACGGTGCAAGCCTGGGTGGACGCCGGCATGAAGCAGCCTTCGCGCGCAGGGCAGTTTTGAGCCCAACATGTCTGAACTGCGCCGTGTGCTGCAACCCTGGCAAGTCTTGACGGGCGGCATCTGCGGCTTGGTGCTGACCATTGGCTTGGCACGTTTTGCCTACACGCCCTTGCTGCCCAGCTTGCAAGCCCAAGCCGGTTTGACCGATGCCGGCGCGGGTGGTTTGGCCGCCATCAACTACGCCGGCTACATGACCGGGGCGCTGGCCACCGCGTGGATCGACGATGTGCGCTGGCGGCACCGCATGTACAGCATGGGCTTGTGGTTGGCGATTGTGACCACCGCCGCCATGGCCTTGACCGACTGGATTCCGTCCTGGGCGCTGTGGCGCTTTCTGGGCGGCTTGTGCGGCGCTGCCGGCATGTTGCTCGGCTCAGGCTTGGTGTTGGGGTGGTTGATGCGGCAAGGGCGACGCCCTGAACTGGGGGTGTTTTTCATGGGTATTGGCCTGAGCATCGTCGTCACCGCCCTGGGATCTTGGGGCTTGGCGCAATTGTGGCCCTTGTGGTCCTTTCAGTGGCTCGCCTTGGCGGCGGTGGGGTTGGTCTTTTTTATTCCCGCCTGGCGCTGGCGCCCACCCGTGCCGCCGCAGGTGGCCCTTGAGTCTTTGGCGGCACCGACCGTGTCCAAGCGTTGGTTGCTGACGATGGCAGGCAGCTATTTTGCAGCGGGCTGGGGCTTTGTGATCAGCGCCACCTTCATTGTGACCATGGTCGAGCGGGAACCCGCCTTGGCTGGTAAGGGCACCTGGGCCTGGGCTTTGGTCGGGATGGCCGCCTTGCCTGCGGTGTTTGTATGGGACCGTGTGGCACGCCGCATTGGCGACACGCGGGCTTTGCTGCTGGCGTTTGGCTTGCAAACTTGCGCCATCGTGCTGCCCGTCTTGTCAGGTTCATTGGCCGCCGCTTTGGTGGGGGCGGTGGGTTACGGTGCCACCTTCATAGGCATTGTGAGCCTGACCTTGGCTTTGGTGGGCCGCCGCTCGCCTAACAATCCTGGCAAGGCCATGGCGCGTCTGACCCTGAGTTACGGCGCAGCGCAGATCATTGCCCCGGTGGTGGCCGGTGCCATGGCGCAAGCCACGGGCACATTCCATGGGGCTTTGTGGGTGACCGCAGGCGTGATGGCTGCTGGCATGGCCCTCTTGGCAAGCTTGCCTGAAGAGCAGCTCAAGAACTGAGCCGTTCGGTGTCAGCTTAGTCGTCAAGTTCGGCCGCAAAAAATCCCTCACAAGATAAACGCCTAGCATCAAGGGAAAATATGAACACAAGCACACCCCTGTATTCCGATCAGCATTCAGCTGCGGCGGCGGACCGCTGTCACCGCAACTTTGCAGAGCAGCACATGCACACCATCTTGGCCCGCCTGGCCGGGCCGGGCGCGGTGCCACGTGCCGATCAGGTGGACGCAGTGCACGCCGTGCTGCAGCCGGCGTCGCGCGTGCTGGTGGTGCAGGCCACCGGCTGGGGTAAGTCGGCGGTGTACTGGGTGGCCACGCACGCGATCCGCAGCACGGGCGCTGGCCCTACGCTGGTGGTGTCGCCGCTGTTGGCGCTGATGCGCGACCAAGTCAGCGCGGCCAAGCGGGCTGGCCTGAAGGCCGCCACGGTCAATTCCACCAACATCGACGATTGGGACGGTGTATTTCAGCGGCTGGATGACGATGCCATCGATGTGCTGCTGGTGTCGCCCGAGCGCTTGGGTAACCCGCGATTTGCGTCTCGGCTGGGCGTTTTGCTGGCCCGCGTAGGCCTGATCGTGATCGACGAGGCGCATTGCATCAGCGACTGGGGTTTTGACTTTCGGCCCGACTACCAGCGGCTGGCGCGGGCGCTGCTGTCTACGCCTACCGCCAGCGTGCTGGCGACGACCGCGACGGCCAATGAGCGTGTCACGCACGACATTGGCGCCCAATTGGGGGCCGGCACCGTCACGTTCAGGGGCACGTTGGCGCGCACCTCGCTCACCCTGTCGGTGGTGCCAGACTTATCGCCCTTGCAGCGGTATGCCTGGATCGCCGATGCATTGGAACGATTGCCCGGCTCGGGCATTGTGTATGTGCTGACGGTGGCCGAGGCCGAACGCCTCACGGCGTTTTTGCGCAGTTGCGGCCATGCGGTCGATGCCTATACCGGGCAGATTGACGCCGATACGCGACTGGAAGTAGAAGAGCGCTTGCGCCACAACCGGGTCAAAGCGGTCGTGGCCACCTCGGCGCTGGGCATGGGTTATGACAAGCCGGACTTAGGCTTTTGCGTGCATGTGGGCTCGCCGTCCACCCCAGTGGCGTACTACCAGCAGGTAGGCCGGGCAGGACGTGCGGTGGCGCATGCCGAAGGGGTGTTGCTGCCTTCTGACGCCGACGAGCGCATTTGGGATTACTTTGCCACAGCATCGATTCCTGACGCGTCTACGGCGGCCAAGGTCTTGCAAAGCCTGGGCACAGACGGACGCAGCCTGCTCGAGATTGAAGCCGACACGGGCGTGCGCCGGGGGCGGCTGGAGGCACTCTTAAAAATCTTAGCGGTCGAAGGCGTAGTGGAGAAAGACAGTTCGGCATGGCGTAACACCGGCGTGCCCTATGTGCACAACACGGCCAAATGGACGGCTTTGGCCCAAGTGCGCCAGCAAGAGGCGGACATCATGCGCCAGTACGCGCATGGCCAAGGCTGCCTGATGGCGTACTTGCAGACCGCTCTAGACGACCCATCGCCTGCACCGTGTGGTCGCTGTTCGGTGTGCACCGGTCATTTGCCGTTTCCGGGCCTGACCCCTTCGCACGACAAACTGATCGTCGCGCGCGACTTTTTGCGTGGCATGGACGTGGACATTGAACCGCGCAAACGCTGGCCTGCCAGCGTCAGCCGCAAAGGCAGCATTCAGGGTTTTGACGCTGGGCGAGCCGTGGCGTTTGCCGACGATCCGGGCTGGGTGGCGGAATTGCTGGCTTTGCGTGAAGCCGCGCCCGGTGAGGTGCCCGAGCCTTTGCTGGCCGGGGCGCTGGCCACCTTGGGCCGCTGGGCCAAGACCTGGCCCGCTCGCCCAGTGTGTGTGGTGCCTCTGCCTGCGCCAGACATGGCGTCCAACCAGACGTTGGCCGCCCACATCGCCCGCAAAGGGAGGTTGCCGCTGCACGAGGTGTTGACTTGGCAGGGTGGGCCGACGCCAGCGGATGTGGCGTCTACCCCGGTGGTGGCGCATCTGGAGTGGGCTATTGGGCTATCGCCCGATGCCGACTTGCCCGACGGGCCGGTGTTGCTGGTGTGCACCGATGCCCGCACCCGCTGGACAGCCACAGTGGCCGCTGCGCTGTTGCGTGAAAATGGGGTGTCTCAGGTGTTGTTGCTGGCTTTGCATTTGCAGCCTTGAGGTATCCATCAACCCCTATGGCATGGATATGAAAATTTGCCAAGCCCGATGCCGCTTGGTTTTTGACAGGCAAAATGAAGCTGTGTCCGATTTGGACGCCATTCAAACAAGGCCCGTGCCGTGAGTACACAAAGTTTCATCCTCGGCAAAGACGCCTCGCTGGAAGCGAGCATCAACACCATGCAAACCCGTTTGCAGGCCTTGGGTTTTCACATTGAAGAAAAAAGCTGGCTCAATCCGGTCGAAGGCATTTGGTCGGTGCACATTCGCGATCGCGATTGCCCCATCTTGTTCACCAACGGCAAAGGAGCTACCCGTTTGGCGTGCTTGGCCAGCGCCCTGGGAGCGTTTTTTGAGCGTCTAGCGACCAATTATTTTTGGACCCATTTTTACCTCGGCCCTGATGTGGCGAATCAGGCCTTTGTGCATTACCCGCAGGAACGCTGGTTCGAGGTGCCCGAAGATGGTTCTTGGCCTGAAGGCCTGCTCAACCCCGAACTGCATGCATTTTACAACCCTGATAGCAACATCGACGCGCGCAACCTGATCGAGTTCAATTCGGGCAACGAGGAGCGGGGCATTTGCACCATCCCCTACACCCGCCAGAGTGACGGAGCGACGGCCTACATTCCGGTCAACATCATTGGCAACTTGTATGTGAGCAACGGCATGTCGGCAGGCAACACGGCAGCCGAGGCGCGCACCCAAGCTTTGTCGGAGATTTTTGAGCGTCATATCAAAGGCAAGATCATCAGCGAAGGCATTTGCCTGCCCGACGTACCACAATCGGTGCTGCAGCGTTTCCCGCGCATTGCCGCTGGTATTGCCGCTTTGCGTGCCGCAGGATTTGGCATTTTGGTCAAAGATGCGTCATTGGGCGGCCAGTATCCGGTGTTGAACGTGACCTTGTTGCATCCCGAAGACCAAGGTTGTTTTGCCAGCTTTGGCGCCCATCCGCGCTTTGAAGTGGCCTTGGAGCGCGCCTTGACCGAGTTGCTGCAGGGCAGGGCGCTTGATACCCTGGCAGGTTTCCCGCCGCCCACTTTCGATTTGGAAGAAGCGTCCAGTGCGCCCAATATCGAGCGCCACTTTGTCGACTCCAGCGGCGTGATTCATTGGCGCTTTATGAGCGAAAGCCCTGACTACGTTTTTGCCGATTGGAATTTCGCCAGCAGCACGGCGCAAGATTGTGCGTGGTCGCTGAACCGCATTCACCAAGATGGTTTTGAGGTTTATATTGCAGATTTTGAGCATCTGGGTGTCTATGCCTGTCGCGTGCTGGTGCCGGGTATGTCGGAGATTTACCCGGTCGACGACCTGGACTTTGAAAACAACAGCATCGCCAACCCTTGGCGCGAAGCCGTGCTGAATTTGCCAGACCTGGACAACGAAGAGTGCGCGGACTTGTTGGCAACACTCAACGAATCCAGCCTTGCCGATCAACGCCCCATCTCGACCGTGATCGGGATGGTGGCCGATGCAGGCTCCTTTTGGTCCGACTTGCGGGTGGGTGAACTCAAAACCCTGTTGGCCCTGGCCTGCGGCGATGAAGCCGCCACCATCGAGGGCTGCGAATGGCTGCGCCATTTTGACCAACTCAAGCCGCAACGCCGTGCGGTCTACGCCTGTGTTGAAAGCCTGATTCAACTCACCGATTTGGGCGACACCGCGCCTTACTTGTCTTCGCTGCGCCAGTTGTACGGTGCCGGTGTCGTTGCCCAGGCGCGCGCTTTGATTGCGCAAACCGACCGTTTTATGGGCATTTCAGCACCGGGCTTGCAGATGAACGGCTGCGAGATGCACCACAAGCTGTGGGCCGCTTATGCCAAGGTGCAGGCCCGCAAGGAGGCCTGACGCGCTACTCTAAAAACGTTCATATCCCGTGGCTTTGTAATTTCACAAGGCCTTTGGGGGTATTCAAGGTGGCGGTGATGTTGGCCGCGCCTTGCGTCAACTCGACATGGCTCAGGCCGATAGCCACAAAGGCGGCTTGGAGCATGTCAACACTGGGGTGTTGCACCCCCAAACTGTGCAGCGTGACACCGGAGCGGGGCAGGCTGTTGCGCGGGTGCAGGCGCAGTGGGTCGGCGGCCACGGGTTTGCCCCACTGAATCAGGCTGGGCAGGGCGCCATTGAACAGCCGTTGCCCATCGTTACGCACAGAAATTTGCCAATTCAAAACACCCTTGGACGTGCGGCGGCTGGCGTGCACGGCCGGCCCTCGGTCGATCCCGACCATGCGCAGCGCCATGCGGGCGGCTAATAAATCGGGCGTGCTGGCCACAAAGTGCACTATGCGTGGTTCTGGGGCCACTTCTGCGCGCAGCTTCTCATCGTCCATGTCAAACCAGCGCGTGGGCTGCTTCTTTTTGGGGCGAACCGCGTGCGGGTTGATGGCAATGATTTCCAAGTAGGCCAACGGGTTCTCGGGTGTTGCAATTTTGAATAAGCGGTTGTGGGTGCCGTACAACTCGTGTTCGCCGCCTGGCCCAGGCGTGATGCCCAGAGTGGCTTCGCACCAGTGAACCCCGGCTTCCAAATCAGCGGCCAACACCACCAAATGGTCAATTTCTGTTTTCATGGCCCCGACCTTACCACTGCCGAGCTAGGGCGTGGTCAAACCTGTGGAAGGCATCTATGCGTGTCAAGCCCTATGCCCGGGGTGACAGTCAGCCCTCTTATTTTCGGGTGAAATTACAAACTGGCCTTGAACTCGGTTGTTCAAGTGATTGACTGAAGGAGACCCCCCATGAATTTGTTTGACCTCAGCGGCAAAGTGGCCGTGATCACCGGCTCATCTCGCGGTATTGGCCGCTCAATTGCTGAGCGCATGGCCCAGCACGGCGCCAAGGTGGTGATTTCATCGCGCAAAAAAGAAGCTTGTGAAGAGGTCTGCAAGGCCATTCAGACGCAATATGGTGCGGACAGCGCAATTGCGGTGCCTGCCAATATCTCGTCAAAAGAGGAGTTGCAAAACCTGATGGATCAGACCCTGGCGCATTGGGGCCGCGTGGATGTGCTGGTGTGCAATGCCGCAAGCAATCCTTATTACGGGCCGCAAGCCGGGATTGCCGACGCCCAGTTTCGTAAAATTTTGGACAATAACATCATCGCCAACCATTGGTTGATCACCATGGCCGCGCCGCAGATGGTGGAGCGCAAAGAGGGCTCCATCATCATTGTGTCTTCGATTGGAGGCTTGCGCGGCTCATCGGTGATCGGTGCTTACTGCATCAGCAAGGCGGCTGATATGCAAATGGCGCGCAATTTGGCGGTGGAATACGGGCCGCACAACATCCGGGTCAATTGCATCGCGCCGGGCTTGATCAAAACAGACTTTGCCCGCGCGTTGTGGGAAGACGAGGCCATGCTGGCGAAGCGCACAGAAACCACCCCATTGCGCCGCATTGGTGAGCCCGATGAGATCGCAGGTGCGGCGGTGTTTTTGGCCTCGGCGGCTGGATCGTATATGACAGGTCAGAGTTTGGTGGTCGATGGGGGGGTGACCATATGAGCCATGAATGGGCCATCTCTGCAGTTAACTGAGGTCTGGAGACTGCTGTGTTCAGCGTTGCGTCTCGGCTTCGACGCGCTGGACACGTCTCGCACCGGTGAACCGATTGTTCCAGTAGGCTTCACGCATATCGTCCACCCGTACCGAAGAGCCGGAGTGCGGTGAATGGATGAATTGGCTGTTGCCCATATAAATACCCACATGGCTGAATGTGCGTCGCATGGTGTTGAAAAACACCAAGTCGCCGGGTTTGAGTTCGTTACGTTCGATGGACTGAGTGACTTTGGCCTGTTCATCTGCGCGACGTGGCAGCACCAGACCAATGGATTGCTCGTACATGTGCCGCACAAAACCGCTGCAATCGAAACCGGTATTCTCATTGGCGCCGCCACGGCGGTAAGGAACGCCCAAGAAGCCCATGGCTTTGACCACCAAATCGGAGGCTCTGCCGCTCATGGACTGGCGCGATTGTATGAAGTGATCGCTCAGTTGGGCAGCCAAGCCTTTCTCTAAGGCCTGACGGTCCAGTTCGTCGTCGCTGGGCGCAGCCCACGCGGAAAAGCTGACCCAAATCATCAAAAGGAATAAAAAACGCATATTTCTCCATTATAACCTGATCAAACTTAGACGTCAATTAACTTAAAGTGTTATCTCAATAAATGGTTATAAAATGATGATTTAATTAGATTTTTTCTATTTTTAAATTATCGTTAACAAGTCGTCACCAAGCCTGCGACAATGGTGCATCTTGCCCTGATTGGACCGTTAAATGCTTTTGGAATTGTCTGAATCTCAGCTTGTCTTGGTGGATTACCAAGAACGCTTGTTGCCTGCCATGTTGGATGGGCCAAAGACATGGGCCAACGCTGCCTTGCTGGGGCAATTGGCCAATCGCTTGGCTGTGCCTGTCTGGGGAACCGCGCAAAACCCTTCTGGCTTGGGTGAGTTGGCACCAGAGATCGGTGCGCATTGCCGACAAGTTTTAGTGAAAATGCAGTTCAGTGCCATGGAGGAAGGCTTGGGCGAATGGCTCAAGCCCGAGCCTGAGGCGCCCAAAGGCAATGCGCGCAGTTTGCCCCGCCACTTGCAAAAGAATCAAAATGCCAGCCCTTCGCGCAGCATGATTGTGATTGCCGGTTGCGAGGCCCATGTTTGTTTACTGCAAACGGCCTTGGACCTGATAGAAGATGAGTTTGATGTGTGGGTGGTGACCGATGCCTGCACGTCGCGCAACGAACGCAACCGCGACGCCGCGTTTGACCGCTTGGCAGGTGCTGGTGCCGAATTAGTCACCACCGAAATGGTGGGCTTTGAATGGCTTCGCAGCGCAGAGCATCCGGAGTTTAAATTCTGGCAAAGTCTGATCAAGTAAGACTCTGGTCCTCTCATTTACAGCGCTTGCAAGTCTGGCAGTTGTTGTTTTTGGATTCGATTCTTGATTTGAAAAGTCAGTTTGTAGCAAGTCCTTCATGAACAATTGTCAGTTCAGAGGGCTTGCATGCTGGTCAGGCCAAGGAACACAGAAATAATTCATATTGTGAGGACACACATGGCCAGTTTTGTTGATTTTCACGCGCGCTCTGTCAATGACCGTGACGCCTTTTGGGCCGAGCAAGCCAAGTTGGTGGACTGGAATGTGGCGCCAAAGCAGGTATGCGATTACAGCAACCCGCCTTTTGCAAAATGGTTTGTGGGCGGCGAGACCAATTTGTGTCACAACGCAGTGGATCGGCACCTCAAAGACCGTGCCGATCAGGCCGCTTTGATCTTTGTGTCGACTGAAACTGACCAGGAAAAAACCTACACCTACCGCGATCTGCACGCTGAAGTGCAGCGCATGGCGGCCATCTTGCGTGATCTGGGCGTGCTCAAAGGCGATCGTGTGTTGATTTACATGCCCATGGTTGCTGAGGCTGCTTTCGCCATGTTGGCTTGCGCCCGCTTGGGCGCCATTCATTCCGTTGTTTTCGGAGGCTTTGCGTCTCACTCATTGGCTACACGCATTGAAGATGCAAGCCCAAAGGTCATCGTCAGCGCAGACGCGGGTTTGCGTGCAGGCAAATGCGTGCCCTACAAGCCCTTACTGGATGAAGCCATCAAGCTCTCGGCTCACAAGCCGACAAACGTGATCATGGTGAACCGTAAACTGGCTGAGTTCACTCCTGTTCCAGGCCGCGATCTTGATTACGACACCGAGCGCGTCAAACACATGGACGCTGTGGTGCCTTGCGAATGGGTCGAATCTACCCATCCCAGCTACACACTCTATACATCAGGGACAACCGGCAAGCCCAAAGGTGTTCAGCGTGACACGGGGGGGTATACCGTGGCCTTGGCTGCCAGCATGCCGTACATTTTTGAGGGGCAGCCTGGCGGTACTTTTTTTTGCACCAGCGACATTGGCTGGGTGGTCGGGCACAGCTACATCATTTATGGCCCCTTGATCGGCGGTATGGCCACCATTCTCTATGAAGGCTTGCCCATCCGGCCGGACGGTGGGATTTGGTGGCGCTTGGTCGAAAAATACAAAGTTAATGTCATGTTCAGCGCTCCAACGGCCATTCGTGTACTGAAAAAACAAGATCCCGCCTTGCTGTCCAAATACGACCTGTCAAGCCTTCAAGCATTATTCCTGGCCGGTGAGCCGCTGGACGAGCCTACGGCCAAATGGATTTCCGAGGGCCTGAACGGTAAGGCCATCATTGATAACTATTGGCAAACAGAAACGGGCTGGCCCATTTTGAGCATCTGTAACGGCGTGGAAAAAGCACCCAGTAAGTTCGGCTCCCCAGGCAAAGCTATTTATGGCTACAGCGTGAAACTGGTCGACGACCAGACTGGCGAAGAACTGCTTGGTGCGAATCAGAAAGGGGTGTTGACCATTGAAGGGCCACTTCCCCCTGGGAATCTACAAACTTTATGGGGAGATGACGACCGCTTTGTGAAAACCTATTGGAAGACGGTTCCTGGAAAATTGGTTTACAGCACATTTGACTGGGCTGTACGTGACGAAGAGGGTTATTACTTCATTCTGGGTCGCACTGATGATGTCATCAACGTTGCTGGCCACCGCTTGGGTACACGCGAAATAGAAGAAAGTATTTCAAGTCATCCCAACATTGCAGAGGTCGCAGTGGTTGGCGTCGCTGATCAGCTCAAAGGGCAGGTTGCCATGGCCTTTGCCATTGCCAAAGACAGCTCAGGCCTGACTGAGTTGGCGGCACGCTTGAAGCTGGAGGGGGAGGTCATGAAGGTGGTGGATGCCCAGTTGGGTGCCGTTGCCCGTCCATCTCGTGTGTTTTTTGTGACAGCATTGCCCAAGACCCGCAGCGGTAAATTGCTGCGCCGTGCCATACAAGCTGTAGCCGAAGGCCGCGACCCAGGTGACTTGACGACCATGGACGACCCGACTGCATTGCAGCAGATTGCCGAGCTGATCAAAGGATAACTTAAGGACTCTCAGGTTCAAGCTTGTTCCCTTAATGCGATTTGATTTTGTGAATCTGTAAGTTTTAACTTGGCGATCACGTGGCACAATGCCACGGTTACTTCGGCCCTTCCCATGCCACAGTCGCATCCGCCAACCGGTCCAGCCGTGTCGCGGAAGGTACATATCAACCAACTAATGTTTCCTTCAGGGAAACGAAGGTCAGCGAAAAATGAGCGAGACTAATTCCGTCTATGCTGCCTACCAAGGCAACACGTATTTGTTCGGCGGCAATGCCCCGTATGTCGAAGAGATGTACGAAAACTATCTGGCCAATCCAGGCAGTGTTCCTGATTCTTGGCGCGAATATTTTGACGCCTTGCAGCATGTACCGGCTACCGATGGCTCCAACGCCAAAGATGTACCCCACTTACCCGTGATCAATGCCTTTGCTGAGCGTGCCAAATCCGGTGGCACCAAAGTCGTTATGGCCAGCGAAAATGTAGAAATGGGTCGCAAGCGCACGGCGGTTCAACAGTTGATTGCGGCTTACAGGAATGTCGGTCAACGCTGGGCTGACTTAGATCCGTTGAAACGCACCGAACGCCCCAGCATTCCTGACTTAGAGCCATCTTTCTATGGCTTTACTGACGCGGATCAAGAAACAGTTTTTGACACCAGCAACACGTTTTTCGGCAAAAAGAACATGTCCTTGCGCGAGCTGCTCAATGCATTGCGTGAAACTTATTGCGGCACTTTGGGTGCTGAGTACATGTATGCAACTGACCAAAGCGAAAAGCGTTGGTGGCAAGAGAAGTTGGAAAGCATTCGCAGCAAACCCAATTTCACTGCCGATAAGAAGAAGACTATTCTTGAACGGTTAACTGCCGCGGAAGGCCTTGAGCGCTATCTTCACACCAAATATGTAGGGCAAAAGCGATTCTCATTAGAAGGCGGTGAGAGTTTCATTGCGGCCATGGACGAACTTATTCTTTCTGCCGGCCTCGCAGGCATCCAGGAGGTAGTGATCGGTATGGCGCACCGTGGTCGTTTGAACGTTTTGGTCAACACCATGCGCAAGTTGCCTGCTGATTTGTTTGCGGAATTTGACCACACTGCACCTGAAGAGTTGACTGCTGGCGACGTGAAATACCACCAAGGTTTCAGCTCGGACGTGTCGACAGCTGGTGGGCCGGTGCATTTGTCTCTGGCATTCAACCCTTCGCACTTGGAAATCGTTAATCCGGTGGTGGAGGGCTCTGTGCGAGCCCGTATGGACCGCCGTGCCGACCCTACAGGCAGCCAAGTATTGCCTGTTTTGGTGCACG
Source organism: Limnohabitans sp. Rim8 (assembly GCA_945901045.1). Lineage (GTDB taxonomy): Bacteria > Pseudomonadota > Gammaproteobacteria > Burkholderiales > Burkholderiaceae_C > Limnohabitans_A. Next base: position 55,170 of record CAMDKK010000004.1, read on the forward strand.
GTGATGCTGCTTTTGGCGGCCAAGGAGTGAATCAGGAAACACTGGCGTTGGCCCAAACGCGGGGGTATGCCACTGGCGGCACGGTTCATATCATCGTGAACAACCAAATTGGTTTCACAACCTCAGACCCCCGTGATATGCGCTCGAGCGTGTTCTGCACGGACATCGTTAAGATGGTCGAGGCTCCTGTGTTGCATGTCAACGGTGACGATCCAGAAGCTGTGGTTTTGGCCACGCAAATGGCACTCGAATACCGCATGACGTTCCGCAAAGATGTTGTGCTCGACGTTGTGTGTTTCCGCAAACTCGGTCACAACGAGCAGGATACCCCTGCACTGACCCAGCCACTGATGTACAAGAAAATCGCAGCGCACCCCGGCACACGCAAGTTATTCGCAGACAAGTTGAGCGCACAAGGTTTGGGTGAGACTTTAGGTGACGACATGGTGAAAGCCTACCGCGCGGCCTTGGAGGCGGGTAAGCACACTGACGATCCTATTTTGACCAACTTCAAGACCAAGTTCACTGTGGACTGGTCCCCCTTTATGGGCAAAAAGTGGACAGATGCAGGTGATACAGCCATTCCCTTGGCGGAGTGGAAGCGTTTGGCAACCAAAATCACCACCATTCCCGATTCTGTGACGCCTCACCAGTTGGTCAAAAAAGTGTATGACGACCGCGCAGCCATGGGTCGTGGCGATATTCCTGTCGACTGGGGCATGGGCGAACACATGGCGTTTGCTTCGCTGGTCGCCAGTGGCTACCCTGTTAGATTGTCTGGCGAAGATTCCGGTCGTGGCACGTTCACGCATCGTCATGCTGTGATTCACGATCAAAAACGTGAAAAATGGGATATCGGCACCTATGTTGCTTTGCAAAACGTGGCGGAGAACCAAGCGCCCTTCACCGTGATCGATTCGATCTTGTCTGAAGAAGCGGTGCTCGGTTTTGAGTACGGCTATGCCTCCAACGATCCAAATACCATGGTCATTTGGGAAGCTCAGTTCGGTGATTTCGCCAATGGCGCACAAGTGGTGATCGATCAGTTCATTGCCTCGGGTGAAGTCAAGTGGGGCCGAGTCAACGGTTTGACCTTGATGTTGCCGCATGGCTACGAAGGCCAAGGCCCTGAGCACAGTTCTGCTCGTCTCGAACGCTTCATGCAATTGGCAGCTGACACCAACATGCAGATCGTACAGCCCACCACAGCCAGCCAGATCTTCCATGTGTTGCGCCGTCAAATGGTGCGCGACTTGCGTAAGCCTTTGATCATCTTCACACCGAAGTCGTTGTTGCGTAACAAAGACGCGACTTCGCCTGTCTCTGAATTCACCAAAGGTTCATTCCAAACCATCATTCCTGAAAACAAAGCGCTGAAGGCTGACAAGGTCAAACGCATTTTGGTTTGCTCAGGCAAGGTGTATTACGACTTGGTCAAAAAGCGCGAAGAGTTGGGTGCCGATGACGTGGCTATTTTGCGCGCCGAACAGCTCTATCCCTTCCCGCACAAAGCTTTTGCTACTGAACTTAAAAAATACCCGAACGCCACTGAATTGGTGTGGACGCAAGACGAACCCCAAAACCAGGGCGCTTGGTTTTTCGTGCAGCACTACGTCCACGAAAACATGCTGCCCAGCCAAAAGCTCGGTTACTCCGGTCGTGCTGCATCCGCTTCGCCGGCCGTGGGTTACTCGCACCTGCACCAAGAACAGCAAAAATTGCTGGTAGAAGGCGCTTTCGGCAAGATCAAGGGCTTCGTGCTGACCAAATAAGTCGTTGAATCGAATACAGAAATACAGAAAGAATTGTTATGGCTATCGTAGAAGTTAAAGTCCCGCAGCTGTCAGAATCAGTGGCTGAAGCCACCATGCTGCTGTGGAAAAAGAAGGTGGGTGAGACTGTCGCTGTTGACGAAATTTTGATTGACATCGAAACCGATAAAGTCGTGCTGGAAGTGCCTGCACCTGCGGCTGGTGTGTTGTGCGAAATCCTGGTTGCCGATGGTGGTACGGTGGCGGCCGAACAGCTCATTGCCCGCATCGACACAGATGGCAAAGTGAGTGCTGCGCCCCCCGCTCCTGCTTCTGCCGCCGCACCCGCACCCGCTGCTGCCGCAGCTGCAGCCTCCAGCAGCAAAGCAGGAGTGGCTATGCCTTCCGCCGCCAAGCTGATGGCTGACAACGAGATGGTTACAGGCTCTGTTTTGGGCACAGGAAAAGACGGTCGTGTCACCAAAGGTGATGTGCTCAGCGCCGTGCAAGGTGGTGTTTCTGTTGCTTCTGCCATGGCCGGTGGCCTTCAATCTACAGCCGCTGTAATCCCAACTGGCGCGCCAACCAAGTCCTTGCCCCAAGTGGCAGCGCCTGCCGTGGTCATGGGTGAACGTCCACAGCAACGTGTGCCCATGACGCGTTTGCGAGCCCGTGTGGCCGAGCGTTTGCTTCAATCGCAATCAACCAATGCCATCCTGACCACCTTCAACGAAATCAATATGGCCCCGGTTATGGACATGCGCAAGCGTATGCAAGAGCGATTTGAAAAGGAGCACGGTTGCAAGTTGGGCTTCATGAGCTTTTTTGTCAAGGCGGCTGTGCATGCGCTGAAGAAATTTCCCGTGCTGAATGCTTCGGTCGATGGCAACGACATCGTCTACCACGGCTATTTCGACATCGGTATTGCGGTGGGTTCGCCTCGCGGTTTGGTCGTGCCCATTTTGCGCAACGCCGACCAAATGAGCTTTGCGGATATCGAAAAGAAGATCGCTGAATTCGGCGTCAAAGCACGTGACGGTAAGCTCGGCATGGAAGAGATGACTGGCGGTACCTTCTCCATCTCGAATGGCGGCACCTTCGGCTCCATGATGTCGACCCCGATCATCAACCCACCTCAGTCGGCTATTTTGGGCGTGCACGCGACCAAAGACCGCGCCATGGTGGAAAACGGCCAAGTCGTGGTTCGCCCCATGAACTACTTTGCCATGTCGTATGACCATCGCATCATCGACGGCCGCGAAGCTGTCTTAGGCCTGGTCGCCATGAAGGAGGCGTTGGAAGATCCAGCCCGCCTGCTGTTCGACATTTAAAACTGATCGAATAAACATGAGCAAACAATTCGACGTTATCGTCATTGGTGGTGGCCCCGGTGGCTACATCGCAGCCATTCGCGCAGCGCAACTCGGTTTTCAGGTCGCCTGTATCGACGAGTGGAAAAATGCCGCCGGTGGCCCAGCGCCTGGCGGCACCTGTACCAACGTGGGTTGCATCCCGTCCAAGGCTTTGCTGCAGTCCAGCGAACACTTTGACCATGCCAACCACCATTTTGCAGACCATGGCATCAGCGCCAAGGATGTGAAGATGGACGTGGCCAAGATGCTGGCCCGCAAGGATACTGTTGTGAAGCAAAACAACGACGGCATCTTGTACCTGTTGAAGAAAAACAAGGTCAGTTTCTTCCACGGTCGAGGTAGCTTTGTAGGCCAAGCCGAAGGCGGCTACGAAATCAAAGTGGCGGGCAAGACTGAAGAATCCATCACCGCCAAACAAGTCATTATCGCCACCGGTTCAAACGCCCGTGCGTTGCCCGGTACACCGTTTGACGAAGTCAACGTGTTGTCCAACGACGGCGCGTTGCGCTTAGGCGCTGTGCCCAAGAAGCTAACTTTGATCGGCTCGGGCGTGATCGGTTTGGAGATGGGCTCTGTCTGGCGGCGTTTGGGCGCAGAGGTGACCATCCTAGAAGGCCTGCCCACCTTCCTGGGTGCTGTGGACGAGCAAATCGCCAAAGAAGCCAAGAAAGCTTTTCACAAGCAAGGCTTGAAGATCGAACTCGGTGTGAAAGTTGGCGAAATCGTGAACAGTAAGAAGGGCGTCACCGTCAACTATACCAACGCCAAAGGAGAAGCGGTGGTCTTAGATGCTGACAAGCTGATCATATCTATTGGCCGCGTGGCCAACACGATCGGCTTGAACCCCGAAGCCATTGGACTGCAGCTCGACGAGCGCGGGGCCATTGTGGTCGATGGTGATTGCAAAACCAACCTGGCCGGCGTGTGGGCTGTGGGCGACGTGGTGCGAGGCCCGATGCTGGCACACAAAGCCGAAGAAGAGGGCGTGGCTGTGGCCGAGCGCATTGCAGGCCAACACGGGCATGTCAACTTCAACACCATTCCTTGGGTCATCTACACCAGCCCCGAAATCGCTTGGGTGGGCCGCACTGAGCAGCAACTCAAAGCCGACGGTGTGGCGTACAAAGCGGGCACCTTCCCCTTCCTAGCGAACGGCCGCGCACGCGCTTTGGGCGATACCACTGGGATGGTGAAATTCTTGGCAGATGCCACGACTGACGAAATTTTGGGCGTTCATATTGTGGGCCCCATGGCTTCTGAGTTGATCGCTGAAGCCGTGGTGGCAATGGAGTTCAAAGCGTCTTCCGAAGACATTGCGCGGATCTGTCACGCGCATCCTTCCTTGTCTGAAGCCATGAAAGAAGCCGCATTGGCAGTTGACAAGCGGACGCTCAATTTTTAAGTCCAGCATGTCCTTGCGCATCGAAAGCCCGCTGTGATCAGTGGGCTTTTCTATTAGGAATATCAGAGACAATACCCTCTGTATGTCAGTCCTTAAAAATTATCAAAACGAGCTTGAAGTTCGGGGTTACCAAAGTGACCCAGCGCAATTGCAGGCTATTGAGTCCCTTCAACACTGTGCTGATGCATGGGCCGCTTACAAGTCCAAGCGGTCCAATCCTTTAAAAAAATTAATTAATCGCCCTGCCATTCCCAAAGGTGTTTACATGTACGGCGGAGTGGGGCGAGGTAAAAGTTTTTTAATGGACTGCTTTTTCAATGCAGTGCCTATCGCCAAAAAAACACGGCTTCATTTCCATGAGTTCATGCGCGAAGTCCACAGGGAACTCGCCTTGATGCAAGGCACTGTCAATCCTTTGGACTTGCTTGGCAAGCGCATGGCCAAGCGTTATAGACTGATTTGTTTTGATGAATTTCATGTGGCAGACATCACCGATGCCATGATTTTGCATCGCTTATTGGTTTCCCTTTTTGATAACGGTGTGGGTTTCGTCACGACGTCCAACTTCATGCCCGATGGTTTGTATCCTGGTGGCATGCACCGTGACCGGATCATGCCTGCAATCGATTTGTTAAACGATCGCATGGATGTGGTCAATGTTGACAATGGCGTCGACTACCGGCAACGCACATTGGAAATGCTGCGTCTCTACCATACACCCTTGAGTGCCACGGCTGACTTGGAAATGACGCACGCTTTTGATCGGCTTGCCAGTGGCCAAGATGAAGAGCCTATTTTGCATATCGAGGCGCGGGAGATTCTTGCAAAACGTCGTTCAGGGGGCGTGGTCTGGTTTGATTTCAAGACTTTGTGCGGCGGGGCAAGATCGCAAAATGATTACTTGGAAATTGCATCTCAGTTCCATACCCTTTTTCTGAGCCATGTTCCCAGCATGCCTGCGCGCTTGGCCTCTGAGGCGCGTCGTTTTACATGGCTGATCGATGTGCTTTACGACCGCCGTGTGAAATTGATCATCTCAGCCCAGGTTCAACCGGAGGAGCTTTATGTTGCCGGCCCCTTGGTTCATGAATTTCCCCGGACGGTTTCGCGTTTGAAGGAGATGCAATCGGCCGAATTCTTGGCCTTAGAGCACAGAACAGTGGACACGAACATCACATGATTTCTACCCGCTATACAGGGTTGATTGTGGTGCTTCTGTGTGTGCTTTCTTCGCGTGCATCGCAAGCCACGGACGCCCAGACACATGAACAAAAACTGCAAGTTTTGCAAGACAAGCGAGCCGCCATCATTCAGCGGTATGACCATTCCGCCAAGCAATGCTGGCTACTTTTCATGGTGAACGATTGTCTTCAAGCTGCGCGCCAGGAGCGTCGACACGCAATAGAGCCAATTGATCAGCAAGAACATGCTGTGCGTGCTGAAAAAAGGGCTCAAGCCATTGCTGATCGACTGGAACGACTGGATGCAAAAAAGTCACCACTGGAAATTAACAATGACAGTCAACCTTGATTTGCGATTTCCACAGACACGGTTAATCGCGCTGCAAACAGACCATCCTGAGCTGAATGCATTGATTGATCAACTCTGTGTGCATCCGATGACTGATGATCTACAGAAGAGGCGTTTGAAAAAACAAAAATTGGTCCTGCACGATCGTATTACTCAATTGCAACAGACTCTCTTACCCAAGGAGCCTGCTTGAGCGCCTTGAGCGCAGCTGTGGCGCATACCTTTGGGGCGCAGGGTGCGCTGGCCGCGAGTTCGGCCGGTTTCCAGCCGCGCGAAGGACAAACGGCCATGGCGCTGGCGATCGCTGAAGTTGTCCAACTGGGTGGGGAATTGGTCGTAGAGGCTGGTACGGGTGTCGGCAAAACTTACGCCTATTTAGTGCCTGTTTTATTGAGTGGGGAGCGGGCCTTGGTGTCCACCGCCACCAAAGCCTTGCAAGATCAACTTTTTTCACGCGATATTCCCAAGTTAGCGCAAGCCCTTGGCTTGCCAGTTAAGGTGGCTTTGCTGAAGGGAAGAGGCAGTTATTTGTGCCTTCAAAGGTTGGAGCAATCTCGGCAAGGCCATGAATCGGCCGATCGAGTTTATGCCCATGCTTTGGCCAAAATCGAAACTTGGTCGCATGCCACCTTGACAGGAGATTTGTCTGAATTAACGGGGCTGGATGATCGCTCACCAGTGATACCTTTGGTGACTTCAACACGCGACAATTGCTTGGGCTCTCAGTGTCCGAAGTTTCGTGCATGCCATGTGAATCTGGCGCGCAAAGAGGCCATGGCAGCTGATGTGGTTGTCATCAATCACCATTTATTTTTTGCCGACCTGAATGTGCGTGAGTCCGGCATGGCCGAGCTATTGCCAACAGTGCGCGTGACCGTGTTTGATGAGGCGCATCAACTCAATGAAATTGGGGTTAATTTTTTAGGCCAGCAATTGAGTACCGGTCAATTGATCGATCTGGGGCGGGATTTGTTGGGTGCAGGTTTGCAACTGGCCAGGGGTCTGGCAGATTGGCCTGCATTGGTCAGTGTTCTTGAAAAATCCGCACGCGATTTGCGATTGATCGCATCCGAATTCAGAGCCGCAAGCCGTTTGCGTTGGACCGACCTTGAGCCCTCAGGTCTCAACGCCCAGCAGTGGGAGCAAGGACTGGCGGACATTCAATCCGCTAGCAATGCATGCATGCAGTCAATCGAAAAAGTGGCTGAATTGGCACCTGATTTTGTCAGGCTGTATGAGCGGTTTTCATCGGTAATTCAAATTATCCGATGCTTTGAAAAGCCTTGCCCAGAAGAGTCGGTTCGCTGGCTTGAAGTCGGCATGCAACTGCGCTTGATTGAGTCGCCATTGGACATTGCAGATGCTGTACAAACGCAATTGCTAGGAAGGAAAACTGTTGAGGATTCAAACAGCATTGAACAAGCTTTTGACGATGCGCCTTCTGCGCCCAGTGCTTATCGCAAAGCATTCGTGTTTACTTCCGCCACATTGGGCGATGACCCTCAAATGAAATGGTTCACTGAGCCATGCGGATTGATGCAAGCGCGTTTGCTGCAGGTGTCCAGCCCATTTGACTATGCGGGTCAAGCGGGGGTTTACGTGCCTCGCCAAATGCCTCGGCCGAACGACGCCACGCACAGCCGCTGTGTGGCGGAATTGGTGGGTGCTGCCGCGCTGAAATTGAGAGGGCGCACCTTGGTGTTAACCACCACTTTGGCGGCAATGCGCAACATCGGGCAGCTCCTTTCCGAAGATGCCGGCCTTGCCGGACAAGTTGAAGTATTGGTTCAAGGGCAGGGTCCAAAAAGACGGTTGATGGAGCGATTCAGGCAAGGTGATCAGGACGGGCAACTCGGTTGTATTTTGGTGGCCTCGGCTTCTTTTTGGGAAGGTTTTGATGTCCCTGGGGAAGCGCTTCAATTGGTCGTGATAGACAAGCTCCCATTTCCTCCACCCAATGACCCCTTGGTCGAGGCGCGCTCTGCTCGTCTTGAGCGGGGAGGCCGTAGTGCCTTTGCAGAGTACTCCTTGCCTGAGGCGGCCGTCGCGTTGAAGCAGGGCGCAGGCAGGTTGATCCGCAGTGAATCCGATCAGGGCATTTTGGTCGTTTGTGACCCTCGCTTGGTCACCATGGGTTATGGCAAAAGATTGCTGGCCAGTTTGCCGGCCATGCGGGTTTTGCAAACCCCGGAAGAATTTGAAATAGCCTTAGAGCTTCTTACCAAAACTTCCACCAAGCTTTAGCTTCGGTACGGCCTTTGCCCAGCAGCACGGATTGTGGAAAGCTTTTTTCGAGAACTCGTCGGCTGTCATTTCGCAAATCGATCATCCCCAAAGCATCGTAGGATTGAATCAAAATTTCCAAGGCCTCTTCGACAGCAGGCACACCTTGAAAATCAGAAATGGCCACTTGAGCACGGTTGATAGCGGCAACATAAGCGCCACGGCTGAAATAATAGCGTGCCACATGGACTTCGTAGGAAGCCAACGAATTGACAATGTAGGTCATGCGCTGGCGCGCATCAGTCGTGTATTTGGATTCTGGAAAACGGTTGACCAATTCACGAAAGGCTTCGTAGGAGTCTTTGGCCGCTTTTTGATCTCGCTCAGAAAGGTCCTGCCTTGTGATGAATGAGAACAGGCCTAAGTTGTCATTGAAGTTGACCAGTCCTTTCAGATACAAAGCGTAATCGATTGCTGGGCTGGCAGGGTGCAGCTTCAGAAAGCGGTCCAAAGTAGCGACAGCCTGAATTTTGTCACCGGTCTTGAACTGGGCAAAGGCTTTTTCAAGTTGGGCTTGTTGCGACAAGGTGGTTCCAGCGGCTCGGCCTTCCAACTTGTCAAATAAGCCAATGGCTTTGTCCCATGCCCCGGCTTTGGTTTCGTCCTTGGCTTCGCTGTAAAGTTTATCTGTTGACCACGTGGCCGTATTGTCTTTTGTCGCAGAGGCGCATGCGGTCAGCACAAGTGCGACCAAAATTGTCAACCCCGCAGGGACCACCGATAATCTGAAAACGCGCATCACTTAACCTTGTAGAAACTCAAGCCAATTGATTATATCGACCCCCTTAGAATTGGATGATTCTGCCAGCCTTTTGGATGATGTTGCCGGGGACAGCGACCCATCTCACTCAGTTGAATGGCGCCATTTAACGGTTCCTAACGAGCACCATGGTGATCGATTGGACCGTGTATTGGCGCATTGTGTTCCGGAGTTTTCCCGCAGTTACTTGCAGCAACTGATCGAGCAAGGTGCCGTTTTGCTTGCGGCGTCGCCGGTGACAAAATCCTCATCCAAAGTCAAGGCTGGTGCTGCATTGTCTGTTGAACTGAGGGCGACGCCTCAGTCGCAAGCCTTCAAACCTGAAGCAATGGCACTCGATGTGGTCTATCAAGATGCCCATCTCTTCATTGTCAATAAACCTGCTGGACTTGTGGTGCACCCCGCACCGGGCAACTGGAGTGGAACGCTGTTAAACGGTATTTTGGCTTTGGACAAACAATCTGCCTTGTTACCCAGGGCCGGTATTGTTCACAGGTTGGACAAAGATACCAGCGGTTTGATGGTCGTAGCCAGAACGCGACAGGGCATGGATGCGTTGGTGCACAAAATTGCTGCACGGGAAGTGAAACGTCAATATTGGGCTTTCGCATCCGGTCATTGGCGCTTCGGTGCTGGTTATACATTGGACCAGCCCGTGGGCCGAGACCCTGCCAATCGTCTGAGAATGGCCGCCGTCGATCTTTCTCGTCAATCGGGTAAAACTGCATCCACAACATTCGATCTTGTGGACCAGGCCGATCTGGGTTGCTGGGTCCAATGCACTCTGCATACGGGGCGAACACACCAAATTCGGGTGCATATGGCGCACTTGGGCTACCCGTTGGTAGCCGATGCTGTTTACGGCGGACGGCCAGGCGCGGGCATGACGAGGCAAGCCTTGCATGCCTTTCATTTGGCGTTTGCGCATCCCGTGACGGGTGTGCCTTTGGAATTTCGAGCCGAACTGCCTGAAGATATGCGAAAAGCCGCAACCATTTGGGCACTCAGTTACAATGGAAATTGATCGCCAACTTGGGTACATTGACTGAAGGTCATCGTTTTGCAGGCTCGGTGATTCGCTGAGGGTTCACCTGAGCGTTAATGCCACGATTGAATTTTCACATCCGTTGGTCACGCCTCAGGCGTATTTTTCACGGAAGAACGACACCATGAATACGGCGCAAGCCAAGCGTGTCCTTGAAACCGCCTTACTTTGTGCATCGCAACCGATCTCTGTGAGAGATTTACGGGTTCTTTTTGGCGATTCATTAGGCGCGGACACGGTCAAGCAAATCTTAGAAGAGCTCCAGTTGGAATGGGCTACCCGCGGCTTGGAACTCGTCCATGTGGCCACGGGGTGGCGCTTTCAAAGCCGGCCCGAGTTGCGCGAGTTCCTTGACAGGCTGCATCCTGAAAAGCCACCCAAATACACCCGTGCTGTCTTGGAAACACTGGCCATCATTGCCTACCGACAGCCTGTGACCCGAGGCGATATGGAAGACATCAGGGGCGTCACAATCAACACACTGATCCTGAAGCAGCTTGAGGATCGCGGCTGGGTTGAGGTGATTGGACACCGCGAAACGGTGGGCCGTCCAGGTTTGTATGCCACGACCAAACAATTTCTGGACGACTTGAGCCTGGTTTCTCTGGACCAGTTGCCCTTGTTGCAATCTCTAGATACCCAAGCGTCATTGCTGTCCAGCGTCATCGAAGATGAAAACGCACAACCTTCACTTTCTTTGGAGGAAGTGTTGTCCAGCGAACTCGATTTGAACGCCAGAGAAGTTGAACTTTCCAATTCTTTTTTACCCATTGACGAGCATGCCCTTGTGCAAACCGTCAAATCACACTCCGAAGAAAACCGCCCTAGCCATGACTGAGACTCCCAAAAACATTGAACCTTCAGGGGCGCCAGTTGCTTCAGCTGTCGAACCACATGCGTCGACTGTAGAACTGCCGAAGACAGCCAATTCAACCGGATTGCGTGCGATTGGCATTGAGGATGTGGTTTCCGGGGACTTCGATGCGGAAATCGAAACGTCCAGTCACATCGATTTGAATAAACGTGTCTTGCCCCCTCAGGCCGAATCGCCCAAACTGCATAAAGTACTGGCACAAGCGGGTATGGGGTCTCGCTTAGAGATGGAGCAGCTTATTTTGGAAGGGCGCATATCTGTCAATAACGAGCCAGCGCACATTGGCCAGCGGATTCAATATGGCGATCAGGTGAAGGTCAATGGCAGGCTCATTCATGTGCGCATTTCTCCACCGCCTCCCCGCGTCATTGCTTACCACAAGCCTGCCGGTGAAATCGTCACACACGACGATCCGCAGAACCGCCCCACCGTGTTCCGTAAACTTCCCCGCTTGCAAAACGGTAAATGGCAATCTGTTGGCCGACTTGATTTGAATACCGAAGGGCTTTTGCTGTTTACCAGTTCGGGGGAGTTGGCCAATCAATTGATGCATCCTCGTTTCGGACTTGAACGCGAGTACGCAGTCCGTGTCCTGGGTGCGCTGAGCAAAGAAGAAAAACAAAAGTTGTTGGACGGCGTCATGCTGGATGACGGTCCTGCATTGTTCGGCTCCATTGAAGACGGTGGCGGTGAAGGCTCGAACTGCTGGTACCGTGTCACCATCTCCGAAGGTCGTAACCGTGAAGTTCGTCGCATGATGGAAGCGGTGGGACATGCGGTCAGCCGTTTGATCAGAATTCGTTACGGGGCCATGGTTTTACCGCACGGATTACGTCGCAGTGGATGGATGGAACTGGATGAAGCCGATATCCGGGCGCTCATGAAAGCCGCAGGTGGCTCCGAGCGATTAGCGCGTTCGCCAGCACCACGTGGGCGCGGTGCTGGTCAAGGTCGCGGTGACCGACGACCTCGGCCCATGGGCCGTGGTATTCCCGGAACGGCGGTACCAGCAGCCAGTGCAGGAAATAGAAAAACTCGGCAAGAAAACGCGGCTCAGCCTGACCCGTTGAAAACCTCTCAAGGCTATATCGGTGCGGAAAGTTTCAGCCGGCAACGACAATCCAAGGTTCCCGGTGGTCGTTCAGGAGGGCCTCGCCGAGGCGGTAACGGAGGGGGCCGGTCTCGCTGATGAAGCCTTATATCGCACGGGGGAAAGCATGACGTTTTTGTGATGATTCACCCTGGTCTCAGGTTAGAATAGACGGCTTTGTCTTATGGCAAAAAGATTCAATATCCCTTCATATCAGGAAAATTTCATGGCTATCGAACGTACTCTTTCTATCATCAAACCTGACGCCGTCGCTAAAAACGTGATCGGCCAAATCTATGCACGCTTTGAGGCGGCTGGCTTGAAGGTAATTGCAGCTCGCATGGCCCATCTTTCACGCGGAGAAGCCGAAGCTTTTTATGCGGTCCACAAAGAGCGTCCTTTCTTCAAGGACTTGGTGGACTTCATGATTTCTGGCCCTGTCATGATTCAGGCTTTGGAAGGCGAGGGGGCTATTCTCAAAAATCGCGATTTGATGGGCGCGACAGATCCCAAAAAAGCTGCTCCAGGCACTATTCGCGCTGACTTTGCGGACAGCATTGATGCCAATGCTGTGCACGGCTCCGATGCTGCTGAAACTGCCGCTGCTGAAATCGGCTTTTTCTTCAGTGGCATGAACGTTTACTCGCGTTAATAAATTCGCGACTTTTTCGCGACCATCAAGCTATGACGGCCAACCTTCTTGATTTTGACTTAGAAGGCTTGGCCGTTTTTTGTGAGCGCTTGGGTGAGCGGCGTTTTCGCGCTACTCAATTGTTCCGTTGGATTCATCAAAAAGGCGCCAGTCAATTTGATGACATGAGTGATCTGGCAAAGTCTTTGAGGGAAAAGCTCAAAGTCCATGCACACGTTCAGTGTTTACCTTTGGTTTCCCAGCATTTATCTGCAGATGGCACGATCAAATGGTTGTTTGATGTGGGTGGCGGCAATGCGGTTGAGACCGTCTTCATCCCAGAGGACGACCGCGGCACCTTGTGCATCTCCTCACAAGCGGGTTGCGCCGTAGGTTGTCGTTTTTGTTCGACTGGCCATCAAGGCTTCAGTCGAAATCTGACGACAGCAGAAATTCTGAGTCAATTGTGGTTTGCCGAACATTTTCTGCGCAAACACCTGAAGGTTTCACAACGAGTCATCTCCAATGTGGTGATGATGGGCATGGGTGAACCGCTGCAAAATTACAGCGCTTTGGTTCCTGCATTGAAAGCAATGCTCGACGATCACGGTTACGGCTTGTCTCGACGCAGAGTGACAGTGTCTACTTCGGGCGTGGTGCCTATGATGGACCGGCTCTCAATGGATTGCCCGGTGGCCTTGGCTGTTTCACTGCATGCCCCGACGGATGCATTGCGAGACAACTTGGTGCCTTTGAATCAAAAGTATCCGATAGAAGAGTTGTTGCAAACCTGTATTCGTTATCTGGCCCATGCACCGCGCGACTTCATTACTTTTGAGTATTGCATGCTTGATGGTGTGAATGATCAACCGGTGCAAGCCAATGCTTTGATCCAATTGATTCAAAGCCATGCTCGGCAAGGGCTTCGCTGCAAGTTCAATTTGATACCTTTCAATCCTTTCCCGGCGTCTGGTTTGTTGCGTTCTCCCCAAGCTCGCGTTCAAGCCTTTGCCAAACAATTACAAGACGCTGGATTGGTGACCACGGTTCGTAAAACCCGAGGCGATGACATTGATGCCGCTTGCGGTCAATTGGCCGGTGATGTGCAAGACTGCACTCAGGTCAAAGTGCGTATCGCCCAACAACGTACGATCATCCTTCGTGAATTGAATGAACATTGAAGGAGCAGCGCTGTCGATGCCTACTTTTTGTTCAAATTATGTTGTTCAGCGAGTCTCTCTGCATTGCTTAGTCCTGTTGGTTTGGGCGAGCTTATCCGGTTGCTCTGCGCCTGCAACTCACACGGTTTCACAAATCACCCATCCCCGTTTAGCCTTGGCTACTGCGTACTACCAAAATGGACAATATCGAGTGGCACTCGACGAGAGTCAAAAAGTTTTGGGTGTGTTGGCTGATCATGCTCAAGCCTTGGGCCTGCAAGGCCTGATATATATGCGATTGGGTGAGCCTGTCTTAGCGCAAAAGAGTTTTTTGCTTGCTGAAAAGGCTGCGCCTTTGGATGCAGACATTGCGCATAATCACGCTGTTTTTTTGTGCGAGCAAGGACGTTACAAAGATTCATTTGAACGTTTTGATTCCGCCATGAATCGGCCTTTGTATTCTGAAAAAGCCAAAACCATGTGGGTTTGGGGTGTTTGTTCACATAAGTCTGGTGACATTCAATCGGCCCAGCAACTTTGGACGCAATCCTTGACTGTAAAGGCCACTGCTGAAACCGCATTGGCTTTGGCTTTGAGTTTGAAACAACAAAATCAAGACATTCGCGCTGCAGAGGTGCTCAAGAATTTCAATGGTTCAGAGGCTGCCTCGGCAGAAACCCTTTTGCTGGGCGTTCAGTGGGCGCGTCAGTCCGCTGACAGCGAAACATCAAAGCGTTACACGTCAATACTTCGTCAGCGTTTTCCAAATTCGACCCAGTGGGGCGCTTTACAGAGAGAGGCCTTTGATGACTGAATTCAATGACACTCCTTCATCCCATGCCTCGGAGGGAGTCGCCAGTTTGCCGAGTGCAACACCCACTGCCGGCGGACTTTTACGTCAAGCGCGAGAAAATGCAGGTATGCACTTGGGGATGCTGTCAGTTTCCCTGAAAGTGCCAGTCCGTAATTTAATGGCTTTGGAAGCCGATCAATATGCTTTGTTGTCTGGGCCCGTATTTGTTCGTGCATTGGCCAACAGTGTTTGCCGCTATCTCAAGATCGATTCCAGCGCCATTCTGGCTTTATTGCCGCCTGCCTCGAACCGTTTGGAGCCCATCAATCAGGGTTTGGGGTCAGGCCAAACAGACTCTTTTTTTGCTTTGTGGCGTCAACTTGTATTGGCCAACCGAAAATTTCTGATTTTGGCTTTGACCATCATTATTTTGATTTCCTTGGTCTCTTGGCTACCGTCTTGGCCTATTGCTTCTATTCAGTCCGTTGTACCGGTGACTGCTGAGACGCCTGCAAATGAGCCGTTTCTTTCCTCTGTCACTTTAGTGCCCTCTGAGCCTGCTGTTTCAACGCCAACAAAAGCCGATTTACCTGAGCCCACCACAGAAACTGCTACCCTGACGAACGTGCCTGTTGAGCAGGCCATTCAAGAAATTGACTTGATGATCAAAGGAAAGTCAGATGCCTGGGTTGAAGTCAAAAACAACACAGGCGCACTCGTTTTCAATCAATTGGTTAAAAAGGGTGAAACACACCGTATCAAAAGCGAGTTGATTTTGAGTGTAGTTTTAGGCAATGCCGAAGGTGTGGAGATACAAGTCAGAGGAAAGATCTTTGATCTAGCGCCATTTATTCGCGGCCCAGTGGCTCGTTTTGAGGTGAAATGATGAATATGAAAACACCAATTCCTGCGGCATCCCCGCTACCCCGTAGAAGTCTGCAAGCGCAAGTGAAATGGGGCTCCCACGTCCTGACGGTGGGGGGTCATGCGCCTGTTCGAGTTCAGTCCATGACCAATACAGATACGGTTGATGTCATTGGCACCGCCATTCAAATCAAAGAATTAGCCTTGGCTGGCTCCGAGATGGTGCGCATCACCGTGAATACGCCTGAAGCAGCCGCTGCTGTTGTGCATATTCGGGAGCAACTGGACCGAATGGGCATTGTGGTCCCTTTGATTGGGGACTTTCATTACAACGGCCACCGACTTCTGACGGATTTCCCAGATTGTGCGCAGGCTCTTTCTAAGTACCGGATCAACCCCGGTAATGTGGGTAAGGGTGACAAAAAAGATAAACAATTTGGCCAAATGATAGAGGCGGCCATGCGGTGGGACAAGCCGGTCCGCATTGGTGTGAACTGGGGTAGTTTGGACCAGGAATTACTGGCCGATTTAATGGATGAAAACAGCCGCCGCTCTTCGCCTTGGGAATCACGCCAAGTCATGTATGAGGCCTTGATTACTTCAGCGATCAGCTCGGCACAAATGGCGCAAGAGATGGGCATGAAAGCTTCCCAAATTTTATTGTCCTGCAAAGTGTCTGGGGTACAGGACTTGATAGCGGTTTACCGCGAATTGGCCAAGCGTTGTGACTATTCTCTGCATTTGGGTTTGACCGAAGCGGGGATGGGCACCAAGGGAGCGGTGGCCTCAACAACCGCTTTGTCTGTTTTGCTTCAAGAAGGTATTGGTGACACGATTCGTGTTTCATTGACACCTCAACCCGGAGAGTCTCGAACCCAAGAAGTGGTGATTGCCAATGAAATATTACAAGCGCTCGGTTTGCGTATTTTTGTACCCAGCGTCACTGCCTGTCCGGGTTGCGGTCGAACAACCAGCAGCACTTTTCAAGAATTGACCAAGCAGATCGATGACTTTCTTCGCGCCCAGATGCCGGTATGGCGCAGTCGCTATCCGGGTGTAGAAAACCTGAAGGTGGCGGTAATGGGTTGTATCGTCAATGGCCCCGGGGAAAGCAAACATGCCGATATCGGCATCAGCTTGCCGGGCACCGGTGAAGCGCCGTCTGCGCCGGTATTTATCGATGGTGAGAAAAAGCTGACTTTACGCGGCGATGCCATTGCGCAAGAATTCCAAACGCTGGTTGAAAACTACATTGAGAACCGCTTTGGAACAGCCAAAGCCGATTGATTGAACATGTCCGAGAAAATTCAAGTTGCATCATCAAAGTCAACCAAATTGGTTGCAGTCAAAGGAATGAACGACATATTGCCCCCAGACTCTGCCCGTTGGGAGTGGTTTGAGGCCAAAGTGCGCCATTTAATGGCACGTTACGCTTACCGCAATATTCGCACCCCGATTGTTGAGCCAACCGCCTTATTCGTTCGCGGCCTGGGCGAGGTGACTGACATCGTTGAAAAAGAGATGTACTCCTTTGAGGACCGCCTTAATGGTGAAGCGCTCACTTTACGTCCGGAGTGTACTGCCGGAGTTGTTCGCGCTGTGGTTGAACACAATCTGCTTTATGAAGGTGGCAAGCGCCTTTACTACATGGGCCCCATGTTTCGACATGAACGACCTCAGCGCGGCCGTTATCGCCAGTTTCACCAGGTTGGGGCTGAGGTACTGGGCTTTGGTGGGCCCGATGTCGATGCCGAGTTGATTTTGCTGGCTTCGTCCTTGTTCAAGCAATTGGGTTTGCGCGATATTCGTCTCGAGCTTAACAGTTTGGGGCAACCGGCTGAACGCTTGGCCCATCGGGCTGCATTGATTGTTCACTTTGAACAGCACCTGAATGTGTTGGGCGAAGAAGAGAAACGCCGTTTGCACACCAATCCTATGCGCATTTTGGACACCAAAAATCCGGCCATGAAGTCGGTGGTGGAGTCTGCACCCCAATTATTGAGCTTTCTGGGTGAAGCGTCGATGGCGCACTTTACCGCCTTGCGCACTATTTTGGACGCCAATGGCTTGCCCTACACGATCAACCCGCGTCTGGTTCGTGGCTTGGATTATTACAACCTGACTGTTTTCGAGTTCATTACAGAGAGCTTGGGATCACAAGGAACCATTTGTGGAGGAGGGCGCTATGACTATCTCATTGAACAGGTTGGCGGCAAACCTTCACCCGCCGTGGGATGGGGCTTGGGTATTGAGCGTTTGCTCGAACTCGTTAAGGAGCAATGTGAACCGATGGCTGCGCTGACTCCGGATGCCTACGCCATCATTCCCGATGTGGCCAGTTTGCCTGAAGCAATACGTGTTATCGAGGCATTGCGCTCAGCAGGTATTGCCGTGCAAATGCATGCGAGTGCAGGTGAGGGGATGGGGAGCATGAAATCGCAATTCAAGAAAGCAGACAGCAGCGGCGCTGCATATGGTTTGATTTTTGGCGTTGATGAGTTGGCGCTTGGCCAAGTCACTGTGAAATCCTTGCGTGACGGTGTGGGTGCTCAGCGCCTAGAAGACTTGACATGTGTTGCCCAGTGGGCACACACCCTACAATCGACCCATTGATATTTGAAAACAACATGGCAACACACCTTGACCTCGAAGAACAAGAGCAACTTGACCAACTCAAGCACTTTTGGAAAACCTACGGCAACTTTATTTCATGGGCATTGATCGTCGTGATGAGTGGCTTTGCCGCTTGGAACGGATATGGTTACTGGCAGCGCACCCAATCGACCAAAGCCTCTGCTTTGTTCGATGAAGTCGAACGTGCAGCGACCACAGGTGACATGAGTCGACTCGAGCGCTCTTTAGGGGATATGAAAGACAAGTTTGGCTCGACTTTGTATGCCCAGCAAGCTGCATTGTTGGCTGCCAAATCATTTCAAGACAAAGACAAAGTGGACCAAGCCAAAGCTGCTTTAACTTGGGTATCTGAAAATGCTTCTGACGAGTCTTATTCGCAAATCGCCCGCCTCCGTTTGATCGCACTTTTGTTGCAAGCCAAGTCGTACGATGAAGCGCTTAAACAACTTGCAAAACCAGTGGCTTTGCCCTTGACGCCCTTAGCGGCTGATTTGCGTGGTGATGTTTTGCAGAGTCAAGGTAAGACACAGGAAGCCATTGCAGCTTACAGTGAGTCATGGCAAAAAATGGATGAAGCTAACGAATATCGCCGATTGATCGAGGCCAAGTTAAATGCCTTGGGCGTCGATCCCAAGTCGAGCGCAGGAGTGAGCAAGTGATCCGCTTGTTTTGTACCCTTTTCAAATGCACGATGGCAATTGCTGTCATTTCGACGCTGATCGCTTGTTCGAGCACGCCTGAAAAACCTAAACCCAGTGAACTGCCCGCATTGAGTTCCGCAGCGGCGAATCATCCGATCAGCCCCATATGGTCTAACCGTGTGGGCGCGGTCAGCACACCCTTGAGCGTTGCCGTACATGAAGGTCAAGTTGCGGTTGCATCCAGTAATGGGGAGTTGGTTTTAATCAATGCCTCAACGGGTCGCGATGTATGGCGAGTAACATTGAATACGCCCTTGCAGGCGGGTGTGGGAACTGACGGTACCCGATTTGCGGTGGTGACAGAATCCAATGAAGTGATCGCCGTTGAGGCAGGTCAAGTTATTTGGCGTTTTAAATTAAGTGCATCGACTTACACATCACCACTGGTTGCTGGTAACCGCGTTTTTGTGATGACTGCTGACCGAACCATGCTTGCCTTGGATGGTGCTACAGGCCAACGTCTGTGGTCGCAACAACGCTCTGGGGAGCCCTTGGTACTGCGTCAGGCTGGTTTATTGATGGCCGTTGGGGATACCTTGGTGGCTGGCTTGTCTGGCCGGTTGGTTGGTTTTAACCCCAATAATGGCAGTGTTCGATGGGAATCTGTTGTGGGCGCTTCTCGCGGCACAAATGAGGTCGAGCGCTTGGTCGATATCGTATCTGGCGTGAGCCGAAAAGGCAGTGTCGTTTGCACCCGGTCTTTCCAGACTTCGGTTTCATGTGTGGATGCGGCCAAAGGCGGCACCTTATGGAGTCGCTCAACGAACGGTCATCAAGGACTCTCAGGCAATGAAGAGTTTGTCGTTGGCGTAGATTCAGACAGCAAAATAATGGTTTGGAATCGCACCACCGGCCAATCCGTATGGGACAGTGACTTGATGCGTTTTCGGGGTTTAACGGCACCTTTGGTCGTCGCCAAATCCATTGTCTTTGGGGATCAAACGGGTTTGCTGCACAGACTTTCTCTGGAGGATGGAAAAGTCCAAAATAGAGCCGCTACGGATGGTTCTGCCATTGCAAATCAACCTGTGTCAGTTGCAGGTGTCATAGTCGCGGTAACACGCAATGGCGGCGTGTACGGTTTCCGCTTGGATTGATCGAACGGAATATTCAGTGATACCTGTTTTGGCCTTGGTTGGCCGCCCCAATGTGGGCAAGTCCACTCTTTTTAATCGGTTGACCAAAAGCCGTGATGCTATCGTTGCCGACTTTGCTGGACTGACTCGTGACCGACACTACGGGCAGGGCCGTTCAGGTAAGCACGAATACATTGTCATCGACACCGGGGGATTTGAGCCCGATGCCAGTGCCGGAATTTACAAAGAAATGGCCAAGCAAACTCAGCAGGCTGTTGCCGAAGCTGACGTTGTGCTTTTTGTTGTCGATGCGCGTGCAGGCTTGTCTTCACAGGATCACGACATTGCTAACTACCTGCGTCGCCTTGGCAAGCCTTGCTTGCTTGTCGCCAACAAGGCGGAAGGCATGCGGGAAGGGATGCACCTGAGTGAGTTTTATGAGCTGGGATTAGGCGAGGTCTTGGCCGTATCTGCAGCGCACGGACAAGGCATTCAAAGCCTGACAGAATTAGCTCTCGAGCCTTTGAATCTTCCGGATGATGAAGAAGAAGTTCCAATTGATACCAGCTTGATCAAGCTGGCAGTCGCTGGACGACCCAATGTGGGCAAATCCACCTTGATCAATACATGGCTTGGAGAAGAGCGCTTGGTCGCATTTGACATGCCCGGCACCACCCGGGATGCCATCACGGTGCCGTTCGAAAGAGACGGTCAGAAGTTCGAATTGATTGACACGGCCGGGTTGCGCCGCAAAGGCAAGGTTTTCGAAGCCATTGAAAAGTTTTCAGTAGTCAAAACTCTTCAAGCTATTGAATCGGCAAACGTCGTACTCTTGCTGCTGGACGCTGAGCAGGGCGTGACAGACCAAGACGCACACATTGCTGGTTTTATTCTTGAGAGCGGTCGCGCTGTCGTTGTGGCAATCAATAAATGGGATGCCGTCGACGAATACCAGCGGCAACTGGTTATGCGCTCAATTGAGACTCGACTGCCTTTTTTAAAATTTGCCAACTTGCATTACATTTCGGCCAAAAAACGCCAAGGCTTGGGGCCTGTTTGGTCATCCATAGCGCAGGCCCATCGTGCAGCAATGTGCAAAATGACCACCCCTGTTTTGACTCGTTTACTCCTCGAAGCTGTGCAGTTTCAGAGTCCACAACGCGGTGGCATGTTCAGACCCAAGCTGCGTTATGCACATCAAGGGGGTATGAATCCCCCTGTCATCATCATCCACGGTAACTCGCTTGAACATGTGACGGACACGTACAAACGTTTTTTGGAAGGGCGCTTTCGCAAAGCTTTTAATCTGGCGGGAACGCCTTTGCGGATTGAGATGAAAACGTCCACCAATCCATTCGCCGACAGAGACGCTTGATGGGCTTGAATTATTACGGGATTTTCATAATTCCTTTCATCAATGACTGAAGCCTGTGTTATCGTCAAATTCCTAATAAAATTTTTTGAACACGGAGCATATCGTGAGCAACAAAGGTCAACTTTTGCAAGATCCCTTTCTCAATGCCTTGCGCAGAGAACATGTCCCTGTCTCGATTTACCTTGTCAATGGCATTAAATTGCAAGGTCAAATCGAATCCTTTGATCAGTACGTGGTGCTTTTGCGTAACACGGTTACGCAAATGGTCTACAAGCATGCTATTTCAACCATTGTGCCTGGTCGTGCCGTGAATTTGAATGCAACTGACGTTACCGAAGACGCTCAGTCGACCTGATTTCATTTGTCTGATTCCGCGTTGACTGATACAGCGCCGGCCTTGTTGGTTGGTGTTGATTTTGGTGAGCCTCATTTTGATGGCGAGCTCCAAGAATTAGGTCTTTTGGCCGAAACGGCAGGCATGCGTCCGGTTGCCCGCTTGACCTGTAAGCGACGTGCACCTGATGCTGCTTTGTTCGTAGGCAGTGGCAAAGCCGATGAAATTAAATTCATGGCGCAACAACATGGCGCCACCGAAGTATTGTTTGATCAATCTCTCAGCCCGGCTCAGCAGAGAAACTTGGAGCGTCATATTGGGCTTCCAGTGAATGACCGTACCCTGATAATTCTGGAAATATTCGGTCAACGTGCACGCAGTCATGAAGGCAAATTACAGGTGGAGCTCGCCAGGCTGCAATATTTGAGTACCCGCTTGGTCAGGCGGTGGTCCCATTTGGAACGTCAACGGGGCGGTATTGGTACCCGTGGTGGTCCTGGCGAAACGCAGATTGAGCTTGACCGACGCATGATCAGCGATGCCATCAAACGAACCAAAGAGCGCTTGCAAAAACTTAAAAAGCAAAGACAAACTCAACGCAAACAGCGTCACCGAAGGAATGCTTTCACTGTCTCTTTGGTGGGCTATACCAACGCTGGAAAGTCTACTCTGTTCAATGCTTTGGTCAAAGCCAGGGCCTATGTGGCCGATCAATTATTTGCCACATTGGACACCACTACAAGGCAACTGTATCTGGGCGACTCCGCGCGTTCGGTGTCATTGTCCGACACGGTGGGCTTCATTCGCGATTTGCCACACGGTTTGATTGATGCCTTTGAGGCAACCTTACAGGAAGCCGCAGATGCCGATTTGCTCCTCCACGTCGTGGATGCCTCGAATATCGATTTTCCCGAACAGATGGCGGAGGTTCAGCGTGTTTTGTGCGAAATCGGTGCCAGCGATGTGCCCCAAATCCTGATCTTCAACAAGCTCGATGCCGTACCCTCTGAAAGACGACCTGTCACCCTGAAAGATCAGTACGATGAAGGCGGAATCATCATGGATCGCCTGTTTGTAAGTGCTCAAACAGGAGAAGGCTTGGCGCAGTTGCGGCAGTTGCTGTCGACAAAAGCGACAATCCTTAATCCCTTGATTGATCAGGATGATTTAAAGTCAGACGAATTTACAGCACAATTACCCAATGCCGCAGACTGAGTCTGCTCACTCACTTCACCTGCTTTTCTAAAGACCCCTGCGAATGACTATTCATCTACGCGCATTTCGATGGAATGAACTGTTGCCCCGTGTCCGCGGCATGTTCAATCTCAATGACCCCCGATGGGGAAGAGGCGATGAAAAACCGCAAGACAACGCTTCACCTAAAGAACCAGATCGTCCCCCTGTCTCGCCCGGTGCAGAGGGAGAGCGGCCTGCTGATCGTCCTGGTCGTCAGGGGCCGACCCAAGGCCCTCCGGACTTGGATGAACTTTGGCGTGACTTGAATCGTAAATTAGGTCGTTTATTGGGTGGAAAAGGAAGCCCTCCTTCCGGAGGCTCCGGTGGTGGCAACGGATTACCCAGCCTACCGCCATTTTTAGCAAGCATTGGACTGGGCGTGATCGCCTTTGTTGCATTGCTCATTTGGTTGGGAACAGGATTTTTCATTGTTCAGGAAGGTCAGCAAGCTGTAATCACACAATTTGGCCGTTACAAGGCTTCTGTGGGTGCGGGTTTTAACTGGAGAATGCCATATCCGATTCAAAGGCATGAATTGGTGTTTGTGACCCAAATTCGATCCGTAGATATTGGCCGTGACAACGTGATCAAAGCCACTGGCTTGCGTGAATCCGCCATGCTGACTGAAGACGAAAACATCGTCGAAATCAAATTCGCGGTGCAGTACCGTTTGAACGATGCCCGAGCCTATTTATTTGAAAGCAAAAACCCGACCGAAGCTGTTGTGCAAGCTGCCGAAACAGCCGTACGTGAAGTGGTCGGAAAAATGAAGATGGACTCAGCGCTGTCTGATGAGCGCGATCAAATTGCACCTCGTGTACGTGCTTTGATGCAGCTCATTTTGGACAGATACAAAGTTGGCATTGAAGTTGTGGGCATCAACTTGCAACAAGGAGGGGTGCGTCCTCCTGAGCAAGTGCAAACTGCATTTGATGATGTCTTGAAAGCTGGGCAGGAACGTGAACGGTCTAAAAATGAAGCCCAAGCCTATGCCAATGATGTCGTGCCACGTGCCGTTGGTGCAGCATCACGTCTGAAGGAGGAATCTTCAGCCTATCGTGAAAGAATCGTTGCACAAGCTGAAGGTGATGCTCAGAGGTTCAAGTCCATCTTGCCGGAGTACCAAAAGGCACCTCAGGTGACGCGAGATCGCATGTACATTGATGCCATGCAGCAAATTTACAGCAATGTCACCAAGATTGTGGTGGACAGTAAACAAGGTTCTAACTTGCTTTATTTGCCGCTAGACAAAATCATGCAACTGAACGCCGGTGGGGGTAACCTTCCGACTTCACTGGATGCACCCTCTGCGAATGCGTCGCTTGTACCCGCGCAACCCGCTATTTTGCCGCCTGTGCCCGCTGATGCGCGTTCGCGGGACAGTTCACGCTCGCGTGACCGTGATGTTCGCTGAGCGAAGGAGCTTTAAATGAACCGTATTGGTTTTTGGATAACATCGTTGATCATCGTACTGGGCTTGCTCAGCTCCATGGTTTTTGTGGTCGATCAGCGTCAGTTTGGTGTGGTCTATGCACTAGGTCAAATCAAAGAAGTGATTACCGAGCCGGGATTGAATATCAAGTTGCCGCCCCCGCTTCAAAATGTGACCTACATCGACAAGCGATTGCTGACTTTGGACAGTCCTGACACAGAACCCATGTTGACCGCAGAAAAGCAACGGGTGGTGATTGATTGGTATGTCCGCTGGCGTATCACGGACCCGATGGCCTACATTCGCAATGTGGGTCTGGATGAAAAGTCAGGCGCCAACCAACTCAACCGCGTTGTGCGAAATGCCTTCCAAGAAGAGATCAATAAACGAACCGTCAAAGAATTACTTTCTTTGCAACGTGAAACCTTGATGGCCGATGTGAAGCGGGAAGTGCTCGAAAAAGTTCGTGGTGAAAAACCTTGGGGTGTGGATGTTGTAGATGTGCGCATCACCCGTGCTGATTACGTAGATGCCATTACCGAATCGGTCTACCGCCGAATGGAAGCCGAACGCAAGCGAGTGGCTAACGAATTAAGGTCGACGGGTGGTGCTGAAGGCGAAAAAATTCGTGCAGATGCCGACCGCCAACGTGAAGTTACCATTGCCAATGCCTACCGAGAAGCGCAAAAAATTAAAGGTACAGGTGACGCGCAAGCTGCACGGATTTATTCAGAGGCTTTTGGTAAAGACCCGCAATTCGCACAGTTTTACCGCAGCTTGGATGCTTACAAAGCAACATTCGCTAAAAAATCTGATGTGATGGTTTTGGACCCCAGTTCTTCTGATTTTTTCAAGTCAATGAACGGCAATACTAATTCAGCGTCCGGCAAAAAGTAGCCTGTGCTTGAGCAACTGCTTATTGCCTTGGCACTCATGCTGATCATTGAGGGTATTCTGCCCATGGCCTCTCCCATGCGATGGCGAAAAATGTTTGAACAACTTTTGCGACTTGAAGATGGTCAAATTCGATTTTTCGGTCTGTGCAGTGCACTTGTCGGATTGATTCTCTTACTGTGCGTCTCATGAACCGCCTTTTCAAAAGGTAAAATCACAGTTTTTACAGCTGCAAAAAACTTATGTCCGCTTGGGTCCTCCCGGATCACATTGCCGATGTCCTTCCTTCTGAGGCGCGGCACATTGAAGAACTCCGACGTTTACTACTCGACACCGCTTGTGGCTATGGCTATGAGCTTGTGATGCCTCCTATGCTGGAGCATCTTGAATCCTTGTTGACGGGTACTGGCCAAGCACTTGATTTGCAAACCTTTAAATTGGTAGACCAACTCTCAGGGCGGATGTTGGGTTTACGGGCAGACACAACACCCCAAGTTGCACGGATTGATGCCCATTTGTTGAACAGAGCAGGTGTCACTCGCCTTTCTTATTGTGGGCCGGTGCTGCACACGCAGCCTGATCGGCCGCATGGCACCCGCGAGCCTTTGCAGCTTGGGGCTGAAATATACGGGCATGCGGGTCTTGAGGCTGATTTGGAAATTTTGCAGTTGGCCTTGGATCAACTCAAAGCGGCTCACGTTGCGCAACCCCTTGTCGATTTGGGTGATTCGCGCATCGTTTCGTGTTTGTTAGAGGACTTGCATTTGACAGAGCACGTCGCGCAGCAGATTCACACTTGCCTGGCCACTAAAAACCAGAGCGAACTGGTCAAATTGACGGTTGGCTTTGATCTGAGCACCAAAGAAGCCTTGCTCTCATTGGTGGATTTATACGGAGATATTTCTGTTCTGGATCACGCCGAAAAAATTCTGCCAGCCAAGCCCGCCATTCTTGACGCATTGAAAGAACTGCGTTGGTTGGCCGCTCACATCGCGCCCGTTCAGGTCAGTTTTGATTTGGCCGATGCCCGTGGCTATGCCTACTACAGCGGTTTGCGATTTGCAATTTATGCCCAGAATGCTTCTGGCGCCTTGGTTCGTGGCGGCCGCTATGACGGTGTGGGTGCTGTATTCGGTCACCAAATTGACCGTGAGCGCCCCGCCGTAGGTTTCAGTATGGATTTAAAGCAATTGGTTGATTCAGTTCCGGCATTGCCTCTTAAGGCGGCGATACGCGCGCCATGGGGCGACGCCATTGAGCTGCGCAATGCCATTGCACACCTTCGCGGACAGGGTGAAACCGTGGTTTGCGTGCTACCGGGCCACGAAAGTGAAGTCGATGAATTCCATTGTGACCGTGCGCTTGTAGAAGCTGCGGGCCATTGGCTAGTACAAGCTCTTTGAAGTTAGATTAATCAGCATGAACATGATCAAAGGACGCAACGTCGTCGTCGTGGGCACCCAGTGGGGTGATGAAGGTAAAGGCAAGCTGGTCGATTGGCTTACCGAAAGTGCCCAAGGTGTTGTGCGTTTTCAAGGGGGGCACAACGCAGGCCATACCTTGGTGATCAATGGCGTTAAAACCGCTTTGCACCTCATTCCCAGCGGCATCATGCGTCCAGGCGTGAAATGCTACATCGGCAACGGCGTGGTGTTGTCAGCAGGCAAATTGTTTGAAGAAATTGAGGGACTCGAGAAAGTGGGAGTCGAAGTACGCTCCCGATTGCGAATCAGTGAAGCTTGCCCTTTGATTTTGCCATTTCATGCCGCGTTGGATGTGGCCCGTGAAGCGGCCCGTGAGCAAGGTGGGACTGAAAAAATTGGCACCACAGGTCGCGGTATTGGCCCGGCCTATGAAGACAAAATTGCGCGCCGTGCATTGCGCGTTCAAGACTTGAAATATCCTGAGCGATTTGCGCACAAACTGCGTGATTTGCTGGACCTGCATAACCATGTTCTGACAACATTTTTGGGCTCTGCCCAGTTCAACTTTGGACCTGCGCTGTCGCCTTACATTGTGGATGGTCAAGTTCAGTTCGATGTTGTTTACGAAGAAGCGATGCGACATGCGGTCTTGCTGAAACCCATGATGGCGGATGTATCGCGAGAGTTGAATGACGCCCACCGTGGTGGTGCGAATTTATTGTTTGAAGGCGCGCAAGGTACATTGCTTGATGTCGATCACGGTACCTACCCGTATGTAACCTCCAGTAACTGCGTGGCTGGCAATGCCTCTGCTGGAGCCGGTGTTGGACCTGGCATGTTGCATTATGTGCTGGGCATCACCAAGGCCTATTGCACGCGGGTGGGCGGAGGGCCTTTCCCAACCGAGCTTGATTGGGAAAAAGAAGGTACGCCTGGTTGGCACATGAGCACCGTCGGCGCCGAAAAGGGCGTGACCACGGGTCGCAGCCGTCGCTGCGGCTGGTTTGATGCTGCTCTGCTCAAGCGAAGTGCCCAAGTCAATGGTTTGACGGGCCTGTGCATCACCAAGTTGGACGTCTTGGACGGCCTGAAACAACTGCTCTTGTGTACCGGCTATGAATTAGATGGTGAAATCATTGATATCTTGCCGATGGGAGCGGAAGACATTGCGCGTTGCAAGCCGATCTATGAAAGCATCGATGGCTGGACAGATAACACTGTGGGTATCACTGAGTTTGATAAATTGCCGGTCAATGCGCGTTTGTATTTGCAGCGAATTGAACAAGTCACGGGTGTCCCCATTCATGTCGTCTCTACGAGCCCAGACCGTGAGCACACCATCATGATGCGGCACCCCTTTATGGCCGACTGAATTTTCGGTCTGCACTCACTCTCCTGGAGATTTTCATGTTAACTGAAGACGGCAAACACTTGTATGTGAGCTATGACGAATACCATAATTTGGTTGAAAAACTGGCCATCAAGATTCATCAGTCCGGTTGGGAATTTGACACTATTTTGTGCCTAGCCCGTGGTGGGATGCGACCTGGTGACATTTTGTCTCGCATATTTGACAAACCTTTGGCCATCATGTCGACCAGCTCCTACCGTGCAGACTCTGGCACCGTTCAAGGGCATTTGGACATTGCGCGTTTCATCACCACACCCAAAGGTGAAATCGCTGGACGTGTTTTGTTGGTTGATGACTTGGCTGATACGGGGCATACGCTCAAAGCGGTCGTGAGCATGCTCAAAACCAATTACACACCCATTACCGAGTTGCGCACTGCTGTGCTTTGGACCAAGGGTGTTTCAGATTTCAAGGCTGATTACTCGGTCGAATTTTTAGCGACAAACCCTTGGATTCACCAGCCTTTTGAAGCTTATGACTCGACACGCCCAGAAAAATTGCTGGAGAAGTGGAAGGTCTGACGCTACCATGGCGGACATGAAAAAAATTATCCCCGCCCATTCAGTCACGCAGCTTATTCATCACCCCTATCAGCCCCCGGGTGAATTTGACTCTCCTCAGCCAGGCGTTTTTAAAGCGTCGACGGTTTACTTTCCCAATGTTGCAGCCATGCGCCAACGCGAATGGAAAAACAAATCGGGTTATACCTATGGCCTGCATGGGACACCAACCTCGTACTTGCTGGAGGAGCGTTTGTGTGCCCTTGAGGGAGGTTTGCAGTGCGTACTTGTACCCAGCGGACTCGCTGCACTTTCTACGGTAGCCCTGGCCCTTTTGAGGCTTGGCGACGAAGTTTTATTACCAGACAACGCTTACGGCCCTAACAAGGCATTGGCCGAGGGCGAGTTGAAGTCCTTTGGCATCACGCACCAGTTTTATGATCCACTGAACGCTGCTGACTTGGCTGATCGTATCAATGACCGTACCCGATTGGTTTGGCTTGAAGCGCCTGGCTCTGTGAGCATGGAGTTCCCCGATTTGTTGGCCTTGACCCGCATTTGCAAGAATCACAATATGCTCTGTGCTCTGGACAATACCTGGGGAGCCGGATTGGCTTTTAAACCATTTGATTTGTTGGGCGATGGGACATTAGGGGTTGACATCAGTGCGCATGCTTTGACGAAGTACCCGAGTGGGGGCGGAGATGTGTTGATGGGCAGTGTCATGACACGTGACCCCGAACTCCATCTGAAAATCAAACTTTGCCACATGCGTTTGGGCTTAGGGGTGGCTGCAAATGACGTGGAGGCAGTCCTGCGTTCATTGCCTAGCATTGGCATTCGCTACAAAGCGCAAGACGAAACAGGCCGTGCATTGGCCGCTTGGTTTCAATTGCAGCCACAATGCGCGCAAGTACTGCACCCCGCTTTTTCTGAGTCGCCTGGGCATGGACATTGGCAAACGCTTTGTGAAATTTCCGGCAAGACGGGCTTGGCTGCAGGATTATTCAGTGTGATGTTGTCACCGCAGTACGCCCAGTCTCAGGTGGATGCATTTTGCGATCATTTGAAATTGTTCAAAATTGGCTACAGTTGGGGAGGACCTGTTTCACTGGTCGTGCCTTACGACATTGGTGCCATGCGGCAGGGGTGGCCCACCCATTTAAAGTCAGGCACATTGGTTCGTTTTTCAACGGGCTTAGAAACCGCTGCAGATCTGATAGATGATCTGCAACAGTCTCTCTTGGCAAACTTGCCCTTGTCATGATTTTGGGCTTGTCTCAAGGGGCTTGGTCATGATTGTGGTGGATCCTTGGCCGGACCCTCACGCAAGCTGATACAGTCGGGCTACATCTAAAGAGAGAATAAACTTGGCAACACCCAACTACGGATACGAAAAGCGTCAGAAAGAACTGGCTAAAAAACGTAAAAAAGAAGACAAACTCAAAGCCAAGGCTGAGCGTAAGTTGGGGGACCCTGGCTATGATCCAGAAATAGACGGGGTTGCTGAAGAACCCGAATCAGCTGAGCCAGAAATTTCCGTCGAATTACCGCCAACTGCGACTTGATACGACGATCAACGCAAACCCAAGCAAACCGGCCGTGGCCGGTTTTTTAATGCATAAATCCTGACGTTGTCATGCTGACTTCCTGTGACTCATGACGTTTTATTGCATCATTTTTTTGATCTCTGGCCAAACATTTGCAAGCAGTTGGGGGTGGGCAGCAGCATTGGGGTGGATGCGGTCTGACTGAAACCATTTGAGTGGATCAGGATCGTCACCCACGCCCTTGAGGAAAAAGGGAATCAAATGGGCTTGTGTTTTTTGTGCACTTTGTCTGTAGACACTTTCAAATTGCTTGGCATAGTCTGCGCCATAGTTGGGAGGCATTTGAATGCCCAGCAGCAGCACTTTCGCGCCATTGGATTTGGCTGCCTGGGCCATGGCGATCAAATTGTCTTGTGTTTGCGCCAAAGCCAAGCCACGCAATGCGTCATTCGCGCCCAACTCAATGACCACAAGTTCGGGCTGGTGCTGCTTGAGCAGCGCAGACATCCGCGACCGACCGCCCGAAGTCGTCTCCCCGCTGATGCTGGCATTGACAACTTGGGCCGTCATTTTCTCCTCGGTCAGTTTCTGCACCAGTAAGGCCACCCAGCCTTGACCGCGCTGCAAGCCGTATTCGGCACTGATGGAGTCACCCAAGATCAAAATGGAACGAACTGATTTTGCTTGAATATCAGCATAAAAGCCTGCGGCCAAAACGGAAACGGCTGTCGCGTTAAAGTGTCGTCGATTCCACAAGGTTTTGTTCATGCCTGATTCCATTATTTCTGTTGCCCATGTATTCAAGTCGGTCACCGATTCGACGGGTACCTTAACTATTTTGCGTGATATTGATTTCACTTTGGCAGGAGGGGAAACTTTGGCCATTGTGGGCGCCTCCGGCTCTGGCAAAAGCACCTTGTTATCGATCATGGCGGGCTTGGATACGCCCTCACAAGGTTCGGTCCGGCTTGCAGGCCACGATTTGTTCAGTTTGACTGAGGACGAACGCGCCCATGTGCGAGCACAGTACATGGGCTTTGTGTTTCAAAGCTTTCAGTTGATGGCCAATTTAACTGCGCTTGAAAATGTGATGCTTCCGTTGGAATTGGCAGGGCGCAAAAATATCGTTCCCACAGCGACCGCTATGCTCAATCGGGTAGGGCTTGCCCAGAGGCTTCAGCATTACCCCAAAGTTCTGAGTGGTGGGGAGCAACAACGTGTTGCGTTGGCCAGAGCTTTTGTGATGCGTCCTCACATTTTGCTGGCAGACGAACCTACAGGCAGCCTGGACCATGCCACGGGGGAAACCATTCTGAATCTGATGTTCGAACTGAACCAAGAGCAGGGGACGACCTTGGTTCTGGTCACGCACGATCCGCGCGTCGCTGAGCGATGCCAACAGCGAATGGTGATCGAAGCCGGACAACAACGATAATCAGGGGATGTCATCTCCCAAAGTTTTATTCGGCTTTCATGCCGTTGGCGTGCGTTTAAAAACCGCGCCGCAGTCGGTCATTGAAATTTATTACGAAGCCACGCGACGAGACGCCAGAATGCGTCAGTTTCTTGAGCGTGCCAATGAAGCGGGTGCCAGGCTGATAGAGGCCGACAATCTTCGATTGGCCAAGTTGTGTGGCAGCCATGGGCATCAAGGTGTTGCCGCCCGTGTTGAGCCTGTAGCGCAAATCCATTCTTTGGATGATTTGCTTGACGCGGTCACCGGGCCTGCATTGTTATTGGTGTTGGACGGGATCACCGACCCCCACAACTTGGGCGCTTGTTTGCGGGTGGCTGATGGGGCAGGGGCACACGCCGTGATCGCCCCCAAAGACCATGCTGCAGGCATCAACGCCACGGTCGCCAAAGTGGCCAGCGGTGCGGCCGAAACCATGCCGTATTTCATGGTCACCAATTTGGCACGGACTTTGGGCGAACTGAAAGAACGCAGCATCTGGATCACAGGCACCAGTGACGATGCACCGAAAACTTTGTACCAAGTGGAATTTACGGGTCCGACGGCCATCGTATTGGGCGCCGAAGGTGCAGGCATGCGTCAATTGACCCGTAAAACCTGTGATCAGTTGGTGCGTATTCCGATGCATGGCGCTGTTGAAAGTCTGAACGTCTCGGTGGCCAGCGGTGTCTGCTTGTACGAAGCCCTGCGCCAACGCGGCCTGTAATTTTAAAATGAGTGAACCATGAAAATAGCTTTGAAAATTTCTGCCTCAGCTTTGGCTTTAGTTGCTTTGTTGTTGGTCGGCTGTACCCAAGAGCAACAAAACAAAATCAGCCGCGACATTCAGAACTGGACTGGCACCAACGGTGTGCTTGAAATCTATGCGGGTGACAAGCTTGTTCGCCGGTTTTTAAAGGTCGACAAACTCAGCACGGCCTTAGGCACTGATGACGGCAAAGCCCGCAATTACCGTTATGGCTACGGCGTGCTCGACGAAAACCTGAATATGCAAGTTGATCCCACTGAAAAGAAAGTTTATTTCGAATTCAGTGATTACTCCACGGTTGTTTTCTTCGAGAATCCTCACTGATCAACTGCGGTACTAAATGACACCTAGCCCGCCCAAAAGGGCCCCTGCGCCCAGCATCCACAGCATGTGCAGTTTGGTGCGCCAGACCAAAAAAGTGGTGCCAACCGTCAATACCCACAAAGGCCAGTCTCGGGCAGCTTGATGGTGTGCGGCAGTCAGTAACCAGCCTGTGCATAGCAAAAGCGCAATCACAATGGGGGCCATCCCTGCTTTGAAAGCTCTGACCGCTTGCATTTCCCGGTTGCGATGGGCCCAGCGTGTCGCGCTGTAAGTCAGCAGCGATGAGGGCAGCATGATGCCCAGCATGGTGGCGAGAACGCCGAGCATACCCAATGCCCATGCCGTGGGGCCGCTGACCAAACCTCCCCCGGCATTCAATCCAACATTCCAGCCCATCAAGGCAACAAACAAAATATTGGGGCCGGGGGATGCTTGTGCAATCGCAATCGATGAGGTGAATTGCAAGTCGGTGAGCCAATGCGTTTCGTCCACTAAATAGCGTTGCATCTCAGGTACGGTGGTGATGGAGCCGCCTACGCCGAGCAAAGACAAAGATGCAAATTGCTGAAACAGATTCCAAAAGTCCTGTGCGGTCATCTCTACTGTCATGACTGGGATCCCGTTTGTTGGCTCAAAGTCGCTCGGGCGAGTTTGTAATAGGCAAAGCCGCAAGCCAAAGAACCCAAGCCCAGCAGCACCCAAGCCAATGGCAAACGCAGAACGCCAACGCCAATGAAAGTCAGTACTGCAAATAAAACACAAGCCCCCAAACCCATGACATTGCGGGGCAAGGCATGGGTCAACTTCAAACCGGTGGCTGTGATCAGTCCAGCAGCTACAGCGCCCATGCCGCGCAATGCACCTTGTGCATAAGGGCTGTCCGATACACCACCAAACAATATAGCCAAGGCCAGCACCAGCACCAGCGGGATGCACATCAGACCCGCCAAAGCCGCCATCGCGCCTTGGACGCCAAAGTAGCGCCCGCCGATCATCAAACACAGGTTGACCACGTTAGGCCCCGGCATGATTTGCGCCACTGACCATTCTTCAACGAATTGCGTCTGCGTCATCCATCGCTTGCGGTCGACAAGGTCAAACTGCACGACGACCAAGACACCACCAAAACCTTTCAAGGCCATTTTGGAAAATGTGGTGAATAACTCGGTCTTGGATTGAGGTCGGGCCAACACCATGTCAGGGATTGAAGAAAGGGGATTTTCTGCCATAGCTCAATTATCCATGCCGTGATGATCAATCCAGGCCAAGCAAGCCACGCCCACTTCGTTCAAGCTTTTGAATTTGCAGGCCCCAATACCCTCTTTGCTAACAAGTCCTCCTTGCAGGCCCTACACTAGAGGGTTATCCCCTAAAAACCGTTCATGAACGCCTTCACTGACGTCTCTTTCTTTCCCCGCGATGCCAAACCGCTGACCAGTTACCGTCCCTACTGGGCGGCCCGCTTTGGTACGGCACCGTTTTTCCCCATGACGCGTGCGGAGATGGACAAACTCGGTTGGGACAGTTGCGACATCATCATCGTGACCGGGGACGCCTACGTCGACCACCCCAGTTTCGGCATGTCGGTGATCGGCCGTATGCTGGAAGGTCAAGGCTTTCGGGTGGGCATCATTGCCCAACCTGATTGGCAAAGTGCCGATCCCTTCAAGGCGCTGGGCAAACCCAATTTGTTTTGGGGGGTGACTGCCGGCAACATGGATTCGATGATCAACCGCTACACGGCAGATCGCAAAATTCGCACCGATGACGCCTATACCCCGGGTGATGTGGGGGGCAAGCGGCCTGACCGCGCCGCGATTGTTTACAGCCAGCGCTGCCGTGAAGCGTTCCCCGATGTGCCAATCGTGCTGGGCGGCATCGAAGGCTCATTGCGACGCATCGCCCACTATGACTATTGGTCAGACAAGGTTCGCCGCTCCGTGGTGGTAGACAGCAAATGTGATTTGCTTTTGTACGGCAATGCCGAGCGGGCGATTGTCGAGATTGCCCACCGTCTGGCGGCCCGTGAACCGGTTCAGAAAATCACCGATGTGCGCGGCACCGCCTTTGTGCGGCGTGAAACCCCCGAAGGCTGGTTCGAAATCGACTCCACCAGCGTGGACACGCCCGGCCATGTGGAAGCGCACATTAACCCGTATTTGATGATTTCGGACCAAGCGCGGGAGCAGGGCGCCACTTGCGCGCGTGAGGAAGAAGCCAAAGATGTGGCCCATGGCGAAAACCAGAAGGTACAGACCTTGAAGTTTGTGCCCAACGCCGCCAACAACAGCACTGCTGCCATCGCTGGCAGGCCAGCTCCCACAGAAAAGCCAGTGGATGCAGGCGCCAGCCTGCTGGCAATCAGCTCTGGCGCATCACTCCTGCGCGGCAAAGGCACGCACAAGGTGCCCCCGCGGGACAAAAGCGTCATCAGGTTGCCCAGCTACGAGCAGGTCAAGCAGGATGCCGTGCTTTACGCCCACGCCAACCGTGTTTTGCACTTGGAAACCAACCCCGGCAACGCACGCTGCCTCGTGCAAGCACACGGTGAAGGTCACACCGCACGCGACGTGTGGATCACGCCGCCGCCCATCCCGCTCACCACCGCTGAGATGGACCACGTGTTCGATCTGCCCTATGCCCGCAGCCCGCATCCGCGGTATGCGGATGAACAAGGCAGCCACGACCATGCGACCAAAATCCCGGCATGGGAGATGATCCGCTTCAGCGTCAACATCATGCGCGGCTGCTTTGGCGGCTGCACGTTTTGTTCGATCACCGAACATGAAGGTCGCATCATCCAAAGCCGCAGTGAAGAATCGGTTATCAAGGAGATCGAGGACATTCGCGATAAAGTCAAAGGCTTTACCGGTGTCATCTCTGACCTTGGCGGACCCACGGCCAACATGTACCGCCTGGGTTGTAAAACGCCAGCCATTGAGGCGGCGTGTCGAAAACCAAGTTGTGTGTTTCCGGGTATTTGCCAGAACCTGACAACCGACCATGACCCGCTCATCAAGATGTACCGCCGTGCCAGGGCCTTGAAAGGGGTTAAAAAAATCTTGATTGGCTCCGGCTTGCGGTATGACCTGGCGATTCAGTCACCTGCTTACGTGAAAGAGCTGGTCACGCACCATGTGGGGGGCTACTTGAAGATTGCCCCTGAACACACTGAATCAGGTCCGCTCGATAAGATGATGAAGCCAGGGATTGGCGCTTATGACCGGTTCAAAAGCATGTTTGACAAGTTCAGTGCCGAGGCGGGTAAAAAGCAGTTCTTGGTTCCTTATTTCATCGCCGCGCACCCGGGCACCAGCGATGAAGACATGATGCATCTGGCGGTGTGGCTCAAGAAAAATGGTTTCCGCGCTGACCAAGTCCAGACTTTCTACCCCAGCCCCATGGCCACAGCCACAGCCATGTACCACACCACCCGCAATCCTTTGCGCAAGATCACGCGCGACAGCGAAAAGGTGGATGTTGTCAAAGGTGAGCGCCGCCGCCGCCTGCACAAAGCTTTTTTGCGCTACCACGATGCCAACAATTGGCCTTTGTTGCGAGATGCACTCAAGACCATGGGCCGCTCGGACCTGATTGGCAATGGCAAGCACCATTTGATTCCGAGCTGGCAGCCGCTGGCCGAAGGGGGGTACCAAAGTGCCCGTCGCAAGAACAGCACACCCCCTACATCAGCTCCTGTGGCTGCAGTCAAAACAGCACCCGCCAAACCAGGGCAACCGCGCAAAGGTCAAATATTAACGCAGCATACTGGCTTACCGCCTCGCCGTAAATCTTAATGGCTTTCAGTTGGACTGCAAGACTTGCAGCAGTTCCGTCTCAATCTCGATTTGCGCTTTGTTTTGCTGCAATGCGGGTCCACTGATCAAAAAGGTGTCCTCCACGCGTTCGCCCAGCGTGCTGATTTTGGCCAGTTGCAGGTTGATGCCGTGGTGGGCCAATACATTGGCAACGCTGTACAGTAAACCCAAACGGTCGCTGGCGGAAATGCTGAGTAACCAGCTTTGTGCTTTATCGTCAGGCTTTAAGGTCACACGGGGCTTGATGGGGAAACTTTTCACCCGCCGCGAGACGCGTCCTTTGACCGGGGTTGGCAAAGGGGCATGGCTGGCC
Organism: Limnohabitans sp. Rim8; assembly: GCA_945901045.1. GTDB lineage: Bacteria > Pseudomonadota > Gammaproteobacteria > Burkholderiales > Burkholderiaceae_C > Limnohabitans_A. The sequence continues at coordinate 91,970 of CAMDKK010000004.1, forward strand.
ACGGTTTTGGCTAATTCTGACTCCACCATTGAAATCAATTCACGGTATTGTTCCGCCATCAGTGGCGTTATGAGCTGAAACGTGTCCAAGGCATAACCGTTGCGGGCGGTGTGAATTTTCGCATCCAAAATACTCAGTCCGGATTGATCAAAAAAGCCGCAAATTCTTGCAAAAAGGTCCGGCTGATCAGGGGTATAGACCACCACCTGCATGCCTTCACCCAAAGGTGAAATACGGGCACGCACAATCGTTTTCTGCGGGCTTTCGATCTCTCCGGCGGCCGTGACCAAAGCCACATGGCGTGACAATTGCCGGGCATGCCAAGCAATATCACTGGCATCGTGGCGCATAAAGTAGCCGACATCCAGCGTATCCCACAAAGCCTTATGGCCTTGGTGAGGTTCCGCATGCAAGGCCAGCTCAACCAAAGCTTCACGTTTGCGTGATTCTATTTCTGCATTCGCATCCGGTGCGCGACCACCGAGTACACGCAGGGTCAGTTTGTACAGGTCTTCGAGGAGTTTGCCTTTCCACGCGTTCCAAACTTTGGGACTTGTGCCTCGGATGTCGGCCACGGTCAGCAAGTAAAGGGCCGTCAATTGCCGCTCATTGCCCACCCGTTTGGCAAAGGCATCAATGACATCGGGATCACTCAAGTCTTCTTTTTGGGCAACATGGCTCATGGTGAGGTGCTCGCCGACCAAAAAAGCGATCAACTGACTGTCTTGTTTGTCAATGTGGTGTTGTTTGCAAAATGTGAGTGCTTCGCTGACACCCAGTTTGGAGTGGTCACCCCCACGGCCTTTGGCAATGTCGTGAAACAGCGCGGCAATGTACAAAATCCAAGGCTTGTCCCAGCCTGCGGCCAATTGAGAACAAAACGGGTATTCATGCGCATGCTCTGCCATGAAAAAGCGGCGGGCATTGCGCAACACCATCAGAATGTGTTGATCGACTGTATAGGCATGAAACAAATCGTGCTGCATCTGACCCACGATACGGCGAAATACCCACAAATAGCGGCCCAGTACCGAGGTCTGGTTCATCAGACGCGCCGCGTGAGTCAGACCTTGCGGATGCTGCAAAATCCGCAAGAATGTCTGCCGGTTCACGGGATCACTGCGAAATTGACCATTCATGATCGGGCGCACGTTGTAGAGTGCACGCAGAGTTCGAGCAGACAAGCCCTTGATACCGACTGTGGTTTGGTACAACTCGAAAGTCTCGAGAATGGCGTGGGGATGGCGATGGTACACATCGTCGCTGGCAACTTCAATGAGTCCCGATTTTTCAAAAAAACGCGCATTCAGCGGTTGCAGATCCGATGCGTTATCGCCAAGATCGGTTTTAAGGCGATCTTCAATGTTGAGCAGCAAGATTTGGTTAAGCTGAGTGACCGCTTTCGCAGCCCAATAGTATTCGCGCATCAACTTTTCGCTGGCACGCTGGGCCAATCGGCCATCAGGCGTTTGTTCTGCGCTAAAGCCAAATGACTCGGCTACCGCGGTTTGCAAATCAAACACCAAGCGGTCTTCGCGGCGTTTCGAAATCAAATGAAGCCTTGCCCGAATCAATCCCAGCAGAGATTCGTTGCGTTTAATTTGTCGGGCTTCCAAGGGCGTGGCCAGTCCCTTGCGAGCCAACTCATCCCAGCTTTGTCCCAAGCCCGCTGCGCGGGCCACCCACAAAATGATTTGCAAATCACGCAAGCCGCCAGGTGACTCTTTGCAGTTGGGTTCCAATGCATAAGGCGTGTCTTCAAATTTTGTATGCCGTTGACTCAATTCCAATGTTTTGGCCACATAAAAGGCTTTGGGGTCCATCGCCGCTTGGTACTGTTTTTCAAATTGGGCGAACAGATTTTGAGGTCCTGTTATTTTGCGCGCCTCGAGCAGCGATGTTTGTACCGTGATGTCTTTGCCTGATTCGGCCAGACACTCACTCACGGTCCGCACACTGGCGCCAATTTCCAGGCCCACGTCCCAGCAACTGCCAATAAAGCGTTCCAATTGCGCTTGCAACGCAGGCGAATGCTCTGGCGATTGGTCTTCGGGAAGAAGCACCAGAACATCGACATCGGAATGCGGAAACAGTTCACCCCGGCCAAAACCGCCTACGGCCACTAAACAGACATCTGAGGCAAGTCCAGCTTGATGCCACAGGTCAATCAACACTTTGTCGACCAACAAGGCCAACTTATGCAAGGTAGATGGCAGGCTTCGCGTGCTGGCCTTGCAGTCAGCCAAATTTTGCAGCAGCGCTGCTTTGTCGCGTTTGTACGCTTCGCGCAACGAGGCTAATGCTGTCATATCAAGAAGCTTGTGGGGTCATGAAATCCGGCAGCGCCGGGCTTCCAGCTGACAGGGTCAGTACTTCGTAGCCGGTCTCGGTCACCACCACAGTGTGTTCCCATTGAGCAGACAAGGAATGGTCTTTGGTGACGATGGTCCAGCCATCGCCCATTTCTTTGATCTCGCGCTTGCCAGCGTTGATCATCGGCTCGATGGTGAAGACCATGCCGGGCACAAGTTGCACCAGGGTGCCAGGTTTGCCGTAATGCAGAACTTGGGGCTCTTCGTGAAAGCCACGACCTATGCCATGGCCACAAAATTCGCGCACCACCGAGAAGCCGTTGCCTTCGGCAAATTTCTGGATGGCGTGGCCAATGTCACCCAAGTAGGCGCCGGGTTTAACCTGCTCAATGCCTTTCCACATGGCCTCGTAGGTCAACTTGGCCAAGCGCTTGGCTGCAATGGATGCCTCGCCAACCATGAACATTCGGCTGGTGTCGCCGTGCCAACCTTCCTTGATGGTGGTGATGTCGACATTCAGCGAGTCGCCTTTTTTGAGTGGCTTGTCGTTCGGGATACCGTGGCAGACCTGGTGGTTGATCGAGGTGCAGATCGACTTGGGGTATGGCTTGTAGCCACCCGGCGCATAGTTCAGCGGGGCAGGGATGCACTTTTGCACATCCACCATATAGTCATGGCACAGTTTATCGATTTCGTTTGTTGTGATTCCGGGCTTGATAAAGGGCTCGATAAAGTCCAGAACTTCAGCGGCCAACCGGCAAGCGACACGCATGCCTTCAATATCTTCGGCAGTTTTGATGGTGATGGTCATGACTTGGATTATCCCACTGGCCATTTACCAAGAGAAATGTCAGGGTTTCCCCAGTTAAAATGGCTTTTTCCGGACAGCCCCATTCAGCGGCCCCGGCGCTGTTTTTCCTGTCTCTTCACAAGGCCACCTCGTGTCCCTTCACATCACGACTTTCGAAGGCGCTAACGCCCTCAACGACTTTCGCATGGCTCAACTTTTGCCTCGACTGGCCCAGATTTCACCGCACATTCATGGCGTTTCAGCCCGCTTTGTGCATTGGGTCGCCAGCACTGAGGCTTTGACCGAAGATCAAAAGCAAACCCTCTCCGCCCTGTTGACGTATGGTGAGCCTTATGAGGGGCCGCTGGAGGGGCCGGTGATTGTGGTCAGCCCACGCACAGGCACTGTCTCGCCTTGGGCCTCCAAAGCCACCGACATCGCCCACAACTGCGGCTTTGGTGTTCGCCGCGTGGAACGGCTGACGGAATACCGTTTGACGCTGAAGTCGGGTTTGTTGGGAACGGCCAAGCTGAGTGCCGGGCAATTGGGGCTTGTCTCTGCTGCATTACACGACCGCATGACCGAGTCCGCTATGGCCAGCCGCAACGAGGCGGCAGCTTTATTTACGGCACTCGAGCCTGCACCCATGGTGCATGTGGATGTGCTGGCAGGTGGCCCTGAAATGGGCAAAAAAGCCTTGGAGGCCGCCAACCTTGAATTCGGTCTGGCCTTGGCGGACGATGAAATCGAGTACCTGGTCAACGCCTTTCAAGGCCTGAAGCGCAACCCTACTGATGTGGAGTTGATGATGTTTGCACAAGCCAACAGCGAGCATTGCCGACACAAAATTTTCAACGCCCAGTTCACCATTGATGGTGTTCAACAGGACCAGAGCCTGTTCGGCATGATCCGCCATACGCACCAAGTCAATCCTCAACACACGGTGGTGGCCTATTCAGACAATGCGTCCGTGATGGAGGGTCACAGGGTGCAACGCTTTGTTGCCCGCAGCACGGCCGCTGGCGCTGCTTATGAAACTGAAAACGCTTTGCATCATGTGCTGATGAAAGTGGAAACCCATAACCATCCCACCGCTATTTCGCCTTTTCCTGGTGCATCGACTGGCGCTGGAGGAGAGATTCGCGACGAAGGCGCCACCGGCCGTGGCTCCAAACCCAAGGCGGGGATGACCGGCTTCACGGTGTCCAAACTCTGGGGCGGGATGTCGGACGCGCTGGGCGGTAAGCCCGAGCACATTGCCAGCGCTTTGCAGATCATGACCGAAGGCCCGCTGGGGGGGGCCGCCTTCAACAACGAGTTTGGCCGGCCCAACTTGTTAGGCTATTTCCGAGAATACGAGCAAACAGTCGGTGGCGTTGTGCGTGGCTACCACAAGCCGATCATGATCGCTGGCGGTTTGGGCGTGATCGACGCGGACTTGACCCAAAAGATCGAGTTCCCGGCAGGCAGTTTGCTGATCCAGCTTGGCGGCCCTGGCATGCGCATTGGCATGGGCGGCAGTGCCGCCAGTTCCATGGCCACGGGCACGAACGCTGCTAATCTGGACTTCGACTCTGTCCAACGGGGCAACCCTGAAATCGAGCGCCGTGCGCAAGAAGTCATTAACCATTGCTGGGCGCTAGGCAAGGCCAATCCGATTCTGGCGATTCATGACGTCGGGGCAGGTGGCTTGTCCAATGCGTTTCCCGAACTGACCAACGATGCCGGTCGTGGTGCGCGTTTTAACCTGCGTGCAGTGCCCTTAGAAGAGTCTGGCTTGGCGCCTAAAGAGATTTGGTCGAACGAAAGTCAGGAGCGTTACGTACTGGCCATTGCACCCGAATCCTTGTCGCAGTTCCAGGCCTTTTGTGAACGCGAGCGCTGTCCGTTTGCCGTGGTGGGTGTGGCAACGCAGGCGCGCCAATTGGTGTTGGATGATTTGCAAGCCCCTGGCGATAGGCCTGTCGACATGCCCATGGATGTGCTGCTGGGGAAACCACCCAAAATGCACCGCGATGTCACTACCGTGGCCCGCTCGTCCCCGCCCATGGATTTGACGGGTGTGACTTTGCAGGATGCCGTGGTGGGTGTTCTGAGTCACCCGAGCGTGGCCTCTAAACGCTTTTTGATCACCATTGGCGACCGCACTGTAGGAGGCCTGACCCACCGCGACCAAATGGTCGGCCCTTGGCAGGTGCCGGTTGCTGACGTGGCAGTGACTTTGGCCGACTACCAAGGCTTTGCCGGGGAAGCCATGAGCATGGGGGAACGCACACCATTGGCCGCGCTGGATGCGCCGGCCTCGGGTCGCATGGCCGTCGCCGAAGCCATTACCAATTTGTTGGCGGCACCCATTGAATTGACACGCGTCAAGCTCAGCGCCAACTGGATGGCCGCCTGTGGTGAGCCAGGAGAAGATGCCGCCTTGTATGAAACGGTCAAGGCCATTGGCATGGAACTGTGCCCCGCATTGGGCGTGTCGATACCGGTTGGCAAAGACAGCTTGTCCATGCGTACCCAATGGCAGGCAGACAACGAGACGCGCAAAGTGACCTCGCCAGTGAGCTTGATTGTCAGCGCCTTCGCCACCCTGAAAGATGTGCGAGGCACTTTAACCCCGCAATTACAAGACAACGAAGACACCAGTTTAGTGTTGATCGATTTAGGACACCGCCAAAATCGGATGGGCGGCTCTATTCTGGGACAGTCAATCGGTCAATTTGGTGACCGTGTGCCGGACCTGGATGCAGCGCAAGACTTGGTGAATTTAGTCAACGCCATCAATGCGCTGCGTTCACAAGGCTTGCTGCTGGCCTACCATGACCGCAGTGACGGCGGTTTATTGGCTGCTGTGGCCGAAATGGCTTTTGCAGGCCATGTGGGCGTGGCGCTGAACGTGGACATGTTGATGACCGAGGGCGACGGCATTACCGACAGCCGAGCCGACCATGGGGACGCCAAAAACTGGGCCAACCAAGTCAGCGGTCGACGCGAGGAATTGACGCTGAAAGCGCTGTTCAACGAAGAGTTGGGCGTTGTTGTGCAGGTTCGCACGGCCGACCGCGGCACCGTGCTGCAGATTTTGCGCGAACACAATTTGTCCAAGCACAGCCATGTGATTGGCAAAACCCGCCCCCATAACGCCAGCCTGGATTCGGGTAAGGGCGCTCTGAGTGTTTGGCGGGATGCCAAAGAAGTATTCTCTGCACCCCTTGAAGATTTGCACCAGGTGTGGGACAGCGTGAGCTGGAAAATTGCCCGACAACGCGACAATCCGGCTTGCGCAGATGCCGAACACGCGGCAGTGGGCTGGCTGTCCGACCCCGGCATGCAAGTGGAATTGCGTTTTGACGACACCGATAACGTGGCTGCGCCGTTCATCCATTTATCGCGGCCCAAAATAGCGATCCTTCGTGAGCAGGGTGTGAACTCGCATGTGGAAATGGCCTATGCCTTTCATACCGCTGGATTTGAAGCGCACGACGTGCACATGACCGATTTGCAATCTGGCCGCGCCCAACTGAAAGACTTCCAAGGGCTGGTGGCTTGCGGTGGCTTCAGTTACGGCGACACACTCGGTGCGGGCATCGGCTGGGCGCGCAGCATCACCTTCAACCCTGCCTTGGCTGAACAGTTCAAAGGCTTTTTTGGCCGCGCAGACACTTTTGGTCTTGGCGTATGCAATGGCTGCCAGATGTTTGCTGAGCTGGCCGATATCATTCCCGGTGCGCAGGATTGGCCTCGCTTCACGACCAACCAGAGCGAGCGCTTTGAAGCCCGCCTGTCGATGGTTGAAATACTCGAATCACCAAGTTTATTTTTCGCTGGTATGGCGGGCAGTCGTTTGCCCATTGCGGTGGCGCATGGCGAGGGCTATGCCAACTTCAAACAGCGTGGCAATGTGGCGACGGCCATTGGCGCCATGCGTTTCGTGGACAACCATGGCCGTGCCACGGTGCAGTACCCCTTCAACCCCAACGGCAGCGCAGGGGGACTCACGGCCGTCACGACCGCGGACGGTCGTTTCACGGCGATGATGCCGCACCCTGAACGTGTGTTCCGTAATATTCAGATGAGCTGGACAAGTGGCGACTTGAATGCCCACAGTCCATGGCTTCGCATCTGGCAAAACGCACGCAAATGGGTGGGCTGATGGCGCTTTGCCGAGCTTGTTGGTTTGGCTTTAGCTTGCAATGGCTGGTCGCATGCTCACCCCCAGCGCCCTCAGCGCCCACAGCACCCTCGGCGCCCTCAGCACCCTCAGCAATGCAGATAAATGACACGTTAAAGATGCAGGCGGGTGGATGGACGCAGGCAGATAACTTCAACGAAGATGTCCAAGAGGCGGCGCGTTTTGCAGTGCAAAAACAGGCCGTATTGACACAGTCTCGGTTGATTTACAAAGATGTGCTGTCCGCCCAAACCCAAATTATTGCAGGACTGAATTTTCAGCTGAAAGTGTCGGTGACAGAGCAGGACTTACCGAGGTACGCCAGAGTCACCGTATGGCGAAACCTACAGAATCAATACAGCTTAACGCAATGGGTTTGGACGAATGACTGATCAAGCAAAAAAAACGCGACCGAAGTCGCGCTTTCTGCAAAGCTTGTTTAGATCATTGAACTTTGGCTTTTGAACGCAAAGATTCTTGGTACTTGGCAATTTTCTGTTGTTGCAACTGCTGGGTGATTTGCGGCTTGACTTCGTCCAGCTTGGGCAACTGGGCTTCACGAACGTCGTCAACACGGATGATGTGAAAGCCAAATTGTGTTTTAACGGGTGCCTCGGTCATTTGACCTTTTTCTAATTTAGACATGGCGGCCGAGAACTCGGTCACATAGCTTCCCGCAGCAGCCCAGTCCAAATCGCCACCGTTGGCACCGGAGCCTGGGTCCTTAGATGCTTTTTTGGCCAACTCTTCAAAACTGCCGCCTTTTTTGATTTGGGCGATCAGATCCAAAGCCTCGGCTTCTTTCTCCACCAGGATGTGTCGGGCACGGAATTCCTTACCGCCGTTGGCTGCTGAAAACTTGTCGTATTCTGCTTTGATGTCGGCATCGGTGATTGGATTTTTCTTTTGAAAATCAGCAAATAATTCACGAATCAGCAGGGACTGACGGGCCATCTCGAGTTGATTTTTATAGTCTTCTGTGGCGTCGAGTCCGCGCTTGCGGGCTTCTTGCATGAAAATCTCACGCGCAATCAACTCTTCTTTGATTTGCCCCATCATCTCAGGGGTGACAGGACGACCCGAGCGCTCTACTTGCTGCTTGAGGGCTTCAACGCGCGAAGAGGGTATCGCTTTGCCGTTGACGATGGCCACGTTTTGAGCCAAGACGGGCATACTCACTGCGGCCAAAACGGCCATAGTCAAAAGTGTTTTTTTCATGTGAAACCTTGAATAATCAAAAAAATATCGATGTCAGCGGTGTTTAAATCACCTCTATGGCCAGGGCGTGCAAACCTTGGTCAATGAAATCTTGCACCGAATCATACACAAGCCGGTGACGCTGTACGCGGGATGCCGTTGTAAACAAAGGTGAAGCAATTTTGACGCGTAAATGCGACCCTGAACCCGTGGGCGATGCGCCAACATGACCCGCATGGAGATGGCTCTCGTCAATAACTTCCAGTTGGGTGGTTTGCAGTTTTTCTGCCAGCCGCAGGTGAATTTGTTCAGCTATAGACAAAGGAGCAGGGTTCATTGCGGTTCTTCTTTGGGTAAATTTTTGGCAATGTAAACACCTTGCGCCAGGATGAAAACCAAGGGAAACACGTAACCCCATAGTTTGAAGTTGACCCATTCGTCCGTTGAAAAATAAGTCGCTACATAAGCGTTGATGGAGGCCATGAACACGCAATAGACCATCCAAGACACATTCAGCCGTTGCCAAACACTGTCAGGCAATGTCAACTGGCTGCCTAACAAAGATTTGAGAAAATTTTTCTTCAAAATCCAATGCCCCACCAGCAAGGTGATGGTCAAGATGGCGTAGAGCAGGGTGGGCTTCCACTTGATGAAGCGTTCGTCATGCAATCCAAGCGTCAACGCACCAAAGCCCATCACCAAGACCAAAGTGATTTTTTGCATGGTGGCCAGTTTGCGCTCCATCGCATACATCGCGATCGTCTGCAACACAGTGGCCGCCATCAATACGCCTGTAGCGGTGTAAATGTCACTGAGTTTGTAGGTGACAAAAAACAGCAAGATGGGAAACAGATCCAGTAGAAATTTCATGTCGCTTCAGTCAGTCACTCAGGTGTGAAGTCCAACGAAGCGGAGTTCATGCAATATCTCAAGCCGGTAGGTTGGGGGCCGTCTTCAAAGACATGACCCAAATGGGCGCCACATTGAGCGCACACCGATTCCACGCGCACCATGCCGTGGGTGCGATCGACGCGGTCGAGAATGGCGCCTTCTTGGGCGGCTTGGTAAAAACTGGGCCAACCGCAACCGGCATCGAATTTGGTCTCGGAGCTGAATAATTTGGCGTCGCAGCAGATGCAGCGGTATTGCCCTTTTTGCCATTGGCTTTCGTATTTTCCCGTGAACGGTCGTTCGGTGGCCGCGTGCCTTGTGACTTCAAAGGCCACAGGTTCTGCGCCTTTGGCGACAAGGTGGGCACGCCATTCGGCATCGGTTTGAGGCAGTGGTGAGGTCATGATGAGCAACTGATTTCAATGGAGGAGGCCCAAGCCGGAGGCAGTTGGGCATAGGCTTCGTATCCGGGATGTTCTTCGAAGGGTGACTGTAACAAAGTCATGAGCGTGTCAACTTCAGAAAAGTCGCCTGATTTTGCCTTGCGGATGGCGATTTCTGCCAAATGGTTGCGCAAAACAAACTTGGGGTTGTGTGCCAACATCGATTGTCCCACCTGGCTGACATCATGCTCGCCCAGGGCCCGAAGGTAGTCTTGCTGCCAAATATCCCAAGCGGGTCGGTCCAAAAACAGGTCGCGCACAAGAGTCCAAGCAGAAGCTTCAGAACCCGTTTGTGCGCCCTGCGCCAAGACGGCATGGCTCAATTGGCGCCAGAACAAGGGGTAGTCGACCTGCTCTTTGGCCATCAGTTGCAGCAATTGATCTATGAGCGCGCGGTCAACAATGCCCAGTTTACGGCCCATGGCTTGGTCCAAGGCCATCGGGAAACTGCTTTTATAGGTTTCAAGAACCGAGACCGTTAAGTCTTGGTCATTGATCAACGGCGCAAGGGCTTGACCCAGGCAAAACAGATTCCAGTAAGCGACATTGGGCTGCCGATGGTAGGCATATCTGCCTTGACTGTCTGTGTGATTGCAGATGTGACGCGGATTGAATCCGTCCAGAAACTGAAAAGGCCCGTAGTCCAAAGTCAAGCCGAGGATGCTCATGTTGTCGGTGTTCATCACCCCATGACAAAAGCCGACCGCCTGCCATTGCGCGACCATGTGGGCCGTGCGATCGCACACCGTCTGCAACATCACGGCGTAGATATTGCCATTGTGTTCGCCTGCGCTGGCTCTGACTTTGCATTCGGGCAGATGCTCTGCAAGCGCATGGTCGGCTAATTTTTGAAGTTGCGCTGTCTGTCCGCTGGAAGAAAAGTGCTCAAAGTGCCCAAAACGTAAAAAACTGGGCGCTGTACGCGTCACGACTGCAGCCGTTTCAATTTCTTCGCGTCGCACGCTTTGAGGGGAGCCGGTTAGACACAAAGCGCGGGTGGTCGGGATGCCCAGTCCGTGCATGGCCTCGCTGCACAAGTACTCCCGAATGCTCGATCGCAAAACGGCTCGGCCATCGCCTCGGCGGGAGTAGGGTGTTGGTCCAGCGCCTTTGAGTTGAACTTCTTGAAGGCCCAAAGCAGAATCAACTTCACCCAAGGTGATCGCTCTGCCATCGCCCAACTGGCCCGCCCAGACACCGAACTGATGTCCGCTGTAAACACTGGCAAACGGCTTGGCACCTTCTGGAATGGCGCAACCACTGAATGCTAATAAGGCGTCAGCGCTGTTCAAGCCCTCTGTCGGCCAGCCCAAAGTACGGAGAAAATGTTGGTTTTTGTGGATCCAGTAAGTCTCAGGCAGAGGCGTAGGCTGGAGGTGAGTCAAAAAGTCCTCACCCAAGTTAGCAAAACAAGGGTTCCATACCAAGGGCTGTGATTCGATAGGAACAGGTCGCATTGCTCAGATTGTCGGTGTATTGCAAAAACCCAAGGAATAAATGGCTTTGCGTCGGTGCGTGGTTGATCGGCATGTTAAAAACGAAGCAGATATCTTGAAAACTTAAGAGGAGTGGTCCATGTTCGGTTTGATGCAACAGCAGTCATTGCTGATTTCTTCCCTGATTGATTTTGCCCAGCGCCACCACGGTGACGGGGAGGTTGTTTCTCGCCGCGTGGAGGGGGATATCCATCGTTACACCTGGGCGGATGTGGCTTTGCGATCCAAGCAGGTGGCCAATGCCGTGGACAAATTCAAACTGGCCCAAAGCGACAGGGTGGCTACGCTGGCCTGGAATGGCTACCGCCACCTGGAACTTTATTTTGGAGTGAGTGGATCGGGTCGGGTTTTGCACACCATCAACCCGCGTTTGCATCCTGAGCAAATTGCCTGGATTGCTAACCATGCCGAAGACACCGTGATGTGCTTTGACATGACGTTCTTGCCCATCGTGCAAGCCATTCACGCCAAATGCACCACCATTCAACACTGGATTGCTTTGTGTGATGCGGACAAACTTCCGCAAGACAGCGGCATCCCCCATCTGATAAGTTATGAAGCTTGGGTTGCCAATGAGTCAGAGCAGTATGACTGGCCCGAACTGGACGAAAATTTGGCCTCCAGCATGTGCTACACCAGTGGCACCACAGGCAATCCCAAGGCTGCGCTGTACAGTCACCGCTCGACCATCTTGCATGCCTTTGCATCGGCTTTGCCTGACGTCATGTGCATGTCTGCCCGAGACTCTATTTTGCCGGTGGTGCCCATGTTCCACGTCAATGCCTGGGGCATACCCTACAGCGCCGCCATGACGGGCGCGAAACTGGTATTCCCGGGCCCTGCGCTGGATGGCAAGTCGGTGTACGAATTGATTGAGGCGGAAGGCGTGACCTTTGCTGCAGGTGTGCCAACCGTTTGGCAAATGCTGCTCAGTCACATGAAGCCCCAGGGGCTTAAGTTCTCGAAATTGAGCCGCACAGTGATCGGCGGATCGGCCTGTCCTCCGGCCATGATCGAGTCCTTCCGGACAGACTACAACGTCGATGTGCTTCACGCTTGGGGAATGACCGAGATGAGTCCGCTGGGCACACTGTGCACTTTGAAAAACAAGCACCTGAGTTTGCCAGCCGATGCACAAATGAAAATTCGATTGAAACAGGGCCGCGCTATTTTTGGCGTTGACATGAAAATTGTTGACTATGCCGGCAAAGAACTGTCGCATGATGGCCGTGCCTATGGCGACTTGCTGGTCAAAGGCCCCTGGGTGGTGCGCGAATACTTCAAACAAGAAGGCGCATCTCCTTTGGTGAATGGCTGGTTTCCGACGGGCGATGTCGCCACCATCGATGAAGATGGTTTTATGCAAATCACAGACCGCAGCAAAGACGTGATCAAGTCTGGCGGGGAGTGGATCAGCTCGATAGACATTGAGAACATTGCCATGTCCCATCCCGCTGTGGCGATTGCTGCGTGCATTGGTGTCAAACATCCCAAGTGGGATGAGCGCCCCATCATCTGTGTTGTCAAAAAACCAGGTGCAGAGTTAACGCGTGATGCCTTGATTGCCTTCTTTGAAGGCAAAACGGCCAAATGGCAAATCCCAGACGATGCGGTATTTGTCGAAGCCATTCCATTGGGGGCAACTGGCAAGATGCTGAAGACTAAATTGCGTGAGCAATTGGTGGATTACAAACTGCCGGGATTGTAAAAACCTGTTCAAACAATTGAGCAAAGATTGACCAAGCTCAGTGCAGGTCATCAGCGCGGTTAAAATTTAGGGCAAACACCGAGCAAAGCGCGTGTTCAAAACGGTTACCCTAGCCCCCTTCTGTTGTACTCGGAGTTATTTGATGAAATTCGCTGTTAGTCCTGTTGTTTTTGCTGGCTTGGCCTTGTGTGCTGCCGGGGCTTTTGCCCAAAAAGGAGAGACGGTCAAAATTGCGCACATTGACCCGCTATCGGGTCTGATGGGCCCTGTCGGTACCAACCAACTCAAGAGTTTTCAATTTTTTGCTGAAAAATTCAGTGGCGCCAAAAATCCTGCTGGCGTCAATTTTGAAGTGGTTTCCTTTGACAACAAACTCAGCCCAGCAGAAAGTTTAAATGCCCTCAAGTCGGCCATCGACCAAGGCGTGCGCTACATTGCACAAGGCAATGGCTCATCAGTTGCCGGCGCCCTGATCGAAGCCGTGGACAAACACAATGCACGCAATCCCGGCAAGGAAGTCGTCTTCCTGAACTACGCCGCTGTGGACCCTGACTTCACCAACAGCAAATGCAATTACTGGCATTTCCGGTTCGATGCTGACACCTCGATGAAAATCGAAGCTATGACCACCTTCATGAAAGACGACAAGGACATCAAGAAGATTTACTTGTTCAATCAGAACTACTCACACGGTCAGCAAGTCGCTAAGTTCGCCAAAGAAAACTTGGCGCGCAAGCGTCCAGATGTGCAAGTCGTCGGTGAAGACCTGCACCCCTTGGCACAGGTGCGCGACTTTGCACCCTACATTGCCAAGATCAAGGCATCTGGCGCGGACACGGTGATCACAGGCAACTGGGGCTCCGATTTGTCTTTGTTGGTCAAAGCCGCTAACGAAGGTGGTTTTAACGGCAAGTTTTACACCTATTACACCGGCGTCACCGGTACGCCCACAGCACTCGGCACCTCGGGCGCTGGCCGTGTTTATCAGATTGCCTATGCCCACTACAACATGGGCGGCGACATGGCCAAGTTGATGGGCGAATTCAAGAAAAAATTCAACGATGACTTTTACACTGGCTCGGTCATGTCCATTTACGCAGGCTTGGGTGAAGCCATGGCCAAAGCCAAGTCCACTGACCCTGTTAAAGTGGCCGCGGCTTTAGAAGGCCTGAAATACAAAAACTTCAATGGTGAAGTCGAAGTGCGCAAAGCCGACCACCAATTGCAGCAGCCCTTGTACATGACAGTCTGGCAAAAAGCCGATAAAAAGTACCCTTACAGCCCCGAAAATACGGGCATGACTTTGGCTCCGGTCAAGGAGTTTCCTTCTTATGTCTCCAGCACGCCCACAAGCTGCCAAATGAAGCGCCCCAGCTGATGCTGTGATGTTTTTGTTGTGATCGCAGGCCCGATTCACTTGGGTGTTTCGGGCCTTTTTATTTGACTTGGCAAACCCACAAGGAACAGGGTTTGACTTTCGGTAACGTTGTAAGGCCGATGTTGGGCCTGGAAAGTTTTTATGGAGTTCTTTATCATCTCCATGCTCAACGGCCTCAGTTACGGGCTGTTGCTCTTCATGCTCAGTTCTGGATTGACGCTGATTTTCAGCATGATGGGTGTGCTTAACTTTGCACATGCTTCTTTTTACATGGCAGGGGCCTATTTTGGTTACACCATTTCCAAATGGGTGGGGTTCTGGCCGGCGTTGATTATGGCGCCGGTTCTGGTGGGCGCCTGCGGCGCAGTCTTCGAACGCCTGACATTGCGCAAAGTGCACAAGTTTGGTCATGTGCCCGAATTGCTGGTGACATTTGGTTTGTCTTACATCGTGCTCGAATTGGTGCAGTTGATTTGGGGCCGAACAGCCGTTGAATTTGCGCCCCCCGAGGTTTTGCGTGATTCGGCGTTTACGCTCATCAATCATTCTGTGCAAGGTTTGAGTGTTCTGTGGGGATCTGCGCCGGCTGACATGTGCATAAGTGCGGATGCATCGGTGCGTGTTGTGTGTTCCCCCTTTCCTGCGACACGGGGATTCATGATGTTGGTGGCCTTGCTGATGCTGGTGAGCTTGTGGTTATTGCTCACCCGAACTCGCATTGGCTTGGTGATTCAGGCGGCCCTCACCCATCCTGAAATGGCGGAATCACTGGGGCACAACGTGCCCCGTGTCTTCATGCTGGTATTTGGTGCGGGCACAGGACTTGCTGGCTTGGCGGGTGTGATTGGCGGGAGCACTTTTGTCACCGAACCGGCTATGTCAGCCACCGTGGGGTCGGTGATTTTTGTGGTTGTTGTGGTCGGTGGAATGGGCTCCTTGTCGGGCGCATTTTTGGCCTCTATTTTGATCGGCGTCATCCAGACTTTTGCGGTGGCCTTTGATTACTCCTTCATCACCTTATGTGCCCAGTTGGGTTTGCCCTTGAGCGATGCGGCGCGCGAGAATTCCTTCGTCAAATTGACACTTTCACAAGTTGCGCCCATCTTGCCGTATTTGTTCTTGGTTTTGATTTTGATTTTTCGTCCTAAAGGACTTTTGGGTACGAGGGAGGGTTGAAGCATGACTTATTACAAATTCAAACCTTATAACGTGGCCAGAGTTGTCATCTGGAGCTTGTTTGCGATCTTGCTGTTGGTGGTGCCCCTTGTCTTTACCAGCCAGTTGTCGGCGACGATGCTCGCGCAGATGGGGATTGCCATCATTGCTTGCCTGTCCTACAACATGTTGTTAGGACAGGGCGGTATGCTGAGTTTCGGTCACGCGGTCTACACAGGGCTTGGCTCTTACATGGCCATTCATGCCTTGAACATGGTGACGGCTGGCGCTTTGCATATCCCCGTCAGTCTGGTGCCTTTGGTCGGCGGTCTTGCCGGAATGGGCTTTGCCATTTTGCTGGGTTATGTGACCACTCGAAAATCAGGAACCCCTTTCGCCATGATCACCATGGGTATCGCAGAACTTGTTTTTGCAATGTCACTCATGTTCTCAGAGTTCTTTGGCGGTGAGGCAGGTGTGTCTGGTAACCGCGTCGCGGGCGACTCCTTTTGGGGCATCACCTATGGCCCGCAAATACAAATTTACTACCTGATTTCGATCTACACCTTCATTTGTGTTGCATTGATGTATGCCTTTACGCAAACGCCGCTAGGCCGTATTTTGAATGCGGTTCGCGATAACCCGGAGCGGGTTGAATTCATCGGTTACAACACCCAACGCGTGCGCTATTTTTCATTCATCATTGCCGGGTTTTTTGCCGGAATTGCAGGCGGCTTGAGTGCTTTGAACTTTGAAATTGTCACCGCCGAAGTGGTGGGTGCTGGACGGTCAGGCGCCTATTTGTTGTTTACATTTTTAGGCGGCGCAACCTTCTTTTTTGGTCCGATACTGGGTGCGATATTGATGGTGATTGCCTTTGTTCTGTTGTCAGAGTTCACCAAAGCCTGGTTGTTGTATTTGGGCTTGTTGTTCTTGTTTATGGTCATGTACGCACCGGGTGGTTTTGCCAGTTTATTGATGATGAACCTGCGCGTGGCCGCATTCGGTAAATTGCGTCAAATTTGGGTCAGTTACTTGGGCTTGATTGCGACCGCAATGCTTATTTTGATGGGCGCAGGCGCCATGATTGAAATGGTTTACCACCTGCAACTCAACGACAGCTTGGGTGACACCTTGAAATTCATCGGCGTGACACTGGATGCCAAAAGCATCGACAGTTGGGTCGGCTCGCTTTTGCTGATGGTCACGGGACTCGGACTGTTTGAAGTGATGCGCCGACACTATGTGCACGAGTGGGGTGAAATTCAAACAGGCATTGAAAATGAAATCAAACGCAGGGAGGCTGCGTGATGACTTGCGCACTTGAACTCAAAGATCTTCACAAAAGTTTCGGCAAAACTGAAATCATCCGTGGCGTCAATTTAGCAGTCCAATCGGGTGAGCGCATTGCCATCATTGGGCCCAATGGTGCTGGCAAGTCCACGCTTTTCAATTTGATCAGCGGACGCTTTGGTCCCACCAGCGGTGAAATTTTGCTCAACGGTCAATCCATTGCCCACAAAAAGCCGTATGAAATTAACCGCATGGGCTTGTCTCGAAGCTTTCAAATCACCAACATTTTCCCGAAGCTGAGCGTCTTTGAGAACTTGCGCTGCGCGGTGCTGTGGAGCTTGGGCTACAAATACACGTTCTTGAAATTTCTATCGGGCCTTCGTGATGCCAATGACCAAGCTGAGAAGTTCCTCAAAATGATCAAGCTGGATAAAAAACGTGATGTTGTGGCCATGAACTTAACCTATGCTGAACAGCGTGCTTTGGAAATCGGCATCACCATTGCGGGCGGATCAGACGTCATCTTGCTGGATGAACCCACTGCAGGCATGAGTAAAAGCGAAACCAGTCGCTTCATCGGCTTGATCAAAGCCGTCACTGAAGGCAAAACGCTGCTCACTGTCGAGCACGACATGGGCGTTGTTTTTGGCTTGGCTGACAAAATTGCGGTGATTGTGTATGGCGAAGTGATTGCTTTCGACGTGCCTGAGGCCGTTCGCTCCAATCCGAAAGTTCAAGAGGCCTACTTGGGGACTTCTGCTGCAGACGCTCCGGCAGGAGCGCATTGACATGTTGAAAATTGACAAGCTGCATGCTTTTTATGGCAAGAGTCATGTTCTGCACGGCGTGAGTTTCGAAGTCCAACCCGGAGAAATCGTGGCATTGCTTGGACGCAATGGTTCTGGCAGATCCACAACGGCCAAGGCCATCATGGGTTTGGTCGATTGTGAAGGTGAGATCAGCTGGAAGGGTCAAAAGATTCTGGGCCGTAAAACTTTTGAAATAGCCCATTTGGGGATCGGCTACGTGCCTGAAAATCGAGATATTTTCCCTAAGCTCACCGTGCACCAAAATTTGATGCTCGGTCAAAAAAGCGTTGGCAAACCGAGTCGCTGGTCTTTTGACGATATGTATGCGATGTTTCCTCGATTGAAAGAACGCCAGCACACAGAAGCTGGCGTCTTGTCAGGCGGAGAGCAGCAAATGCTAACGCTATGCAGGACGCTCATGGGTGATCCCGATTTGGTCATCATCGATGAACCGACAGAAGGTTTGGCACCCAAAATTGTGGAGCTTGTGGGGCAATATTTGCAAACCCTCAAGCAAAAGGGCTTGTCTGTTTTACTGATTGAGCAAAAGTTAACCATTGCGATGCGCATTTCTGACAGAACCTTAGTGATGGGACATGGCAGCATCGTTTTTGATGGCACACCTGAATCTCTTCGCTTAGACAATTACACTCGCAAAGAATGGCTTGAAGTTTGAACGTCTCACTTGCGACTCATACTGCAGACATTTCAGCCAAGATAACCTAAAATTTAAAAATAGAACGCTCGTTCTTTTTTCAATCGCACTATTTCAAGAGGAACAACCGCATGACAGCTGAATACAAAGTCCATGGCGACGTGGCAGTGATTTCGATGGCCAACCCACCTGTTAACGGACTGGGATTGTCGACGCGCATTGGCATCACCGATGGTGTGGCCAAGGCCAATGCAGACAGTGCGATCAAAGCGATTGTGATCACAGGCGCTGGCAAAGCTTTCTCTGGCGGTGCTGACATCCGCGAGTTTGGTTCGGCGAAAGCGTCACAAGAGCCTAACTTGCTGAGCGTGATTCGGGTTTGCGAAAATTCGGCCAAGCCGGTGGTCGCCGCAATCCATTCCGTGGCCATGGGCGGCGGTCTTGAGCTGGCTTTGGGCTGTCATTACCGCATTGCGGCACCCGGCGCGAGCATTGCATTGCCTGAAGTCAAATTGGGTTTGATTCCTGGCGCCGGTGGCACGCAGCGACTGCCGCGTGTGATTGGTGTGGAACCCGCACTGAACATGATTGTCAGCGGCGAGCCCATCAAGAGTGAGATGCTGGCCATGCTGCCAGGCCAAAAACTGTTCGATAAAATGGCCGCCTCAGCCGAGTCTTTGGCTGAAGAGGCTTTGGCGCTGGCCAGGCAAATGGCCGCCGTGCATGCCGATGGCTCTGCCAAACCACTGGTCAAGAACTTGCCCTGCAAGCACCCCCAAGGTGATGCCTATTTCCAGTTCGCACGCAACATGGTCAAGGGCATGTCCAAGAACTTTCCTGCGCCAGGCAAATGCGTCGATGCGGTAGAGGCAGCCACCAAGCAGAAATTTGAAGAGGGAATGTTGACCGAGCGTGAAATCTTCACCAACCTGATGATGACGCCAGAGAGTCGTGCCTTGCGTCACATTTTCATTGCCGATCGTGCGGCCTCCAAAATTGCCGACGTGCCTGAGGACACGCCTAAACGCACCATTGCGAGCGTGGCTGTCATTGGCGCGGGCACCATGGGTGGCGGTATCTCCATGAATTTCTTGAATGCAGGCATCCCGGTCAAGATCTTGGAGATGAAGCAAGATGCACTGGACCGTGGCCTTGCGACCATCCGCAAGAACTACGAATCTCAGGTCAAAAAAGGCAAACTCAAGCAGGCTAAATACGATGAGCGCATGGCACTCTTGTCGACCACGCTGAGCTACGACGACATTGGTCAAGCCGATTTGGTGATTGAAGCGGTCTTTGAAGAGATGGGCGTCAAAGAAGCCGTCTTCAAGAAACTCGATGAAGTCATGAAGCCTGGCGCCATTTTGGCGTCCAACACTTCCACGCTCGACGTGAACAAGATTGCCTCCTTTACCCAGCGTCCGCAAGATGTGGTCGGCATGCACTTTTTCAGTCCCGCCAACGTGATGAAGTTGCTTGAAGTGGTCCGCGGCGCCCAAACCAGCAAAGACGTGCTGGCCACAGTGATGGCGATCGGTAAAAAAATCAAGAAAACATCGGTTGTGTCGGGCGTGTGCGACGGTTTCATCGGCAACCGCATGATCGAGCAGTACAGCCGCCAGGCCGGCTTCTTGGTGGACGAAGGTTGCACCCCTGCGCAAGTAGACAAAGCGGTGGAAAAGTTTGGCTTCGCCATGGGGCCTTTTCGCATGGGTGATTTGGCCGGCAACGACATTGGCTGGGCCATTCGCAAGCGCCGCGCGCTGGAACGCCCGAACATGATGTACAGCAAAACGGCTGATTTGCTCTGTGAAATGGGCCGTTTCGGTCAAAAGACCAGCGCCGGTTGGTACGACTACCAAGCGGGTAAGCGCGACGCGATCCCCAGCAAAGCGGTGGTGGACATGATCGAAACCTACCGCACGTCAAAAGGCATCACGCCGCGCAAAATAGCAGACGAAGAAATTGTGCAGCGACTGGTGTTTGCTTTGGTCAATGAAGCCGCTCATATTCTGGAAGAAGGCATTGCAGGCAAGGCCAGCGACATCGACATGGTTTACCTGACAGGCTACGGCTTCCCCATCTTCCGTGGCGGCCCTATGCTGTATGCGGACCAAGTGGGTCTGTTCAATGTGGTTCAAGCCATGCATCGCTTCGCTCAGAACCCACTTGACGATGCTAAGTTCTGGCAACCTGCTCCGCTCTTGGCCCGTTTGGTGAATGAAGGCAAGAATTTCAACTGATTTTTTTAACTGATTTTTTTAATATGCGAGGAACAGTTCATTTGCACTGGCCTCCAAAGAAAGGTTTTCCATCATGACCAACGCCGTTATTGTTTCGACCGCACGCACACCTCTGGCCAAGAGCTGGAAGGGCGCTTTCAATATGACCCATGGCGCCACACTCGGTGGCCATGCGGTGCAACATGCTGTTGCCCGCGCAGGCATTGACGGCGCTGAGGTGGAGGATGTCATCATGGGCTGCGCCACGCCTGAGGGCGCCACTGGCTCCAATATCGCCAGGCAAATTGCCCTCAAGGCGGGCCTGCCCATTTCGGTCTCGGGCATGACGGTGAACCGTTTTTGTTCCTCGGGCCTGCAAACCATTGCCATGGCAGCCCAGCGCATCATTGCTGGCGA
Organism: Limnohabitans sp. Rim8; assembly: GCA_945901045.1. Lineage (GTDB taxonomy): Bacteria > Pseudomonadota > Gammaproteobacteria > Burkholderiales > Burkholderiaceae_C > Limnohabitans_A. The sequence goes on from CAMDKK010000004.1 coordinate 112,907, forward strand.
AGGTCAGGTCTACGTGGCAGGGGGGGTGGAAAGCATCTCTTGCGTTCAGCAGGAGATCAACACCCACATGATTCAGGACCTGTCTTTGCTCAAATCCAAGCCCGAAATTTACTGGAGCATGCTGCAAACGGCCGAGCAAGTGGCCAAACGTTACAACATCGGCCGTGACCGCATGGACGAGTATGGCGCTGGCAGTCAACAAAAAGCCTGTGCAGCACAGGCTGCAGGCTTGTTTGATGCAGAAATTGCGCCGATTACAGTGCTCGCCGGAGTGGCTGACAAGACCATGGGTTTGATGACCAAGGAAGTCACCGTCAGCAAAGACGAGGGCACACGCGAAGGCACCACTGTAGAGGCCATCAGCGGTCTGCGTTCGGCGCTGCCGGGTGGTTTGATCTCTGCGGGCAATGCCAGCCAGTTCTCAGACGGCGCAGGCGCGTGTGTGGTGATGGACGAAAAACTGGCCGAGCAACGCGGGCTGAAGCCGCTGGGCCGATTCCTTGGCTTTGCCGTGGCCGGTTGCGAGCCTGACGAAATGGGCATTGGCCCCGTGTACGCTGTGCCAAAAGCTTTGGCGCGTCTGGGCCTGACCGTCAATGACATCGACCTGTGGGAACTCAACGAAGCGTTTGCGGTGCAGGTGCTTTACTGCCGCGACAAGTTGGGCATCCCGGCCGATCGCCTGAACGTCAACGGCGGTGCGATTGCTGTGGGTCATCCCTACGGCGTCTCGGGTCAACGTCTGACAGGCCACGCTTTGATTGAGGGCAAACGCCGCGGTGCCAAGCGCGTCGCAGTGACCATGTGCATTGGCGGCGGCATGGGCGCTTGCGGTATCTTTGAAGTGCTGTGATGTTCAGCGCCCTTAACGCCTGATCAGCACGAAGGGCGGTTGGCTTGAAGCTGGCCGCCTTTTTTCACTTTCAATCTGGATGATGTGCCATGAGCTTGCGACCCACTGTTGATTTCCTGCTGCACGATTGGCTGAAGGTTGAAAGCCTGCAATCGCGCGAACGCTTTGCTGACCACTCCCGCGAAACCTTTGATGCAGTGCTCGATACCTGCGAGCGGATTGCCCGTGAGAAGTACGCACCCTTCAACCGTCTGGTGGACACGCAAGAGCCGCATTTTGATGGCGAAAAAGTCAGCTTGCCACAAGCCACGCACGATGCCTACAAAGCTTATGCCGAGTCCGGCATGCTCAGCGCCGCGCAGGACTACGAGATCGGTGGCATGCAATTGCCTTATACCGTCGAAGCCGCAGCCAATGCGTTTTTTGCCATGGCCTCGGTCAGCATTGGCTCGGGCATGCTCACCAGCGGTAACGCCAATTTGCTGATGGTGCATGGCACCGAACTGCAAAAAAAGGTCTTTGCGTTGAATGAATTCAACGGGCGGTTTTCAGGCACCATGTGTCTGAGCGAACCCCAAGCGGGCTCATCACTCAGCGACGTGACGACCCGCGCCACCCCGGATGGGGCTGACTTTACATCCGAGGCTTTGGGCGCGCGATACCGCCTAAAGGGCAACAAAATGTGGATTTCTGCTGGCGAGCACGAACTCTGCGAAAACATCATCCACCTGGTGCTGGCCAAGATTCCCGATGCGAATGGCCAATTGGTTCCGGGCGTGAAAGGCATCTCGCTGTTCATCGTGCCCAAGAAACTGGTCGACACGAACGGCCAGTTGACGGGCGAGCGCAATGACGTGGCCTTGGCGGGCTTGAACCATAAATGCGGATGGCGCGGAACCACCAACACGCTGCTCAATTTTGGCGAGGGCAAGTACCCTGTGCGTGGCGAAGCAGGCGGCGGCTTGGACGGCGCCGGAAGCGGCGCTGTCGCTTATCTGGTGGGCAAGCCTGGCGAAGGCCTGCGCTGTATGTTCCACATGATGAACGAAGCCCGCATCGGTGTAGGTATGGCCGCCACCGTGCTGGGCATGGCGGGTTACTACGCCAGCCTCGACTACGCCAAGAACCGCCCCCAAGGCCGACCCAGCGGGGCAGGGGGCAAGGACGCCAGCCGCCCGCAGGTGCGCATCATCGAACACGCGGACATCAAGCGCATGCTGCTGGCGCAAAAGGCGTACAGCGAAGGCGCACTGGCGCTGGCCTTGTACAGTGCCCGTCTGGTAGACGAGCAGCACACAGGCTCTGCTGAAGACGCTGATGTGGCGCGCCTGCTGCTGGAGGTGCTCACGCCCATCGTCAAGAGCTTTCCCAGCGAATGGTGCCTGGAGGCCAACAGCCTGGCCATACAAATTCACGGCGGCTACGGCTACACCCGCGATTTCCCGGTAGAGCAGTACTGGCGCGACAACCGCCTGAACATGATCCATGAGGGCACCCACGGCATCCAGGCCATGGACCTGCTGGGTCGCAAGGTGTTGATGGAAAACGGACGGGGCCTGCAACTGCTCAGCCAACGCATGCTGACGACCGCTGCCGCAGCCGAGCCCAGTTGGGGACCAGAAGCAGCGGCCTTGCGCGACGCACTCAAACAAGTGGGACACGCCACGCAACAGGCCTGGGACGGTGCCGAACCGGCCCAGGCGCTTGCCAATGCCGTGCCTTATTTACAGGCGTTTGGTCATACCGTCATTGCTTGGATATGGCTGGACGTGGCCGTCAGCTTGGGCGATGATCCCAGTCCTGCCGCGCAAGGTCGCCGCGCCGCGTGCCGCTATTTTTTCCGTTACGAACTGCCCAAAATCGGGGCTTGGCTGAACGTCGTCAGCAGCCAGGACCTGACCTGCGCTGATGTGCCCGAGGAAGCGTTTTAAGACCCCTGCACATCACGGTGTGAAAACTGCGCAATGACGCGCAGGTGCCAGCCGTTTGCCCCAATCTCCAGGATGATCATTCCATCCACTTTATTGTTGACTAAAAGGAATAAGTCTATGACACGCAGCATTCAACAACTATTTGATTTGACCGGACAAGTGGCGCTTGTGACGGGTGGCTCCCGTGGCTTGGGCCTTCAAATGGCTCACGCCTTGGGTGAAGCGGGCGCTCGCGTCATGATCACCTCACGCAAAGCCGACGATTTGGAAGCCACGGCAGCTCAATTGAAAGCGGCGGGGATCGATGCGCAATGGATTGCAGCAGATTGCGCGAAAGAAGAAGACCTGCGCCACCTGGCGGAGCAGACTGTGGCGCGCATGGGCCCGGTCGATATTTTGATCAACAACGCAGGCGCTTCATGGGGCGCGCCAGCGGAGGAGCATCCGATTGCCGCTTGGGACAAGATCATGAATCTCAACGTGCGAGGCTACTTCATTTTGTCGCAGCATGTGGCCAATCTGAGCATGCTTCCTCGCAAAAAAGGACGCATTATCAACATCGCCTCGATTGCGGGTTTGGCTGGCAATCCGGCCGAAATGGAAACCATCGCCTACAACACTTCCAAAGGGGCGGTCGTTAACTTCACGCGCGCTTTGGCAGGCGAGTGGGGCGAGCATGGCATCACGGTCAATGCCATTTGCCCGGGCTTTTTCCCGACCAAAATGGCCAATGGTCTGATCGAAAAACTGGGCTCTGACAAAATGGCGCAGGGCGCACCGCTGCGCCGCTTGGGGGATGACGAAGACCTCAAAGGCCTGACTTTGCTCTTTGCTTCTGATGCCGGCAAACACATCACCGGTCAGTGGCTGGCTGTGGATGGTGGTGTGAGCGCCATCATTGGCGGCTGACACGTGGGGCAAGCTTGAGCATGAGTATTCCTTTTGTCCTCTCGATTCCCTTTGTGGATCATCTCGGATTCACGCTGGAAAAATTTGAGGGAGGGGAGTCCGAGTTGCATTTTTCGCCCCTCGCGGAACACCTCAACACCTTCGATGTGGCCCACGGCGGTGCGGTCATGACTTTGTTGGATGTGGCCATGGCCACCTCAGCCCGGAGCGTGGAGCCGCTGATGGGGGTGGTCACGATTGAGATGAAAACCACTTTCATGCGGCCCAGTCAGGGTGCGCCTGGCTTCATGCTCAGAGGGTGTGGCCGTTTGCTGCACCGCACACGAACCATGGCGTTCACTGAAGCCCATGTCATTGATGAGCAAGGCCAGGTCTGCGCGCATGCGACCGGTACTTTCAAATATGTAGCGAGACGCTCACCGCCAGACAACGACCGAATTTCGACAGATTGAACCTCAACAACCCCAGGAGACACACGCAATGCCAAGCAACCAAATCATAGTTCTAGACAACCGGCCTCAGGGCCAAGCCAGCGCTTCCAATTTCAAATTGATCAGCGCGGATACCCCGGCCCTGCAAGACGGCCAGGTGTTGGTCCGGAATCACTATTTGAGTCTGGACCCCTATATGCGGGGCCGTATGAACGAAAGCAAAAGTTACGTAGCGCCCCAACCTCTGGGTCAAGTCATGGAAGGCGGCACGGTCGGTGAAGTGATTGAAAGTCGAAATCCGAAGTTCCAGGTCGCAGACATTCTGGTGGGACGAGGCGGCTGGCAGCACTACACCGTCATCGAGCCTGCTGCGATCGGTGCGTACCGCAAAGTCGATACGACGCATATTCCCATGAGTCACTTCTTGGGTGCGGTCGGCATGCCAGGGGTGACCGCCTTTTATGGTTTGGTCAAGATCATTGGCCCCAAAGCCGGCGAAACGGTCACGGTCAGCGCCGCCAGTGGTGCCGTCGGAAGTGCTTACGGCGCCTTGGCCAAGGCCCGCGGTTGCCGTGTGGTGGGCATTGCCGGTGGAAAAGACAAATGCGACTACGTGGTCCATGATTTGGGCTTTGATGACTGCATTGATTACAAGGCGCACAACGATGCGGTCTCTCTGTCGAAAGCCTTGAAAGTCGCTTGCCCTCAGGGAATTGATGGCCACTTTGAAAACGTCGGCGGCATGGTGTTGGATGCTGTGATGATGCGCATGAATGCCTTTTCACGCATGGCCGTGTGCGGCATGATTGCAGGGTATGCCGGGGCGCCCTTGCCCATGAGCAATCCTGCCGCCATTTTGATCAACCGCATGAAAGTTGAAGGCTTTATTGTCAGCGAGCACCCCGAGGTCTGGCCCGAGGCACTCCAAGAATTGGGCGACATGATTGCCTCCGGCGTACTGCGTCCCC
>CAMDKK010000005.1 GCA_945901045.1 Limnohabitans sp. Rim8
TTTACTGCGCACCGCCAGTTCGCCTCCGGTTGCTCCCCACCCCGCTTCGCAGCGACGCAGTTACCTTCGGCTACGGGGCCTTGGCTTACCCCGACATGGACTCTCACCATGCTGTGTACGCGCCTTCACGGGCGCACTAGGAGCCAGCCTGCTGGCGATTGCAGTCCGAGCGATTGCAGTCCAAGGCTCTGGGCATCGCTTGCAGGCAAGCTCTTAAACAACTGAGAGAGAATAAGCACATGCCGGCGCTCACACTTGATCAGCTCAAAGCACAACATCCCAAAGATCAGGATTTGTGGCTCTTCGGTTATGCCTCTTTGATTTGGCGTCAAGAATTCATCCACACTGAACAACATTTGACCCGCGTGCACGGCTGGCATCGCGCTTTGAAGATGTGGAGTCGCGTCAACCGGGGCACGCCCGAGCGGCCAGGCTTGGTGTTTGCCTTGCTGCCCGGCGGCAGTTGCCAAGGCGTGGTGTTTCGGATTCCGGCCGCGCAGGCACTGGATACCTTGGACCTTTTGTGGTTGCGTGAAATGCCCAGCCAAGTCTATTACCCACGCTACCTGAACTGCCCCATTGCGCAGGGCTCTGTTCGCGCCTTGAGCTTCACGCTGCCCAAAAGCAGCCCCAGCTACACCGGGACATTGTCAGCAGCGCAGTACCGCAGCATTTTTGCCCAATCCACAGGTCTATTCGGCAGCACGCTCGATTATGCGCAACAAACGCTCGACAGTTTAAGTCGCTTGGGGATCAAAGACCGTGCTTTGAAAGCCCTGCTGACACTTGCTGCCTGACCAAGCCATGGACGCCTGTCTATACTCAAGCCATGAACATCGCAGACCTTCGCAAAAGCTACGAAAAAGCCGAACTCAGTGAGGACGCCTCGCACGCCAATCCGCTCGCCCAATTTGAGCGTTGGTTGAAAGAAGCCATCGCCTCTGAGGTCCCCGAACCCAACGCCATGACGCTGGCCACCGTGGCCAGCAATTTGCGCCCCAGCACCCGGGTGGTGTTGATCAAGGGCTGTGACGAGCGCGGTTTAGTCTGGTACACCAATTACAACAGTCAAAAAGGCCAAGAACTGGCCGGTAACCCGTTTGCCGCGTTGCAGTTTCATTGGGTCGAGCTGGAACGCGTGGTGCGCATTGAAGGCCGAGTAGAAAAAGTCAGCGACGAAGAAAGCGATGCCTACTTTCACAGCCGCCCGCTCGATTCGCGCATTGGCGCTTGGGCCTCGCCGCAAAGTCAGGTGATTGAGGGGCGCACCGTGCTGGTGACCAACGCGGCCAAGTACGCAGCCCAATTTATGTTGCAGCCCCCACGCCCACCGCATTGGGGCGGTTACCGCTTGGTGCCTGACGAGTGGCAGTTCTGGCAAGGCCGTAAAAGCCGCCTGCATGACCGCCTGCGTTACCGCCTGAATGCGGGCTTGTGGCTGCGCGAGCGTCTCGCGCCTTAAGCTTTCTTTACACCGGCAGCAGTGGCAACAAAGCCATGACCACCGAGACACTGATCAAAGCCATTGCAGTGGACAAGGCCATGGATGCTGTCACCGCATCTTCTTCTTTTTGATAGCGCTGCGAAAACAAAAATACATTGGCTCCAACGGGCAATGAGGCGGCCACGACCATCACCGACAAATGCAAGCCACGCATGCCCAGCAACCAGCCCACGCAGACCATCAATACCGGATGGACCACTGTTTTGACGAGTGAGATTTTGAGCGCACTGGCCCATTGAGGGCCGACCTGTGCATGCGACAGCGTGATACCCACCAACACCAAGGCTACGGGGCCGAAAGCACTGCCCAGCAGCATCAAGGGTTTGTCGATCACGGGGTGCAAGCCCCAACCCGTTTGGGCATACAACAAGCCCGCCAAAATCGGCAGCGGAACCGGATGAATAACCGCATTGCGCATCGCCAAACCTACGGTTCGCACCATGTGCCTGGAGGCCCCACCCGCCTGAACTTGCTCATGTGCCATTTGCAACTCGAGCACGACAGTGACAAACGTGAGCAGCACCAGGGCATGCAAGGAAATCAATGTAAATAGCAGCACCAGTCCAGGCTCACCAAAGGCCAAACCCACCAAGGGGACGCCGATCATCAATGTGTTGCTGAAAATACTGGCCAAAGCCAATACCGAGGCCCGCGAGTCTCGGCCATAAATGAACAGCATGACCATAAACAAAACCGCAGCCAGGGCGAAATATTCAAAGATCGGTCGCAGCGCCAGTTCTTCAAGATGAACGCTGCTCATGGTGCGAAACAGCAGCGCTTGCGACAAAACCAAAAATACCAGATGGGTCAAATCACGCACAGACTCACCGCGTACCCACCCCGCCCGCCCTGCCAAAAAGCCCACCAAAATCAACAAAATGACGGGTAAAAGGGACGAGATGACAGGGTGATCTAGGTGCATAAGCTTGATTATCCAATGGCCCTCAGCCAGTCCAGATCAAAAGCTCGCCTGAACCCCCAGCTTGAAACTGCGCCCCGGCAGAGGTGACTTGCCAAAAGCAGTGCTTGTGAGGATGGAACTGGCGCTGTAAGCCAACTGGTCGGTCAGGTTGTCCAGCCGGGCAAACCAATTCAGCACCGTGGCGTCCAGCTTTTGGCGGTAAGACACACTGGCGTTGACCAGGGTGTAAGCGCCAGTGGCCACGCTGCCTTCGGGCACACGTTTTTGGGCAGCGTGCCAATCGGCGCCCAGCTTCGCGTTCCAAGGGCCTTGACCATAAACCAAAGTGGCTCCAATACGCATGGGCGTGATGCGGGGCAAGGCTTCGCCGGTGCTTTCGTTGGTGGCCCGCACGGTGTCGGCACGCCAGTCCAGATCGAGCGTGGCGGTGCTTTGCCACAGGCGCTGGCGACCACTGGCCTCCATGCCCTGGAACTGGGCTTTCACCCCTTGGTAGCGTTGAACGGGCAAGTCGTCTTGTGTGTCCGGGCTGTTCATCAAGCCGATGTAGTTGGCAAACTGGCTGAGAAAGGCGGTGACATTCAGGCGATTCGGGCCCGATCTCCATTCCAAACCAGTGTCCAGGCTGTTTGATTTTTCCAAGCCCAAGGCCTTATTGCCAATCTCCCAAGCGTGGGTGGCCAAGTGCGGGCCGTTGGCAAACAACTCGTAGTCTTTGGGTGCGCGCTGCGTCATGGCGGCATTGCCCGTCATACGCCATGTGGGCGAGAGTTTGTAAACGGCGCCAGTAGCCACACTGAAAGGGCTGAATTTTTGGATGCCAATGCCCTCGTTAAACCGCTCTAATTCGGGATTACCCAAGGATTCAACCCGCACCGACTCCCAACGCGCACCGGCATTGAGCTGACCCCAAGACGTGCGCAACTCCTCATGCACAAACAACGCCTGGCTGCGCGTGCGACTGAACGGGGCAAAGGCTTCATCGCCAATGGCAGAAAATCGGCTCGATTCGGTCTGCACCCCCAGCACCCCTTGCCAACCGCCCAGTGCACGATGACGCGCTTCGATGCGCAGATCTTGCCCTTTGTTGGCAAACAATGTGGCTGATGCGCCATTGTCAAACTCGGTGTGCTGGTAATCGGTGTGGCTTAGACGCGCCTTGACACTCTCCACCCACCCCGGCAGTCGGCGCACTTGCCCCTCCAGCGCATAGCGCGTGGTTTTCATGCCGATCGTCACTTGGTCCTCGGCCACGGTACCGTAATCACTTTGGTAAGTGTTGACTGAGGCACCAAGGTAGCCATCAGCCCAAAAAGTGCTGGCACCCAAAGCACCGCCGCGCGACTGGCTGGCTGAATTGCAAATTCGCTGCGCAAATCGGGTTTCGCCCGTTTTGTCACAAGCCAAAGACACCGGGACGCGCACATCGCCGGTGCGTCGATCAAACCCGTCCAAGTGCAGGGCAAAGCGCTCGTTACCTGCCTCGACCAGGCCGGCCACGCTGCGCTCATCGTTGCCGGTACCCGCTTGCAACTGGGCCTTGCCCAGCACACCCGAGACCGCTGCACGCGGGATGCGGTTGTCGATCACGTTCACCACGCCGCCCACCGCGCTGCCGCCGTATTGCAAGGCGGCAGGGCCGCGCAGCACCTCGATGCGCTCGGTCGACAGAACATCCAGCGGAACCGCATGGTCGTAGCTCAAGGCAGAAGCGTCCAGGCTGGAAGCGCTGTTGTTGAGCACGCGGATGCGGTCCCCGTCCAGACCGCGTATCACCGGCCGACTTGCATTGGGGCCAAAGTAAGTGCTGGACACACCGGGTAAGCCGTTCAAGGTTTCGCCCAAGGTGCTTTGGCCTCGTTCGAGCAATTCAGCGCGACCCAAGACATTGACGGGCAGCGCGGTTTGATCGCGGCCCAAAGGATTTCCGGTGATGAAGATTTCAGCATCAGACACGTTTTGCGCACTGGCGCCTGCGCTACAAACTGACAGACCAACGGCCACGGCGACAGCCATTTTCGGGGCCCTCGCCCACGCTTTGAAAAAGAATTGCATTGAAAAACCTTTGAAAAAATAACGAGCACCACCGTGAATAAGATTCAACGGTGGTATCAGATAAGTTCAAAGGAATTCGGGCGGGCCTCGGGCTTGAAAGAAAGCGAGCCGACCCGTCGCGCAAGTTGGAATGGGCTGACCCAGCCACAACAACAAGGGCAGGTCCAACAGCGCCACAACAGCTTGCGGGAGTGGCCCATCCGGGGCACCGCTGTGGTCCAGCAGTTGACATGCTTGCGAGCCCTCGGTGTGCGAGCCAAACAAGCGGTCGAAGGGAGAAAGCTCGGCAAGCGTTTCTTGTCCGTTGGCGCTCTGCGCCACCACGGGAGCCACCCCATGCCCGGTATGCACCACATGGTGCATGAGGGATAAAAGGGGAGACACAAGCAAGGAAAAAACCAAGGCCAGCAGCAACACTGCGGCATGCCCTCGCGCGACCATGTGATCACACCATCGCTTACCCCATCGCGCACCCCAGCGCGAATGCGCACTGCACCCCATCAGGCGCACCGCACCTTGCAACGAAGGGGTGCTTGGCTGCATCAGTCCTTGACCAGTCGAACAAAGGTTTGACGGAACTTGGCCACTTTGGGGGCCGCCACGGCGAGGCAATAGCCTTGCCCAGGGTTGCGCTCGAAGAAGTCTTGGTGGTAGTCCTCGGCCGCGCTGTAGTTGGCCAAGGGCAAGATCTCGGTGACGATGGCATCATCAAATGCCTGCGCCTTAGCCAGCTCGTCAATCAGCTTTTGCGCCTCCGCTGCCTGCTCTGGCGAGGCGAAATAAATGCCGCTGCGGTACTGGGTGCCCCGATCGTTGCCTTGGCGATTCAGGGTGGTTGGGTCATGTATCACGAAAAATATTTCCAGTAATTCACGGGTACTGACCTGCGCCGGGTCGTACTGGAGCTTCACCACTTCGTTGTGGCCGGTACGGCCGGAGCAAACCTGTTCATAAGTGGGGCTCACAGTTTGCCCATTGCAGTAACCGGACTCCACGTCCAACACGCCGCGTACACGCACATACACCGCCTCGGTGCACCAAAAGCAGCCCCCGCCCAGAACCAGTGTTGCCATCATCGAGCATCTTTCCAATCGAAAACAAGCCTTCATTATCTACGCCAATTAAGACAAGTAACACAGGCGGCGAAGGGCGCAGTTATAAAATCAGCGGAAACCCTAGTCTGACACCCCACATTGCAGCCCCTTGGGCTGTCACCTCAACCTATTCCCCAGGAGCCCTCACATGAAACCCACTTTCCAATGGAACGACGCCTTTTTGCTGAACGAGCAACTCACAGACGAAGAGCGCGCCGTCGTGGATGCCGCCAACACCTTTTGCCAAGAACGCCTGCAAACCCGCGTGCTGATGGCCGCCCGCCACGAAAAGTTTGACCGCGAGATCATGACCGAGGCCGGCGCCATGGGCTTTTTGGGCTCCACCATCGAAGGCTACGGCTGCGCTGGCATGGGCTACGTGGCCTATGGCCTGATCGCCCGCGAAGTCGAGCGCGTAGACAGCGGCTACCGCAGCGCCATCAGTGTACAAAGCTCATTGGTCATGCACCCCATCAACGAATACGGCTCTGAAGCACAACGCCAGAAATACCTGCCCAAATTGGCCACCGGCGAGTGGGTGGGTTGTTTTGGCTTGACCGAACCCAACCACGGCTCGGACCCGGCCAGCATGCTGACCCGCGCCAAACCGGTAGACGGTGGCTTCATCATGAAGGGCTCCAAAATGTGGATCACCAACGCGCCGATTGCCGATGTGTTTGTGGTCTGGGCCAAGCTCGAAAACGCCGATGGCTCGGTGGGCGGCCAAGAAGCCATCCACGGCTTTGTGCTCGAAAAAGGCATGAAGGGGCTGACCGCCCCCAAGATCGAAGGCAAGATGAGCCTGCGCGCCAGCATCACTGGCGAGATCGTCATGGACGATGTGTTCGTACCCTCCGAAAACCTGCTGCCCAACGTCAATGGCCTGAAAGGTCCGTTCGGTTGCCTGAACAAAGCCCGTTACGGCATCGCCTGGGGCGCTTTGGGCGCCGCCGAAGACTGCTGGCACCGCGCCCGCCAATACACCCTGGACCGCGTGCAATTTGGTCGACCACTCGCACAAAACCAATTGATCCAAAAGAAGCTGGCCGACATGCAAACCGAAATCACGCTGGGCCTGCAAGGCTGCTTGCGCGTGGGCCGTTTGATGGACGAAGGCAAATCGGTGCCCGAGATGATCAGCCTGATCAAGCGCAACAGCTGCGGCAAGGCGCTCGACGTGGCCCGCATGGCGCGTGACATGCACGGCGGCAACGGCATCCATGACGAATACCACGTCATTCGCCACATGATCAACTTGGAAACCGTCAACACCTACGAAGGGACACACGACGTGCACGCCCTGATTTTGGGCCGCGCACAAACGGGCTTACAGGCGTTTTACTGAGCCGTCACGTCCAGACCATTTTGAACCTGTCCTCGCAGGATGGACTTCATGCAGCGACCGCCCGAAAGGGATGGGCCGCTTTCTGAGTTTGGTCGTGCAGTTCTTTCCAGAAAAGCGGCTGATCAAACTCGCCCCACGCGGCTCCGTCATCATCCCAAATCAGCCACTCGGTGTCTTCGGTGGCATGCGCTGTCCACAGTAAAGACAGACCCACAGTCGCCTCTTCCAGTTCATGGCTTTCTCGGTCGATAAGGGCCATGACACACAAGTGCCCCTTGCTTCAACTTTCTTGCCCTTTCTTCTCCCCTTCATCCTTCCCGACCCCATGCGCCGTGGCGACTCTCTTGGATTGAGTCGCGTTAAAAAAATTCCACCGAATGACTATAAATAGGTAAAATTTAATATCTATTAATTAATAATTAAATTTACAACCAAAGTCAAGGGGGTTATATGGCAACCAACTTCGATTTCCAGGGCCTGTTTTGGCCCACACTGGCCGGTCAAATCCGCTTTCTGCCGATTTATATTTTGCAGTTGGTGGGCGCCATGGGCCTTTTTTCTTTCACTTTGATCGTGATTCGCGACAAGACAAAGAACATCCCCCCTTCCATCCTCTACGGCGTGGTGTTTGGCATCACCGGCTACTTCATGACGGGTTTGGTGGCCGAGTTTCTGGGCAGTCAGTTCAAACCCTATATCCGGCTGGAACTCTTATTTTTGGTGTCCATGCTGGGGGGCTGGCCGGCCGGCCTGATCACGGGGGGGCTCACCTTCTTGGCACGCCTTCAATTTGGCGGGATGCAGTTGTGGATGATCAGTGGTTTGGAAACCCTGATCTTCCTCGCCGCAGGTTCTCTGCTGCACCCCTGGTCGACTCGGCGTAATCTATTGGCCGTCAAACTCAAGGACGTGCTGTGGATCACCACGTTCAAAACTGGCGTCGGCTTGCTCAGCATTTATGCCCTTCACCGGGGCTGGCCCGATGCGATCACAGAACCCACGCTGCTGATTTTTGTGACCAATCGCCTGATGGTGTTTCCGATTTTTTTTGGCATGACCTACGGCTTGCTGATGATCCTGACCATGGATGCCCAACACCAGCTTCACTACCGCCTGCAAGTGGAACAATTGGCTGCGCGGCTGCAGGCTTCCAAGCAGCGCGAACAACAGTTCTTGACCATTTCACACAGCCTGAAAACACCAATAACGCGCTTGCGACTGCGCCTGGCGCTGCTGGACGACGAGCCGCTGCAAGAAGATTTTGAGGCAGATTTATCGGCTCTGGACGACAGGGTCCGCTTCGCGATGGAAACACTGCGCAACCCTGACGGCCAAGAAGAGTACCTGCCGACCCGATTGGATTTGCTCGTGGCGCAACTGGTGGCTGAGCCCATCTACCCGGACGCATGCATCGACACGCAGCTGGAACCCCTCACCCTGTCGCTGCAGCCCAAGACCATGCAAAGGGCCATTGGCAACTTGATGGACAACGGCATTTTGTACGGCCAGCGCTTGTCTGTGCACTTGAGGTTAGAGAACCAAGTGGTGCTGCTGACGGTTCGTGATTACGGCCCGGGTATTGCCGCTGTAGACATGGCCAAGGTGTTTTTACCGAATGTCCGGCTCGACTACGCCCAGCAAGTGAACACCAAAGGCACAGGCTTGGGGCTGAGTATTTCCAGAAACGTGGTCCGCGCCCATGGCGGCGACATCAGCTTGCGCAACCACCCCGAAGGCGGACTGGTGGTACAGGTTCAACTGCCCTGGGGTGACCTCCCGTCTTCATGAGCCCTTCATGACCGGCAGACTGGCCAATCCGCGCGGCACACAGGTGGTGCAGGCAGCCTCAGGCTCGACCTGGCGAGAAAACTGGTGCATTTCATTCAGAAAGTCGGCCGGTGTTTTGTTGGGTTGGTGTGACAACCAAAGCGAAATAAAACCCGCCACGATGGGTGCAGCGTAACTGGTACCGACCCCGCGGTGGTGCGATGAGGGGCGGTCTTTACCGAAGAAATTGGGTTCGTAACTGGCTACTTTGAGTTTGTTCACCGACCATTCGTCATGGCCTGATAAAGCCGGCCCGCCCCCAGGCGCATACACCACCGTGCGCGGGTCCAGGGCTGAATAGGGGGCAATGTGATTGTGTGCATCCAGCGCACCGACCGAAATCACGCCCTTGCAATTGGCAGGTTCTTTCAAAGATTTTTGGAAATTATTGCCTGCAGCCGCCACCACAAAGATGTTTTTTTCCACAACGCGGCTGATCAAGCGCTGCAAATCACCGCCGCACAGGACATAACCACCGGACAAGCTCAAATTGATGATGCGTGCAGGATGGGGATTGTCTGGCACGTCCTTGACCGGCAAACCTGCAGCCCAGGCAATGGCGTCCAGCAAATCTAGGCGTGAGGTGGCGCAGGCGCCAAACAATCGCACAGGCACAATTTTGGCGGAGGGGTTCACACCCCAAACACCCTCCACCCCGTTGCCGGCGATCAGGCTGGCGACCTCGGTGCCATGCACGCGAAATGAACCAGAGAACAAGCGTTCGCCACACTGGGCATTCCTCTCATCGGGGCTGAAATTAGCGGAACGGCTATTGCGCAAATTGTTGCGCCCTGAAACCATGTCGTAGCCGGGCAGCAATTGCCCTTCCAAGCTGGGGTGGCTGGCGATCACGCCGCTGTCAATCACCGCCACCACAATCCGATGCGGTCCGGGTTGATTGCTGGCGGTGTTGATGGCCGAGGGTGCTGCCTGCACACCATCGACGCGCCCCAAATGCCAAGGAATCTCTTGCCCGCAAGACAGTCCGCTCCAAAGCACCACGATGCAAGCCAACTGGGCAGGCAAGGCCAGAGACTTGGCCATGAAATGATGGACCCGGCGAGCGCACGAAACGCACGCAACGGGAGAAAGAACAACGGTGGACAGAAATGACATCTGAAAACTCCTTCGAATCGTGGGTTAAATCCCTGGCCAGAACCGGCGCATGGAAAAACCCATCAGTCAAACGAAGGTTATGCTTTAAGATATGTAAATTCAAAGTTCACAAATAACAGAAAATTAAGACCGTAACAATCTATAAGTAATTGATTTATATAGACTTTTCTAAATCACCTCAATTTTTTATGCCTACATTTCATTACAGCGATAAGCGCGCCCCTCAGGCAGCATGGATGCAGGCAAAAAGGGGGTCCATACAAGACGCAAGGAAAAATTACAAATCAACAGCTAACGACATGGATCGCCTGTGGGGGAAAGCAGACTTACAGACGCCACAAGGGTTTACGCCGCCGCAGAACACTTCAACTGACGTTCCGAATACAAACTGAAATCCCATGTCCCGCACCATCCTGATCGTTGATGACGACAAAATTAGCCTGCGATTGCTCAAGTCGTACTTAGAAAAATACCAATATGACGTGCGATCAGCCGATGATGGCCACAGTTTCTTGGCTGAGTTTGAACTCTACAAAGAGGATCTGTGCTTGGTGATTTTGGATGTGATGCTGCCGGACACCGATGGGTTTACCCTGTGCCAAACCGTTCGCCAACAATCCAATGTACCGATCATCATGCTGACCGCCAGCTCGGACGACACCGACCGCATCGTCGGGTTGGAGTTGGGTGCAGATGACTACATCGCCAAACCCTATAACCCGCGTGAATTGTTGGCCCGCATCAAGGCCGTGCACCGGCGCATGCAATTGAGTGGCCCAACAGACAAGTCACGCTACTTGCGTTTTTCGGGATTCACGATGGATTTGGTCGAGCGGATGCTGACCGACGCTGAAGGCACGCAGGTGCTGCTGACCAGCATGGACTTCAATCTGCTGAAATTCTTTGCCGAGCATGCCGGTGAAACCTTAGACCGCACCCAATTGATGGAGCAAACCCGAGGACGCGACTTGGGGCCCTTGGACCGGACTTTGGATGTGCAGGTCAGTCGCCTGCGTCAGCGCTTAAATGACGACGGCAAACAACCCACCCTCATTAAAACGGTACGTGGCAGCGGCTATGTTTTTTCGACCGATGTGACCAAGCTGGCCGATGGCTAAGCCCCCCCTGTCCCGCTCGTCAGTGCTTGATGAGGCTTCAACAGGGTATGCAGTGCGCAACCGACTCGTCCCTTGATTGCAATGCACAGGGCGTGCGCTGGAAAGACGTCGCTGTTCCGGTAGGCGGGGGCATGCCGGCGGTGAAGGTGCTCAACAGTCAAGTGCTGATTGGAGACCCCCTTGATGTGGCGCAGCTGATTGACACCGCCCTGACCGATAATGCCTGCCCATGAATACCTTCAAATTTCGCGCCCTCTTGAGCCTGATCGTCCTGCTGTGGAGCACAGGCTTGTACGCCCAAGCCGACTTCCCCACTTGCCTGTCCAGCCTGCGCGCGCCCGCCAAAGCCGCAGGCGTGCGGGAAGACAGTTTTACCCGCTTCACGCAAGGCTTGTCGCCGGACATGGGCATTCTGGACAAAATGAACAACCAGCCTGAGTTCAAGATGCCCATCTGGGACTACCTGGCCGCCTTGGTGGACGATGAGCGAGTGGCCGAAGGCAAAGCCAAGCTGGCCTTGCACAAAGACACACTGGACAAAGTAGCCCTCCAATACGGGGTCGATGCGGCCACGGTGGTCGCGGTGTGGGGGGTGGAGAGCAACTTTGGCCAAACCTTTGGCAAGTACCCCTTGACGCAGGCACTGGGCACGCTGTCGTGTTTTGGCAACCGGCAAAATTACTTCCGAGGCGAGTTCTTCGCCACGCTGCGCATCCTGCAAGCGGGTCACATTGCGCCGGAGCGCTTGGTCGGCTCCTGGGCCGGGGCCTTTGGCCACACCCAGTTCATGCCCACCACCTTTGAACGTTTGGCGCAAGACTTTGACGGCGATGGCCGGCGCGACCTGATGGACAGCGTGCCCGATGCCTTGGCATCGACCGCCCATTTTCTGAACAAAGCCGGCTGGAACCCCGCGCAAGTCTGGGGCTTGGAAGTCAAGCTCCCAGCGGGGACCGACATCGCTGGCGAAAGCCGTAAAAACAAAAGGGCATTGGCTGAATGGTCTGCGCGAGGCCTGACCCAAAAAGACGGCAGCGCCTTGCCCACCAACGGTGGACTTGCGGGCCTCATGACACCCGCTGGAGTCAAGGGCCCGGCTTTTTTGGTTTTTCGTAATTTCGACGCTATCTACAGCTACAACGCCGCAGAAAGCTACGGCCTGGCCATTGCCCATTTGTCAGATCGTTTGCGAGGTGCTGGCCCCTTTGCCACGGCCTGGCCCACCGAGGATGCAGGCTTGTCACGCGCTGAGCGCCGCGAAATCCAGGGACTGCTCAGCCAAAGAGGCCATGACATTGGCCTGATCGACGGCATGCTGGGCGACAAAAGCCGCGTGGCCATCAAGGCCGAACAAAGCCGTCTGGGTCATGAAGTGAATGGCAGAGGCGGGCAAAAGCTGTTACGCGCTTTGCGTTAAATGCGCAGCTGAAGCACAGCTTGACCGCCCCTTGAGCGTCCTTGTGATGGGCAAGTTAACCGACACTTCAGTGCCGACATTCACTCACCAGCGAATTGACGAGCCGTGGCTTTTGAATTACATTAATAACCAATCAGTCATTAAAATACCGTGTCCGAAACACACCCCCACAAACGCGAACGCCGCAAACAAGACCGCCCAGGTGAACTGCTGGACGCGGCTTTGGATTTGTTCGTCGAAAAAGGATTTGCAGCCACGCGCTCCGAAGAAGTGGCGATTCGCGCCGGCGTGTCCAAAGGCACTTTGTTTTTGTATTTCCCCAGCAAAGAGGAACTGTTCAAAGCGGTGGTGATGGAGAACGTGGCCCGTCCGGTGGCCGAGGGCATCACCGAAGCCGAAAATTTCCAGGGCAGCAGCGCTGATTTACTGCAGTGGATGATGCTCGAATGGTGGCGCCGCTATGGCGCAACCAAGGCCTCTGGCATTTCCAAACTCATGATGAGTGAAGCCAGTAACTTTCCAGCCTTGGCCGAATTTTTTCGCGACAACGTGATCCAACCCGCACAAGCTTTGGTCCGATACGTTTTGCAAAGAGGCATCGATCGCGGTGAATTTCGTGCGATCGATGTCAATGACACCATCTACTCGGTCATGGCACCCCTGATCTTTTTGGTCATGGAAAAGCACGCCACCGGTGCTTGCAGCAGCGGCACGCAAGTCATCAACCCCGAGAAATTCATCACCAACCATGCCAACTTATTGGTGCGAGGCATGACGCCAGAAAAAACCTCATGAAAAAGTATGTTCGTTTCACCTTGATATTGCTGCTGCTCTTGGGCGCCGGGTTCGGTGTCTACAAGTACATGGCGCAACGCAAAGGAGCCAACTTGGCCGCTGCTGCAACTACTGAGGCAGCCAAGTTGGTTGCCCAGACTTTGGAATTGGCACCGAGTGATATTCACACGCTGCGCCCGCTCACCTTGGCGCAGGGCTTGCCAGTTTCTGGCTCTTTAAAAGCCACCAACTCGGCCATGGTCAAGTCGCGCGTGGCTGGCGAATTGATGGACTTCACCCTGCGCGAAGGTGACCGCGTGACACAAGGCCAAGTCGTGGCCCGCACAGACCCGACTGAATACCTGGCTCGCCAGCGGCAAGCCCAAAGGCAAGTGGATGCAGAGATGGCACAAGTCGATATTGCGCAAAAGCAATTCGACAACAACCAAGCGCTGGTCGATCAGGGTTTCATTTCCAAAACCGCCTTGGACACTTCTTTGTCCAATTTGACGGGTGCGAAAGCCAGCCATCTCGCGGCAGTGGCTGCCTGGGATGTGACGCGCAAAGCGGTAGACGACACCACCCTTAAAGCCCCGCTGTCTGGCTTGATCGCCCAGCGACTGGCGCAACCCGGTGAACGCCTCGCAATCGATGCCCGTATTGTGGAGATCGTGGACCTGCGCCAGCTCGAAGTCGAAGCGGCTGTGCCGCCTGCAGATGCCGCCAACGTTCGCATAGGGCAAAGCGCCATCTTGAAGATGGAAGGCAGCACGACCCCTGTCAACGCCCGTGTCTTGCGCATCAACCCCAGCGCACAAGCCGGCAGTCGCAGTGTCTTGGTCTACCTTGGCGTGCAATCGACCCCCGAATTGCGCCAAGGCTTGTTTGTACAAGGCCAACTGGCCACCAGCCGCGTCTCAGCGCTGGCTGTGCCGGTGACGGCGGTACGCACCGACAAACCGCAGCCTTATGTGCAATGGATTGACAAGGACCAGGTTCGCCATATGACGGTCAGCCTGGGCATCCGCGGCGAGGCCGAAGGCCAGGTCATGGTCGGTATTTCGAGTTCAGACGCCCAACTGACCGAAGGGATCCAACTGCTGACCGCCAGCTCGGGTGCCGTGCGTGAAGGTACGCGTGTGAAATTCACCACTGTCAAACCGTAAGCTCACCATGTGGTTCACCCAAGTCAGTTTGAAAAATCCTGTCTTCGCGACCATGGTCATGCTGGCCATCGTTGTGCTGGGCTTGTTCTCTTTGCAAAGACTCAAAGTCGATCAGTTCCCGAACATCGACTTCCCCGTGGTGGTGGTCTTGACCGAATACCCCGGCGCCAGCCCTGAAATTGTCGAAAGCGAAGTCACCAAAAAAATTGAAGAAGGCGTGAATTCCATAGCCGGCATCAGCGCCCTGACCTCTCGCACCTACGAAGGACAGTCGGTTGTGGTGCTGGAGTTTGGCCTGAACATCAACAGCCGCAAGGCCGCCGAAGATGTGCGCGAAAAAATCGCCGCAATCAAGTCTTTGCTCAGAACCGAGGTCAAAGAACCCCGTGTGCTGCGTTTTGATCCCTCCAGCCGTGCGGTGTGGTCGTTGGCGGTCATTCCCCAAGCAGTCCCTCAAGGCAAAGCGCCCACCGCCGTCGAGTTGACCAACTGGTCTGAGCAAGTACTGAAAAAGAAGCTGGAAAATGTCCGGGGTGTCGGCTCGATCACCGTGGTGGGTGGCAGCCGACGGGAACTCAACCTCTACCTTAAACCCGACGCCATGGAGGCCTTTGGCGTTTCAGCCGAACAAGTGGTCAATGCCGTGCGCAATGAGAACCAAGATCTACCGGTGGGCACGATCAAATCCACCGCGCAAGAGCGGGTGGTTCAAGTGCAGTCCCGCATGGTCCGGCCGGAAGATTTTGGCAACATCATTGTGGCCAAAAAATCCGGCACTTCGGTGCGCTTGTCGCAGGTTGCTTCGATCAAAGACGATGCGCAAGAATTAGAAAGTCTGGCCATGTTCAATGGCCAGCGAACCTTGTTGTTAACGGTTCAAAAATCGCAGGACGAAAACACCATCGAAGTTGTGGATGGGCTGGTGGTCGCACTCAAAGAAATTCAAAAGCAATTGCCGCCCGGCATTCGGCTCGAACCCGTGACCGACAACTCGCGCTCTATTCGTGTGGGCGTTGAAAACGTACGCCGCACCTTGATTGAAGGCGCCTTACTCACCGTGTTGATTGTGTTTTTGTTCCTCAACTCCTGGCGCTCCACAGTCATCACCGGGCTGACCCTGCCGATCTCGATCATTGGCACTTTTTTGTTCATGGACTTGTTTGGATTCACCATCAACATGATCACCTTGATGGCTTTGTCCTTGTGTGTGGGCCTGCTGATTGATGACGCCATAGTGGTGCGAGAGAACATCGTGCGGCATTTGCAAATGGGCAAAAACGCATTCCAAGCCGCCATGGATGGCACGCAAGAAATCGGACTGGCTGTGTTGGCCACCACGCTGTCGATCGTCGCGGTGTTTTTGCCTATTGGTTTCATGCAGGGCATCATCGGCCAGTTCTTCCACGAATTCGGCATCACCATCGTGGCGGCGGTCGGCATTTCGATGTTTGTGAGTTTCACCCTGGACCCGATGCTGTCAAGCATCTGGCATGACCCGAGCATTCAAACCCAGGGTAAATTTGCAGCACGCAGCCTGTATGACAAAACCATTGGCCGGGTGACGCATCTGTTCGATGTCATCACTGAGCGACTGTCTGACAGCTACCAAACCATTCTGCGATGGGCCTTGCACCACAAGCTTGCCACCGTGCTGTCGGCTTTGGTTATTTTTATTGTGAGTCTGGTCATGGTGCCGATGTTGGGCACCGAGTTTGTACCCAAGGCCGACTTCTCTGAAGCCAGCGTGGCCTTTCAAACCCCTGTCGGCTCTTCTTTGGAGGCCACCACGGCAAAGGTCAAGCAGGTAGAGGCTATCGTGCGGGAATTCCCTGAGGTGCGTTACACCGTGGCGACCATCAACACCGGCAATGCGCTGGGTAAAAACAACGTGAATTTGGGCATTCGCTTTGCGGACCGCAAAGACCGCAAGCGCAGCGTAGACCAAATATCGGCCGCCTTGCGTGAGCGGCTCAATCGCGTCTCGGGCATCACCGTGACCCAAGTTGGAACTCCCGATTCGGTGGGGGGTAGCAAGCAAATCGAGTTTTCACTGCAAGGTGCGGATCAGCGTGAGCTGGAGCGCCTGACCTTGATGGCCCTTGAAAAGTTACGCGCAATTCCTGGTTTGGTGGACCTGGATTCGAGTGTGAAGGCCAACAAACCCACCATTGGCATCGAGGTAATGCGTGATTCAGCGGCTGATTTAGGGCTCAGCGTGGCCCAACTGGCTGGCCCCTTGCGCACCCTGGTGGCTGGGCAAACCGTGGGCAACTGGCGTGCCCCCGACGACCAGACCTACGATGTGAACGTGCGCCTTGACCCTGCAGCCCGCAACACCCTGGAAGACCTGGAACGCTTGCCTTTCGGTGTGACCAACCCTGCCGACGGCAGCATCCGCAATGTGCGTTTGGGGCAGATTGCCAAAGTGACCGAAACCACAGGCTCCAACCAGATCAACCGGCGCGACCTGATGCGTGAGGTGTCCATCAATGCCAATGCTTACGGACGAACCGCGGGCGAGGTCTCAGCCGATATCAAAAAAATCATGGAAGCGATTCCTTTTCCTGCCGGCTATCGCTACCAGTTTGGTGGCTCCACCAAAAGCATGAACGAGTCTTTCGGTTATGCACTGTCCGCCTTGATCATGGCCATCATCTTCATCTACATGATTCTGGCCAGCCAGTTCAAGAGTTTTTTTCAACCCGTCGCATTGATGACCTCCTTGCCCCTGACCTTGATCGGGGTGGTGCTGGCTTTGATGGCATTTCGCTCATCGCTGTCGATGTTCTCGGTCATTGGCGTGGTGATGCTGATGGGCTTGGTCACTAAAAACGCTATTTTGTTGGTCGACTTCACCATCCGTGCCCGTGAGGGCATGGAGGACCCAGGCGGTAAGCCCATGCCTGGCATGGCGCGAAACGATGCCCTGTTGATGGCCGCCAAAGTGCGCCTGCGCCCTATTTTGATGACCACTTTGGCTATGATTTTTGGCATGATCCCCTTGGCTTTTGCCCTGACCGAAGGCTCTGAGCAACGTGCCCCCATGGGGCAAGCCGTGATTGGCGGGGTGATCACCTCATCTTTGTTGACCCTGGTGGTGGTGCCCGTCATGTACTGTTATATGGATGATTTGGCGCAATGGCTTCGTCAAAAAGCAGGTTTCTCACCCGAACCTCAGGCCACGCAAGGTCCAGACCTTTAAAATCAACACATTACGACAAAATCACCCCTGGGAGTCACGATGGATCTCGAACAAGCCCGTTTCAACATGATTGAACAGCAAATCCGCCCCTGGGAAGTCCTGGATGGCGAAGTGCTGGCCTTGTTGTCCACCGTCAAGCGTGAGCACTTTGTGCCCGCCGGACTTCAGGCACTGGCTTTTGTGGACATGGAATTGCCGCTTCGTGGTGGCGGTGCGCATGGCCAAGCGATGCTGGCACCCCGCCTGGAAGCCCGATTGCTGCAAGACCTGGCCGTTCAGAAACACGAAAAAGTCCTTGAAATCGGGACAGGTTCCGGCTACATGGCGGCCTTGTTAGGCCGGCGCGCCGCCCATGTGCTGACGTTGGAAATTGAACACGAGTTGGCTACGCAAGCGCGCAAAAATCTGGCTACAGAAAGCGTCTCCAATGTGGAAGTTCGTCAGGCCGATGGCGCGAACGGCGCCGCTGCGGAGGGTCCTTTTGATGTGATTGTGCTGAGTGGCTCGGTGGCTGAAGTTCCGCAAGCCCTTCTGGCCCAATTGAAAGTGGGCGGCCGTCTGGCTGCGATTGTGGGCCAAGAACCCATGATGCGTGCCACATTCATTACCCGCAACAGCGATACCGCATGGACCACGGCTGAACCCTGGGACACTGTGGCACCGCGCCTGGTTCACTTTGCAGAGCATTCTCACTTCCGCTTTTAATCCCCATGCAACACATCACCCCTGCACAACTGTCAGACTGGGCGGCCAACATGGCGGCACGTCGACCCGTTTTACTGGACGTGCGAGAAGGCTGGGAATGCCAAACCGCCAGCGTCTCCCCAGCGGGCTTGGAGTTTGTGCACATGCCCATGCAGACCATTCCTGCGCGCCTGGACGAATTGGACAAAACCCGACCTATCGCCTGCTTGTGCCACCACGGTAGCCGCAGCATGCAGGTGGCTGCCTACTTGACGCAACAGGGATTTGAAGTCATCAATGTGGCCGGCGGCATCCATGCTTGGTCGACCCAACTGGACCCCAGCATACCCACTTACTGATTTCAGGTGCCAACTTGTTTCCAGTTTCAACCCCAATGACGTTCTCCCCCCGAAAGACTTTCATGAACCTGCGTTTATCTGCTGTACCTTTGGCCTTGACAGGCCTGTTGAGTGTCATTTTCAGTGCCCCAACGCAAGCGCAAAACCTGGTCACTTTGTTCGAGGCCGCCAAAGGCTATGACGCGGCCTACAAATCCGCCCAATCGCTCTACACAGCCAACTTGGCCAAAGCCGAACAGGCTAAGGCCAGTGTCTTGCCCACTGTTGGCTTGTCCGGAGCCACGAACATGACCACGGTCGATTTATTGACCGGTGCTTTGGCAGGTCAAAGCAAGTCTTACAGCAGCCTGAGTGCGAATTTGAATGTGGTGCAACCACTTTACAGACCTGCCAACAAGGCGACCTACAACCAAGGTTTGAAGCAGGCCGAGTTGGCCAGCGCCCAGCTCAAAGCCTCAGAACAGGACCTGATCGTGCGGGTCAGCCAGGCATACTTTGATGTGCTGGCCTCCCGCGACAGCCTGACCTTTGTCCAAGCCCAGAAAACAGCAGTCGCTGAACAATTGGCCGCAGCCAAACGCAATTTTGAAGTAGGCACTTCGACCATTACCGACACCCGAGAAGCCCAGGCACGCTACGACCTTGTGTTGGCTCAAGAAATTGCGGCGGAAAACGATTTACGGGTGAAAAAATTGGCACTGGACTTGTTGGTTGGCAGCAGCACTACAGAGCCGCGAAGCCTGGTTTTACCTGTCCAACTTCAAGCCCCACAACCTGCTGACATCAACACTTGGGTGATGCAATCGGCCGAATTGCACCCGGGCATTGTCCAAGCGCGCGTCGCCTTGGACATTGCCAAACTCGAAATCGAAAAGGCGCAAGCCGGCCTCAAGCCCACCTTGGATTTGACTGCCGGCTTTTCACCGACCCGCTACATCAACGGCTACTCCGCGACCCAAGTGGACACCAACGCCATCAGCATCAGCCTGAACTTCAACATGCCTTTGTTCACTGGTTATGCGTCCGAAAACCGGATCAAAGAAACGCTGGCACTCGAAGACAAAGCTCGCGCGGATGTGGAAACCATTGAGCGCAATGTCGCGCAAGCCACCCGAACTGCTTATTTGGGTCTTCAATCGGGCTTGGGGCAAGTGAATGCCTTGGCCGCCGCAGAAGCGTCCAGCCAAAGCGCTTTGGACGCGAACCAGCTGGGCTACAAAGTGGGTGTGCGCATCAATATCGATGTGCTGAACAGCCAAAGCCAGTTGTTCCAAACCAAACGCGATCTGGCCAAGGCGCGATACGACGTTTTGGTGGGCCAGCTTAAACTGCGCCAAGCCAACGGCAGCTTGAAGGCCGACGACCTGCAAGCCGTCAACGCCTTGCTCGCCAAATAAGTTTCAGGACATGGCTTGAAGCACTGCTTGCGCGGTGCGTTCAGTGGCGCCTTCGTGGGCCTTTGCAAAAGCCCGGGCCGCGTCGGAACTTTTTGCCAAGGCGGGTGCTTCCCGCAATAACAAGTGCGTCTGTTCAAGTGCTTGCGTCATGTCTGCCACGCGCACGGCAACGCCCGCTTGCTCGGCCATATCTGAAGCCTGCGCAAAATTAAAGGTGTGCGGCCCCATGATCACCGGGCAGCCACAGGCTGCCGCCTCGATCAGGTTTTGACCGCCCAAGGGCGCAAAACTGCCGCCCAGCAAAGCCACCTGCGCCACGCTGTAGTACAGCGCCATTTCACCCAAAGAATCACCCAACCAGACATCCGCCTGCGCCGCTTGGGCATCAGGCCCGTCGAGGCCAGTCTCTCGCCATTGACTGCGGCGTGACACAGCCAGCCCGTGCGAGATCAATAAAGTTTCCACCTCGTTCACCCGTTGTGGATGGCGCGGCACGATCAGCCATTGCAGTTCAGACACATTGGCGCCAGCTTGCCGCAGGGCCAACCAAGCATCAAGCCAAGCGCTTTCTTCGCCTTCGCGTGAGCTGGCCAGCAGGGCAACGGGTCGTGAATTTTGCAGTCGCCAGCGCCTTCCTTGGGCGCACTGCAGGGCATCAGGTTGGGCATCGAACTTGATATTGCCCATCACTGTCTGCACCTTGACGCCGAGTTGCTGCAAGCGCTTTGCATCGGATTCGGTTTGCGGCCAGACGGCCGTCAGCGCTTGAAAAACCGGCCGCGTCAATGCAGGCCAGCGCAGTGCTTTGCGGCTGGATCGCTCACTCATGCGCGCATTGGCCAACACCAAAGGCACGCCATTTTTTTGCGACTGCAAGACCAGATTCGGCCAGACCTCGGTTTCAATCAATACCCCAATACGGGGTTTGAAGTGCGTTAAAAACCCTTGCACCGCGCAGGGCGTATCCCAAGGCTGCCATACCTGAATATCGCCTGGGTCGAGCAAGCGCTCGCCCTCGGAGCGTCCGGTGGCGGTCCCGTTTGTGAGCAACAAACGCATACCAGGAAGGGCCAGGCGCAGCGCATGAATCAAGACTTTTGCCGCCCGGGTTTCACCCAGGGAGACCGCATGCACCCACACCAACTCAGCTTGCATTTCAGCCGCATGTGTGTAGTGGCCAAACCGCTCTTGAACTGCCACGCCATACACAGGCTCGGCTTCAGCGCGACGCGCCAACTTGCGGCGCAGCAAGGGCTGCGCCGCCCAGACGGCCGCGTTATAAACGCGCTGTATTGGATGCATGGCAAATCAATGGGTGGGCGCTTTGAATGTGGCGTCAGCTTTGACGGTACGCAGCAATGCCAACATCTGCGTCTGAATCCGTTGCAATGCCGATTCGGTGTGTCCCTCAAAGCGCAACACCAGCACGGGTGTGGTGTTGGAGGCGCGGATCAGCCCGAAGCCATCGGGCCAATCCACACGCAAACCATCGATGCTGGAGATCTGAGCCGGTGCCGTGAAGTGGGCATCCGCTTTGTTCAGCAACTGCTGCGTCACCGTATGGGGCTCACCTTCTGCGCAAGCGACATTCAACTCAGGCGTACTGAAACTGGTGGGCAAAGCATGCAATACGGCGTTGCCGTCGGGGGACTGGCTCAAAATTTCCAACATCCGGCAACCGGCGTAGGTGCCGTCGTCAAACCCGTACCAACGTTCTTTGAAAAAAATGTGACCACTCATCTCGCCGCCCAAGGGCGCTTGGCCGCCGGCGGCTTCAATGGCTTTCATTTTGGCTTTGATCAGCGAGTGGCCTGTTTTGTACATCAGAGGCTGGCCGCCCGCCTGTGCAATCGCGGGTGCCAAGCGTTGTGAACATTTCACGTCAAACAAAACAGTGCCGCCTGGCACGCGGCTCAGCACGTCTTGTGCAAACAATTGCATTTGACGGTCAGGGTAAATATTCTGACCATCGTTGGTCACGATACCCAGCCGGTCACCATCACCATCAAAGGCCAAGCCCAGTTCGGCACCGGTCTGCTTCAGGGCGGCGATCAGGTCATTTAAATTTTCGGGCTTGCTGGGATCGGGGTGGTGGTTTGGAAAATTGCCATCCACCTCACTGAACAGTTCAATGACCTCGCAGCCCAAGGCGCGAAAAATCGCGGGGGCTGAGGCACCCGCGACACCATTGCCCGAGTCAACCACAATTTTCATTGGGCGGGCCAAGCGAATATCGCCCACGATACGTTCACGGTAAGCTGGAAGTACGTCCCACTGGCGAACGCTGCCGTCCGCCTGCGCCACCCAAGATTCGTCCTGCATCATCTGGCGCAAGGCGATGATTTCGTCACCATAAATGGCGCGCCCCCCCATGACCATTTTGAAACCGTTGTAGTCCTTGGGGTTGTGACTTCCGGTCACCATGATGCCGCTGGCGCACACGGTGTGGGCCGCAAAATACAAGATGGGGGTGGTGCACAAGCCGACATCTACCACTTGCACACCTACAGACACCAGTCCTCTCACCAAGGCCGCCAACAAAGCCGGACCGCTCAAACGTCCATCCCGTCCCACAGCCACCGTGGATTGCCCCTCGGCCATGGCCTGCGTCCCAAAAGCTTTGCCTAGACCTTCGGCCAAATCTTCGTCAAGGGTGCTCGGCACGATGCCGCGAATGTCATAGGCTTTGAAAATGGTGGGGGTAACTTGCATGGTGCTTCAAAAAATGTGGCGTCGCCAACAAGCCAGCATGGGTGCACGGTGTCGGTAACAATGGAGACCCGATTGTATAAGCCACCACCTTGCTGGAGTGACCATGACCGAACGACTGACCCAAATTGCTTACGACGATTTACCCTCTGAAGTGCGCCCCTTGGCCGATGACATCCTTAAGATTTCCAGTGCGGCCTTGGGTGGGCCCTACAACGCCTTGTTGCGCAGCCCCGAAATGGGACGCCGTTGTTTTGATCACCTGGACTATTTGCGCTTTAAAACCTCGGTCAACAAACGTTTGAACGAATTCGCCATCCTGATTCAGGCGCGAATTTCCAACGCCCAGTTCGAATGGTGGGCCCATGAAAAAATTGCCCGCAAAGCGGGTTTGTCGGATGAGGTGATGCTTGATTTGCAAAATTGCACACGACCACGAACCATGCAAGCAGACGAACGCTTGGTGTATGACTATTGCGTTCAACTCTCTTTGAACCACCGGGTACCCGATGCCTTATGGCAAGAAGCCATTGATCAAATGGGCGAGCAGGCAGTGATCGACCTGACGGTCCTTTCAGGCACTTACGTGATGGTGTCGATGCTTTTAAATGCCACCCAAGTGGGCATACCCCAAGGTGGGGCGGCACCACTGCAAGTCATGGACCCGGTAGAAATTCGCCAGCGCTTGCTGGCATGATGACCCACAGCATAAGGAACACCCCATGAAAGCACGCATGATTCGCCCTTTTATCGCCCTTGTATGGGCACTGACAAGCCTGCAAGCGGCGGCACAAGACTTCCCCAACCGGGCCATCACCATGATGATGCCCTATGCCCCCGGCGGCCCCGGTGACACCATCACCCGTCTGTTCGCCGGTGCCATGCAAAAGCATTTGGGCCAGCAGATCGTGGTGGACAACACCGCAGGCGCCTCAGGCTCGATTGGTACCGCCAAAGTCGCGCGCTCCAAGCCCGACGGGTACACCTTGCTGATGATCCATGTCAGCCATGCCACCAACACGGCGATGTACAAAAATCTGCCCTACAACCCGGTCGACGATTTCGAGCCGATCGGGCGGGCCACCAACGGCCCGATGGTGATCGTCACCCGCAACGACTTTCCCGCCAAGGACCTGAACGAGTTTGTCAGCTATCTCAAAGCCAACGGCCCCAAGATCAGCCTGGCCCATGCGGGCGTGGGCTCAGCCTCGCACCTGTGCGGCCTGATGATGATGAACGCCTTGAACGTGAAGATGAATGAAATCCCCTACAAAGGCACCGGCCCGGCGTTGACCGACCTGATGGGTGGGCAAGTGGACGTTTTGTGCGATCAAACTTCAGGCACGGTCCCGCCAGTGAAGGGCGGCAAAATAAAGGCCTATGCTGCTGCAGGCAAAACACGCTTGAGCGGTCTGCCCGATGTGCCCGCGATCTCCGAAGCCGGTGTGCAAGGTTTTGAGATCAACATCTCCTTCGGTCTGTATGCCCCCAAAGGCACGCCCAAACCGGTGATGGACCAATTGACATCGGCCTTGCAAAAATCGATTGCAGATCCCGATGTGCGCCAGCGGCTGGATGCGATGGGCATTTCAGCGGTGTCCCCCGAACAAGCCCGGCCCGAAGCGCTGCGCGCCCACTTGAAATATGAGATCGAAACCCTCGGTGCTTTGCTGACCAAAGCCGGGGTGAAAGCGAATTGAACAACTGGCTCCCGCTGCTGCTGACCTTGGTGATACAGGCCATGGTCTCCATGGCGCTGCTGGCCCTGCCCGTGATGGCCCCAGTGGTCGCAACAGATTTGCACATTTCTCCAGCATTGGTCGGGATTTACGTGTCGATGACTTATGCCGGCGCGATCACCGCCTCCTTAATGGGCGGGGCCGCGGTCAACCGTTTTGGTGCCATCCGCGTCAGCCAGTGGGGCTTGCTGCTGTGCGCTGCGGGCTTGCTGCTGTGCGCCGTGCCCTGGCTTCCCGCCATGGGTTTGGGTGCGGTGTTGATTGGCATGGGCTATGGCCCAATCACCCCCGCCAGTTCACACTTGCTGGCGCGCACCACCCCCAAACACCAGATGTCTTTGGTCTTTTCACTCAAACAAACGGGCGTACCCTTGGGCAGCCTGATGGCCGGCGCCATCGTGCCGCCCATGCTGCTGGGCCTGAGTTGGCACACCAGTTTGGGCGTGGTCGCCGCCGTGTGCATCGGCTGCGCAGCCCTTGCTCAAGCACTGCGGGCTGAACTGGACAAGGACAGACAAGCCGATCTGCCCATGCGTTGGGGCAGCTGGAAACAACCCATCCGCTTGGTCTTGGCGCACCGGACCTTGGCCACCATGGCGGCCTGTTCATTCATGTTCTCGATGGTGCAACTGTCTCTCACCACCTACTTGGTCACTTTTTTGCACGATGACTTGGCCTACGGCCTGATTGCGGCGGGTCTGGCATTGTCTTTGACCCAACTGGGCGGGATGGCCGGACGCATTGCCTGGGGCTATGTTGCAGACCGCTGGCTGGGGCCCAGACGCGTGCTCTTGCTGCTGGCCGGTTTGATGGCGCTGTGCGCCTTGGCCACAACGACCTTGCGCCACGACACGCCGCAATGGGCAGTGGTCTTGATACTCGTGAGCTTTGGCGCATCGGCCATCGGCTGGAATGGGGTCTACCTGGCCGAGGTGGCCAGACGCGCACCCGAAGGCATGGCCAGCATGGCCACGGGCGGCACCTTGGCCTTCACATTCTTGGGCGTAGTCATCGGCCCCCCCATCTTTGGGGCTTTGTCCACTTGGTTTGGCACTTACCGCGCAGGCTTCATGGGCTTGATGGTGGTGGCCAGTGTGAGTGGGAGTTTGTTATTCTGGAGCCAGCGGAAAGCATCCAGCAGTCCCTCAGCCCACTTGAACTGATCACCACGCATGCGCTTTCACCCTCAAACCGTTTGCCACCCCTGTGAAACCCCCTTGGGCACCCTCACGCTGTCGGCCAGCCCCTTGGGTTTGTCGGGCGTCTTTTTTGAGGATCAACGCCATTTGCCTGACATGCAAACGTGGACTGCTGATGCGCACAACCCTTTTATCCAAAGTGCCTTGCCGTGGCTGCAAGCCTATTGGGCCGGTGACGCGCAGGCATTGAACGACCCGTTTCCCGTTCCGCTCGATTTGGCCGGTGGCACCGATTTTCAGCAATCCGTATGGCGGGCCTTGCTGCGCATTCCCGCTGGACAAACCCAAACCTATGGCCACATCGCCAAGGTTCTGCGCAATCCCAAGGCTGTGCGGGCGGTCGGCGCTGCCGTGGGACGCAATCCCATCAGCCTGATCGTGCCTTGCCACCGCATTGTGGGCTCAGACGGCCAGTTGACGGGGTATGCCGGTGGCTTGTGGCGCAAGGCCCATTTACTGACCCTTGAAAAGGCTTTGCCTTTGCCTTTGCCTTTGCCTTTGCCTTTGCATACATCTGCAAATTCGATGCAAGCGCAACCCTTGCCCTTGTGAGGCTCAAGTCCGTTTTGACCACAAGCCCCAAAATCCAGCGCTGGCAGACTGAATTCTTGCTGCTCGCCATGATCTGGGGGGCCTCATTCCTGTTCATGCGTACCGCCGCAGTCGAATTTGGTGCCTTGCTGACTGCGGGACTTCGGGTGGGCATTGCAGCCTTGTTCCTGCTGCCGTTGTTGTTGTTAAGGGGACAGGGGCCTGTGCTGCGGGCGCACTGGAAGCCGGTCTTTCTGATCGGTGTTTTCAACTCGGCCTTGCCCTTTGCGTTGTATGCGTTTGCAGTGCAACACATCACCACAGGGTTGTCGTCCATCCTGAATGCCACCGTGCCCTTGTTTGGCGCCATGGTCGCGTGGGCCTGGTTGGGCGACAGGCCCACGCTGTCGCGCGCCATCGGCTTGGGCATTGGATTTTTAGGCGTTTTGTTGCTCGCTGCGGGTGAAGCCAGCTTCACACCCAATGCCTCCGGCATCGCGCCCCTGTGGGCTGTAGCGGCCTGTTTATTGGCCACAATGAGCTACGGACTGTCGGCGAATTTCGCCAAACGATTTATCCCCCATGTGCCGCCACTGGCCACTGCCACCGGCAGCCAAATGGGTGCGACACTGGCGCTGCTGCTACCTTCGCTGCTGACACTGCCACAGGCCTCCCCCAGCTTGCAAGCCTGGGGCGCACTGGTCGTTGTGGGCGTGGTGTCCACGGGTGTGGCCTACATTTTGTATTTCAGGCTGATTGACCAAACAGGGCCCGCACGGGCTTTGACGGTCACCTTTTTGGTTCCGGTCTTTGCCATCGCCTATGGCGTGTTGCTGCTGGACGAGCACATCACGCCCTGGATGATCGCCTGCGGCGTGGTCATCGTGGTCGGCACGGGGCTGGCCAGTGGCTTGCTTCAACTGCCCTTCAGAGGTGCTCGCACATGAACCCTATTTTTCGACTACTTTTGCGCTGCGGGCTCTTTGCCCTGACCTTCTGGCTGATGGGCTGTGCCACCGCCCCACCCGAAGGCATGACGGCTGTGAGCCCGTTTGACGCCCAACGTTACCAAGGCACTTGGTACGAGGTGGCGAGACTCGATCATTCGTTCGAGCGTGACATGCGCGATGTCACAGCAAGTTATGCCCTGCAAGCCGATGGCAGTGTGCAGGTCATCAATCGCGGCTTTGACATGAAGAAAAACGATTGGCGCGAAGCCATTGGCAAAGCCAAGTTCATCGGCGACACCCAACGCGCCTCACTCAAGGTTTCGTTTTTTGGTCCTTTTTACGGTGGTTACCATGTGATCGCGCTGGACCCCGCGTACCGTTGGTCCATGGTGGTCGGGCCGGACCGCGATTACCTGTGGATTTTGTCGCGCAGCAACACACTCGATCCCTTGGTGAAAGCGCAATTACGCACCCAGGCCTTGGCTTTGGGCCTGTCCTTTGATCGTTTGATTTGGGTGGAGCACCAGCGGTAATAGCCTCTTGTTCGGGCAGGGTGCGAGACTTGGTGAGGCACCCCGGTGGGTGCAATGGAATAATCTGCAACAAACCAGACAAATGCAAAGCTAAAGGCCATAGACATGTTTTCAACTTTTTTTGAATTTCGCCGCGCTCTCCTGATCACCTTGGGCAGCATCGCCTTGGTGGCGACCCCTCATGCGTCTGCACAAAATGCGCCGGCTACAGCCTCCGCGCCCATCAAATTGATTGTGCCCTTCTCCCCCGGCACCGGGATTGACCTGATTGCCCGCACCGTGGGCCCCAAACTGGCGCTCAAACTCAACCGTGCCGTGGTTGTTGAAAACCGCGTGGGGGCATCCGGCAATATCGGCACCGAAGCGGTGGTCCGCGCCGCACCCGATGGCAACACCTTGCTGGTCAGCGTGAACACGCTGGTGATGAACCCCCCTCTTTACCCCAGCATGACTTTTGATCCCGTCAAAGACCTCAGCCCCGTAACCCTCACCAGTTGGGGCCAATTGCTCTTGGTCACGCACCCGAAATCGGGGTACAAAACTGCAGGGGATTTTTTGGATGCCGCCAAGCGCCAGCCCGGGCGCATCAATTACGCTTCTCCGGGGGTGGGCACACCGCACCATTTGTCGATGGAGTTGCTCAAAAATACCGCCCAGGTATTTTTGACCCACATCCCCTACCGCGCCAGTGGTCCTGCTGTGACGGACTTGCTTGGCGGCCAAGTGGACGCCATGTTCTTGCCCATCCATGTGGCGCTGCCGCACATTCGCAGCGGGCGGATGGTGCCATTGGCCATTGGCAGTGACAAACGCCATTCACTGTTGCCAGACGTGCCGACGCTGGCCGAAGCCAAAGTCGGCAAAGTTAACGTCGACATGTGGTTCGGTATTTTTGCACCCAAGGGAACACCCACGGACACGGTGGCCTTGCTCAATCGCGAAATCAATCTGATCCTGAAAACCGAAGACACGCAAAAAACCTTCCAATCCCAAGGTATGGACCCCAGCGGCAGCAGCCCAGAAGAGTTTGCGCGGGTTGTCGAGCGAGACGCTGTCCGTTGGGCCCAATTGATCAAAGCACAAAACATCAAGGCAGACTGAAAATGAGTATTTCCATCATCGGCGGCGGCATCGCAGGCTTGAGCTTTGCGCTGGGCTTGCATCAAAAAGGTATCGCCTGCGAGGTTTACGAAAGCGTCCCCGAAGTCAAAGAGATTGGTGTCGGCATCACCTTGCTGCCGCACGCCATGAAAGAGCTGGCCGCAGTCGGGGTGCAAGCGCAGCTTGAAGCCATGGGCATCGAAAATCTCGAAAGTGTGTTCTTCACCCGCCACGGTCAATACGTGTACCGCGAAGCCCGCGGCCGTCATGCGGGCTATGCCTTGCCCGAGATCGGCATTCACCGCGGCAAACTGCACCGCATTTTGTTTGATGCGGTGTGCAGCCGTCTGGGCCCAGAACACGTCCACACGGGGCATCGCTGCAGCGGCTTCACGCAAGACGATGAGGGCGTGACGCTGCGTTTCGATTTGGCCGATGGTGGCCAGCGCAGCGTGCGCAGCGAACTGGCGGTGGCATGCGATGGCGTGAATTCTGCAGTGCGCAAGCAAATGCACCCGAACGACAAAGTCTGCTTTGGTGGCATCAACACCTGGCGCGGTGTGACCATTCACCCCCCCATCCTCACGGGCAAGAGTTACCTGCGCATTGGCACAGTGGAACAAGGCAAGATGGTGATCTATCCGATTCAAGACAACGTGGATGGCCAGGGCAATCAGCTCATCAATTGGGTGGCTGAATTGCAGCGCCCAGACGCCGCCATGAACGATTGGAACAAGCCGGGTGACGTCCAAGTCTGCGCCGACATTTTCAAGGACTGGAAGTTTCCTTTCCTCGACGTACCGCAAATGATTCTGGATTCTGAAAGCGTACTCGAGTACCCGATGGTCGACAAAGATGCTTTGCCCTTCTGGACGCAAGGACGTGTGACCTTGATGGGCGATGCAGCCCACCCCATGTACCCGCGCGGCTCGAACGGCTCGGCGCAAGCCTTGATCGATGCCCGCACGCTGGTTGACTGTCTGGTTCAAAACCCGTCTCAGACTGCAGCGCTTGCCCAGTACGAGTCATTGCGACTGCAAACCACGGCCAAAGTGGTGCAAACCAATCGCACCGTGCCACCCGACTTCATCATCATGAAAGCCGACGAGTTGAGCCATGGTCAACCCTTTGACAACATCGATGATTTGATCAGTCAGGACGAACTGCGCCAAATTTCAGACAACTACAAAAACGTCGCGGGGTTTGCGCTCAAGGCTTGACGCCGGCTTTTTGGGCCTCACCGGGGTCCAGCCAACCGGTCTTTCCAGGCCTTGGGGGTTTCAACAGGCAAGCCCATCAGCATGAAACTGAAGGACTTGCCGTGGCTGTCCAGATTGAGTGCGCTGTTGACGCCGCCATCCAGCACATCGTCAATGACAAAATTCATCGACTGAAGTTGCGGCAGCAGGTAACGCTTTACTTGGCTCGGGTGGCGCGAAACGAAAAGCTGCGCCACCTTGTCTTCGGTCACCTGGGCCACCAGCACGGGCCAAAATTCTTCACGCCATGCAATCACACTGATGTTGGAGCGATTGCCTTTGTCACCCGTGCGGCCATGGGCCAAGCGATCGAGGGTCACCACCAGGGTGTCGGCACCGCGGTTCATACTGTCTCTCCAATGGCCGCAGGCTGCCACATGTCAAACCGGCTGGGGACGCTGGCTTGCGGCAGCAAGCAAGAGACCAAACCCAGTCGCGGTCGCAAGCCGGTGCGCACACCGCCGCCGCCTGCAGGGCCGCAGGTGTAGAGGGCGTTCACTTCGCGCAAGAGTTGTTCAGCCACGGCTTTGTCTTCATGCGATGCAGCGATGCGCAAACGCACATCGGTGTGACCGGCGTCAGGCAAAGCCGCCAACACGGCCCCCGCATCATCGGCCCAAATGCTGGACACGCCAATCAAGTCCACACGCAACTTGAGCAGCGGTAAACGCTCGCGCAGAATGTCCGCCGCCAAGCGGGCACGGCCCTCAGCTCGCGGGCCTGCATAAGAAATTTCACCTTCGGCAAACCAGCCATTTTCGTGGCAAAGATTGACCTTCAAATGGGTCGGCCTCGAGTGGCCTTGGACCCCCGACAGTCTGACGCAGTCAGGCCCCAGTTCGGTCACTCTGGCTGCAGTGATGTCGGCCACCACATCCGGGGTCATGTAAGCGGCGGGGTTGTCGATTTCGTAAAGCAGTTGCTCTTTGACGGTATGGCTGTCGATGCGCCCGCCCGTGCCTGGGGGCTTGCTGAGGGTACAACTGCCATCGGCTTCGATGCGGGCAATAGGAAAGCCGACATGGGCCAGATCGGGCAGGTCTTTGAAACCCGGATCAGCGTAATAACCGCCCGTGACTTGCGCGCCGCATTCCAACAAATGGCCAGCCATGGTGGCACCCGCCAAAGCATCCCAATCATCGAGCGCCCAACCAAAGTGGGCCAGCGCCGGGCCCAGCGTCAAGGACGGATCGGCGACGCGCCCACAGACCACGATGTCAGCCCCTGCATTCAATGCTTGGGCAATGGCCTGTGCACCCAGATAAGCGTTGGCGCTGACCACAGGGCGCGGCAATGACCGCGCCAGCGAAAGGACCTCAGGGTGGCAACGCACATCGTCGCCAGACACCACGGCAATGCGCGGCGCACGCACTTTCAGGCTGCGCGCCAACTCGGCAATGGCCTGGGCGGCAGCCACGGGGTTGGCAGCACCAAAATTACTCACAATGCGAATCCCGTGCGTCAAGCAATTTGCCAAGACAGGCCTCAGATACGCCAACAGCAAAGGCTCATAGCCGGCCAAGGGGTCGGCCACCCGGGCCAATTGTGCCAAGGCCAGGGTGCGCTCGGCGAGGGTTTCGAAAATCAAAACCGCAGAGCCCCCCTGGGTGTGCAGGCCGTCTATCAGGTCTTGCACCACGGGGCTGGCCGCATCGGTCCGGTCCCCCGAAAAACCTGCACCGCATCCTATGCGCAAAGGCAGACTGGGATTGTGAAATTCAGACATGCGTCGCTTTCATCACGGCTTGTGATTGCCATTGGATGGCGGTGGATTCGGGCTGGGTTGAGGACACGATGCCGCCCAAGGCTCTGGCACGCAATTGACCACATCCTCCGTCCACATCCTGCCCGGCAGATTGGCGCAGCTTGGTCAAAATGCCGCGCTGATGCAAGCTGCGGGCAATCTGCGCGGCACGCTCCCATGACGGTCGTTGGTAGGGCAAATCATCGACCACGTTGTAGGGGATCATGTTCATCAGGGCATATTTTCCGTGCAGCAGGCGGACAATGCCTTCGATCTCCTCGTCGCTGTCGTTGATGCCTTCAAGCAAGGTCCATTGGTATTGGATCGGGTAGCCCGTGGCGCGGGCATAGGCCTCACCCATCTCGACCAAGTCTTCGGGGCTGAGACGGGGCGCCTTGGGCAAGAGCTTGACTCTTAAATCGGCTCGCGTGGTGTGCAGCGACAAGGCCAAAGCCGGCTTGACGGGGCCTTGCAATAACTGCGAGAAAACGCGTTCATCGCCCACCGTTGAAAACACCAAATTTTTATGCCCAATATTGCCCACTGTGCCGAGCAGTTCTATCGCCTGCATCACATTGTCCAAATTATGGGCCGGCTCACCCATGCCCATGAAGACCACTTTTTTCACGGTCCGCATCTGGCGTGCCAAGGCGACTTGCGCCACCATTTCACCACCCGTCAATTGGCGAATCAAACCCGACTTGCCGGTCATGCAAAACACACAAGCCACCGCGCAGCCCACCTGACTCGACACACACAGGCCATCGCGAGGCAAGAGCACACTTTCAACAGTTTGACCATCAGACAAACCGACCAACAGGCGAGACGAGCCATCGCTGGCGGGGTGGGCAGAAATCAATGTCGCCAAACCGGCCAACTGTGCGCTCAACGCGGGGAGCGCATCGCGCAAGGTCGCGGGCATGAAACTCTCGAGTTTGCGCCGACCGCTGTCTTGCGGCAGGGCCTGACTCCACAGCCGCAGCACACGGGCTGTGTGCTTGGGGCGAGCGCCAAGTGCCAATAATCGCTCTCGCAATGTGTCTAAGCGCAAGGGAGACCTCAATAATGCGGTGGCAACTCGTCGCGCAAGTTGCGTTCAGCGGAGGGTCCGCCCTCGGGCATTTGGCGACGCAGTTGATTCACCTCGGCCATCAAGGCGTCAATGCTTTGCTGCTGTTGGTAGACCAACTGGTTGAGTTGTTCGAGCAGGTCTTCGGCATAGCTGGATTTGATTTCCAGTGCCATCAGGCGCTCTTCTGTGAGGGGATCTTGGGGCATGCCTGTATTGGACCTGATTTTTTGATCCTTGACTGGCTTGCCGATCACGTTCATCGCCATGAAGGTGAATCGCGCCCTTTGCGCGGTCAATAAGACCGGGGCAAACCAATCACATGCTCAGCCAAATAGGCCAAAATCAAATTGGTTGAGACGGGTGCCGTCCTTTGCACGCGCGCTTCGCGCCATTTGCGTTCGACATCATATTCCCGCGCATAGGCAAAACCGCCGTGGGTCTGGACACAGGCTTCACCTGCCTCCCAAGCGGCTTCTGCACTCAAGAGCTTGGATAAATTGGCTTCTTCACCACAAGCTTGTCCTGCTTCAAACATCGCCGCGGCTTTTCGCAACATGAGCTCAGCGGCTTGCGAGGCAGCGTAGGCTTTGGCAATCGGGAACTGAATGCCTTGATTCATACCAATCGGCCGATCAAACACGATCCTTTCATTGGCGTATTTGGCGGCGGTACGGATGAACCATTTGGCATCACCAATCGACTCATGTGAAACCAAAATGCGTTCGGCATTCATGCCATCCAGGATGTAACGAAAGCCTTTGCCCTCTTCACCAATCAGGTTTTCAGCAGGCACCCGCAGCCCGTCATAAAACACTTCGGTGGTGTTGTGGTTGATCATGGCTTTGATCGGCCGGATGGTCATCCCCTTGCCTATGGCTTCGCGCATATCGACCAAAAACACGGACAAGCCTTCCGTTTTTCGCATGACCTTTTCTATCGGTGTGGTGCGGACTAACAACAGCATCAAATCAGAAAACAAGGCGCGTGAAGTCCATATCTTCTGCCCATGGATGACGTAGTGGTCACCATCACGAACAGCGCGGGTTTTGAGTTTGGTGGTGTCAGTGCCCGTCGTGGGCTCGGTCACCCCGAAGGCTTGCAGTCGGAGTTGACCACTGGCAATGCCGGGCAGGTATTTGTTTTTTTGCGCCGTACTGCCATGCCTTAACAAGGTGCCCATGGTGTACATCTGCGCATGCACCGCTGCTGCGTTAGCACCGCTGGCATGGATTTCTTCCAACACCACGCCGGCCGCGCGCAAGGGCAATTGCGCGCCCCCATATTCTTCAGGAATCAGCGCAGCCAAATAACCGGCCTCGGTCAGGGCTTGCACAAACGCATGCGGATACGCTTCTTGTTCGTCGACCTCTCGCCAATAGGCGCCAGGAAAAGCGGCGCAAATTTTGCGAACGCTGTCGCGAATTTCTGGAAAATCTTCGCCCAGGCTGATGCTGATCTCTTGTGACGGCTTACTCATGTGATTACTCTTATTGACTTTAATCGGCGGGATGCTTTTGTCTTGCCATTGACATTGACATTGACATTGGCAAGCCTTATTCCGGCTTGATGCCCGCTTGCTGAATCAACTTGCCACGTTGCTCAAATTCTTTGCGAACCTGCTCGGAGAATTCTTCAGAGGTATTGGCCACCACACCCAATCCCATGGTGTCCAACTTGGCCGTGATGTCCGGATCGCGAAGCGCCTTGACCAATTCAGCGTGCAAACGCTTGGTCACAGCGGGCGGCAATTTGGCGGGCGCAAAAAACCCAAGCCACGAATTCATTTCAAAGCCGGGCAATGTTTCAGAAAAAGTCGGCACCTGGGGCAAGCCCGGATAACGCGTGGTTTGGGTGAATCCGATCGCTTTGAGTTTGCCGCTTTTAATATGCGGTAACACCGTGATCAAACTGGCAAAAACCATGGGGATCTGTCCCCCCATCAAATCAGAAACTGCGGGAGCCCCGCCTTTATAGGCCACATGAACAAAGGGCATTCCTGTGAACTGTTTGAGCAATTCACCGGCCAAGTGGTGCGGCGAACCCGTCCCCGAACTGCCGTAGGACAACTGGTCCGGGCGTTGCTTGCCAAATGCGATCAGTTCAGACAAGTTTTTGGCAGGAATGCCGGGATGCACCACCAACACAATCGGATTGGCCACCGCCTGTGTCAGTGCCGTAAAGTCTTTGATTGGATGAAATGTCGGCGCTGCAGTCAGGTACATGTTGGCGGTATGGGTTGCATCCGTGCCCACCATCAGGGTGTAGCCATCGGCCGGAGATTTGGCCACATAGTCAGAGCCAATATTGCCACTGGCCCCGCCCTTGTTGTCCACCACTACGGGTTGGCCCATGCTGGCAGAAATTTTCTGTGACACGATGCGTCCCAAACTGTCGGTCGATGCGCCAGGGGGGTATGGCACCACCATCCGCAAAGGCTTCATTGGAAAGTCTTGTTGCGCTAACGACAGCGTGCAAAAAATAGCAAAAATCCATCCGATCGAAACTTTCAAAACTGGTCTTTTCATGGTGCATCTCAAGAGATTAGAATGTACGGACAATATAATGGACCACCCGGAATGTCAATCAACACGGGTCACAAAGGCTCGCATGGAAAACTCAGATTTGCAGCGCCCCATGAGGGGACGAAGCGCTATCGTCACAGGCTCTGGGCGCAACATTGGCCGTGCGATCGCTCTGTCTCTGGCCCGCCTTGGCGCCAGCGTGGTGATCAATGGACACCGCGACACCGCGTCTGTCAATGCCGTCGTCCAGGAAATACTCTCCGCTGGGGGGCAAGCCATGAGCATCATGGCGGATGTTTCTGACGATGCACAAGTCGAGCGCTTGGTTCAGCAAACGGGCGACGCCTATGGCAGCGTCGACATGGTGATTTCGAATGTCGCCATCCGGCGCAAGCAAGCCTTTTTGGACATCACACCACAAGACTGGCAAGATGTACTGCAAACCAATTTGACACCGGCCTACTACCTGGCCCGCCATGCCATCCCCCACATGCTGAAAAAAAAATGGGGCCGACTGGTTTTAATTTCCGGATTCGATGGCTTCTGGGGTCAAGTGCCCGAACGCGCCCACAACATCGCCGCCAAGTCAGGCCTGCATGGTTTGGCCATGGCTTTGGCCCGAGAATTCGGCAGCCACGGCATCACGGCCAACACGGTGGCACCCGGTGCAATCGATACGGTTCGGGACTGGACGCAATACACCCACCAAGACCGTCAAAAAATCGAATCCGAAATTCCCCTGGGTCGCTACGGCAAACCCGATGAAGTGGCAGCCGCTTGCGATCTGTTGTGCTCAGACCGGGGTGCTTTCATTTCAGGCCAAGTGATCCATGTGAATGGTGGACACTACATGTACTGAGTGAACCGCGCCCTGCTCAGCACATCATCAGGGCAGGCTCTACACTGTCAATAACCGGAGACACAAGGTGGAAGTTTCATTCAGTCAAGAAATCGAGTCCCTGCGCATGGGCGACGGAGAGGTTTTTCATGGCGAAGGCATTTTGGCCATCACCAAAGCCTTGCTTCAGTCAGGCGTGGCCTATGTCGGCGGCTACCAGGGTGCGCCCGTTTCGCATTTGATGGATGTCTTGGTGCAAGCCAAAGGCTACATGGATGAGTTGGGCGTGCACGTCGAAGCGTGCTCCAACGAAGCCTCTGCGGCCGCCATGCTCGGCGCATCGATTCACTACCCCTTGCGCGGCGCGGTCACATGGAAGTCGATTGTCGGCACCAACGTGGCTGCGGATGCACTCTCGAACTTGTCATCTCCTGGGGTTCTGGGCGGCGTGTTGGTGGTGGTCGGAGAAGATTACGGTGAAGGCGCCAGCGTCATTCAAGAACGCACCCATGCCTACGCCCTGAAATCCGGCATGATTTTGCTCGACCCCAGGCCTGATCTGACGCAAATGGTGGCCATGGTCGAACACGGTTTTGCGCTGAGCGAGGCGAGCAATATGCCCGCCATGATGGAGTTGCGTATCCGCGCCTGCCA
Source organism: Limnohabitans sp. Rim8 (assembly GCA_945901045.1). Classification (GTDB taxonomy): domain Bacteria; phylum Pseudomonadota; class Gammaproteobacteria; order Burkholderiales; family Burkholderiaceae_C; genus Limnohabitans_A. The sequence continues at coordinate 36,832 of CAMDKK010000005.1, forward strand.
TGTACGCGGCAGTTTTGTGGCCAAGGACAACCGCTCACCTGCCATTTCAACCCGCCATTTGATGGAAGAGCCTGCCGTTTTCAATTACGCCAAACTGGCCCATCCTCCCGTCACTTTCCGGCACGAAAAACTTAAATACGAAGAGCGTCTTCCCGCAGCAAGGCGTTACATCGTGGCACACGGGCTCAACGAGCTCAAGCCAGGTCAACACACCGATCTCGGACTGATTGTGCAAGGCGGTTTATTCAACACTTTGGTGCGCGCCTTACAAGGCTTTGGTCTGGCCGATGCCTTCGCTGAGCTGGCCATACCGACCTTGATCTTGAACGTCACCAGTCCCTTGGTGCCTGAACAAATTGCCGACTTCTGTAAGGACAAGCGCGCTGTTTTGGTCATCGAAGAAGGACAGCCCGAATACATTGAGCAAGAGATAGCCACCTTGCTTCGAAGGCGCCAAATCGACACGCCCTTGCACGGCAAAGACGTGCTGCCGATGGGGGGCGAATACACCGCAGAAGCCATCACCACAGGCCTGTCTTTGTGGCTGGCAAAAGTGCTGCCTGCCCTGGACACCACCTCGGTGACCCGTTGGTTGCAAGGCAACCAAGAGCGCAGGCAAGCCGTAGCGCACAGCTTGGACCAAGCGCTGCCCATGCGGCCGCCCGGTTTTTGCATCGGATGCCCAGAACGCCCTGTATTTTCGGCCCTTCAATTGGCCCAAAAAACCGTGGGGCCGGTGCACGTTTCAGCCGACATCGGTTGCCATGCGTTGGGCACTTTTGAGCCCTTCTCGACCGGGCACACCATACTCGGCTACGGCATGAGCCTGGCCAGCCGTGCCGGTGTCTCGCCGCACATGAACCGCCGTGTTCTCTCCATCATGGGCGATGGCGGTTTTTGGCATAACGGTTTGTTGACCGGCGTGCAATCTGCCCTGTTCAATGGGGACGATGCCGTGCTCTTGATTTTCAAAAACGGCTACACCTCGGCCACCGGCACGCAAGACATTTTGTCGACCCCTTCAGAGGACAACAAAAACAGGGCTTCAAATAAAACAGACAGCCTGGTGCACACCAACCAAACCATTGAAAACGCCTTGCGCGGTTTGGGCCTGCAATGGTTGCGCACCGTCGAAAGCTACGACGTGGCGCGCATGCGCAGCACCCTGGAAGAAGCCTTGACCTCCCCATTCAATGGCTTGAAAGTCATCATTGCAGAAGGCGAATGCCAGCTCGAGCGGCAACGCCGCATCAAGCCCTGGCTGGCGAGTCTGCTGAAAAAAGGCGAGCGCGTGGTGCGTGTCAAATACGGCGTGGACGAAGACGTTTGCAATGGCGACCACGCCTGCATCCGTTTGTCCGGTTGCCCCACCCTGACGCTCAAGGACAACCCCGATCCTTTGAAGGTGGACCCGGTGGCCACGGTGATCGACGGCTGTGTGGGCTGCGGCTTGTGCGGTGCCAACGCGCACGCCGCCACACTCTGCCCGTCTTTTTACCGCGCTGAAATCGTGCAAAACCCCCGTTGGCATGAGCGCTTGCTGCACAGCTTGCGGGGCCTGGTGGTGCGTGCACTTTCGCCAGCATGAAGCGAGCATGAACACCACTCAACCTATCAGCTTGCTGTTGTGCGCCTTGGGCGGCGAAGGCGGCGGCGTCTTGTCCGAATGGCTGATTCATGCTGCACGCGCCGCCGGCTACCCTGCGCAGGCGACCTCCATACCCGGCGTGGCCCAACGCACGGGTGCCACCACGTATTACCTGGAAATTTATCCCACGTCTTTGAAGCAACTGCAAGGCCATAGCCCTGTCCTGGGCTTAACCCCCATGCCCGGCCGTCTGGACATGCTGGTGTCAAGCGAACTGCTGGAGACGGCCCGCCAAATCGGCAATGGCATGACCAGCGACCACATCACGCGGGTAATCACTTCCTCGTCCCGCATTTTGACCACCCAAGAAAAAATGCAAATGGGGGACGGCCGCAGCGACTCTGAGGCCTTGCTGAGTTTGGTTCGCCAACACAGCCTGCGCCACCACGTCATGGACATGGCAGCAATGACCCGCCAAGCAGGCACGGTGGTCAGCGCCGTCATGCTGGGTGCCATTGCAGGCAGCGGAGCACTGCCCTGGGGGCGTGAGGTTTTTGAAGAAGTCATTCAGAAAACAGGCGGTGCATCCGCCGCAGCGAGCCTGCGTGGCTTTGCATTGGGTTATGCGCATCTGTCCACCCAAGAGGTGCAAGCACAACAATTAGCGGGATGGTTGTCGCAGGATGACGCTCACATCACGCCGCCCACGCCAGCCTTGTCCCAAGCTGTATCTCAAACATTGAGCGCCGCCTTAGCACAGTTCCCGCTGGCCATTCGGGAACGCGTGGTCTTAGGCCATGCACGCTGCGTGGAATACCAAAGCGTCGACTACGGCAACTTGTACCTCGAGCGCCTTCAAACGGTGCTCCAAGCAGAACAAAAAGCCGATCCATCTGGCACACAAGGGTGGGCCTGCACGCATGAAACTGCGCGTTGGTTGGCCCTGTGGATGGCTTTCGATGACATCGTCCGTGTGGCCGATCTGAAAAGCCGCCAAAGCCGTTGGCAGCGTGTGCAAAGCGAAGTCAAAGCGCAAGAGGCTGACCTGCTCAAGGTCTACGATCATTTCAAACCGGGCGTTCCTGAGTTCGCAGCCATGCTTCCCACCCGCTGGGCTGATGCTTTGATGCGATGGGAAAACAAGCGGACAGCCAAAGGCCGATCACCCTGGGCATTGCCCTTGAAAATCGGGACCCACTCGGTGTTGGGCATGCTTGCGCTGCGAACATTGGCTGCATGCAAATCATTTCGCCCCTGGGGATCGCGTTATGCCCTGGAGCAATCGCTTATGACGCAATGGTTGGGCGCTGTCTTAAAGGGTCTGCAGCAAAGCGCTGGACTGGGCTTGGAGTTGGCTCGCTGCGGTCAATTGATCAAAGGCTATGGCAGCACCAACGAGCGCGGCAAACATAATTTGCTGCACATCCTGGCCCAAGCCTTGAACCCCACAGTGCCACAAACGGCCGAGAGTGTGGACCACTGGCGCCAAGCTGCATTGAAAGACGATGCCGGCCAAGCCCTCGACACCCAACTGCGTGCGCAAGGAGCCTTGGCGCGACCCGTGCGCGAGCAACCCATCCGTTGGATGCGCAAGCCGCCGTCAAGAGGGGGTTAAACCGTTGCCTGATCTGTCCAACAAAATAGGGGCATTTCTGGGTGGCTCCTTTCTTAAATAGGGGTTACTGGGTTTTCAAACCCATCTGTTCAATCAGCTGCTTGTACTGCGCGCTGTCGTTGGCGATCTGCTTGCGAAAGGCTTCGCCGTCGGCTACCGAATATCCCAGATTCTGCTTTTCCATTGCCTCCTTCACTGACTGCTCATTGGCAGTAGCGGCAGCGAATGAGCGAAGCTTTCCGAGCACATCTGCGGGCATGCCCTTGGGCGCTGCAAGGCCGCGCCAAGTGCCTATCACCAGATCGATCTTGCGCTCCTTTAATGTAGGAACAGTTGAAAATACTCCACCAAGTCGTTGTTCAGACAGCACGGCCAACGCCCTTAGCTTGCCCGACTGAATGAATGTAAAAACTTCTGAAGGTGATGCAGTAACTGCGTCAATGTGACCTCCTAGCAAGGCAACGACTGCCGGCGCATTACCCTGAAAAGGTGCATGGGTAAATGTGGTCCCTGCCTTTTGCTGCAAAGCGACTGCTGCCAAGTGCGATACGCCACCAGTGCCAGCGTTACCAAACTTGAGCGGGTCCTTCGATTTTTGAGCCGCAGTCAGCATCTCTTCGATGCTCTTCCAAGGCGCATCGGCACTCACGGCCAACACAATAGGATCAGCGTTCAGTCGCACCAAGGGCAGAAAGTCGTTTTCAGGCGAGTACTTGGCAATGCCCATATGCGGAATGATGGCCATCTCCACTGTCACCATCGCGATTTTGTAGCCATCTGGCCGAGCATTGGCAACATCCGTCAAGCCAATGCCACCGCTGGCTCCTGGCTTATTTATTACGTTGATGGGTTGATTCACATGTTTCTTGGCAGCCTCAGCAAAGACACGTGCCAGAACGTCTGTGCCACCACCCGCCCCAAATGGCACCACCAGTTCAATCGGCCTGTTCGGATAGTCTGCTGCTTGAGCAGCGGCCCCCGTTGGAAGGGCCGCGATTAAAACTGAACTGGAAAGCAAAGCCAGTAGTCTACGGGTTGAGATCGTTAAGTTCATCATGGTTGTGTCCTCAGGGGTGGTTTGAAGTCATAGGAATACGCAGAAAGCTATCTGTCATCTGCCCAGCATTAGGTTAGGCAGAACCATTACGATCCATGGCCAATAGGTGCAAATCAATAGCACGATTAGCAGGGGTATTACGAAGGGCCATATCGACCAAGCCAGATCCTTGTATGGAATGTCGCCCACCTTTGCAACGACAAAGAGTGCCATCCCGAATGGGGGATGTATCAATCCAATCATGAGATTCATCACGACGATCACGCCAAAGTGCACCGGATCCACGCCAAGCTGCATCACAAGCGGAAGTAGTACCGGCACTGTAAGGAGCATGACGGCCAGCCCCTCCATAAAACAGCCGAGCACCAACAAAAGGATGTTGATCAGCAGCAATATCACCCATCGTTCATCGGACAGGCTGAGCAAAGTCTCAGACATCATCTGCGGTACGCGTTCACGCGTTAAAACATAGCTCACGAGGTTTGCAGTAGAAATAATGAAGCCGACTACGGCTGTTGTTTTTGCAGACTTGCGAAATACACTCGGCAGGTCACGCCAATGCATATCCTTGTAGACAAAGAGGCTAACAACCAGCCCATAAACCACAGTGGCTGCAGCTGCCTCTGTCGGTGTGAACACTCCGCCTACGATGCCCCAAATAATAATGATGGGTGTCATCAAGGCGAGAAATGCACTTTTAGTGGCCTGCCAGACTTGATTTAAAGTGGCACGCTCACTCGTTGGGTAGCCTCTTTTCTTCGAAACAAAATAAACATAGACCATTAACGCTATTGCAACGAGGAATCCAGGTGCAAAGCCCGCCAACAGCATTTTTCCGGCGGACACACTAGCCATGACTGCATAGATAACAAGTGGAATGCTCGGAGGTATCAAAGGACCGATCGTGGAGGCTGCAGCATTTAGTGAGCCTGCAAATGCCGGACTAAAGCCTTGTTTTTTCATGGCCTCAATCATCACGCTACCGATGCCGGCAGCCTCTGCCAAAGCTGATCCTGATATGCCCGAGACTATGACGTTGGCAAGCACGGTTACATGACCAAGTCCACCAGAAATGTGGCCAACCAGTACACGTGCAAATTCCACAATGCGTTTTGTCAATCCGCCGGTGTTCATGACCTCACCGGCAAGTATGAAAGCTGGAACGGCTAAAAGTGGAAATGAATCGACCGCTGCAAACATGCGCTGTGGGACGCTAGTCATGGTTCCGCCATCAATCCAAAAGAAGGCAAAACAAATGGCTCCGAGACTGAATGCAATCGGCATGCCCATGATCATGAGTACGCACCAGCTGAGAAGATACAGAACCTTCATCCCATTCCCCCCGTAGAGCTGCGTTCAATATTGCCGCCAGCAATTAAATCCTCGCGCATCTGCGCAAAGGTGCGGACAATCATGAGAGCGGCTGTTACAGGAAACACCATGTAGACCAGACCGAAAGGAATTTCAAGCGTTGTTGTTGAAAGACTCCACATACGGTTAACAGCTTTCGAGCCCCAATAAAGAACGTTACCAAGGAAAAACAGAACAAAAATATTGCTGCCAAGCATCACAATAAGACGTATGCGCGGTGGCAAGCTTGCGTTAACCAGATCCACCGCTACGTGAGAGCGATCTCGGATGGCTCCACTCGCGCCAAAAAAAACCAACCAGACAAACAGATGCCGTGAAACTTCCTCGGTCCACGAAAGGGGGTCTCCTAAAAAGTAGCGCGTGCAAATTTGCAGGATCAAAATGACTGTTATGGCCATCATCAATAAACTTGCAACTTCATCTTCAAAGTTGTCAAGCAGGTAACGCATTGAGGGTTTCATGCTGAACGCTCCGACCAAAACGCCCTTAAGGTGCTCCAAGGCTTGTTAGCTCTAGATTGAGGCGACAGAACATAAACATTGACCAGCTTGGCAGCCATATTTATTTCATTGCCTGTAATTGCTCAAGGACGCCCTTACCCCAAACATTTTCATTTTTGGCATAAACAGGTTTCATCGCGGTGCGAAAGGACTCGCGATCGGACTCGACTACCGTCATCCCCTTAGCCTTAAGGTCACCAAGCAGTCTGCTCTCAAGTGTGCGCAAAGCCGTTGTCGCTGCTACACCGCCCGCCTCGAAGGCCTCTGTCACTAACTTCTGATCAGCTGGCGATAGGGCCTTCCACTTTTTCTCGCTGATAAGAGGCAACATCGGATTCACGATGTGGGCTGTGAGATTAAGAAACTTTTGAACTTCAAAAAATTTATTGGAATTGATGGTGGGGAGGGGATTTTCTTGACCGTCGGCCACTCCGGTCTGCAAGCTCAAGTAAACCTCTGCAAGCGCCATCGGCGTGGGTGCACCGCCTAAAGCGCGAATCATGTCCAAGTAAAGTGGCGACTCAGGAACGCGAATTTTGAGACCTTTCGCATCTGCAGCAGTCTTCAGTGCAACGTTATTGGTGGTGAAGTGTCGAGAGCCGTAGTACCAAGGCGTCCCAATTTTTCGAAGATTCTGGTTCTCGGCAAGCAACTTGAAGTGGCCGCGAGCCCAATCTCCTTCCATCATCTTGACAAGATGGTCCCAGTCGCGCGCTACGAAGGGCACCTCGAAAATCGTCAATGGCTTCTGCCACAGACCAAACTGGCCCGGTCCATCTATGGTGATGTCCAAGCTGTCGTCGCTGACTTGTTGCACAAGTTCCTTGCCAGTGCCGAGTTGGCCGGCGGGGAACACATCAATCCTCAGCCGCCCGTTACTCTTTAAGGCAAGTTGCTTTGCGGCTTCTAGAGCGCCAAGTGCCATCGGATGGTCAATATTGTATTGATGTCCTAAACGCCACGGCTTCGCCTGCTGCGCTAGCAGAACTGGCACGTTGGTGAGCGCAGCTGCACCGACTAAAGCTGCGCCTAGGACTCGGCGGCGAGAGGTATTTATCGTCTGATTTGTCATGTCTTGTCTCCTACTTGTGGGTTTTCTTGCTTTAAGAAAGAAATCGGATAGCTAAAGAATTTGCGTCATCCTCAATACGGCGACCATGCCCGGATCGTCTAGCCCAACGGACTTATCCGCAAACATGCGGGCGCGGCCTACGCGGTTAGGCTTGAAGCGAAATTCGTCTAAAGCCTTTGCGGTGGCGCTGCGCGCCACTTCGGCTAAGTGCTGCCCCGGTGGAGCCATCTCTACAGCAATGGCGATGGCCTGCAACGCATCCAACATGGTCTTATCTCCCAGGCTAGCGCCTCCGCGCAAACAGAGTTTTTGAACTACATGTTTGAACAACCCAGGCAAACTGTCCTTGTCCAGTACTTTTCCGTTTTCCAACCACTTCGACGCCGAAAGTAAGCCACTGGCCATAAGCGTTCCAAAGCTAGAACCGGAGGCTTCTGCGCAGGCATGAGATGCCAAATTGAGTAAGTCAGGCACGGTGTCTGTAGCTGTTGTTATCGCGGCACGTACTTTCTCCGCACACTTGGCTAAAGTAACGCCCAAGTCGCCATCGCCCAGCCGACTATCTAATTCATTAAGCTCAGGGGCGGCCCGTTCCATAGCATCGGCCCAACGGAAAAAAGCTGCACGCAAGCTTGCTGCATCGATGGTGGTTAATGTGGTCATGCGCTTTCAAACTTTCCAGAAAGGACAGTCTGCTGGTGCCTGAAGCAAGCCTTCAAGTTCGGCGTCGAGCGGCATCAATGAGAGAGAAAAGCCTGCCATCTCCATAGAGGTTGCATATCGACCAATGAGCGGCATGACCGCACGAATGCCAAGCTGGCCCAACACCTGAGCAACACGGCGGTAGACGATGAATAGCTCCTCATGCGGCGTCGCTCCCAGACTGTTAACTAGCACTGCTGTGGAATCACCCTTGGACAAGTTCAGCTCGGGCAGCAATAAATCCAGCATTTCATCGGTCAAATCGTCGGCGGTCTTTACTGAACCTCTCCAGATACCAGGCTCACCGTGGATACCCATTCCGAACTCGATCTCCAACTCGTCGATGGCGAAGGATGCCCGACCTGACTCGGGCACCACGCAAGGGGTCAGGGCCACACCGATGGAACGGCATGCATCCACTGCCTTTTGTGCCACGGCAGTTACCTGCTGCAGAGTTCCTCCAGCTTGAGCGCATGCACCAGCCACCTTGAAGACCAATACCATGCCAGCCACCCCGCGTCGTTTATCTCGTTCTGCGATTGCTGCGCTAGCCACGTCATCGCTTATACGAACCGAAGAGAGGGGAAGCGCGGCAGACTCCAACTGCTCAAGAGCCATATCAAAGTTCATTCGGTCGCCGCCGTAGTTTCCATAAAGCGTGAGCACTCCTGCCCCGCCATCTGCCGCCCGAATGGCGCTCACGCAGTCGGCTACTCGAGGTCCAGCGAATACATTACCAACCGCGCAGGCATCTAATAGGCCTTGCCCTACGTAGCCCAAGAACACGGGCAGGTGGCCAGATCCGCCGCCTGTGACTATTCCGACCTTACCCTTCACGGCGCCGCCCTTTCGCGCAAGTACTCGGCCTCCTATAAGTTGGTAATCACTAGGAAAGGCGACACATAAACCGCCAAGCATTTCATCGACATAGGCCGAAGGTTCATTCAGAATCTTCTTCATAATGAATCGCTTTTCATCCTTTTTAGATTTGCGTTCATTTAGGGCATAAGTGGCTGCATTGCCGCCTTAATCGCCTTCTTCTGTGTTTCGGTTACGCGCATCATCGGGGCACGCGGCTCGTACATGGGCGTACCTTGAAGGTGCTGTATGTACTTAATGCAAGCAGGCAGGTTATCGTGGCTCATCGTGTTCCAAAGTGCATTGAGCTTGAAGTGCAAGTCACGTGCGGTCTCATGATCATTCGCTTGGACTGCTTTCTGAATGCGCACGACGATGTGTGGAACGGCTGTGGTTAGAGCAGAGATCGCTCCGTGCATCCCCATGGCAAAGCCAGGGTAAAGCAGCGCATCCACGCCGGACAGCACAACGTTCTCGGGCTTGCAGTGGAGCAGAAGATCGGAGAGAGACTTCAGGTCACCGCCGCTTTGCTTCATGCCTACAACGCCAGGTACTTCGTCCATGATGCGAAGCATCAGGTCAACGCTAAGGTAATTCCAAGGGATCACGTTGTAGATCAAAATCGGAATGCCCGTAGCGTCGGAAATAGTGCGGAAATGCTCGATAGTCGCTTCGGCATCAGGTTTAAACAAGTAGTGCACTGGCGTAACTTGAAGCGCTGCGACTTTCATGCCCTTTAGCATGTTGGCCCGATCAATAGCGGCACGTGTACTCTGCACGATCAGACCGGCTAAAAAGGGTACGCGATCGGCTGTAGCGTCGTAAGCCTCCTTCATGACGAGTGCAAATTCAGAATCGTTCAGGGTATGGCCCTCACCCGTACTTCCGCCTGCAACCACACCATTGGCACCGCTATCAATAATGAATTCGATCTGCTGCTTCAGGCCACCTTTGACCAGTTCTCCGGACTCATCAAATGGCATAGTTAAAGGAGGCAAAACACCGGTCAGATGCTGACGTGCGAAGGATAGATTACTTGTCAAGGAAAACTCCATTGATGAATGTTATTGGAATATTTGTCCGCATTCCGGAATGACATTTCGGAATGAGATGGAGTGTAGTGCGGCATTGGATGCTGCAAATAGAGGGTTTTCCCTTGCCCGTCGCGTTAAGGGATTAACACAGCAGCAAACTGATGGCTTTTATACGTTTGGGCGCGAGAAAGAAACAGCGGCCCTAAGCAAGAGCGAAGTGAGGCTTACGAACTTGGCGCGTGTATTAGATCGGACGGAGGGCCGACAGGCATGAACAAGAAAACCGAAGCATTGGGGGCTACCTAGCTAAACGGCCGATTAAATTGATGGCGATCATTGATTGCATACTTCACAAGCAAGTAGAGGTCCATTTAAGACTATGAATTGAACATGAAACGCCGTTGGTACACGTATCTTTTTTAAAAAAATTAGCCACACAACCCATGAAGGCAATGCGCAAAATCAACCGGTGGTAGTGGGCTCTAGAATGACCAAAAAAAAGACTATCAGCATGACCGTGTCATCTGCAGACTAGAAGTTCATGATCTTGTGGGTGCCACATAACCAAGGTGCCTAGAAATGGCGTCTGCCGTGTCCACAACGACACTTGCAAGCTCCTGCTGTCTATCCTTATTCATACGGTCTAAGGGTCCTGAAACGCTGATGGCTGCAAATACCTTGCCGCTTGCGTTGCGGATTGGGGCGGCAACACATCTCACAAAAAGTTGGAGTTCTTCATCATCAAAAGCGTAACCGAGCTTACGAACCTTAACGTATTCACGCTCTAATGCCGAGAGCGTTGAAAGCGTGTGGGAAGTATAAGAACGCAACCCTCGTTGTGCTATGTTCTTTACAACATCTTTCGTCAGAAAAGCCCCAACAGCTTTCCCTATTCCTGTGCAATGTATGGGTGCAATTTCAACGTGTGCAGACAATGCCTGCCTAGACTCATCGAAACGTTCCCGTTCAATGAGGACGACGCTTTCACCGTTGAAAACGCCAAGATGCACTGCTGCGCTTGCATTGCGTGCTAACGACTCAACAAATGGGGTTGCTTCGCGGTGAAGATCCATATTAGAAAGAGCCAAGCTGCCCAATTCATACAACCCGATGCCAAGCCTATACCCGCCCCCTTGAATATCCTGCTCGATAAATCCAATATCCTTCAGGGCACTCAGAATACGATGGACAGTTGGGCGTGGAAGGCTCGTACCGTCAGATAATTGAGTAACGGTTAAATGACGCGCAACAGGTGAAAAACAATGCAGTACATCGAACATCCTTTGATAGCTCTGGATACGGTTTTTGTCGTTGGCTGGTGACTTTGCATTTGTTGACATGTGATTGTTACCCTCTAGGACATCAATTCAACTGATGGCTGTGAACCAACCTATGCTGATGACTATAGAACAGGTCTGCTTGAAGATTTAATTATCTAACAGCATAACCGTTGAAGATAAACACAACAAAATCATCAAGAATTTCTGGCCAGACCGATTTACGCAGATGTGACATCAAAGGTGGGCAGCAGCGCTGCTGAGCCGGCGAGGTAGCGCCGACGCGCGTCGGCATAGACCACGGCTGCATCGGGTGCTGGGGTAAAGCGTCTCTCTGTCGTCACAAAACACCTGCTGGCGCTCGCCGCGTTCGGGAAGGCTTTCAGGGCGACGCTCGCGATGACGGCCAAGCCAAGCGTGGTCAATTCGGGATCTGACAGGCGCTCAACGGGAACGCCCAACACATCGGCCTTGATTTGGGCCAACAGGTCGTTGCGGGCCAGTCCGCCCGCCAGGCGCATGTCCGTAATCTGTACGCCGCAATCGGCCATGGTCGAGGTGATGTGGGACAGTGAAAAAGCCAGACCTTCGAAGACGGCGCGCATGATGTCTGCCTGGCTGGTGTCCAGCGACAGACCCAGCAGAGCACCTCTTGCATGCGGGTTCCATAGAGGCGCCCTTTCACCCGCAAGGTAAGGCAAAAAGCTCAGGCCGCGGGCACCCGGCGCAACGCTGGCGGCGGCGGCAGTCAGCGCGGCAATATCGGTGTGCATCAATTGGGCACGTACCCATTCGAGGGTGCTGCCGGAGGACGCCGTGGAGCCACGGACCAACCATTGATCGGCCAGAGGGACGCTGTAAATCCTTTGCAAATGGTCGTCAGTTGGCTTGGCAGACACCACGCCAAAAGAGGTCACAGTGCCCGAAATGTCCAACGCCTGGCCGGGCATGTGGATGCCGCTGCCGATATAAGCGCATTTGCTGTCAAAGGTGGCTGCCATCACTGGCACGTCCGAAAAACCATCACGCCATGACTGCGCTGGCAGCAAGGTGCCTATGACCTGCCCTATGGATACGGTATCGCCAAAGGGGGCCCGGTCCGCCCCCAGACGCTTGCGATGTGCCTGCGTGTAGAGCCGTGACGCGGTGTAGGCATTGAGCGTAGCTTGCCCGGTGAGGAAAAAATTCAACCAGCCAGTGGCATCCAAAAAGTGCCGCGTGCGTGCCGCCACTTCGGGCTGCTCCCTGCAAAGGCGAAACCAATGCGGCAGCGGATCAGACACCACGGGCCGCAGCGAGACTTCTCCAGCCAGGGCCTTGACGATTTGTTCGACGTCCTGTGCAGGCCGTCGATCCGAATACATGACTGCGGGCGTCAAGGCTTGGCCTTGCGCGTCCAGTGCGACAAAGCCAGCCAAAGGGCCAGCCGCAGCGATGGCATCAGGCCTGATGCCAGCACGCTGCGCCTCATTCAAGGCGTTCTCTAAAAGACCGGCCCATTGCGCAGTGAATTGTTCGAACACATCGCCGTCCACTTTGGAGTCGACCGGAGCACTCCACGACCACAACCGCTGTCCAGCAGTGTCCAGCGCGCTGACCCGCAGGCTCTGCGTCCCCAGGTCAATCGCCAGGATGGTCTGATGCGGTAAGGTGCAGATCATGCTGCCGTGGCCAGTGTCGAGAAGAACTCGGCGTTCGCTTTCATGCCTTGAATGACCATCCCGCGGTCGGAACCCAGGGCGATGAAGCGGTAACCCAGCGCAAGGTATTGACGTGCCTGCTGAGGGTTGCGTACCAGCGTGCCAGCTACTTTGCCGTGTTGTTGGGCGGCTGTGGCGATGCGCACGAGCGCCTCGCGGAATTCCGGTTGTTCGGGATCACTGCTCAGGCCCAAATCGATACTCAGGTCGGTCGGGCCCACGAACAGCACGTCGATGCCGTCAACGGCGGCGATGGCTTCGACATTGTGCAAGCCAACCCGCGATTCGATCTGGGCCGCCACCAACAGGTTGTCATTGGCTTCTGCCAAGTACTGGGCGTAGTGAAAACCGTAACCGCTGTTGCGGGTTGATGTAGCCGCACCCCGTTTTCCCAGCGGCGGGATTCGCACGCAGCTGATGAGCTGATGCGCCTGTTCGGCGGTTTCTACGTTCGGCACCATGATGCCGCTGGGACCCAGGTCCAGTACCTGCTTGAAGACCACCGCATCGATGTTCGGCACGCGGACCACGGCAGCAGTCGGATAGGCCTCGAGCGCCTGCAACTGGTGCAGCAAGTCTTTGTGGTCACCCGAGCCATGCTCCAGGTCGATCAGGACCCAGTCATACCCCGCCAGCCCTGCGATTTCCGCCGTGTCCGACGATCCCATGTTCAACCAGGAGCCGGCGAAGAGTCTTGCTTGGAGTGCACGTTGACGGGCCCATTTCATGGTGAATGTCTTTCGTTCGTTGGCTGCGTTGATAAAGTGCAGGGGCCTGAATTTTCAAATAAAAACTTTGGCTGATTCAAGCGCTTGCAATTGCTTATGTTACGGTTTTAATTTTTTTAAATGCCTTTGACCTGTCAAAGTTGCAAAAAATCCTATGCATCAAGTCAACTTTATTAACGGGAAAACGCGCGTATTTGGCATCGTCGGCGATCCTATTGAACAGGTGCGATCTCCCGAAATGGTGACATGGGAATTCCATCAACGGCAACACAACGCTGTAGTGATTCCCATCCACGTCGCGCGGGAAGATTTTGATGATGTCGTCCCAGACATCATGCGCATGCGCAATCTGGACGGCTTGATTTTCACCATCCCCTTTAAAGTCAAGGCCATTGAATTGGCCAAGACACTGGGTCCACAGGCTTCGCTTGTCGGCGCGATCAATGCCATCAAACGTCAAAGCAATGGTGAGTGGTGCGGTGAAATATTTGACGGCTTAGGTTGCGTTGAAGCCTTCAAACGCCGTGGCATTGCGCTGAAGGACAAACGCATTCAACTCATTGGCCTGGGAGGTGCTGGCTCAGCCATTTGCGTGGCGGTTGCGCAAGAACACCCCAGTCTCATGAGGCTGTTCGATTTGAACGAACAACGCACTCAACAAATGGTCCAGTGGGTCAGACAGATCAGCCCCAAGACCATCGTGGAAGTGGGGCTCCCGCGTTGTGATGACATCGATGTCTTGATGAATGCTTCTCCTGTTGGCATGCTGAGCGACGCAAGGCTTCCATTGGCGGCGGAAAAGCTTGATAAGAATTTGGTGGTTTTTGATGCCATCGTGATGCCGGAGAACACCCCTTTGCTGACACTCGCACAAGACTGCGGCTGCGAGCTTGTTCGAGGGCGGGAAATGATGCTCGGGCAGATATCCAGGCTCGTGGACTATTTTATTTTGCCTTAGCGATTTGGCAAAAAACTTGCTTCAAAAAATGCCGAAAAGTACGCGACGCAACGGGTGTTCATGCTTGAAAAGAATGCAAGGATCCCGAGTCAGATGGGAACTCTAGTCCAAGCGGACTTCGAGTCAGTGGCCCAGAACAACCTCAAAATGTCAAAAAGCTGTCATGCGACTCTGCGTAAAGCAGTCGCTCAATAAGCGATGAATGACCTGGCAAATACGCTTTCAAGGGCTTTTGTGGAACGTGCTGCACCTTGTCCTTGAATCCGCTTTTTTAAGCGCCCTCTATTTTTGCTGTTTGCATCAACTTGCGCCACACAGGAAGTTCCGATTGAATCATCGCAGCAAAAGCTTCAGGCGATTTCGGTAAAGGTGCAGGCGTATTTTGTTTTTGCTCAAATAAACCAACGGTCTCAGGCAATACCAGCCAGCGATTCAATAATGCGTTCAGCTTACCTGCGAGTTCATTGGACATTGACGATGGTCCAAACATACCGTACCAAGACACAAACCCTATGGGGTAACCCTGCTCAGCCAAGGTGGCAACATCAGGCAATTGGGGCATACGTTTGGGTCCAAGGGCGGCTATGGCACGGATGCGCCCCGCTTTAATGAGCTGAACCGGTGTTGCAGAATCAATCGTTGAGACCATCAATACGCCGGAGACGACATCAGGGGTAATGGATGCAACAGTCTTGTAAGGCACATGATTGAGCGGTATGCCGGCCTGCTCTTTGAGGGTTTCCATGACCAGATGGCCGCCAGAGCCCATGCCCCACGATCCGTAATTGAGACCACCGCTTTGCGCTTTGGCATAGGCGATGAGATCTTTGATATTTTTAATCGGCGATGCCGCATTCACAACTAAAAGATTGCCAAAATCACTGCCAATCAGCCCAATGGGTTGAGGTCCGTCATGGTGTCGTGGGAAATCTTAGCGTTCATCGCTTTGTTTCCCAAAATAGCACCCGCAAATGAGATTAAAAGGGTATGTCCATCCCCGGGTTGTCTCACAACCTGTTCGTGGGCTATCACGCCGTTCGCGCCGGGTTTGTTTTCTACAACGACGGGTTGACCGAGCTCCCTGCTGAGCCATTCAGCCAGGGGACGACCAAAAATGTCCGCCCCGCCACCCGCCCCGCTGGGTAAAACCAGTCGAATCGGTTTACTGGGCCAGCTTGTCTGGGCGTGTCCTATTTCTAGGCTGCAACTTAAAAACAAAGAGCCTGCTGTTTGAAGGATGCGCCTGCGCTCGACACTCAAAATGAAAGAAGATGGGGTGGACATGAAATAACTCCTTGTAATTCAATGGTGTTTAATTTATTCAATTCGTCGGACAGAGAGTCGCATTTTTTTCAAAGAAATTAGAGCTTTCACGGTGACAATCCACAACGCTTTCATTCGAGGCAGAGCCTTAGCGCTTGACCACAGCTTTGTAGCTGAAACTGTCACCCCGAAAATACATTTCCGAATAGACCATCGACTGCCCAGACACGTCGACCGGTGTGAAGTCAATGCGCAGCAGGGGCGAACCGCGCTGGACATCCAGCAATTTGGCTAGCGCTGCGCTGGCCGGTATCGCGCGGGCTTCAATGCGGTTACTTTTAAGACGGTGACCCAACCGAGTCTCCAGCAGCACCACCACGTCGTTGGTGTTGATATCCTCTTGGATAAGTGCCTTTATCAGCGCTGGCTCACCATAGGACAGCACGAACGCGAAGGGCTTACCGTTCACCAGCCGCAAGCAGCGCAATGCGATAAGAGGATGGCCAAGAGACACCTCGAGGGCATGGGCTGCTGCTGCGGGTGCGCCAACCTGCTTCATCGAAAGAATACGTCCGACGGCCCGCTTGCCTTGTTTGCGCATATGCTCGTAAAAGCCAATCAGCGGGCCCATGTCGGGTAATTCGTTCGGCCGGGTGACATAGCTGCCTTTACCGTTGACCTTTTCAATCAGGCCTTCAGCATGCAGACTGGCCAACGCCTGCCTCACAGTGATGCGCGAGACGCCAAAGTTCTCTTCAAGCTCCGACTCCGAAGGTAACTTGTGCCCAGGCGCCATCCGGTTCGCGAGAATGTCGCTGCGCAAGCTGTCGGCCATACGAACGAACAAGGTTCGGTTGTCATCAGTCGGGTTGCGTGAAAGTTCTTTGGCCATAATTTTCAGGTTACCGATGGGATGGAGCGGCAGCCTAAACCGCAATGATCGAAATGTACAACTGTTATAACAGGTTGCGGGAAAAATATTTACCTGTCATGATAGGTCTTGCTCAGATTCGGACAGATAGAGCCCACAGCCAGCATTGAATGCTTTGTTGGCCCCACTTCAAAATCATCAGGAGACAAACATGCAACAAAAAACACTCGCCCGATTGATGACGGCGCTGTGCTTAGGCCTGTGCCTTGCCTTCACGGCGCAAGCGCAGAGCACTTACCCCTCTAAACCGATCCGCGTTATCGTGCCCTATGCCGCTGGTGGCGTGGTGGACGTGCAAACCCGGGCGCTGACCATTGGCATGGCCAAGGAGTTGGGACAAGCTATTGTGGTGGAAGCCAAGCCGGGTGCTAACGCCAACATCGCCGCCGAGTATGTGGCGCGGGCGCCTGCAGATGGCTACACGGTCTTGATTTCATCGCCATTCTTCATCAACAACCCGCTGTTGGAGTCGAACCTGCGTTGGGCGTCATCGGACTTTCTACCCGTCGGTCGATTTTCTATGTCACCCAGCTATTTCGTGGTGCCTATGAGTTCGCCCGCCAAGACTGTTGCGGAGTACGTCGAACTGGCCAAGAAGGCCAAGCCGGCATTGCAATATGCGGATGGCGGGCAAGGTTCTACCCAAACGATGGCCAATGAAATGTTCCGCCACGTGGCCGGCATCGCCCTGGAGTCCGTGCCTTACAAGGGCGCCCCACCCACCATTCCCGACCTTATCAACGGCATGATGTCCATGGCCATCACGCCTTCCAGTGTGGCTGTGCCCCAGATCAAGGCGGGTAAACTGCGTGCGCTGGCAAACATCAATAGCCGCCGATCAGCGGATTTGCCTGATGTGCCGACGATTGCAGAAGCCGGCTTTCCCGAAGTGACCGCAGTGTCATGGTACGGCATGCATGTGCCAGCGGGTACACCGCCCGATACAGTGCGCAAGCTCGAAGCTGCGATGAAAGCCGCAGCGGCCACCAACGAAGTCAAGGAGCGCTTGGTCAATGCGGGGGGTGAGGAGGCCTTTCTCGGGCAAGCCGACTTTGTGGCATTTATCAAGGCCGATTCATCGCGCTGGGAAAAAGTGGTCAAGATCATCAAGAAGTAAGTTCACTTCAACCCCATGAGCACCACCAAAAGTTCAGCCGAGTTCGCCGCGCTCATCAACAAACTGAGCGCCTTTGTCGAAAACGAGGTCATCCCCACTGAAGACCTGCGCATCTCCCATGATGCCCATGCGATAGAAGAATCGATCCAAACCCTGCGCCAACGCGCAGTGGCCCAGGGCCTTGGCAACCCGCGCAGGCCGGTCAGCGAAGGTGGACTGGGTTTGTCCTGGGAAGAATGCTGCAGCTACTTGGAACAGGCCGGTCGCAGCTTTCTTGGACCGGGCGCTTTGCAGTGCGCTGCACCGGGCCAGCCAGACATTGCTGCGCTGGACAAACTGGCCAACGACAGTCAACGCAAGCGCTACCTAGAGCCCCTGATGCGGGGCGAAAAATACTCCTGCTTTGCAATGACCGAGCCCGCACCCGGTGTGGGCTCCGATCCACGCATGCTGATGACGCAAGCGAATCGAAGCGCCGACGGTTGGGTGATTGACGGCCACAAGTGGTTCATCAGCGGCGCGATGCGTGCTGACTTTGCCATCGTCGTGGCCCGTACCGAGGCCGGTGTGTCATGGTTTCTGGTGGACCGCGAGAACCCCGGTTTCGAATTGGTGCGCGACATTCCGACGATGGAGCCCTTCGAGACCGCTGGCGGTCATGGTGAGATCCGCCTGAATGCCTGCAAGGTGGGCGAAGACGCGCTGATCGGCGAAGAGGGCAAGGGCCTGGCGTATGCGCAGATCCGCCTTGAAGGTGCACGCCTGTTCCACTGCATGCGCTTTATTGGCCTGGCTTCACGGGCGATGGCCATGGCGCAGGACTATGCCGGACGTCGCGAGTCACAAGGGGTCCGCTTGGCCGAACACCAGATGGTGCAGGCCATGGTGGCCGACGCCCACATCGACTTGTACGCGGCTCGGCTGATGACGCTGGACGTGGCGCGCAAGCTGGACGCAGGTGAGTCCATTCGCCACCACTCGTCAATGGCCAAAGTCTTCGTCTCTGAGGCGGTCAACCGCGTCGCCGACTCGGCGGTGCAGATCTGCGGCGCGCTGGGCATCTCTGAGGATCTGCCGCTGTCGATGATCTTGCGCATGCTCAGGCCCTTTCGAATCTACGACGGTGCGTCCGAAGTGCACCGCTCTGCCATTGCCAAAAGAGCGCTCAGCAAGGGCCTTACCGCCTGACCCTTTGGTGGATTGAAAGATGGACATGTTGGATACACCCGAACTCAGCGCCTTTCGCAACAGCATGCGCAGCTTCATTTCGGAGCAGCTCCCCGACGATATCCGCCAAACCGTGCGAGAGGGCCGCCAGGTCGACCGTGAGCGCATGCAGGCTTGGCACGCTATTCTGGCCAGTCACGGTCTGCTCGTTCCCCACTGGCAAGTGGAATGGGGAGGCCAGGGCTTCAGTGTGGCTCAGCAGATGGTGTTTGACGAAGAGATGGCGTTGGGCGACGCACCCGAGCTCAACGCGATCACCTTCGACATGATCGGCCCGGTGTTGCAACGCTATGGCAATCCGGCACAGCAGCAGCGCTTTCTGCCGGACATCGCTTGCGGACAGCAATGGTGGTGTCAGGGCTACTCCGAGCCCAATGCCGGCTCCGATCTGGCATCGCTGACCACGCGAGCCGAGTTGGTGGGTGACCATTACGTCGTGACCGGCTCGAAGATCTGGACATCAGGCGCGCAGTACGCCGACTGGATGTTCTGCCTGGTGCGCACCGACCGTGAAGCGCGTGCACAGCAGGGCATCAGCTTTTTATTGATCGACATGAAAAGTCCGGGCATCACTGTTCGGCCCATCGTTGGCATCCATGGCTGGGCGGTGTTCAATGAGGTGTTTCTGGACCAGGTTGAAGTGCCAGTCTCATTGCGTATTGGCGAAGAAAACCGGGGCTGGACCCTTGCGAAGTCACTGCTCGAATTCGAACGCTTAAAGCTTGCACGCATCGGCGAGAACAAACGCCGGCGCGCCCGGGCTCTGGCGGTAGCGCACAGTCGGCGTGAGGCGGGTCATCCGCTGGCTGAGCGACCTTGGTTTCGTGAACGCTTTGCAGAACTCGACTGCCGGCTGATGGCATTGGAGGCCAATGCAGGTCGCTTCATTGAACGCGCCCAGGCCGGCGAGCCAATTGGCGCAGAAGTTTCGATGCTCAAGCTGCGCGGCAGTCGCCTGATTCAACTTTGGGAAGAACTGATCGTGGACGCGCTCGGCCCTGAAGCCCTGCCACTGGACAACGCCTGGCTGCAATCGCAAGCAGGCGCAGAGCCGCAGGACCGGATTGCAGGCACCGCTTCTTCAAGGCGGTTTCTGTCGCGTGGTTTCACCATCGCCGGTGGCTCGAGCGAAATTCAACACAATATTTTGGCCAAACAGGTCCTTGCCTTATGAGTGCTTACACCTTGGACGCGCAGCAGGAGATGCTGGCCGACAGTGCCCGCAATTACCTCAGTCGCCGTGCAACGCCAAAGCATGATGCGACCCAGGCCGATAGGCAAAGTAACGAAGCGGCCAGGTGGGCACAGATGGCTGATTTGGGCTGGCTTGCGCTGCCAATGTCCGAAGCCTTTGGTGGGCTGGGCGGTTCGATGGCTGACATCTGTGCGCTTGCAGAAGAGTTGGGGCGTGGGCTGGTGAATGAGCCTTACATTGCATCCGCCGTGCTTGCCGGCATGCTGCTGGCAGACGTGGCGCCCCAATCAGTTCGAAACGACTGGTTGCCTGCATTGGCCGACGGCAGCAGACGCCTGGCGCTGGCCGCCTGGGAGCCCGGTGCACGCTCCGATTGGACCGAGGTAAACACACGAGCCACACAGGACGGTGCAGACTGGCGACTTGATGGCAACAAGGTTCTTGTGCTGGGCGGCACCGGCGCGGATGGGCTCTTGGTCAGTGCCAAAATCAGCGGCAGCAGCGATTTCGCGCTTTTTTTGCTGCCAGCGGGCGGGCCAGGGCAACGATGGGTTGCACAAATCCTGTTCGACGGACAGGGCGCAGCTGAGCTGACGATGCAAGCCGCAACAGGTGCGACGCTGCTGTATCGAGGTGAACCCAGCGCGGTACTGGGTCACCTGGAGGTGGCGCTGGACCGCGCGACCTTGGCGCACTGCGCGGACACCGTGGGCGCGATGGCGCGGGCCTTTGCCCTCACACGCGAGTATCTGGGCACTCGCAGTCAGTTTGGCAAACCGATTGCCGCCAACCAAGTGGTTCAGCACCGACTGGTCGATCTGTTTGTGGAGATCGAAGAAGCACGATCCCTGATGCGGATGACCGCCAGCCTGTATGCCGACACGGGCATCGACAAAATCGCAGCGCAGCGTCGCCATGTGGCCGCCACCAAAGCTTTTGTGGCACAAGTGGCTCGCCATGTCTGGGAAGAGTCGGTGCAGTTGCATGGCGCTATCGGTATGACACAAGAATACGATGTTGGTGCCTATGTGAAGCGTCTGGCACTGGCCGTGAACCTGTATGGCGATGCCACATTTCACTTGGAGCGCGTAGCCTGCTCGTCGCTCGACAGCTCAGCGATACGTGCGCTGAAAGTTGAAGAAAAAGTTACCGCCAACCACCACAAGGAGACGACAAGTGCACCCTCCAGTTGAATCAACCGAGACATCTTTGTCATCGGCAGTGCTCATGACCGCCGCAGACGGCGTGCTGCAAATGGTCATCAACGCGCCAGAGGCGCGCAATTCATTGTCGGCAAAGGGTGTCGTGGAAGGCCTGCTCGCTGCCCTGGATTGGCTGGAGCGCGATCCGGATCTGCGCTGCGCCGTGCTCACTGGGGCCGGCGGGGCATTTTCTTCAGGTGGCAATCTCCATGATTTGTCGTCGCAGTCCGAAGCGCAGGTGCGTGCGCAAATGAACGCAAACACCTGGCTTTACCGTCGCATTGCGCTGTGCGACAAACTGGTGATTGCGGCTGTGGACGGCCCCGCCTACGGTGCGGGCTTAGGTCTGGCCACCTGCTGTGACTGGATCGTGGCGGGCGAGTCGGCCGCATTCTGTAGCGCCTTTGTCCGTGTTGGCGCCATGCCCGATGCCGGTCTGTTTTGGTCTCTGCCATCACGCCTTGGCGCGGCTGGCGCACGTCGCATGATGCTGCTGGGCAAAGAAGTCCGCGGCGCCGAAGCGCTGCACACAGGCCTTGCCGATGACTTTGTCAGTGATGGCCCCGCCTTGCCTGCGGCAATGAGCTTGGCTGGGCGCTTTGCGCAAGGGCCAACTCGCGCCTATGGACGCATCAAGGCCGGGCTGCGGCAAGCCCCCATGTCACTGGAGCAAGCGCTGCAGTATCAGCTGGACAATGGCCCTGGTCTTTTCGCCAGCGAGGACTTCAGTGAAGGTGCCAAGGCCTTTCTGGAAAAGCGCAAACCAGTCTTCAAAGGACGCTGAAGCGCCTCACTAACCACCCTTCCACACAGCACAAAGTATGACAACACAAGACTCATCAGAGATACCGCCCTTGCAGGGCCTCAGGGTGGTCGAGTTTGGCCAGTACATTGCCGCACCGGCCGCAGCGCAGACGCTGGGCGATCTGGGCGCCGACGTGATCAAGATCGAGTCGATTGCCGGGGACGCCGCCCGCTATGTGGGTTGGGCTGATGACGCCTATGGTCCGATGTTCAGCGCCTACAACCGTGGCAAACGCTCGGTGGTGTTAGACCTGCGCAGCGAGGCCGGCCGACAGCAGGCGCTGGCGCTGGCCTGTAGCGCTGACGTGGTGCTGCAAAACGCACGCCCAGGCACCCTGGAGCGACAGGGCCTGGGCGCTGCGCGCTTGATGGCAATCGCACCCCGTCTGGTTTATGGCCAAGTCAGTGGCTTCGGCCAGCAAGGCCCGGCCAGCGTACGCCCTGGCTTTGACATTGCGGCCCAAGCCGAGAGCGGCATGATGAGCCTCAACGGCGATGCCGACCGCGATCCCACTCGCGTTGGCTTCACTGTGGTGGATGTGATGGCTTCCCAGGTGCTGAGCAACGGCGTGCTGGCTGCATTGGTGCGACGTGGCGTCACCGGGCGCGGCGGACTGGTCGATGTGTCGCTGATCGATGTAGCAGTATCGGCCATGGCCAATGCCTGGACCGAGTACCACTTGACTGGGCGCATGCCGCTGCGACGGGGCAATATTCAGCCCAACACCGCGCCAGCGGCCGATGTGGTCCGCACCGCAGACGGCATGATTGTGGTCTCGGCCTACACACAGGATCACTTTGCCAAGCTGTGCGCCGCGATCGGCGCACCAGAGCTGGCCCTGGACCCGCGCTTTCGCGAGAATGCAGGACGCGTGGCGAACCGGCCCGCGCTGATGGACGTTTTGGGCGATGCCATGTCGCACATGACATCCGACCAAGTATGCGACTTGCTCGCCTCGGCGGGTGTGGTGGCCGGGGTCATTCGCACCATGGCCGATGTCAAAGCAGGTCAAGCCGGTGTGTCATCAGACCTTTTTGTGGAAGTCACTGCACCGGACCGCGGGCCTATACGCGTGCCAAGCCTGCCCATGAGCCTGAGTGGCGTTGAACGCCGGGCAGGTCGTTTGCCGGCACTCGGAGAACACACGCAAGAAGTGCTTTCCACCCTCAACTTTTGAAGTGATCGCCCAGAAGTTCCAAACTGCTGCAGGCGTCGTCTACGATGTCCTTCATCACTTCAGCCACGCTGCGCACTTGATTGAAATACGCAATGCTTTGGCCTGCCGGGTGGTGCATCAGCGGTTTGACTTCGTGTTCGTCTATGGCGCCGAGCAGGTCGCCTACCAGGATGTCTTGCAGCGGCATCTTCAGCGGCGATGGTGCCCCTGGGGCTGCCCATTCCTCGGACCATGCGGTGCGGATCTGGCGCAGCGTCTTGCCGCTGTCGGCACGCGAAATGACAGTGTCGTCGCTGCCGGCTGCCAACAGCTTTTGCCGCAACGCGTCTTGCATGTGATGTTCTGAGGTGGTTAACCAGGCCGTACCCATCCACACACCCTGCGCGCCCATGGCCAGTGCCGCCACCAGATGGCGCCCGGTGGCTACACCGCCTGCGGCCAGCACAGGCACATCCCCGGCCATGTCCACAATCTGTGGCACCAGGGAATATGTGCCAATGACACCCGTGTGCGCACCGGCGTCGTAACCTTGAGCCACCAAAATATCAATAGGTTTTGCCAAAGCAGCGCGCGCATGCTTGGGTGAACCCACCAAGGCCAGCACAAGTTTTCCGCAAGCCTTGGCACGCTCGATCACATCCATGGGCGAGCCAATACCACAAGCCAGCATGTTCACGTCCGAGCGCATGATGACCTCCAGTTGCTGTTGAGCAACCTCTTCGGATCGCACAAACCGGGAGCGCATGCCCGCCTGAGTTGCAGCTGGAACGCCGTATTTCTCCTGAATGCTGCGTACAAAACTCTTGTGTGCTTCCGGCAGCTGGGCTTCGATGGCCTCGCGATCGTTGGTTTCGGGCATGCCCGTGGGCAAGACGAGATTGACACCAAAGGGTCTGTCTCCCACTTGCTGCCTTATCCATGCAAGTTCGTGCTCAATTTCCTCCGGCGTGTGTCTTGTAGCACCCAGAACGCCGTAGCCACCGGAACAACAGATGGCCGCAACCACTGCCGCGTCATGCGCAAAGCCAAATATGGGCTGGGCAATGCCAAGGCGTTTGCTTAAGCGAGTTTGTAGATTTGCATGGTTGGACACAGGCTATTTCTCCAGCGCTTTCAAAATCACAAGTTGGCATAATTGACTGAATATTCGTCAGATAAGTCAATTATTTATAAATATGGTTGACTGTAAGTCAAGCTGATTGCAAAATCAAGCCCTATGCTGCACCCATCCACCCCTGCTGTTAGTCAGGCAATGCCCGAGGTAGAAGACGCCAAGGACCCCCAGTTCGCCTACACACTGGCCAAAGGATTGGAGGTGCTGCGAGCATTTGACGCGGCCTCTCCATCACTTGGTAACCGAGAAATCTCGCAGCGTACGGGTATAGGGCGGCCTACAGTCGTTCGCCTCACCCGCACGCTAGCGCTGCTGGGCTATTTGAAGTATCACGAACAGACAGCGCGCTACCGTTTGGCAGCAGAGGTACTGTCCTTTGGCTATCCCTTGTTGTGTCAGTTGGGCGTGCGCCAACTCGCGCGCCCGCACATGCAAGAGCTGGCTGATTTCGCACGCGGCGCAGTTTCCCTGGCTATGCGCGGTGGCGACCATATGGTGCTGATCGAAAGCTGTGTTGACAAAAATGCACCCTCTGGCCGGCCAGACGTGGGGGCAATCCGACAATTTGGCAATACATCCTTGGGCCATGCCTACTACTGCGCCACCAGCGACAAGGAACGCAAAGAGATTGAAGATTTTTTGAAGTTAAGTGATTCTCAAACTTGGCCAGCATTGCGCAAGCAACTCGCCGCATCGCGTAAAACATTTCAAGCCAATGGCTTTTGCATTGTGCCTTCACCGGGTGCGGGCATGGTCGCTATCTCGGTACCTTTGGGCTTCATGGCCGATGCTGAACTGCTCGTCATGAACTGTGCAGTAGCTCAGTTCTATCTGGAACCCGACACGCTTGAAAAGCAGGTTGGACCACGACTGCTCAACTTGGTGCGGATGCTGCAGACCAGTCTGGGCCGGCGTTGACAGAGGATTCACTTGATTGACTGATTTCACCCCTCGCAATTTCACTTTTGGAGACAAGTACCATGACACTCGTTTATTTGCGCCCGCTCTTATGGATTGCCACTTTGGCTTTTGGCTTTGTCGGATCAACTTTTGCGCAAAGCGGAGTAGACAACTTTCCAGTTAAAACTATCCGCCTTATTGTTCCGTATGCAGCGGGGGGTGGTACCGATTTGGTCATGCGCGCCATCGCCCCCGGAATGAGTGAGGCGCTGGGGCAGCCGATCGTGATCGAAAACCGCGCTGGGGCTGGCACCATCACAGCCACCGACGCTGTGGTGCGTGCTGAACCTGATGGTCATGTGCTTCTGGCTGTCGGTGCGCCAATCTATCTCAACACAGCACTGGGCATCAAAACCCCTTACGACCCCTTGAAAGACCTGGCACCCGTTTCTCTGTTGGTCAATAACCCAGGCTTGTTGCTCGTGGGGCCATCGGTGAATGCAAAAAACGTCAAGGAACTTGTGGCGCTGAGCAAACAGCAAAAAGGGGGTCTGAGTTACGCGAGTGCGGGCACGGGAAGCTTCGCCCATCTTGCCGGCGAGTTGCTGAAGGTGCGTATTGGCATCGAGATGGAGCACATTCCTTACAAAGGCAGTGCACCAGCATTGGCCGACTTAATGGGCGGTCAAGTGCCCATGGCGATTGATGCCATGATTCCCTCCGGCGCCCAAGTCAAAGCAGGCAAGGTGCGCGCCTTGGCGATCCTGTCTAACGAGCGATTGCCGCTTCTGCCTGATGTGCCCACGCTGGCCGAGGCCGGATTTCCTGGCATAGAAGCAGCAGCCACCTTTGGACTGATGTTGCCCGCCAAGACGCCGCCAATTGTGATTGCCAAGATACACGCGGCCATGAAAAAGGCAATCACCAACCCGGCCACACGTAAACAGCTCGATGACATGGGCTACCAAGTGGTTGCGAACACGCCCGAACAATTTGGTGTCTACTTGCGAGAACAAATCACGACTTGGACCAAGATCGTCAAAGACAACAAGATCAAAGCCGATTAAACCCAGACATGACCGCCACACCATCGTCCACCAGCGGCCCGCTGCAGGGCATACGCATCCTCGACATGGCCACCGTGGTGGCCGCACCTTTCGCCGCCACATTGTGCGGTGACATGGGCGCAGAAGTGACAAAGCTTGAACTACCTGACGGTAGCGACACCCTTCGCCATATGTTGCCCGTGATGGGTCAACATTCCCTTTTCTGGAAAGTGACCAACCGCGGTAAACGCGGTATCACCTTGGACGTGCGCAAGCCCGAGGGACGTTCGCTGCTGCTGAAAATGCTGCCACGTTATGACGTGTTGGTCGAAAACTTTCGTACGGGCACGCTGGACCGATGGGGTCTTGACCTGCAAACGCTTCATGCACACAACCCAGACCTGATCGTCCTTCGTCTGACAGGTTTTGGTCAGACAGGCCCCTATGCACGCCGTCCCGGCTTTGCGCGAATCTTCGAAGCCATGAGTGGCTTCGCACACCTCACAGGTGAAAGCGGGCGGTCCCCACAACACATGAACTATCCTCTGGGTGACGTGATATCAGGGCTGTTTGGCGCGTTTGCAATTGCCACGGCACTGGCAGCTCGTGCTCGCAGCACCTCTCAAGCACCTCGCGGATGCGAGATCGATCTTGCCGCAACCGAAGCGTTGATGCGCATGCTGGATCCACTTCCAGCAGAGTACCAACACCAACAAATCGTTCGAGAGCGCACGGGCGCCCGCGCCACATATTCTGCTTTGTCCAATATCTTTGCCACGAAAGATGGTCAATGGTTGACGATCGTAGGTACCAGCGGCACTGCGTATCGACGTATCTTTGACGCCATAGGCCGCGCTGATTTACTGGACGGTGACAGGCTGGCATCATCGGCCTCTCGTCTTCAACACAGCAACGAGGTTGATGGCATCGTCGCCGACTGGTGCCTGAGCCTGCCGCTTGCTGAGATCCAAGACATCCTTACCCGCCATGAAGTGCCGCACAGCAAGGTCTACTCCATTGAAGATGTGGTGGCCGACCCGCATGTGCAGGCTCGAAATGCCTTGATCCAATTGCCTGATCCGGACTTGGGCTATTTGGCCGCGCCTTGCGTGGTCCCGCGTTTTTCAAATCACACTCCCGTCACACCACGCAGTGGGCCTGGTGTGGGTGAACATAATGAGGAGGTATTTGGTGAGTTCGGTGTCGGGGCGGAAGAACTGGCGAGACTCAAGTCGTTAGGCGTGGTTTGAAAAACACCCACTGGCCAATTTGCGTTCATTTACCTATGTTACTGACTCTAAAGCCAGTGTAGAAAGTGAGAAGCCGATTTAACTATGGCTCCGGCACTGTGAAATTTAAACGGCATATCTAACCCGGCGGTCCTGGAACTAGCCAATAACCCGCTCAGGATTTTTCTCCCACATAGTCCTATGTTTGTTTGCAGCTGCAAGAACTTTCATTTTGACTTGATAAACCAATTGCTGGGCAAAAAATTCGGGGTAATGATGAACCCCACTGCGCCACCAATCAGTGCTTTCACAGCGTCTGTCCTCCCCTTGCGCGGTACTGCAACAGCCTCAAACCCATCAGTTTTGGGCAGTTTGGGTATTCTGGGAGACCGTGACCGGTGATTCTGGTGGATCGTGACCGAGGATTCTGATTCACCGTGACCGACCGTTCTGGTCGAACGTGACCATTTTGGGTATCTGACCAGAATCACCGGTCACGATGCCAGAACGATCAATCATCAAGCCATGTTGCACTTTGCCCTTGAATCCGCCGGATCATATTCCCATTGAATCAAGGCCTTAGCCCTTACGCTTTGTTCAGCAATGTGCAGATGATGCGTGCGTGCCGAAGTTCAGCGACATCGGCGCGGCGAAGTGCAAGTCGCTGCGTGTTGTTTCACCACCCTGAACAAGAACATTTCTGGATTGATCGGCTAAATTTACATTTAGTTACATATTTCTCTGCCTATTTTTTCACCAGACAAAGATCTTAAGTGTCCGCCAAACTGCTGCCGATTCTGTAGAAATAGCCCTGTTGAAAATGTTTATAATTTTTAATTACTATAATTATATAGTTACTATATATAAATAATGGGTAATTTGTAATTATTTATTTAAATTTAAATTGATGTAAATGGGAATGTGAAATGGAGTCCTGTCAGCGGGTTTCGCTCACGCGACGCGCCCTCAGCCTCCAAGGGAAATCGTTGTTGACAAGCCAGAGGTGCGCATTTAACTTTAAATTGTCGCATGTCAGGGTCTGGTTTTAAAGCAAGTAAGGCTCCAACACGATTCCCGTGGGTCAGTTCAAGATGCCGGCCGATTTTGTAGTTGACTCGCACCATCCAACGAGGAGAAATTCAATGTCTCATCAGTCACGTCGCAAGTTCATCAAGTCTGCCGCTAAGGTTTCGGCGGCGGTCATCTCGGCGCCCTTTGTTCACACCTCACACGCAGCGGGCTCGCTGTCGGTCGGCCTGTGGGACCATTGGGTTCCGGGTGCCAATCAGGCAACCACCGATCTGATCAATCAATGGGCGGCCAAGGAAAAGGTCGATGTCAAGATCGACTACATCACCTCGCAAGGCAACAAGCTGTTGTTGACGACTGCGGCCGAAGCACAAGCCAAATCGGGGCATGACATCCTGGCCTTGTCCACTTGGCTGCCGGCCGACCACGGCAAATTGCTGGAACCGGTCGACGACATCATGGGTGACCTGATCAAAGAGCACGGCGCTGTCAACAACACCGTCCAATACCTAGGCAAGGTCGATGGCAAGTGGGTGGCGATTCCAGCGACCGTGGGCTCGCAGATCAAGGGGCCCTGCTCGAGGATGGACCTGCTCAAGCAACATGCCGGCATCGACATCAGGGCGATGTACCCAGCCGGCGCTGCACCCAAGGCTGACGCCTGGACCACGGACGCCTTCTTGAAGGCCGCTGAGGCATGCCACAAGGGGGGGGTTCCGTTTGGCATCGGCTTCGGAACGACGACAGACTCGGTCGACACCGCGGGGAGCTTCTTCCACGCCTTTGGCGCCAACTTGGTTGATGCCAAGGGCAATATTGTTGTCAAGTCTGACGAAACCAAACAGGTGCTCGAATACCTGAAAAAACTGATTTCCTTCCTGCCGCCAGATGTGCCGGCTTGGGACGATGCTTCGAACAACAAGTGGTTGGTCTCGGGCAAGGGCGCGATGATCATGAACCCGCCCAGCGCCTGGGCAGTGGCCAAGCGCGACGCACCGCAGATTGCCGAGCAGCTTTGGACGCACGGCTTTCCGGTAGGACCCAAGGGTCGCTATGCGCCTTTCCTGCCCTTCTACTGGGGCATCTGGAACTTCGGCAAGAACAAGTCAGCCGCCAAGAACCTGCTGCGTCACCTGTCAACCCGCCAGGCCGTCGCGAAGATGGTCGAAGCCAGCGGCGGCTACGATCTGCCCTCTTTCGCCAACCTGACGACCCTGCCAACCTGGGCCGAGGTCGGGCCACCCAAGGGCACGCTCTACCACTACCCTAATCCGCACAATCACCAGATTCTGTCGATTGGGGCCGCGCCAGCGCCTCCGCGTATCGCCAACCAGATCTACAACAGTGGTCTGATGACAAAGATGGCCGTGCGTCACGCCCAGGGTGAAACGGTCGACAAGACCATCGCCTGGGCGGCCAAGGAGCTCGAAGGCTTCATGCGGGTCTAGTCGCCAAGCCGCCCCCGTCGGACTTGCAAATGGGTGAGCTCTGGCCTGCAATCACAGGAGATGGATTTGAGTGAATTAGTTGGATCGGTCAGGCAGACGCCTCCCAAAAAGCGTCGGCCCAAGGCCCTTGAACGCCTCTTTCAGCGCAAATCGACCATCGCCTTTCTGATGGCGATGCCCTTGATCCTGGTGATATTTGGCTTGGTTGCTTACCCGGCGGCTTATGCGGTCTACCTGTCCATGCTCAACAAGGGCATGGACCAATTTGTCGGCTTTGACAATTTCGTGTTCCTGTTCGGGCGCGATACTTTCTGGATGGTGGTCAGACAATCGGTGGTGTTTGCGGTCACCGCGGTGATCTTCAAATCCATCATCGGTTTCGTCGTGGCCCACCTTGTACACAACATTCCCGCCAAAGGACAGCGCAAATGGCGCGGCATGCTGCTGATACCCTGGGTCATACCGCCGGCGATGAGCACCTTGGCTTGGCTGTGGCTGTTCGACCCTTCTTACAGCGCCTTCAACTGGATTCTTGCCGAGTTCGGCGTGGCCCCAGTCCCTTGGACCGGCAACACCGACTGGGCACGCTTCTCGGTCATCTTGGTCAACATCTGGGTTGGCGCGCCGTTCTTCATGATCATGTACCTGGCGGCACTCAAATCGGTGCCAGAACAACTCTTCGAGGCGGCTTCGATTGACGGTGCCAACTGGTGGCAGCGGATCTGGTACATCACCTTGCCGATGATGCGCAACATCATCTCAATCACCGTCCTGTTCTCGTTGATTGTCACCTTCGCAAACTTCGATATCGTGCGCGTGCTGACCTCGGGGGGGCCGCTCGACGGCACCCATGTCTTCGCGACCTGGGCCTTTGAGCGTGGCATCATCAGTGGCGATATCCCGCTGGGGGCAACCATTTCATTGTTCATGGTACCTATCTTGGGCATCGCGGCGATCTTCATTCTTCGCGACATCAACAAACGTGGAAACGAGGCCTGACATGGCTAAACCCCACACCCTGCCAGCGGCGCCTCGGCTGTTCAACTATGGCAGCATGTCGCGCGACCGCCGCCGCGCGCTGTTCTGGTCTTACTTTTTCCTGTTGGTCTTCGCCATTTTTTTTCTGACCCCACCGATCTACATGCTGATCACGTCGCTGAAGACCAGCGCCGAAATTTCGGCTGGCGTCAGTCCATGGATCGTCCAATCACCCACCCTTGCCAACTTTGCTGGACTGCTTGCCGATCCAAAGTTCATCCGGTTTTTCTGGAATTCGTCGATCGTCTCGATCTTGGTCGTCAGCATCACCATGGTGGTCAGTGTGTTGGCCGCATTCTCCTTGGCAAGAATGAAGTTCTGGGGCTCCGCGTCGCTGGCGACCGGTGTCTTCCTGACCTACTTGGTACCTGACACGCTGCTGTTCATTCCGCTGTTCAAGATGTTTGCGTGGGTCAACGAAACCATGGGCATTCAACTGATCAACCAGTGGTGGGTCCTGGTCATTCTCTACCCAACGCTCACCGTGCCTTTTTGCACCTGGATCATGATCGGTTACTTCGCCAGCATCCCGAAAGAACTCGACGAGGCGGCACTGATCGATGGCGCAACCTGGTTCCAGACCTTGTTCCAGATCTTCATTCCTGTGGCCGTGCCCGGCATCATCGCGGCGACCATCTTCGCCTTCACCGTGTCATGGGCCCAGTTTCTGTATCCACTGGCTTTCACCACCTCGGCCGATCAGCTGGTGCTGCCCGTGGGCATCATCACCACCCTGATCAAAGGTGACGTTTTCAATTGGGGCCAGATCATGGCCGGTGCACTGCTGGGGGCTGCGCCGCCGCTCATTATTTATGCCTTTCTGATGGACTACTACATCGCGGGTCTGACTGCGGGGTCGACCAAGGGCTGACGCCGTTCGACACGGATTGCCAAGACGAAAGCACTTTTGCTGAGCAGAGAACTGGAGACAGATGACATGGCCGTTGTAACACTTAAGAAGGTGGTCAAGTACTACGATGAAACCTTGGCCGTTCGGGGCATCGACTTGGAAATTGCCGACGAGGAATTTCTGGTGCTGGTCGGCCCTTCGGGTTGCGGTAAGACCACCACCTTGCGGATGATCGCTGGCTTAGAAGAGATTTCTGATGGCGAGATCCTGATCGGCGACGAGGTGGTCAATGACGTGCCGCCGAAGGATCGCAATATCGCGATGGTGTTTCAGAACTATGCGCTCTACCCACACATGTCGGTCTTCGAGAACATGTCCTTCGGACTGAAACTGAAGAAAGTCGAAAAGTCCGAAATCAACCGCAGAGTGCTGGAGGCGGCGCACATCTTGGACATCGTGCCGCTGCTCGAGCGCAAACCCAAGCAACTCTCAGGTGGGCAGCGCCAACGCGTCGCGATGGGCCGCGCCATTGTCCGCGATCCAGCGGTGTTCCTCTTCGACGAACCGCTGTCCAACCTTGACGCCAAGCTGCGGGTACAGATGCGCACCGAGATCAAAAAAGTGCACCAAAAGGTCCGCACCACAACGGTCTATGTGACACATGACCAGGTCGAGGCGATGACACTGGCCGACCGTGTGGTGGTGATGAACCATGGCGACATCGAGCAAGTGGGCACGCCACAGGAGCTCTACCACCATCCACGGACCAAGTTTGTGGCCGGCTTTATCGGCTCGCCAGCGATGAACATGGTACCGGTCGCCTTGCAAGAGGACGCTGAAGGGCTGCACCTCGACCTCGGTGCCGGCGTGAACCTGCTCGTGCCTCCCGCCCGTGCTCAGCACTACCGTCAGTTTGTCGGCAAGACAAAGCTGCTGCTCGGACTGCGGCCGGAACATCTGACCGACACGATGGCGCCGGGACAGTCGGGCGGGCAGACTTTTTCTGTGCCCGTCGAGGTCAGCGAACCCATGGGCATGGAGACCCTGATCTATTTCCAGCTGCAAGGTATGAGCGTTTGCGGCAAAACGAGCCCCGATGTCAGTTTGTCGCCAGGGCAGGTCATTCAGCTGACGGCCAAACTGCAAGACATGCACCTGATCGACGACGAAAGCGGGTTGGTTCTTTAGCCAGAGCGAGGCCGAAGCGTTCCCGATCGTTCCCCATTGTTCCCAATCGTGCGACGCGACTGCGTCATGCCCCTGAGGCCGATCGAAATCGACAGCCGCCTGTATGCGGTGTGTTGAAGTTGCCACCGAGACATATGCTGCAACTCAGGTTCAACCCCCTTCAACAGACACCAAGCTTGCCGAACTGGAATCATCGCGAATACCCTTGAGACCTTGGTAGACGGGGCCGGTATAAAAGCGCTCCCAGTTGACCAAACGATCCCAGCTTTTGAGTGTTCTCATTTGCGCTGTTGTTAACGGTGGCTCATGGATGGTGAAGCGCCTGCACGGGTCGATACCGAACAAGGCCAAACAAAGCAGTCACTCATTTTGATGACATCGTATTCGTCAAAGCCTTGTTTGTAGCGCTGAATCAGGGCAAATTCTTCTCAACGCTTAGAAATGAATAAGTCCTCTTATTTTTATGAGGCGCGGCGTATTTTTCTGCCTTTGTACTTGCACTCTTCATGACCGCAGCCATCGTTTCAGTTGAAATAACTTCTTCCGCAGCAAATTCCCGCAAGGCACCGCTGGCCATCACAATCATCGTGATCTCCGCTACCTGCTCGGCTGCGCCCTCAAACAAGGCGATGATTGAGCCCGTTGACACTGAGATCAATATTTCATGCGTCTGGATTCCAACGGAATCAAATACCCCTCTGCACGTTCGCCGGTGAAATGGACGCCACTTGCTTGGGTGCGCATTCAAAAGCGCATGGTTCCTCCAGAATTTGATTGAACTTTTCCTTCAGTCTGCAGCGCT
The DNA here is from genome assembly GCA_945901045.1 of Limnohabitans sp. Rim8. Lineage (GTDB taxonomy): Bacteria > Pseudomonadota > Gammaproteobacteria > Burkholderiales > Burkholderiaceae_C > Limnohabitans_A. The sequence goes on from CAMDKK010000005.1 coordinate 70,853, forward strand.
TAGATGAAGAAATCTGGGCGCAGCGCTTAGATGAAGAAATCTGGGCGCAGCGCTGAGAAATGGACCGATGACATCCAACATGCCCGTCTCTGCGCGCCAAGCCATTTAGGCTTCTTGGTTGCTGCGCTGTGCCCATTTTTCCCACAACAGGATCAAGTCAGGCTTGTCTTGGTCAACATACGTCTCAACCAACTGACAACCCGCAAATGCGCGGGTATCGGCGAGCGCGGTGAGAAGGAGAGAAAGGAATTCTGCGCCCTTACCAGGCGCACATGGAAATTCGGCTATCACTGTATAGGACGTTATTTTTCCTTGGAGTAAGTCATGAAAGCAAAAAAATTTAATTTTGTTTTGCTTGATTTTTTGATGCAACTGGACGGCGCTGCCCCGATTCGCTACTTGGTTTTATTTCAATTGCTGAAACCACTTTCGGCTGATCGAAACAATCAAGCAATCTTGACGAGTTGGCGTTGCATGACACTGCCTGCCAAAGCATATTTGGTGCACTCCAGAAATTTGGGCATTGCGACGGCACTTGCCATCAACTTTGCCGAACGCTCGTCAGCTGCTGCAGCATTTGGTAAGCCGGTCAGCATGGTCAGTTCGCCCAGCTTGCCGTAACAGGTCGAAAGTACATGGGTCTCAATGTCAGTTATCTTTTTGCAAAGCTCAGCATATTCATGAGCCCAATTGACAAACACAATCCAGTCGGCACCTTGTGCTAACTGAAATTGGTTTTGAGTGACTACAGTTCCCAGCGGAATACCTGCACCCATGGTTCCACCTTGTGTGTACCGATAGAGGGTGTCGGGTTCTACGCTGTTTGCCAGCGCGCGTAAATTTCTACCCGCCGCCCACCACGCTTTGCTGGCAGCCAGTTTGGCTGTCACTTCAGCGCGTGCAGCCAGCGACTCATAAGCCACTGAGAAGCCAATGGTTCCTGTCACAAAGCCATTGCCTCCAGCCCAGACGTGAAAGGGAATACCCGCTTCATGTTTCATAACGGCCGCAACTTCTTGGACCACGGGCATGACAGCCTCCATATCGCCATGGGTAACGACCATTCGATTGAGTAAATACATAGACTTCACACTCCAAATCAAAAATGGTGAGCGATGACCGAAAAGGTACCGTGTAAGTGCACGCTGAAAGAACAACAACGTGATTCATGCTAAGTTACTTTTCTTAAAAAGGCTATCGTAAATTGTGGAAATTAAAAAAATGCCCATAAACACGTATGACAAGACAATCTTTTGTTGACCTCGATTGCAGTGTGGCCCTCACGGCCGAGCATCTGGGGATAAGTGGGTCATGGCCCACTCTTGGTTTTTTGGGGTCAATGGAGTGATCGTGGTGGCCGCTTTCAGAGGGCCCAAGCATGGAGGTGCAGACCCAGCCACAGGTCTACCCATTCAACCCATCGTGGTGCGCAGCGCACGTGGTCGCACCATTGGCCCCAAAGAAACCAGGTCAAGTCAAGGAAAGGGTGGCCGCAAAATTTTGCAAGACATGGAAGCCATCCCGGCTAAGCACAGTGCAAAAAATGAAGGTGGACCTCGAGAATCCCGACTCAACAGGCCATGGCGACATCTTCAGTGAGGTTCAGCATCCGTTTCTGAAACAGGCTGCAATGCGGGGTAAGGTCCGTCGCTTAAAAGATAACGCTTCAATACAGCTTGCGCCACCTGGCGGCGGCTGACCTTGCCTTGTGCATTGCGCGGCAAACTGGGCAAGGCCACATACAAACGGGGTTGCTTGTATTTGGACAAGCCGGCCACGCGATCGCGTGCCTCGGCTTCCCATCCCGCCTGAACATCCTGCGCCACAGTGATGATCACTTCACCCCAGTAATCCGATGGCAATGATGTAACGCACAGTGCGCTACACAAGACCCCACCGCTTTGCGCTTCCTCGATTTCATCCGGATTGATCCGGTACCCGCCGGTCTTGATCACATCGGCCACACGGCCGGTCAGTACCAGGCGCCCGACTTCATCCATGAATCCCAAATCACCCGTGGCGTGCCATCCTTGTGCATCATGGCCCACGATACCCTCAGGGTAAATCAAACCGGCACATTGCTGTGGCGCCCGCAAATAAACTTCGCCTTGTGCCTGACTTTGTAGATCTTCATTCGCGTCCTCTTGCGCCTGCGAAGCAGCTTGAATGCGCAACTCCACGCCCGGAACGGGCCAGCCGACGCAGGCACCCGCAGGTCGGGTGGCTTGCGCAAAATACGCATCTGTTTGCGCTGGCGTCATCACCGTGATGGGGTTGATGCACTCGGACTTGCCATAGGTGATACGCACGACCGGACCAAACATACCGCAACCGGCTTTGTACAAAGGTGCAGTCATCGCCTGCGTTCCGGTAAAGATGCAACGAATGCCCTCGAAACGACGACCGGCAAATGAATGTGTGATTTTCGCCAAGACAGTGGGCGGTGCAAAAATGGCTTGGAGTTCACCGCCTGCCAACAAGGGCTCTATTTGCGCTGTGTGAACACCATCGTGCAGCAACACATGACCGCCTAAATCAGACCACGCAAAAGTCAGCAGCGAGGCCCCATGCACAAACGGTGTCATCAGCAACAACTTGGCTCCGGGGTCGGGCACAAAGGGCATGGTCGCTTTGAGCATTTGTTCTCCGATCCACCGCGCCGCATGGGTGTAGATCACGCCTTTGGGCTTACCAGTGGTGCCTGATGTGAAGAGGACTCGCCCTGTATCCGATGCACAAACAGCGGGCAAAGCCTCCGGCTGCGCAGCGGCATCGGTCGGCAAGAGGTCTTCTATCAGCAAAGGCTGCAAGCCCCAAGCACGCACCTGATCCATGCGTTCAGCGCGCGTGATGACCCACTTGACTTGTGCCAAGCCACAGCACCACTGAAACTCTTGCGGGGAGAGTGACCAGGACAAAGGCGTTTCGGCCGCCCCCATCAAACGGATCCCATAAGCACAGAGCACTGCATCCAGTGAATTGGGCAGCCACACGCCCACCGATTGGCCCGATGAAATCCCCTGCTTCAAAAGACTGTGTGCCAATTGATGCGACTGGCGACTCAGTTGCGCAAAGCTCAGCGTCTGCCCCTGACCATCGGTCACGGCCACGGCATGGCCAAGTCGGGCCGCTAAAACCAAGAGTTGATCGGACCAAGCAATAGACGCCATCGGTTTCAATGCCAATTCATTCTCAATCTAGCTGACTTTTGCAAAGCCGCATTCAATTGCGCATTCATTTCCGCATTCATTTTGGTGATGATAGGTTTCATTCAAAACGCACATGCGGTTGCGCCGTTAAGCTTGACAGCTTCGAAAACAAAGCGGCACCGTCCAAGTTCGCAGTATGGACGCAGTCAAGAAACTTGGCCTGCAAATCAGCGTCGCGCAAGGGCAGCATGGCGTTGCCTCGTGCAAAGCGAATGTCGCCAGAGTCCAGCATGGCGCCACTGTGCAATTGAATTTGCACACGGTCATGCATTGAAAACACGGGCTCGATCGCGCACTGTGTGTCCACGGTACTTATTTTCACTTTGGCCATGGCATCCTTGACCGCATGCTCTTGCACAAAAACATCGCTCAACTCAGCCAAACCGACTTTGCCACGGACCAAGGAAGCGGCCACAGCAAACTCCAAGCTGAACTTGGCTTCCAATCCGGTTTGTGGTTGGTGGTTACGCAGCATGGAGGCCTGCGCTACACCGATGTGCGTATGCACTTGAGCGACGTCCTGCAAACCAACGCCATGACTGGCGCACAAATCCAAAACACCATCAATCACCCGGTGCGTGGCATAGCAGGTGGGGTATTTTTTGATTGACAAGCCTGATTCAAGAATCCGAAAACGGCGGCCCAAATCGCCCACGGCCGATGTGCGGTCCACCGCGCCATGCGGGGATAAGGCGGACAAAAAACCTGCGGCATGCTCAAGTGCGTCAGGCGCAGCCGTGAGTCCTTTTTGTACCCAACGCACGGCCTCAATGGCACACGACGCGGCACGGCCCGCATGCAAGGGCTTGGTCATGGTGCCGAAATTGGCCACCAGACCACTGGCCATGCTGGCGGCCAAAGCGATCACATGCTGGCATTGCGCTGCACTCAGTCCATACAAATGCGCCACAGCTGCACTGGTGCCAACAGTCCCCAACACAGCAGTCGGGTGCCAGCCTTTGAGGTGGTAAGCGTCTTTTTCGCGGACAAACAATTCTGCCCACACTTCGTAGCCGACGAGGTAGGCCCTGAGAACCTGATCGCCAGTGGCATTGACGTGCTGACCTGCGGCCAGCACCGCTGGGACCAAAACTGTACTGGGGTGCCCGCCCAAAGCCACATCGTCAAAATCCAGCGCATGGCCAGCGGTGGCATTGATCAAAGCCGCATCACTGACACTGGCCATGGACTGTCCCATCAACAGATGGGCTTCTTGAACGGTGGATTGTTTATCAGACACAAAGGACTTTGCCATCTGAACCACAGGCTCATCGCGACCGGCGAGCATGGTACCGATGGTGTCAATGAAACCTGATTGAACAATTTCCACCACCCGGTCAGGCAAGGGCGCGAAGTTCGGCGCACTGGCAAATCGGGCCAAATCAGCTGTTAAGCCTGTCATATAAAGTCCTTTGAAGGTTCAGAAAGAACGGGGTAAACCCAACACATGTTCGGCCACATAAGACAGCACCAGGTTGGTGGAAATCGGTGCGATTTGCATCAAACGGGTTTCACGCCATTTGCGCTCCACATCGTATTCGCGGGCATAGCCAAAACCACCATGCGTCTGCAAACAGGCTTCGGCCGCATGCCATGACGCTTCAGAGGCCAGCAGCTTGGCCATATTGACTTCAGGCGCACAGGCTTGCCCGGCGGCAAACAAAGCGCTGGCTTTGCGCAAGAGCAAATCGGCGGCTTCGGTCTCTGCATGGGCACGTGCAATCGGAAACGCAATCGCTTGGTTCTGGCCAATCGGGCGGTCAAACACCACCCTCTCTTTGGCGTAGTTGACCGCAGTTTTGACAAACCAGCGGGCATCGCCAATTGATTCAGACGAAACCAAAATGCGCTCGGCGTTCATCCCATCCAGGATGTACTTGAAGCCTTTGCCTTCTTCGCCAATCAGGTTTTCTGCAGGCACCTTCATGCCATCAAAAAACACTTCGGTGGCGTGGTGGTTGATCATGGCCTTGATGGGCTTGATCTCTAATCCATGGCCCAAGGCTTCACGGATATCTACCAGAAAAACCGACAAGCCTTCGGTTTTTTTGCTCACTTGGTCCAAGGGTGTGGTGCGCGCCAACAACAGCATCAAGTCCGAATGCAAGGCGCGAGATGTCCACACTTTCTGACCATGCACGACATAGTGATCGCCATTTTTGACGGCCCGGGTTTTGAGTTTGGTGGTGTCTGTGCCGGAGGTAGGTTCTGTCACGCCAAAGGCCTGCAAGCGCAGCTCTCCGCTGGCAATGCGCGGCAGGTAGTGGGCCTTTTGAGCAAGAGAGCCATGCCGCAGCAAAGTGCCCATGATGTACATCTGCGCATGACAAGCACCGGCATTGCAGCCCGATGCGTGGATTTCCTCCAGAATCACGGACGCTGCCCGCAATGGCAGTCCCGCTCCGCCGTATTCTTCAGGAATCAAGGCCGCCAGATAACCCGCTTCAGTGAGTGTCTGCACAAACTCGGTTGGGTAGGCGATACGCTCTTCCAGATCACGCCAATAGGCGCCGGGATAAACTGCGCAAATTTTGCGAATGCTTTCGCGAATTTCCGGGTAGTCCTGCCCCAAGGCAATATGGACTTCGGCTGCGGGAGAAGGTTCGGACATGGTTTCTACCTGTTGATTTGGTTACACCAACTCGGATACGAGTTGCCGGCGACCTGGCTTGTCAAAGTGTTTGGGGAAACCGGCGCGGGCCAAGGCGCCATGCATTTCAATATCGGGCAACGAGGCGCGCACCATCTCGCGAATAGCCAGAAGTTGTGCCAGATCGACGCCGGTTTTCAAGCCCATGGATTCAAGCATGAAACACAAATCGTCCATGACGATGTTGCCCGTGGCACCGGGTGCAAAAGGACAACCCCCCATGCCTGCCAACGAGGCATCAAATCGGCGCACGCCACAATCCAGTGCGGCCGTGACGTTGGCCAGTCCAATGCCGCGTGTGTCGTGAAAATGGGCGGCCACAGGAATGGAGCCCACCGCATCGATGACGGCTTTGAACACGGTGCGCACTTGTTGCGGATCGGCGTAACCGACGGTATCAGGCACCACGATTTCTTGCGCCCCAGCCTCTGCAAAAGCCACTGCGTACTTGACGACATCGGCAACCGGCACACGCCCCTCATAGGAGCACCCAAAGGCGGTAGCCAAGCCGCCGACAAGGACGGGGCGAGTCTGAGCGGGTTGCGAGCGCACCAGTTCAACAATACGGACAAAATCCGCCAACGACTCTTCACGCTCTCGGCGCACATTTTTGAGGTTGTGCGTCTTGCTGACTGACATCACAAAGTTCAGTTTGTGGGCGCCCAACTCGATCCCTCTTTCAGCACCACGGTAATTGGGAATCAAAGCAGACACCGTCAAGCCTTTGATCTTCAAAGCCTCTACGGTCACGGTTTCGGCGTCCACAAATTGGGGCACAACCCGGGCAGGTACATACGACGTGACTTCTATTTCAGACACCCCCGCAGCAGCCTCTGCCTGGATCCAAGCCAACTTGGTCTCGGTTGGCATGAAAACCGGGTGGATTTGAAGACCATCACGCAGCCCCACTTCGCGCACATAAACATCGACTTTTTGCATGAAATACTCCTTAATGAATGACGCGCTCAGCGCCCTTTGAACACAGCTTTGCGTTTTTCGTTGAAAGCCAGTACACCTTCGTACCGATCTTCAGTTTCGACCAAATGGTTGTAGGCTTCCACCTCAAAACGGAATGCGGTCCGCAATTCCATTTGGTGACCATAGCGCACTGATTTTTTGATTTGCCGCACTGACAGCGGTGCGTTGCTGGCAATAGTTTGGGCTGTTTTGATGGCCATTGGAACAACTTCCGAGGGTTCGGCAATGGCGTTGAAAATCCCCCAGTCCAAGGCCTTTTGGGCATTGATGGGCTGCCCCGTCATAAGCATTTCTTTGGCTTTGCGCTCGCCAATGGCACGCGGCAAATTTTGTGTGCCACCGGCACCCGGCATGATGCCCAGCGTGACCTCGGTCAAGGCAAATCTTGCCGTGTTGGAGGCATAGGCAAAATCGCAAGACAACACGGTTTCGAATCCGCCTGCATACGCGTGCCCATTGACCGCAGCAATCACAGGAATCGGCAGGTCCGTCAGCGCCCAGTACATCCGCTCAAATAACTGGTGTTGCTTGATCCATTGGGCCTTGGTCATCCCGTTGCGCTCTTTCAGATCGCCACCTGCACAGAAAATCTTATCGCCGGCCCCTTTCAAAACGATGCAGCGCACGTCCCCTGCATCTTCGGTCAAACGGGTCCACAAATCCAAAAAATCAGCCCCCATTTGGGTGTTCAAGGCATTGCCGACATGGGGACGATTGAGGGTCACCAACAACACATGGGCGTCCACCATGTCGCTCAGCAAGGTTTCGTACGCAGGCAAGTTCATACCTTGGTTTCTCCGGTTTTGAAAATCATGTGCTGGTGCTCGCCCAGCTTAGGGGGCGCGCTGCGGGACGCAGGCCTTTGCCCATCCAGTCGCAAAGGCAATCCAAAAAATCTCATGTCAGTGCCTGGTACATCCTGGATCAGTTTCAAGGCTTGTGTTTGAGGGTGGGCCACCATCTGCCCGATGTTCTGTACCGCCGAACAAGGAATGCCTGCGTCCTCGAAGCAAGTCACCCAGGTCTGCGTATCACGCGTCAACAAGATCGCATCAAGCAATCCGTACAAGGCCAACTGATGCTGTACGCGGGTCGGGTTGTCGACAAAACGTGGGTCGTCAAGCCACTCTGGATGATTGACCGCATGCGCCAATCGCTTGAACAGGCCATCACTGCCCGCCGCAACGACAATTTCTCCATCGCAGGTGGCGTAGGCCTTGTAAGGGGCAATACCGGCTGCACCAGAGCCTTGTTTTTGAGGCAATTGTCCGCTGGCCAGGTACTGAGACGCGATCAAGGAGACCCAAGAGGTGGCCGTTTCAAACAAGGACACATCCACCACACGACCGAGACCCGTTTTCTGGCGCTCGTACAAGGCCGTCAAAATACCAATCATGGCCCACAGGCCTGTGCCCATGTCCACAATGGAGGCACCCACACGCACAGCGGGTCGGCCTTCTTCGCCCGTAGTGCTCATGATGCCGCCAAAGGCCTGCATCAAGGGGTCATAACCGGGCCGGTCTTTGAGCGGTCCCTCACTGCCAAAAGCACCCAGATTGCAGTAAATCAAACCCCGTTTTGCAGCGCACAACGTGGGGCCGTCAATGCCGATTTTTTCGACCTGCCCGGGTCTGAGGTTTTGCAAGACCACATCGGCCTCGGCCTGGATGTAAGACTTGACAGCTTCAACATGTGCCGGGTCGTGAAAGTCGCACACCACCGAAGCTTTGTTCCGGTTCAAGGCCTGAAACAAAGCAGAAGCGCCTTCCCAAAATGGGGGCCCCCATTTGCGTGCGTCGTCACCGTCTTTCTTTTCAATTTTGACGACTTTGGCGCCCAGCTCACTCAAAATATGGGCAGCAAATGGCGCTGCCACACTGTGCCCGAGTTCGACCACGACCAAGCCTGCGAAGGGTTGAACAGGCGTTGCAGGGTTCGTCGGAAGTTGCGTGGACATGGCAGAGAAACTCAATTCAAAAGAAATGTACGGACATTATTATCGGACACGTCCACCCTGTCAACCAAAGCCAGTAAACTGATGACATGTCGAAAATTTCAGACTCCAAACCCCGCTATTTGATTTTGCGTGAGCGCTTGGAAAACGACATTGCCAAAGGGATTTACCCCGTGGGCAGCCTCTTTCCCACTGAAGAGCAATTGGGTCAGACCTACCAGGTCAGCCGGCATACCGTGCGCGAAGCCACCCGCACCCTGGCCGAACGGGGTCTGATTGCCAAGCGAGCAGGGTTCGGCACCGTGGTCTGCGCCAAGCAAGCGACTGCGCCTTATGTCGCAGCCTTGGGCACTGTGCAAGAGTTGTTCAAATACACCGAGGCCACTCGGTTGGAAGTGTTAGAAAAACACAACGTGACGGCCGACATGGCTTTGGCCCAAACCCTGGACTGTGAACGAGATTCGCAATGGATTATGTTGAACTCGCAACGCCTCACAATGGACAAGGCCACTGCGATTTCATTCACGCAAATTTACCTGCGACCTGAATTTGCGTCGATTGCGGATCAGTTGCATGGACGGCATAAAAGCATTTTCAAAATGCTTGAAGAGGATCACCAACAACCCATTGTGCAAGTCAAACAGGACATAGAAGCCACGCTGATGCCTTTGAAAGCCGCCAAGCTGTTGGATGTAGCCAAAAACAGCCCCGCCCTGCACATGCGCCGGTCTTATCTGGATGCGAGGGGCCGGCTGCTGGCGGTGTCGTCCAATCTGTATGCCGCCAGCCGATTCAGGCTGACCACCTCGTGGGCCTTGCAAGCCACAAGCGGCAGCAAAAAATCAAGCCAGAATTGATGCTTTGAGCATGTCGCGCTTGCCGACAATATTGACCACAGGTTCGCTGCCAAACTCTGGGTGGTGCAAATACGCCAGCACCTGACGCGCCGCCTCACTTGGAGACGTGAGCGCACCCGTTGCTTGCAATTGGATGTAGCGCTCTCTGTCGGGAAAAAGCACCGAGTTGCCATTGCGCAATTCACGTTGCATATCGGTATCGATCACGCCCGGCGCCAAGGACACTATGCGTGCGCCTGCAGAGCGCCTTGCCTCGTCCAAGGCCACGCAACGGCTCAACTGATCCATACCCGCTTTGGCCGCACCATACAAAGCCGCGCCCGCCATGGCACGCTGGCTCATGCCGGACGAAATATTCAAGACATTGACCCCACTCTGCCACGCGCTGGTCGCATGCAAAAATGAGGCCATCAACTGCAAAGGAGCAATGAGGTCCACGGTGATGGCTTGTGTGATGGTGTCAGGCGCAATGGTCGGCAAGGGCGCCATCGCACCCAGTGTGCCGGCATTGTTGATCAAGGTGACTGAAGCCACCTGCGCAGGCTCCATGGCCGTGAGCCAAGCGGCCAAACTCTGCGCCACAGGCGCGGGATCGGCCAGGTTGGCAGACCATTGCTCAAGTGCCACGCCCGCACGCTCAGCCTCATCGGCCAAAGGCTGCGAAGTTGTTCTGGAGATGCAGAGCAAACGGTTCGAAGCTTTCAACAATTGACGGGCCATTTCCAGCCCCATACCTTTGGAAGCACCTGTAAGGATATAAATATGTTGAACCATGGCGTGTGTATCTCCTGGCTAATTTAGCCCTTGTGCAAAACAAAGTGCAAACCAATGCGCAAGCCTTTTGCTTGTGCAGACTTACCCTGATGTGAGCCAAAGTCGATTGACTTTCAAGCCAATCCCATTATATTGTCCGGACATATTGTGCGCCCATCTGATGGGCATATTTTCCCAAGGACGATACACCATGAACCCCAGAAGCTCCGACTCCTCCGCCTTGAAACGCTTCAAAGTATTGGACCTGACCCGTGCCCGATCTGGCCCGACCTGCGTGCGCACTTTGGCCGATTTTGGTGCAGAGGTTATTCGCATTGAATCGCCCGCAGGCTTGGACCCCAACGAAGGCGCTATGGGCGATCGAGAAACCTTTGACATGCTGAATTTGCATCGGAATAAACGTTCGATCACCCTGAATCTCAAAGAGCCCGAAGCCCGAGAGATTTTTTACAAACTGGCCGCACAAGCCGATGTGGTGGTCGAGAATTACCGACCGGATGTGAAGTTCCGTTTAGGCATCGACTACGACACCTTGGCCGCCATCAATCCACGTATTGTCTTGGCCAGCATTTCAGGTTTTGGCGAAGATGGACCCTACCGCAAACGACCCGGCTTTGACCAGATCGCGCAAGGCATGGGGGGGATGATGTCTGTCACCGGACTGCCCGGTCAGGGGCCGGTTCGTGCAGGCATTGCGATTTCTGATTCGGGTACTGGCATGTATGCCGCTATAGGTATTTTGATTGCGCTGCTGGAACGCGAAACCTCTGGCCGCGGACAATGGGTGCAGGCGAACCTTTTGCAATCCATGATCAGTCTGTGCGACTTTCAAGCGGCCCGGTATTTGATCGATGGCGACATTCCAGCGGCAACCGGCAACGACCACCCTTTCTCCACGCCCATGGGCACCTTCCAGTCCAGCAATGGCCATTTCAACATTGGCGCTTCGGGCACCAAACAATACAGGTCGTTGTGTGAAGTGCTGAACCGACTGGATTTGCGTGACGAACCGCGTTATCAACAAAATCCGGGTCGACTCCAAGACCGTGCATTTTTGAACGCCGAGCTGAACCAAGGCTTTGCCACCAACACCACCGAACACTGGGTGCAACTCCTGAACGATGCGGGAGTGCCCTGCGGTCCCATCTACAACATGCAACAAGTCTTTGATGACCCCCAGGTGCAACACCTGCATGCAGCAGTGGATTTGCAACACCCGCGCCGAGGCGACATTCGCGTGGTGGCACAGCCCTTTAAACTGTCCCGCACGCCAAGTTCTGTCAAATTTACACAGCGGGATTTGGGTGAAGACAACGACGATATTCTGGGTGAATTGGGTTACTCCTCTGACACCATTGCGCAATTCAAATTAAAGAAAGTGATCTGATCATGAGCGAAGCACCTCAAACCCCAGGCCAACTGGACCACCACGTTGAAGGTCACGTCGGCTATGTGACCTTCAACAATCCCGCTAAATTCAATGCGGTGAACTATGACATGTGGTGTGCACTGCCCATCGCCATGCGGGCCCTGGCGGACAACCCGCAAGTGCGTTTGATCGTTTTGCAAGGTGCCGGCGAAAAGGCCTTTGTGTCTGGTGCCGATATTTCGCAATTCAACACGCACCGCAATGGCGATGCCAGCACCCATTACAACGAAGCCACACAAGCAGGCTACGCGGCCGTGCTCGATTGCACCAAACCCACTTTGGCCAAAATCCGTGGCATTTGCATGGGAGGCGGCTTGGGACTGGCCATCAATTGCGATATGCGCATGGCCTCGGCGGACAGCAAGTTCCGCATGCCAGCAGGTCGATTGGGCCTAGGCTACGCTTTTGAAGGCATCAAACGCTTCACCGAAGTGGTGGGCACCGCCAACACCGCTGACTTGTTTTTCAGTGCACGCATTTTTGGTGCAGATGAAGCCCTGCGCATCGGCTTGCTCAAACAAATGGCACCCGCCGAGGCATTTGAAGAGATCGTGAACGCCTATGTGCAAATGGTCTGCGAAAACGCACCTTTGACCTTGGCGGCCGCCAAACGAACCTTGCTTGAAATTCGCAAGAACCCGCACGAGCAGGATCTGGCTGGCGTTCAAGCCATGGTCGATGCCTGCTTCACCAGTGAAGATTACAAAGAAGGCCGCAAAGCCTTCGCTGAAAAACGTACCCCTCAATTCCAAGGTAAGTAGGAGACTTCCAATGCAATCACGTTCTTGGTGGTGGTTGGCTGCGGGACTTTTGACGGTCTGTGCTGCAATGGCGCAGCCTTTTCCGACCAAACCCATCAAATTTGTCGTTGGCTACCCGCCCGGCGGTTCGGGTGACTTTGTGACCCGAACCCTTGGGGAAGCCATTGCCACCGAGCTGGGGCAAACGGCTGTGATCGACAATCGGCCGGGAGCCGCAGGCAACCTGGCCAGTGAGTTGGTCCATAAATCAGCGCCTGATGGTTACACCTTGTTGGTGGGCAGTAACCCCTACATCAACAAAGCACTCTATAAAAAACTGCCCTACGACATTGAGAAGGATTTTCAGCCCATCACCTTGCTCGGTAATGGGCCGATGGTCATTGCCGTCAACAGCAGCCTGCCCGTCAACAACATCAAGGAGTTGATTGCCTATGCCAAAAAGAACCCCGACAAATTGAATTTTGGCTCCAGTGGCAATGGCTCTGCACCTCACTTGGCGGGCATTTTGTTCAACAGTGTGACGGAGACAGACATGGTGCACATCCCCTTCAAAGGCGGCGCGCCTGCGGTGCAGTCCTTGATTGCCGGAGACACACAGGTGATTTTCGGAACATCGCCGGTGGTGCTGCCGCAAGTGCGTGGCGGGCGCATTCGGGCCTTGGCCATCACGACACAAGAGCGTTCTGCGGCAATTCCCAACATCATGGGCATGAAAGAAGCAGGCTTGCCCGACTACAACATCAGTTTTTCATTCGGTCTTTACGCCCCCATGAAAACGCCACCCGAAGATGTGAAAAAGATTTTCGATGCTGCCGTGAAAGTACTTAAACGCCAGGACATCCGAGAAAAACTGGCCACACAGGGCATGGACCCTTTACCGAACAATTCGCCCAACGAATTTCGACTGCAAAACCAACGTGATGCACCCCTGTGGAGTAAGCTGATTGAAGCTTCTGGCGCCAAGGTGGACTGACATGCAAGCCTACACCATCAAAACAGTGCAAGACCAATCGGTGGTCGAACTTGTTGAACGCGACGAGCCCGCACTGGGGCCGACTCAGATGCGCATTCAGATGCACGCGGCCAGTTTGAACCGGGGTGAATTCATCGTCGGACATGGTTTGCACGGCAAGTCCGAAGTCCCCCAGCCTGTGGGCTTGGAGGGTGCCGGCAGGGTGCTTGAAATCGGCGCCGAAGTCAAACACTTTGTTGTAGGCCAGCGCGTCATGGGCCGATGCCCTGGCGCTTTCGCAGTCCGCACCGTCATGGATGAGCGCGAGGCCATGCCGATTCCTGAGATCCTCGATTGGAACGAGGCCGCAGCCGTGCCTTTGACTTACCTCACTGCCTACGACGCCGTGCATGAGCAAGGCCAATTGAAGCAGGGTGAATGGCTTCTCATCAATGGTGTGACCTCGGGCGTGGGGGTGGCGGCCTTGCAAATGGCCAAGGCCATCGGTGCCCATGTGATTGGCACCTCCGGGTCGACCGACAAACTGGCCAAACTCCAAGGCCAAGGCTTGAGCTTGTCACTGCACACACGGCAAGCTGACTTTCACGATGCCGTGATGCACGCCACCCAAGGCCAAGGTGTCCATCTGGCGGTCAATACCGTCGGCGGGTCGGTGTTTGCAGAAGATATCCGCTGTTTGGCATTTGAAGGTCGGCTGGCCATGGTGGGCTATGTGGATGGCGAGCTAAATACCCCCCTCGACTTGCATGCCCTGCATGCCAAACGCTTGCGCTTGTTTGGTGTCTCCAACAAGTTGCGCAACGCTTCGCAAAAAGCCGCCTCCATTCCGGCCTTCATGAAAGACATTTGGCCTGCATTGAACCGCGGCGAAATCCGACCCTTCATTGATCAGGTCTTTCCTTTTTCACAATTAACCCAAGCCAAAGACAGCATGCAGGCTAACAACCATGTCGGCAAAGTTGTTTTGTCTATGCCGTGATAGTCAAGCCCTCACCTGAGTCGTGCACCATGCCACACCGTCGATCCTGTATTCAATCTCTGGGTTGGGGCCTGACCGGCCTGTTTTTTTTCGGCCCCAATACAGGGGCTCAAACTGCAAGTCCCATCAAAATATTAGTGGGTTTCCCGCCCGGCGGGTCGGTGGACATCATTGCCCGCAGGCTGTCCCAAGACCTGCCTGTTCAAGGCCTTAAACCGCTGGTGGACAACAAACCCGGTGCGGGTGGTCGCATCGCACTCGAAGCACTGAAAAACAGCGCGGCCGATGGAAAGTCGTGGGCAGTCACGCCAGGCTCCCTGTTGGTGCTCTACCCCCATGTCTTCAAGGACATGGGCATGGACGCTTTGAATGATTTTTTGCCTGTTGCTGCCGTGGGTTCTTCGGTCTATGCGCTTGCGGTAGGCCCTTTGGTGCCCTCATCGGTTAAAACCGTCTCCGAGTTCACGGCTTGGTGCAAAGCCAATCCGCAACAGGCCTCCTATGCTTCGTCGGGCAACGGTTCCAAATCCCATTTGGCAGGTGTGCAATTAGCCCGACATGCAGGTTTTCAATGGACACACATCGCCTACAAAGGTGGGGCGCCGGCCGTGGCCGATTTGATCGGTGGCCAAATTGCAGCCAACATCACCATTTTGTCGAATGTCTTGCCGCACATTCAAAGTGGCAAACTCCGTGCTTTGGCCACCACCGGCGGCAAGCGTTCGGTTTACCTTCCGCAAGTGCCTACCTTCAAAGAGTCTGGGGTCCAAGACATAGAAGCTGTTGAGGTATTTGTGGTCCTTGTGCCTGGTAAAACTTCTGCGGCGATCATTTCCAAAATTGCCCAAGAGATCCAAGCTGCATTGGTCAGCACCGAATACAAAGAAGGCCTGAGTAAATCATTTCTTGAGCCCGCTGAGCTTGTGACGCCCGCGCTGCTGCAGCAGCAAATTCGCAGCGAATTTGAGACCTGGCGAAAAATCATTGAAAGCACAGGATTCAAAGCCGACAGCTGAAGCCGTCTGAAAACGACATGCTCAAGGCTGCGTCGGCCGGTCGGGCAACAAACACACTTCTGCCACCTGCAGTTTGTTGTCTTTGGCGAAATTCATCACAAAATCCCAGGCCATGGGCTCATGGTCACGCAAATCACGGTTCACTACCACACATTTAGTCCCGCCCATGGTGGTCGGAATACACCAAGGTGAATAACTCAAATGGCTGCCGGGGTGTGCGCCACCAGGGCGAAAGGGGCTCATCACACCTGCCAATCTTTCAGCCCAGTCACTGGGACGAAAAGTCTTGCCGTCCAGGGTAATGCCCTGAATGAAGACTTCTTTGGAGGAGATGGGGACCATCGGGTAGAGGGGCTTTCAAAACAAAATACAGGCTCAGGGATCGCCTGATGCTGCATTGCACAATAATTGTATCTTATATAAGACTTCAAACCGGGTTGTCTGCCCGAATGAGACGGCGCGGTGTCCAAAAGGCTTGTGTCAAATCAATGTCCGCACGGCGCCCAATTGCCTCTAGAATCTCACTTCAGCAGCCCCGTTGGGGCCTATTTTTTTTGAGGAGTCCATTCGCATGTCCCCTTTCATTGAAGCCGCCTCACCCCACACCATGAACACCTACGGGCGTCTGCCCATTGCGTTAAGTCACGGTCAGGGTTGCCGAGTCTGGGACATCAATGGCAAAGAATACCTGGATGCCCTGGCTGGCATTGCAGTCAACACCTTGGGGCACAATCACCCCGAGTTTGCGTCTGCGCTGCAAGAGCAGATTGGCAAAATGATCCACAGCTGCAATTACTTCCACGTGCCGAACCAGGAAATTCTGGCCGCCAAGCTGGTCGAATTGTCGGGCATGACCAATGTGTTCTTTTGCAACTCGGGTCTGGAAGCCAACGAAGCGGCCATCAAACTGGCCCGTAAATTCGGCCACGACAAGGGCATCACCAACCCGAAGATCGTGGTCTACGAAAAAGCCTTCCATGGCCGCAGTATCGCCACCCTCAGCGCTACCGCCAACGTGAAACTGCAGCAAGGCTTTGGCCCCATGCTCGAAGGCTTTTTGCGCGTACCGCTCAACGACATCGAAGCCTTGAAAAATGCCGCAGCCAACGACCCCGATGTCGTGGCCGTGTTCTTTGAGACCATCCAAGGCGAAGGCGGGATCAACCCCACGCGCGCCGACTATTTGCGCGACGTGCGTGCGCTGTGCGACCAACAAGACTGGCTGTTGATGATCGACGAAGTGCAATGCGGGATTGGACGCACCGGCAAATGGTTTGCTCATCAGTGGGCCGGCATCCTGCCCGACGTCATGCCGCTGGCCAAAGGCCTGGGTTCTGGCGTGCCCATTGGCGCGGTGGTGGCGGGCCCCAAAGCAGCCCACATCTTCCAGCCCGGCAACCACGGCACCACCTTTGGCGGCAACCCCTTGGCCATGCGGGCGGGCGTTGAAACCATCCGCATCATGGAAAAAGACGGTCTACTCGACAACGCTGCCCTGGTGGGCGCGCATTTTCATCTCAAACTGACCGAAGCTTTGAACGGTCTCGAAGGTATCAAGGAAATCCGTGGTCAAGGCCTGATGATTGGCATCGAATTCGACAAGCCCTGTGGCGTCTTGCTCAAACAGGCCGCCGAGGCGGGCCTCATCATCAATGTGACCGCTGACACCGTGGTGCGCCTCTTGCCCCCACTGATCATGACCACCGCCGAGGCGGACGAGGTTCTGGGGATCCTGTTGCCACTGATCAAGACTTTTTTAACAGCCTCATGATGAGCTCATTTCCCCCTGCGCCCGTGCGGCATTACCTGCAGTTTTCTGACCTGAGTGCTGATGAATACGCTCACCTGTTTACGCGTGCGGCAGAGATCAAGCGCAAATTCAAGGCCTACGAAAAATACCACCCGCTGGCCGATCGCACCTTGGCCATGATTTTCGAAAAAGCCAGCACCCGCACTCGGGTGAGCTTTGAAGCGGGCATGTACCAGCTCGGTGGCTCGGTGGTGCATCTGACGACGGGTGACAGCCAGTTGGGCCGCGCCGAGCCCATTGAGGACAGCGCCCGGGTGATCAGTCGCATGACCGACTTGGTGATGATCCGCACCTATGGTCACGACAAAATCGAAAGCTTCGCATCGCACTCTCGCGTGCCTGTCATCAATGGCCTGACCAACGAGTTCCACCCCTGTCAAATCTTGGCCGACATCTTCACCTACATCGAGCACCGGGGTTCACCCGGCGCCGAAGGCAACGCCTTGGACTGTCTCAAGGGCAAAGTGGTGGCGTGGGTAGGCGACGGCAACAACATGGCCAATACCTGGTTGCAAGCAGCCGAGTTACTTGGCTTCACCTTGCATTTGAGCACGCCCAGTGGCTACGAAGTGGATCAATCCGTGGCCGGACTGCGCAGCAGTGCCAGCTACAAAATTTTCAAAGATCCACACGAGGCTTGCCGTGGCGCGAGCCTGGTCACCACCGACGTGTGGACCAGCATGGGCTACGAGGCCGAAAACGAAGCCCGCATGAAAGCCTTTGCGGACTGGTGTGTTGACGAAGACATGATGCGTGTGGCCCAGCCAGACGCTTTGTTCATGCACTGCCTGCCCGCCCACCGAGGCGAAGAGGTCAGCGCAGAGGTCATCGACGGCCCCCAATCGGTTGTCTGGGACGAGGCCGAGAACCGGATGCATGTGCAAAAAGCATTGATGGAGTTCTTGCTGCTGGGCCGAGTCCACGCCTGAACTGTCTACCCCGACACACCAGCCTGAGCACCTAGCCAAATCCCCATTTCTCCCCGCACGGGATCCGGGGTCCATCTTTCACAACCACAGCATGTCATCTTGTACCTCCTGCGGCGCTTGCTGCGCGAGCTTTCGGGTGGACTTCTCTGTCTTCGAATACGAAGAAGGCGGCGGAGCCGTCCCTGCGGGCTTGGCCTCGCCCCTCACCGAGCACACCTGCCGGATGCGTGGCACTGACCACAACCCGCCTCGATGCGCAGCCCTGTCAGGGCGAATCGGCGAAAAAGCCACTTGCGGCATTTATGAGTGGCGTCCATCACCCTGTCGTGAATTTGAAGAAGGCAGTCTGGCCTGTGAGCGGGCACGGCGACGGCACGGCCTGCCTGCACTGAACGCCTGAATTTCACGGGTGTTGGAAATAACCGACACCACAGTTTTTTGGGCGGTGCTACCTTTGCACATCATGAAAAAACTTTGGGACATATCCCCGACTGTTGACTCGCACAGCCCGGTGTTTCCGGGCGACACGCCTTACACCCAGCAATGGGCAGCCACGCTGTCGGACACCTGCCCGGTCAATGTCAGCGCCATCACCTTGTCGCCCCATGTGGGCGCACACGCCGATGCGCCGCTGCACTACGACCCGCAAGGCGCACCGGTCGGCATGCTCGACTTGGCTCCGTTTCTGGGCCGCTGCCGCGTCATCCATGCGCTGGACGCCAGCCCGCTCATTACCCTCGCGCACTTGCAGCACGCGCTGGCCGATTTGCCCCCACGGGTGCTGGTACGCACTTACCGGCAGTTTCCGCTCATGCAGTTCGACACCCAGCTCACCGGCTTTGACCCAGCCACGGTGCAACACCTGGCCGACCTGGGTGTGCGCCTGATAGGCATCGACAGCGCCAGCATTGACCCAGCCGTCAGCAAGCAACTGCCCAGCCACCGGGTGATACGCCAGCGCGGCTTGCGCGTGCTGGAAAACCTGCTGCTCGATGAGGTGCCAGAAGGCGATTACGAGCTGATCGCCCTGCCCCTCAAACTCATGACCGCCGACGCCAGCCCGGTACGTGCGGTCTTGCGCGAACTTTGAACACCGCTTGAAAGACTCACCCATGATGAACCTCACCCCTACCTGGCAAGACTGCGAACTGCTGGATGCGCAGGACCCGCTGCGCGCCCTGCGTGATCAATTCGACTTGCCACTCGGCGTGATTTATCTCGACGGCAATTCGCTGGGCGTGCTGCCCAAAACCGTCCCGGCCCGCGTAGCCAAGGCTGTAACCCACGAATGGGGGCAAGACCTCATCAAAAGCTGGAACAGCGCAGGTTGGTTCACCCTGCCCCAGCGCGTGGGCGACAAAATTGCCCGCGTGATTGGGGCTCAGCCGGGAGAAGTGATCGCCGCTGACAGCACCTCGATCAACCTGTTCAAAGTGTTGGCCGCCGCGCTGCACATCGCCGCCGCCGACCACCCACACAAAACCAAAATCATCAGCGAACGCAGCAACTTCCCTACGGACCTTTACATCGCAGAAGCCCTGTGCAAAGAGCGCGGCTACAACCTGCAACTGGTCGAGGCCGACGAGATCGCGGCGGCATTGCAAGCCGATGTGGCGGTGCTCATGCTCACGCATGTGAACTACCGCACCGGTGCCATGCACAACATGCAAGCCGTCACCGCGCAGGCCCACGCGCAGGGCATCCTGACGGTGTGGGACCTGGCGCACAGCGCGGGGGCCGTGCCCGTTGACCTGAACGGCTCGGGGGTCGACTTTGCCGTGGGCTGCGGCTACAAATACCTCAACGGCGGCCCCGGCGCACCGGCCTTTGTGTGGGTGCACCCGCAACACACCGACCGATTCTGGCAGCCGTTGGCCGGTTGGTGGGGCCATGCAGCGCCCTTTGCCTTCACCCCCGATTACCAACCCGCGAAGGGCATCACCCGCTACCAATGCGGCACGCAACCCATCTTGAGCCTCACGGCGCTGGACTGCGGCCTGGATGCTTTTTTGAGCGCCGAGGCGCTGGGCGGCATGGCCGCGCTGCGCCAAAAATCATTGGCGCTGACGGGCCTCTTTATGCAACTGGTACGCACACGCTTGCACGGCCACGGCTTTGGCATCGTCACACCGGCTGAGGAAGCCCTGCGCGGCTCACAAGTGAGCCTGACCCGCGCCGAAGGCGCTTACGCCATCGTGCAGGCCCTGATCGCACGCGGTGTGATCGGTGACTTCCGGGCGGGCGACGGCGGCCAGCACCCCGACATCCTGCGCTTTGGCTTCACGCCGCTGTACATCGGCTACGCCGAGGTCTGGCAGGCCGCAGAGCACCTGTGCCAGGTCATGCAAAGTGGCGAGTGGCAGGGTGCCCGCTTTGTGCACAAGAACGCCGTGACCTGAAAGCCCCACCATGAGTGCCTGCCCTTTCTCCGGCGCCCCCAACGCGGCCAGTACCAGCACCAGCACAGCGCCAGGTGAGCGCATCGTGCACGATGAAAAAGCCCAACTCGATTTTGATGGCCGCATGAGTTATGGCGACTACCTGCAGCTCGACGCCATCCTGAACGCACAACAACCGCTCTCGCCTGACCACAACGAGATGCTGTTCATCGTGCAGCACCAGACCAGCGAGTTGTGGATGAAGCTGATGCTGCATGAGCTTAAAGCCGCCATGGCGGGCATTGCGCAAGACCAATTGCCAGACGCCTTCAAAAAGCTCGCCCGCGTCAGCCGCATCATGGAGCAGCTGGTTCATTCTTGGGACGTGCTGGCCACCATGACGCCACCCGAGTACAGCGCCATTCGCCCCTACCTGGCGCAGTCGAGCGGTTTCCAAAGCTGGCAATACCGTTGCATCGAATTTGCGATGGGCAACAAAAACGCCGCCATGCTGCAGCCCCACGCGCACCGGCCCGACCTGTCGGCCATCGTGCAAACCGCCTACCAAGCACCTTCGCTGTACGACGAGTGCTTGCGCCTCTTAAAGCGACGTGGCCTTGGCGTACCCGACAGCCACACCGAGCGCGACTGGCGTCAGCCCTATCCGGCCAGCGAGGCGGTGGAAAACGCCTGGCTGGTGGTCTACCGCAACCCGCAGCAGCACTGGGACTTGTACCAACTGGGTGAAGAACTGACCGATCTGGAAGACGCTTTTCGCTTGTGGCGCTTTCGGCATGTGACCACGGTGGAACGCGTGATCGGCTTCAAACGCGGCACCGGCGGCACCGGCGGTGTGAGCTACTTGCGCAAGATGCTGGACACCGTGCTCTTCCCCGAAATCTGGACACTGCGCACGCAGCTGTGAACGCCAGAACCAGCTTGTTGACTTGTCATCCCGGACTTTTGGGCTTGTTGGCAAAGTGCTCGAGCACCTTGCCTCGCTTGATCTGCACGCTGATAACCTCACCGGTGCCCATGTCCACGGTGTGCATTTGAAACACGTTCTTGGCCATATCGAGCCCCATGACCTGTTGACCTGTTGACCGTTCATCGTTCCGATGATTTGTCCTGCGATCATTCCTGTATTGCGATTCATGGCGGATCCGCTGTGGTGATAGTGAGGACTTTTTTTAGCTTGCTGCGCGAGCTTTCGGGTGGACTTCTCTCTCTTCGAATACGAAGAAGGCGGCGGAGCCGTCTCTGTGGGCTTGGCCTCGCCCCTCACCGAGCACACCTGCCGGATGCGTGGCACTGACCACAACCCGCCCCATTGCGCAGCCCTGTCAGGGCGCATCGGCGAAAAAGCCACTTGCGGCATTTATGAGTGGCGTCCATCACCCTGTCGTGAATTTGAAGAAGGCAGTCTGGCTTGTGAACAGGCACGGCGACGGCACGCTGTAGCTGCATGAAGTTGGCGCACCAACACACGCCTTGCCGTTAAAGGCCTGAGCACTCAAGGTCCGCCATAAAGCCAAGGCACATCGAGTAAACCCTCGCCCATTAAGCGTATCGATGTGTCACGACCCCATCGCAGCAGGCCTTTGGCATGAAATATCTGTCCATTGCGGATCGCCCTTTGTTGCACGCGGGCGTTGCGCTGCCAGCGCAGTTGCGCAAAGTGCGCCAGCTTGGCGGGCATATCGGCGCCCGGCAGCGCCAGGCATCGACCCAAGGTATCGGCATCCTCAATCGCCATGCCGGCGCCCTGTGCCATGTAGGGGCGCATCGGATGCGCTGCATCGCCCAACAAGGCCACAGCGCCTTGCGCCTGTTGATGCGCTCCACGCAGGGGCACGCGGTCACACAAGGGCCACAAGCGCCATTCAGGTGCCGCCTCGATCAATGCTTTCAAATCAGCGCAAATATCTCCCAATGCGTGCGCCAAGCCCGCCGCATTGGCCGCGTGGTCCCATGGGGTCATATCAGACGGGGCTGGCCCGTGAACGATGGCCACCAGATTCAACAGCTCTCCCCTGCGAACGGGGTACTGCACCACATGCAGGCGAGGACCCATCCACACCGTCACATTCTGGGTGCGCAAAGCCGCTGGCAGTTCGGATTGCAAGAGCATGGCGCGGTAAGCCAGGTGGCCGGTGAAACGCGGCTCACCATCGCCCAACAACTCCGCCCTGACCTTGCTCCACAAGCCATCGGCGCCGACCAAGGCTTTGGCCATCATGGGCTCGCCATTCGCCAATTGCACCGACACACCGTCGGTTTGCTGCGCATAACCTGTGACGTCTTGGTTCAAGATCAACTGCGCCCTTGCCTGCTCGTGTACCGCTTGCAAAAGCAAATCATGCAGATCAGCGCGGTGAATGGTGGCATAGGGCGCACCATAGCGAGCCACAGCCGAAAGGCCCAGGCGCAACTGTCCGGTCTGGGCCCCAGAGTGCGCTTGGCGAACCCGTAAAAAATCAGGAAAAGCCGCGACAGATTGAACCGCACTGTCCAGCCCCCAAGCCTTCAAAATACGGGTCACGTTGGGTCCGATTTGGATGCCTGCGCCGACTTCGCTGAAAGCCTTTGCGCGCTCGAATAACTGCACCGCAACGTCAGACGAAGCGCAGCGCAGCGCAGCCGCCAAGCCCCCTATGCCGCCGCCCGCAATCACGATGGGTTTACTCATCTCTCCATTGTGCCGTTGTTACTGCGGAAATATTCAATCAGAGCCAGATTCCATGCGGGCCATCCACTCTTTTGAGAAACTCTTTTGAAGTTTGACAAGACTTGGCTTTGACTGTCCAATGGCCGGTCACGATCCTTTTGAAAACTGCAGAAAGAGTTGCCATGATTGAAGAAGTTCCGAATCTCCAAATTCAGGCCCTGCATCGTCCTGATGCCACGCTGGTGGCGCAACTGCGTGGGACGCCCACTGGATTTTTAGTAGACGCGATGGGGGGCACCGGCGCATTAGATTACCGCATCCACCCGGCCATCGCCGAACAGTATGCATTTTGTGGTGTGGCCTTGACATGCCATGCGGGCCCGGCAGACAACCTGGCCTTGGTGCATGCCTTGCAGCATGTTGAGGCTGGGGATGTGTTGATCGTCGGCACCGATGGTTTTACGGGCTGCGCCGTCACGGGCGATTTGGTGCTGGGTATGGCCAAAAACTCGGGTGCAGTTGGTTTTGTCACCGATGGATGCGTGCGTGATTTGGTCGGTTTAAAGTCTGTCGGGCTGCCGGCTTGGTCGATGGGGGTGACGCCGAATTCGCCGCACCGCAATGGACCCGGCACGATCGGCATGCCTGTCAACATTGCCGGTCATGTTGTGTGCAGTGGCGACATTGTGGTCGCTGATCTCGATGGTGTGGTCATCATTCCGAAAGAAATGCTGGCATCAGTGCTTGCCAAACTCCCCGGTATTCGTGCTGCCGAGGCCGCCGCCGATGAGTCAGTGCGCCAGGGTGCGCGCTTGCCTGGTTTTTTGAAAACCTGAAACGGCTCACCTGCACCATGGATTCTATGAACCCCGCATTAAAACGCGATGGCTACAGCGTTGCTGCGCTGCGCCGCATGGCGCAAAAACGCTTACCGCGTCCTATTTTTGACTTCATTGATGGTGGCGCTGAAGACGAAGACACTGTGCGACAAAACGAGTCGGCTTTTCAGGGATGGGATATTTTGCCCCAGCCATTGAACGGCGCAGCGCAGCGTGACCTCTCTGCGACTTTATTTGGCCAAGCATTGCGCAGTCCCTTGCTGATTGGCCCCACCGGGCTGGCAGGCTTATTTTGGCCCCAAGGCGAAATTGCGAGCGCAAAGGCAGCAGCAGCGCAGGGCACTGTGTACTGCCTGAGTCATGGCTCTGTGTGCACCATGGAGCAATTGGCCCAGTCACACACAGGCTTGAAATGGATGCAGGTCTTTATTTACAAGGACAGGGCTTTCACCCGCGAATTGGCCACTCGCGCGCACGACAGTGGCTACGATGCCTTGGTATTGACCATTGACAATCAAATGATTGGCAAGCGCGAACGCGACCTGGTCAACGGATTCACCATTCCACCGCGTTTTGATTTGCCACAGATGCTGGCGTTTGCCCAAAAGCCTGGCTGGTGGTGGTCTATGCGCCACGAGTTGGCGAAGATCACTTTTGGCAATTATGTGCAATCGAATACACCTGAATCTGTTGCCGCCCTGGCGGCCCGCATGGGCGCGCTGTTGGACCCCGGCATGTCTTGGCAAGATGTGGACATGCTGCGCGCCCACTGGAAAGGCCGCTTGATCTTGAAGGGCGTTCTTCATCCACACGAAGCCTCTGAAGCGCTCCAACACGGGATCGATGCCATCATCGTCTCCAACCATGGCGGACGACAACTCAACGGCGCCATGGCCAGTGTGCGCGCCCTGCCCGCCATTGTTCAAGCCGTCAATGGGGCCGTGCCGGTGTTACTCGATGGCGGCGTTCGCCGGGGTAGCGATGTCTTCAAAGCATTGGCCTTGGGTGCCACGGCGGTGTTGTTGGGCCGCCCCCATTTGTGGGGCTTATCGGTCGCGGGGCAAGAGGGTGTGGAATGGGTTTTGGACCTGTTGAACGTCGAACTCGATCGCGTCATGGGCTTGGCAGGCGCGAAAAACATTCAAGCCATTCGAGATGGCGATTATTTAAGGCCAAAATAATATTCAAAGCCGCATGCGAGCCCCTGAAAATCAGGTTCGATGCGGGATCAGGCTGAAGTTTTAATGCGTTTTTTACTGGAGCGCTTGCGCAGAGTGGGCGCAGCAGGAATTCCTGCCATGGCCGCCAAGACCTCTGCGGCAGAGGCCGTGTCCTCCAAGGCCTTGCCCATGGCCATGGCACTGTTGAAAATCGGCGCACAGCTTGCAAAAAGTGGAATCGGACAATCCACTTGCGAGGCCATCTGGGCAATCACGGCCATGTCTTTTTGCCAAACGTCCACTTTCATGGTCGCCGGCAAATACTTACGCGCCACCATCATGGGCATGCGCAGGCGCATCAAGCCCGTGCCCAACACCGGACTGTTGCCAAACAATTGGAGCACTTCCTCCGGATCGAGCCCCATTTTTCGGGCAAATGTGATTGACTCGGCATAGGCCACGTTGTACACGGCCACCAGATGGTTGGCCACAAACTTCATCTTCATGCCATTGCCAAATGGCCCGACATAAGCCACGTTGTCCGTGAATGCATTCAAAACGGGCAAGACCGTTCGATAAGCTTTTTGCGGACCGCTGACAAAAAATGTCCAATCCCGCGCCCTGATCCGCACCGCCGTGCCGCTGACGGGTGAATCCAGTGTGGTGATGCCCAATTTGCGCAGGCTGTTGGCAAACGCCTCTTTGTCTGCCAATGGCAAAGTGCTGGCCTCAATGACAATCGGCGGCTGCGTCCATGCAGGCCGAGGCATGGCGAGCAGGGCCTCGGTGATTTGTGCCAAAGCCTTGGAAGATGGCAGAGACACAATCAGCACATCCGATTGGCAAGCCACATCGGCCACGCTGGTCAGGGCTTGACCGCCGGCTTTCTTCAGGCGCGCACGCGCTTTGGCATCGATGTCGAAACCCGTGACCGTAAAGCCGTGGGCCAGCAAGGTCTCGGCCATGGCACCGCCCATGATGCCCATGCCCAAAACACCCACGCGCGCCTTCAGTCCCATGGTTTTTTGTGTTGTCTTCATGGTTTTAACCTGCCACCAGTCCGGCAGCTTGAATCCCTGCCATGCAAATCAACTCGTCTTCATCGCCTGTACCCCCACTGGCACCGGCTGAGCCCAAAATATGACCGCTGGCGTCCTTGATCAAAACGGCACCCGGTTGCGGTAAAAATTTGCCTTCTGCTGTGGCCGACAAAGCCACAAAGAAATTGGGATTGTCTTTGGCTCGCTCTGCCAGCGTGCGACTGGAGGCACCCATGCCAACGGCGCCCCAAGCCTTGCCTCGGGCGATATCGAAACGGAACATGCTGGCACCATCTTCACGCACAAAAGACACCAACTGGCCAGAGGCATCCAGCACCACAATGCCCATGGGTTTGTAGTTCGCCGCTCGGGCGGCTTTCATAGCGCCTTGCAGGATTTGCGTGGCTTGATCCAAAGTCAGATTTTTCATGAATTTTCCAATCACTTATAGAAGTTTGCACCAGATTAGCAGATTCAGCTGCCTGACGTGTCCGATCCAAGAACGGACAAGCGATTCCACCGATTTAGCACAACGTTTTATGGCTTTTAGCTTTGCTTGGGGTTTAGCGCTGTGTGCGGCAATGAGAGTCTAGGAGTTTGAATTCTCTCATCCCAAAAAGACTGCGAGGCATCGCTCTAAACGATGTGCAAGCCACCATCCACCACCAAAGTGCTGCCGGTGATGAACGACCCCTCCGAAGAAGCCATCCACAAAATGGGCCAGGCAATTTCTTCAGGCGCAGCCCACCGGCCCAGCAAGGAAGTGTCCTTGCGTTCGGTCTTGAGTTGCTCCACGCTCTTGCCGAGCTTGTGTGCCCGGCCCAGATGGAAATCCGTCAGCGTCGAGCCGGGGCACACCGCGTTGACGCGAACGCCGTGCACCGCCTCTTCACAGGCCAGGGACCGGGTCAAGGCCAATTGAGCGGCCTTGGTGGCGTCGTACAAGGCCATGCCTTTGCGCCCCTTGACGGCATAACAAGAAGACACGTTTACGATGCTGCCATGGCCAGTGCTGCGCAAGTGCGGCAAGGCGGCATGGCAGTAATTCGTGATGCCCACCAGGTTGACGCCGACGATGGCATGCCATTCGGCCGCAGTCGCTTGGGCTGCCGCCGAATAATTGCGCATGGCCGCGTTGTTGACCAGGATGTCCAGGCCTGCGAGCTCTCTGACGCAGCGCGCCACGGCTTGCAGTGCCAGCGTGGGGTCGCTCACATCGGCTTGGGCGCACAGCACATGAGACTCGGGCGCAGTCTGCAGAATGGCCTGACGCGTGCGTTCCAGGCCCTGTGCATCCGCATCCACCAAAAAGACCGAAGCGCCTTCCTGGCAAAAAACATACGCCGTCGCAGCACCAATGCCCGAGCCCGCGCCGGTGATCAGCGCCACTTGGCCTTGCAAACGTGGCTTGCCCATGCCGCTCACTCCGCCTTGGTGCCGGTGTCTTTGATCACTTTGCCCCAACGCTTGATTTCCGAGCCAATCCAGTCACGGAACTGGTTGGGAGTGGTGGCCACAATTTCAAACTCCATGTCCAGCAAACGCTTGGTGATTTCGGGCGAACGCACGATCTTCACGATCTCACGGTGGTAACGCTCGATGATGGGTGCGGGTGTGCCCCCGGTGGTGAGAAAGCCAATCCACGAAGTGGCTTCAAAGTCAGAATAGCCCGATTCACTGAGGGTGGGAATGTCGGGCGTGCTGGCAAAGCGCTTGAGGCCCGAGGTGGCCACCAATTTCAAACGTCCTTCCTTAGCAAACTGCTGCACATTACCCGGCACGAAAAACCCAGCCTGGATGTTGCCGCCAATCAAATCGCTGACCGCGGGTCCGGCACCACGGTAAGGGATATGGGTGATGTGAAACCCGGCCGCCGACTTGAACATTTCCATGGTCAGGTGCGAAGCACTGCCCAGGGCAACAGAGCCATAGGAATACGTGGTCGGGTTGGCTTTGGTTTTCTCCACAAAATCCTTCACGCTGTTGATGCCCGATGCCGGATTGACCACCAGGTATTGCGGTGCCTTGACCATCAAGGTAATGGGGGCCAGATCCTTGACCGGGTCATAGGGCATTTTGTCGAACAAACTGACATTGATGGCCAATGGGCCGTTGTAGCCGATCAGCAAGGTGTGGCCGTCGGGTGCGGCCTTGGCCACCATGTCGGCGCCGATGTTACCGCCCGCACCAGGTTTGTTTTCCACCACAAAGGGCTGCCCGAAAACTTCTTGCAGTTTGGGGGCGATCAAGCGCGCCAAAACATCGTTGGTGCTGCCGGTGATGGGCACGATGATGCGCACCGGTTTGGTGGGTGCCCATTCCTGTGCGCTCACGGTCATGGCCACACTCAGACCCAGACTGGCAAGGACCCATGCGGTCAGTTGCCTGCGATTGAAATTTGTCATTTTGTCTCCTGTTGATTGCTTTGCAATGCAAGACCGTCAGATTGAAAAGACGGGTTCGTCCAGGCCATTGGCCAAGTGCGTTTTGGCCCAAGCGAGGGGATCATCGCCTCTTGGTAGCAAAACACCTGCCGGGCGAACGCGCTGCTCTTTGGCGTCCAGTGCGGGCGGCTCGACGCCTTGCTCCAGCGCCACTGCCGCATCATGCAACATGCGACGCGCCATGACAATGGCACGGTCGGTCGGCAAGAGTTTCTCAGCCGCATGGTCCTGTATGGGGCCCATGCTTTCCTGCAAGGAATAGTCCTGCGCCGAAAAACCAAACACCCCGCTGAAGGCACGCTTTTCCTGCTGTGCCTTGCGATCCATCATGTAATCGTTTTCACGGTTGGACTTGGGCACAAAACTGCCTGGGGCTTCGTACTCAACATGGATGCCTTGGCCAGCAGCCATCGCTTCATTTTCCTCTGTCGACAGGGGCTGCTTGGGCTGCCAGTTGATGCTCCAGGCCCAGCATTCATGGTCATTGATTGGCACCCAAGCATGACCACCCAGGGCATGGTGACCAAACGGTGGAATCATCGTGAACCAAGGGAACAGCCACTGTGTGATGCGCCAGTAAAAACTGTCTGGCTCGCCCATGCGGCGACCAAACAAAGTCATACCGAACGAGGTTTTTTCAATCTCAAAAACCACGTTGCCATCGGCCTTGATGTAGTCGAGTGCTTTCACGCCTTTGTGCATCGGGTCGGTGTCCACCTCGTAGCGGTGCACAAACGACACATGGCTGGTGTCGATGCCGCCTTCCATGGCCTGCAGGTAGTTGGAGTATTGCAAGCGCTTGGACACGAAGACATGGCTTGAAGGCAAGGTGCACCACTCCAGTTCGGGTGGCGCAGGCATCTTGTCCGCAGGCCCCATGTAGGTCCAGACAATGCCGCCGCGCTCCACACAGGGGTAGCCCTTGATGTGCATATGCGCGCAGGCTTTGGGGTTGGAGGGGACATCCACACACTGACCATCGCCGTCAAATTTGACGCCATGGTAGGCACAACGGATGCCGTTTTCTTCGTTGCGGCCAAAGTAAAGCGACACCCCCCGGTGTGAGCAAAATTCGCTGATGACGCAGGCCTTCCCGTCAGTGTTGCGAAAAGCCAGCAGCTTTTCGCCCAACAGCTCGACACGGACCTGGGGCCCATCGGCTTGTTCAATTTCACTTGTCATCAAGGCGGGCACCCAATAACGCCGCATCAGATTGCCCATGCGGCTGCCAGGCCCTGTTCGTATCAGTGTTTCAGACATGTCCTTGTTCATGAAAAACGTCTCCTTTATTCCCGTGGTTTTCAAGCATCCCTTGATGAAGGCAAGATTTGCGTCAGTAAAATGATAGAGGTGTCCGCCTGATGGACAGTGACCCACACCCGGCAGACCCCGGCAAACTCCGAGTTTTGGGCAAACTCACTGCGCGCAGCAGCCCCATGCCGGCACCTCCATCCCTTCGAAGGAACAGCTTGAACTTGAAATCGACCTCTGGCGATGGGGTCCGCGCCGTTGAACGGGCGCTGGACATTATGAAAGCCTTTTCCGTGAACGACCACGAGCTCAGCGCTGCGCAGTTGTTGCAGCGCGTCAATCTGAGTCGGCCCACTTTGTACCGCTTGCTGCAAACGCTGGTGCAATCGGGCTTTGTGGTGTCGGTTGGGGAGCCTCAGAAATTCAGGCTTGGACCTGCCGTGGGCCAGTTGACGCATGTCTGGTCATCGGGCCTGAATGTCTCCGCGGTGGGTCAACCGATCATGCAACGCGTGTGGGAATCCACTCAGGAAACCGTGGCCCTTTTTGTGCCGCAAGGGAACATGCGCCTGTGCATTGCCGAATTGCCCAGCCCCCAGGCACTGAGTTTCAAACGGGGCGTTGGTTATCAGGACCGGATTGTTCTGGGCGCCAGCGGTCAAGTCATCCTGGCACATGCCAACACCTCCATTGAGGCGATTGAACGCTACGCTGAAGGCCTGAGCCTGGACCCGATCCGCTTTGCGCAAGAACTGAGACACATACGCAAACGCGGCTACGCCACCAGCAAAAACGCCTTGATAGAAGGCGCGGTGGCGATTGCGGCCCCGTTTTTCAACAGCCATGGGCAGGTGGCTGGCTCGATCGCGGTGTTCGGGCCTGGTGCAAGGCTCAAAGAGGTCAAGATGCGCCAGTTCGGCGCCATCCTGGTCAAAGAGGCGGCCGCGCTTTCGCAGGCATTGGGCCAGGCTTGAGCCCTCCTCACAGTCGGAATGCGATCAGGGACGCTATTCAGACACCTCAACGTTATAAAAAACACTGTAGTTCTAATTTATAGACCGAAATTTCGAATCTCAAATCATGCTTAAAAAATCAATTCACCGGGTCCGGGCCGCTGTGGGTCACCGCCCCCAGTCGGGCTGCCGACACCAGCTTGGCATATTTTTCAAGCACGCCCGACAGACGTGGTCTTGGCCGTACCGCAGCAGCCTGTGCACGCACAGCCAAAACCTCCGGACTCAAGAGCACATCGAGTGTGCCCGCACTGGCATCGAGCCGAATGCGATCCCCGTCTTCAAGCCAGGCAATCGGACCGTTGTCCGCCGCTTCTGGCCCGATGTAGCCGACCATCATGCCCCGGGTCGCGCCGGAAAAACGGCCATCGGTCAAAAGGGCAACTTTTTCGCCCATGCCTTGCCCGTAGACCAGCGCCGTCACGCCCAGCATCTCCCGCATGCCCGGGCCACCTTTGGGGCCTTCGTTGCGAATCACCAGCACGTCTCCCGCCGCATAAGTTTGTTGCGTGACCGCCTCGAAGCATTCCTCTTCGTTCTCAAAGACGCGCGCCGGGCCTTCAAACACCAAAGACTTCAAGCCCGCCACTTTGATCAAAGCGCCTTCGGGTGCCAAATTGCCTTTGAGCACCACCACACCGCCCGTGGGGCTGATGGCCTGCGCCACCTGCCGAACCACTTGCCCGTCCGGCAATGGGACATCGGCCAAATCCTCGGTCAAAGTGCGACCGGACAGGGTCAGGGCATCGCCATGTAAGTGTCCGCCTTCCAGCAAAGACTTCAATACCGAGCGGACCCCACCCACGCGGTGTAAATCGACGGCCAAAAACCGCCCCCCGGGTTGCAGATCGGCAATCAAGGGGGTTCGGGCAAACACGGCCGCCACATCGTCCAAAGTGAAAGAGATACCGACTTCGTGTGCGATGGCCGGCAAATGAAGGCCCGCATTGGTCGACCCCCCCGTAGCGGCCACAGCAGCGCAAGCGTTTTCAAGGGACTTGCGGGTGATCAGGTCGCGCGGCAAGGGGCCGCCTTCCCGAATGATCTCGGTGATGCGCCGCCCTGCAGCACGCGCCAGAGCCAGTCGCTCGCTGTACACCGCAGGCATCATGGCCGAACCAGGCAACGCCAGACCCAGGGTTTCGGCCACCATGGCCATGGTGTTGGCCGTGAACTGGCCAGGACATGAACCCACCGTAGGCGAGCAAGCGCGCTCGAGCTCGTGCAGGTCTTGCTCACTCATCTGACCCGCCAGCACCGAGCCCACCCCTTCATAGGCGGTGAGAATGGTCACATCTTTGCCGCGCCATTGCCCGGGCAACATGGCCCCGCCGTAGACAAACACGCTTGGGCAGTTGAGTCTGGCCATGGCCATCATCACCCCCGGCAAGGTTTTGTCGCAGCCGGCAAAACCCACTAGGCCGTCATAGGCGTGGGCCGTGATCACGGCCTCAATGGAGTCGGCAATGATTTCCCGTGACACCAGGCTCATGCGCATGCCTGCGTGGTTCATGGACACACCGTCCGAAACGGAAATGGTGGTGAACGGCACTGAAATGCCCTGCCCTGCCGCCACGCCCAGGCGTGCCGCATCGGCCTGCGGCCCCAAGGACATTGAGCAGGGGGTGTTTTCGCCATGCTGGCTGACAATGCCCACCATGGGCTTGCCAAAGTCTTCATCCGACATGCCTACCGCCCGCAAAAAGGCCCGATGGGGCGTGCGGTCCATCCCCTCAACGATGCGCGCGGAGGTGAGTTTTTCAGGGGGTGTGAAAAGGCGTTTGGGTGTGGTCATGGCAATTTTTCTAGACAGGGTGGTGGGTGCTCAAGGGATCAAGATGGACTGCGCCAACTGGCGCATAAAGGCACTCAAATCATGCTTGAAAGTCTGGCGTTCGTCCGTCAGCGCGAGCTGCTGGGCCAGCGCAAAAGAAACGTCCTGCGGCCATGCGCCAAACTGGGCCTGCAGGTCGGGCTGGGGAGCAAACTGAACACGTTGCGGTGCTTGCGAATCAATCTGCGCCATGGCCTGCAACACCTCGTGCACGGTCACGGGCCAGGCCGGCGCATTCAGGGCACAGGTTCCGGCCGGGCCCATGACCCGGAACCATGTGGCATGGTCCAAGCCCAACAAGCGCGTGAGGTGCGCCAGCGCTGAAGGCAAACTCAAAAGCCAAAGTCGGGCATCGGGCGAGACAGGGCAGACATAGTCTCGCCCCGACAAGGGCTCGCGAATCAGGTCGCTGTTAAATCCTGACAAGGCCCCATTGGGCAAGACGGGGCGCAGCACCACGCCGGACAAACGCACGGCTCGGCCATCCAAGTCACCACGGCGGTTCATGTCGTCGAGCATCAACTCCAGCATGCGCTTGTGGGTGCCATAACTGAGGCTGGGCCGCTGTGGGGTGTGGTCGTCGATCCGAGGCGGCAGGGGCGTGCCGTAGACCGCAATCGAGCTGGTCATGAGCCAGCGCACCAAAGGGCCGCCTTGACTGTGCTGGGCTCGGCAGCGGGCCAGCAAATCCAGGCAAGCATGCAAGTTGATGCGCTCCCCCAGCGCCACGTCTTGCTCAGTGCGCCCACTCATCAAACCAGCCAGATGCACCACCGCATGAACAGGTTGCTGAAACAGCGCATCACACACCCGTGGATCTGACAAATCACCGGCGACCCACCGCGTGTTGGCTTCGGATCTTGCCCCCTCAGCAGATTGGGTATCGGTCAACACCCATTGCCAAGACGTTGGGGCGCTCAATACCAAGGCCTTGACCAAGGCTTGTCCAACATAACCGGCAGCGCCCGTCATCAAAACACGGGCGTTTGGTGGCAGATCGAATGAAGGGCGCATGCTTTCAAGAATATTTAGGTGAATGTTCGTCCCCAGACACGGGTAAACCATGACTAATTTGACGGCTTTGACAACATTCAATCAATATACTTTGCTTTCCTACAACCGCCTGATTTCAGGTCCTGCTATTTTGACGGAGACAATCCATGAGAAAAGTTTTCAAACACCTCGCTTTGACAGGTGCCATGGCACTGGTCATGGGTTTCAACACGGCCAGCGCCCAAACCGTGCTGACCATGTCCAGCTGGGTGGGCCCCACCCACCCCCTGACGCGTGATGTGTTGGGTGGTTGGGCCGCAGCCGTGGAAAAAGCCACCAATGGCCGCGTCAAAATGCAAATGTTGGCCAAGCACCCCGTGGCGGCGCAAGGCACTTTTGACGGCGTACGCGATGGTGTGATGGACGTGTCCTATGTGACCGCCAGCTACACGCCCGCCCGCCACCCTCTGCCTCTGTTGGCCGAACTCCCTGGCTCGGGTGGCACCGCCGAAATCAACTCGGTGGCCTTCAGCCGCATCCATTGGAAACACCTGCACAAAGCGGGTGAATACAAAGGTGTTAAATTGCTGGGCGTCTTCACCCACGGCCCTGGTCAAATGTTTTTGGTCAAAAAGCCAGTCAACTCAGTCGCTGACATCGCTGGCATGAAAATCCGCAGCGGCGGCGGCATCTCCGAGGCTTCTGCCAAAGCCCTGGGCGCCTCTCCTCTGGTCAAACCCGCCCCTGAATCTTATGAAATTCTGGCCTCGGGCGTGGCCGATGGCACATTTTTCCCGGCCGAATCCATCAAGTCCTTCAACCTGGACAAAGTGGTCAAACACGCCACCATTTTCCCCGGCGGTTTTTACTCTTCGGCCTTTGGCTTTTTCATGAACGAAGAGAAGTGGGACAAGCTGTCCAAGCAAGACCAGGACGCCATCATGTCCGTATCGGGTGAAGCCTTGGCCCGCTTGGCGGGTCAAGCCTGGGACGCTGCAGACAAAGGCGGCATGGAAGCCTTGCGCGCTGCGGGTGTGAACATCCAACAAGCCAGCCCTGCCTTCATTGCCGAAGTTCGCACCCGCACAGAGCCCCTGGCCAACACCTGGATCCAAGCTGCCAATGCCAAAGGGCTGGAAGGTGCCAAGGTCTTGGCCGAGTTCCGTGAAGAACTCAAGCGCGTGGCCGACGGCAAATAATTTCGGCATCGGATGACTGACCCCCGTCAAGTTCTGACCCAATGCGCCCTGATTCTTGCGGACGAAAAGCATGAATCAGGCTTAGCAGGGCAAATCACCGCCCGGGGACCTGTCCCCAACACCTATTGGACGCTGCCTCTGGGTTTGTCATTTGATGAAGCCACACCTGCATCTTGGCTTTTGATTGACGACCAAATGCGCTTGCTCGAAGGGGAAGGTGCTCACGGCATACGCGAGCCCAACCCTGCCACACGCTTTCATTTGTGGGTCTACAAAAGCCGCCCGGACGTGAACGCCATTGTCCACACCCATCCCCCCGCGGCCTCGGCACTGGCTGCGGCCGAATGCCCCCTGGTTGTGGCCCACATGGACGCTACTCCTTTGTTTGAAGACATGGTCTACTTACCCGAGTGGCCAGGCTTGCCCACGGCCGACAAAGAGGGGGAGATCATCGCCACCGCACTGGGCCCGCACCATGCGATGCTGCTGGCCCACCATGGCCTGCTGACGGCCGGGCGAAGCATCCAAGAAGCCGCTTTTCTGGCGGTCTTTATGGAGCGCATGGCCCAGTTGCAAATCAATGCATCAACGCTCGGGGGTGTTCGCCCTATCGATCCAGCAGAAGCGCGTCGCGCCAGAGATTTCTTGCGCACAGACCGCATCATGAACATCACATTCGACGCCTGGACACGTCGCGCCAACCGCCTGAGACAAGGACACAAGGGATGAGATTGGCTCAACTTTTACAAAGGACTCTGGGCTACTTTGCCGCAGCCGTGCTTTTTTTGATGATGATCGTCACAGCGGTAGATGTGGTGGGCCGTTATTTTTTCAACAAGCCGCTGGCAGGCGGCTTTGAAATCACGGAAATAGGACTGGCCCTGCTCATTTATTGCGCTTTGCCCTTGGTCAGTGCCCGGCGTGAGCACATCGTCATCGACACCTTTGATGTCTTCATGAGCCCAGGGGTCAAAACCTTTCTCAATCGACTGGCCGATGTCGTCTGTTTTATCGCCTTATCGGGCGTGGGCTACATCCTCTTCAAGCGGGCCGTGCGCGTTGCAGAATACGGCGACACAACCAACGTCCTGCTGCTGCCACTGGCCCCTGTGGTTTACACCATGAGCGGCATGATCGTGATTGCTGGCCTGATGCACCTGGTGCTCATTTTCATACCGCACGCCGAGCAGGCTGCCCTTGATGCCAAAGAAGTGACACCATGACAGAAGCAAGTATTGGCCTGTTGGCCATGTTGATCCTGGCCTTTGCCCGGGTTCCGTTGGCGATTGCCATGGGCCTGGTGGGCTTTGCTGGCCTGTGGTGGATGAGGGGACTCAATCCCGCCTTGGCTTCCGTCACCTCCACGGTTTATGAAGCAGGTTTTGAGTACACGCTTTCGGTCGTTCCCTTGTTCATCTTGATGGGCAACTTCGTGACACGCGCTGGCATGTCCCGAGAGCTTTACCGGGCGGCCTACACACTTGTCGGACATTTTCGGGGAGGACTTGGCATGGCCACGGTGATGGCCTGCGCTGGATTTGGCAGCGTTTGCGGTTCATCCATTGCGACAGCTGCCACCATGACCAAAGTGGCCTACCCGTCCATGAAAGACCATGGCTACTCGGGTCAGCTGGCGGCTGGCGCCATTGCGGCCGGGGGCACCTTGGGTATTTTGATTCCACCTTCCACCATCTTGGTTATCTATGGCCTGGTCACAGAAACCAGCATCGGCAAACTGTTTGCGGCGGGCATGCTCCCCGGCTTGTTGGCGGTCTTCATGATGTGCCTGACGATCGCCTTCATCACTTGGCGTGACCCGTCATCAGGCCCTGCAGCCAAACGCTCGAGCTGGGCCGAACGCTTCGATGCCATGAAAGATGTGTGGGCTGTGGCTGTTTTGTTTGTGATTGTGATGGGGGGCATTTACGGCGGCGTCTTTACCACCACAGAAGGCGCGGGCATTGGTGCTTTTGGGGCCTTCATCATTGCCCTGTTGCGCAGATCGCTGAACGTTTCCGTCACCTTGGACATCTTGATCGAAAGTGCGCGCACAACCGGCATGCTGTTCATGATTTTGGTGGGCGCACTGGTGTTTGCCAATTTCGTGAACTTCACCACACTGCCATCCGATCTGAAAAGTCTGGTCTCCACACACAACATCAGCCCCGTAGCGGTGATGATCGCCATTTGTGCCATCTATGTCATTTTGGGGGCCGCCATGGAAGAGTTGTCTATGGTGCTGCTGACGCTGCCGGTGTTTTTCCCCTTGGTGGTCAGTTTGGGCTTTGACCCTGTGTGGTTTGGTATCGTCATTGTTTTGGTGGTGATGATCGGCCTGATCAGCCCGCCCGTGGGCATGAACATGTTCGTGGTGCGCAACATGCTGCCCGAGTTGAGCACAGCCACGATCTTCAAAGGCGTCATGCCCTTTGTCTACACCTTGGTCGTGGTGCTCGCTTTGCTGGTGGCCTTCCCGCAAATTGCCCTGTTCCTGCCGCAAGCGCTCAAGCTCTGATGCCCAGGCTGCTGTGATGAAAGCTCAGCCGTGAAACTGGCTTTTTGCGGACTGGGTTTGATGGGAGAGCCCATGGCCCTGCGCCTCTTGTCGGCAGGGCACACGGTCAATGTCTGGAACCGCACCCCTGCCAAAGCCCAAGCCTTGATCGCATTGGGTGCGCACTGGTGCGACACCCCAGCCCAAGCGGCCAGCGATGTGGATGGCGTTTTCATGTGCCTGTTGAACACATCCGCCGTCGAACAAGTGGTGTTCGGGCCCGAAGGCATCGTCCATGCCCGCCATTTGCGATGGCTGGTGGACCACTCCAGCGTCCCCCCAGAGCAGACCCGTGCCTGGAGCCAACGCCTGCACCTGGCGTGCCAAGCGGACTGG
Source organism: Limnohabitans sp. Rim8 (assembly GCA_945901045.1). Classification (GTDB taxonomy): domain Bacteria; phylum Pseudomonadota; class Gammaproteobacteria; order Burkholderiales; family Burkholderiaceae_C; genus Limnohabitans_A. Next base: position 108,881 of record CAMDKK010000005.1, read on the forward strand.
CTCGATGCGCCCGTGTCCGGCGGCGTGATGGGTGTGCAAACGGCCACACTGGCCGTGATGGTGGGCGGCCACATCAGCTCCTTGGAGAGCGCCAGCCAAGCCATGTCCGCTTATGCCAGCAACATCACCCACATGGGCGACAGCGGTGCGGGCCAAGCCACCAAGCTTTGCAACCAGACCATTGTGGCAAGCACGGTGGCCGCCATTGCAGAAGCCGTGGGTCTGGCGCACCGCAATGGCATTGACTTGAATCAACTGGCCAAAGCCCTGCAAGGCGGTTGGGCCGACTCCAAACCACTGCAAGTTTTTGTGCCCCGCATGGTCACGCCCAGCCAAGCATCGATTGGGGCTTTGTCGACCATGCTCAAAGATGTGGACACCGTGATGCAGGTGGCGCAAAGCAGTGGGGCCCCCATGCCGGTCATGGCCACCGTGCAGCAACAACTGCGCGCAGCCCAGGCTGCGGGCTTGGGCGAAGCAGAACTGTCTGCCTTGATATGCCTGGTCTGGCCAGAACAACGCTCGGCCTTTTGACCCCCAGCGGCGTGGCCGCCTTCATGTCGACAAAAAGCTGAGCCGCCGCATTTGCCGGCATATTGCATGTGCAGCAGTGACAGGACTTAGAGGCCGTAGTGGCCGTAGTGGCCGTAGTGGCCGTAGTGGCCGGACCATCAAGCACATCGGCGAGGCAACCCGCGTCAGTCGCTACAAGCAACTTATCATCAAAAAATGCTGATGTGTCCCGGGATTCATCTCATTACGGGGAAATACCGCAACCCTCCAGAAATCTATTGAGCCTGCGCCCTGCGCCGCCAGACGGTGCAACATCGGGCCGCGCCACCTTCTGTGCCGCAAGTACAGCGCAAGGGCGCTGCAGGCGGTACTATGTCGCTTTTTGAGCGCTGCCACTTCCATGCTGACAATTGAACTGCTGAACTCCTGCGCACAATTTGCCGCCTTTGACCAAGCGGAGCGATGCACGCTACGCGCGCCGGCCCTCTATGCTTTGGCCCGCATGCAGGCCAAAGCCGAGGACTTGAATGCCTTTGTGCGAAGCTATGACGCGCAATTGCAAGCCAGCCCCGCCTGGGAGGCTT